>NC_014033.1:1315000-1972500 GCF_000025925.1 Xylanibacter ruminicola 23 | reverse complement strand
CCGTAATAGCGGCACGTCGGCATTGCGTTCCAGTATGTCGTTTCCACCTATGAGAATGCTCCCGCCAGTAGGCTGCTCAAGGAGGTTAAGACAGCGCAGGAAGGTGCTTTTACCTGTGCCGGATGGCCCTATGACAGAGATCACTTCGCCCCGATGCACATCAAGGTTGATGTCGCGCAGCACATCAAACGTGCCATAGCTCTTCTTCATGTGGGCGATGCTGATGACGGCCTCCTTCTCATCCTTCGGCTGCTCCAGTGCGTTGGTAGTAGGCTGCCGCTGGCTGTAGCGCTTGCGGCGAACGATGAACCAATCCCCGCAACCGGCAATGACAAGTATTGCTACCATCCACGGCCAGGGGCTCGTGGGGTGCTCTGTGCTGGAAGAGTATGACGGATTCGTGATAATTGATGCTTCATTCTTGCGTGTGATCAGCACGATGTGCGACTCGATGTAGCCATTGGAGAAGAGTACCTGTTTTTGTCGCTCTTCGGTGATGCTGATGGCACCCATGGCCATGTCGGCCTTGCCTGTCTGTACAGCGGGTATCTGAGCGGCAAAGTCCATTACCAGGAATTCCAGTTGCCAGTTGCGGCGGTTGGCCCACTCTGTCAGCAGGTCGATTTCCAGGCCCGATGGTTTGCCGGAGTTGATAAAGTTGAAGGGAGGCATGGCAGGATAGGTGGCTATGCGCACGGTGCGCCCAGTGCCGCGCTGCTGTGGAATGTCCATAGCCGACGGATTGTCGGATTTCTGCCAGCGGTCGAATATTTTCAGATAGGTGCCGTCGCGTCGGATTTCTGCCAGGAAACTGTTGAAGTCTTGCTGCAGCTCAGTATTTTTCTGGTTGAAGCATGCGCCAATAGGAATCGGTGTAAGTCCGGCTCCTACGGAGTCAACCTTGTCAGCCAGTTCCTTGTTGAATATCAGTGTGAGGCTCTCGCTGCCTGCCACATCCACCTTGCCGTTCTCTAGGGCAGCCATCATGTCGGTGGTGGTGGTCATGCGCAGTATGTCGGCATCGGGCGCCATCGTGCTTACTGCAATATCTTGGATACTGCCGATGATGACACCTACGCGCTTGCCCGATAGTGCCTTGATGGCTGGTGGTGCGTCGGTTGTGTCTGCTGTCGTTGCCTGCGCATCTGTTAGTATCGAAGGCACGTAGGCCACAAGCCCCGACAGGGTCAGCATGACGGCTGCAGCTGTGGCTTTGGTCCGCTGTCGTTGCAGCAGCGCAGTGAGCAGTTGGCCGATGAGCCAGGCTATCAGGAAGTAGATGATGGCTGTGACGATGAGCGGGAAGAAGGCGTCGAAGGTGCGTGAGCGTATCAGGTCGGATGCTCGTGTCATATCGTTCACAGCGATGTAGCCCACGATGCTTGTGCCTTTCAGCAGACTTATTACCTCGCCCTGATAGACGGGCATGACAGCCTTGACTACCTGTGGCAGTATGATTCTGATGAATGTTTGTCGTTGTGTGTAGCCCAATGCCAGTCCAGCCTCCGTCTGTCCTCGGTCAATGCCTTGGATGGAGGTGCGCAGCATCTCGCTGATGTAGGCTGCGGTGTTCAGGGCAAAGGTCACGATGGCTACCACGATGCCAGTGGCATCTATTGGCGCCATTAGTACATAGTACATCAGCATGAGCAGCACCAGTACGGGGGTGCCTCGCATCAGGTCGATATACGCGCTGGCTATGTGTCGCAGCCATTTGTGGCGATTCATGCGCATCCAACACACCAGTCCGCCTAATAGTGTGCCGAGAATCGTGGCGCAAAGGGTGATGATGAGTGTTACCTGCAGGCCATCCAGAATCATCTGATAGCGGTTTTCTGCAATCAGGTTGTTATTAAAACTCTCTGCCACATTGTTTGTTATGTCGGCACAGCCTGTCAGCAATAGGCTACCGGCTATTAGGATATCCTTTTTCATAGGATTAATATTAGATTGTTTTTTTTCTTGGGCACAAAGATAAAAAGAATATCCGAAAAAAACAAGTTTGGCGGAGATAATTTTAGATATGTAATCTTAAAACTGTTAGTTAGTGCTATTCTATCGAGCCGCACCAGCCGCCGTTGCGTGCCAGATGGAGGGTGAGCGTGGTGGCAGGATTCACCTCCTGAGTCTCCTTTTTGTAATCTACGGCGATGCGATGGGCGTTGCGTCCGTCGCGGAAGGAGGTGAGCATGGCAGGACGAGTCAGGAAGTCGAGACTGATAGTGATATCCTGCGGCTTGCTGCCTGTGATGGCGCCTACAAACCATTTTGCACCTTTGCGCTTGGCTACTACGTAGTAATCGCCTGCCTTGGCAGCCAATACGCGGGTTTCGTCCCATGTGGTGGGTACCGAGGCTATGAATTGGGTGCACTCCTGTTCGCGCAGATAGCGGGTAGGACTGTCGGCCAGCATCTGCAGTCCGCTCTCAAAGCACACGTAAAGGGCCATCTGATAAGCACGAGTGCCACCGCCTATCGGTAGCGAGCCTGTACCATGATTGTCTTCGGGCTGAGCATTCTGCATTGAGCCTGGCGTAAAGTCCATAGCGCCAACGGCATTGCGCATATATGGCAGCCAGATGCTGTTTTCGGGGCTGCATCCTCCGCCTTGTTCCAAGCCACGCACACCCTCGTACGAGATAAGGTTTGGCAGGCGCTGCTCTAACCCTGCTGGCTTGAACGAGCCATGAAAATCAACCAGCAGCTTATGCTTGGCACACTCGCGGGCTGTTCGCTCGTAGAAGTTCACCATCCACTGGTCGCTGTGGTCCATAAAGTCGATCTTCAGTCCCTTCACGCCCATATCGGCGTAATGCTTAATAAGGGCGGGATGCTGCTCAACGGTGAGCCACGCCAGCCATAGGATGACACCTACATGTTTCTGGGCACCATACTCTACCAGCTCCTTTACATCGATATTGTCGCTGTAGGTAAAGGGATCTTCTACGCGTTTGTTCCAACCTTCGTCGAGTAGCACATACTCTACGCCAAACTTTGAGGCTGTGTCGATGATGTATTTGTAGGTGGCGTTGTTGATGCCCGACTCAAAGTCCACATCCCATACTGTCCAGTGGTTCCACCAGTCCCAGTTAACCTGTCCGGGCTTAATCCACGATACATCCTGCAGTTCGCACTTGCCGCCCAGCACCAGTTCCATCTGGTTGGCAGCTATCGTGGCATCGTTGCCGATAACGGCAAAACGCCAGGGCAGGCTGCGCTGTCCGCTGGTACGGGCAATGCAGTTGCGCTCTTTGGTGATGGTCCAACCTCGGTCGCCACGTGGCTCCCATGTTTCGGGCGATTTGGGATGAACGGCTGTAAAACCATTGGCGCCCGTGCTCTTAAGGAAAGTGTGGGGATAGTCGCGCACATCGCTCTCGGAGATAAGTACCTTGGTGCCTTTGGGACTTTCGAGCAGTACTGGCAGATAGGTTATCTCGTCGTCGGCCTTATACTGAGCTGTGCTGATGTGCGTGTAAGGCTGTTCGTACGAGGTGTTGAAGTTGCGAGTCTTCGAGATGTGAGCCTCGAAGGCTTTGGGCAGATGGTAGTTAATGCCTTCGCTCACGATATCTACAACACCTTTCTTATTTATAATAAAGCGATAGGCCACACCGTTGTCGTAGGCTCTGAACTCTACGCAGTAGCCCTTGAAGTTGAGCGTCAAGGCATTTGCCTTGTTGGGCACTACGGTCTGTTTTAAAGGCACTACAGGTCGTATCTGCTCATCAATCTTAGTACGTTTTGTGTTGCTTAACTTTGGGTTTACACCCAATAATTCCTGTCCAACTTGCAAGCTAAGGGGGCAATCTTTCAGAATCTGTTCGCCGTTGAACGAGGCGCTGTAAGTTAACTCTTTGCCAATATTGATGTTGGCTACGATTTTGCCGTTAGGCGATGCAAGCTTCTCTTGTTTGTCGGCCCAGCTGGTGTTGGTCAGTCCTGCCGCAAGGATAGTAATAATTAAAAATCTTTTATTCATTGTCTTTTTAGTTTGATAGTTTTGCCAGTGAGGGGGCCATACCATATCATTTCGGTGTTGGTGATTTTCTTGACTTGTGCCGACCAAGGCATGTTAAAAGCATAATGGCCGCCTGCTGTGAAGCAGAACGGCCATTGATTGGTTATTTAAAAATCGAATCGTGTCTGATTTTTACTCACCCTTGATAGCAGCTACGCCAGGGAGAACCTTACCCTCGATGGCCTCGAGCAGAGCACCACCACCAGTTGAGATGTAAGATACCTGATCAGCAAGTCCGAACTTGTTTACACAAGCTACAGAGTCGCCACCACCAATCAGTGAGAATGCACCGTTCTTGGTAGCCTCAGCGATAGCGTCGCCGATAGCACGTGAACCAGCGGTGAAAGCGTCGCACTCGAATACACCAGCAGGACCGTTCCACAGGATGGTCTTAGCACCCTTGATAGCCTCGGCAAATGCCTTCTGGCTCTCAGGACCAGCGTCAACACCCTCGAAACCAGCAGGTACGTTGTTAGCAGGGCAGTTGATGATCTGTGCACCCTCCTTAACACTCATAGTGCCGAAGTCGAGACCGTTAGTAGCGGTGCAGTCAGAACCCAGAACGAGCTCTACACCGTTCTTCTTAGCCAGCTCCTCAACACCCAGAGCTACATCCAGCTTGTCGAGCTCAACGATTGAATCACCAATCTCACCGTTGTGAGCCTTAGCGAAGGTGTATGTCATACCACCGCAGAGGATGAGCTTATCAACCTTACCGAGCAGGTTCTCGATGATACCGATCTTAGAAGATACCTTAGAACCACCCATGATGGCAACGAAAGGACGCTTGATGTTAGAGAGAACGGCGTCAACAGCCTGAACCTCCTTCTCCATCAGCAGACCCAGCATCTTGTTGTCAGCGTCGAAGTAATCGGCGATAACAGCAGTAGAAGCGTGCTTGCGGTGAGCTGTACCGAAGGCATCCATTACGTAGCAGTCAGCGTAAGAAGCGAGAGTCTTAGCAAACTCCTTCTGGCTGGCCTTCATAGCCTTCTTAGCCTCGTCGTATGCAGGATCAGCCTTGTCGATACCTACTGGCTTACCCTCTTCCTCTGGATAGAAACGAAGGTTCTCGAGCAGCAGAGCCTCACCCATCTTCAGAGCCTTAGCAGCATCAGCAGCCTTAGCGCAGTCGGGAGCGAAAGCAACGGGAACACCCAGAGCCTTCTCAACAGCCTCGCGGATCTGACCGAGTGACTTCTTAGCATCTACCTTACCTTTGGGCTTACCCATGTGGCTCATAATGATAGTAGCACCACCATCAGCCAGAATCTTCTTCAGGGTAGGCAGGGCACCACGGATACGGGTGTCGTCTGTGATCTTACCATTCTCATCGAGGGGTACGTTGAAGTCTACACGTACGATTGCCTTCTTACCGGCAAAGTTGAATTCGTTGATAGTCATAATTTAAATATTTAATAATGTGAAAAACTTCATTTTAAAATGCGACTGCAAAGTTACTAAAAAACATTGAACATTGAACATTGAACATTGATTATTTAATTCTTTTTTGCGCTCAACTATCAATTATGTAAGCAAAATGTTCAAAAGTATAGCAAATTGTTATCCGAAGATTGCACGTAGGGCTTCTTCCACCTTTCTTACAGGGTGCAAACGGATTGAATATTTATTCTTATCGAAGCCCTGAAGGTTGTATTTGGGGATAATCATATCGGTAAATCCGAGCTTCTCGGCCTCGGCAATTCGCTGCTCGATACGGTTGACAGGGCGCACCTCGCCACTCAGTCCAACCTCGCCTGCCATGCACCAACCTGACTCGATAGGTGTATCAACATTAGATGAGAGCACAGCCGCAATCACACTCAGGTCCATCGCCAAGTCGGTAACACGAAGTCCGCCTGCAATATTCACAAACACATCCTTCTGTGCCAGCTTAAAGCCCACGCGCTTTTCAAGCACAGCCAGTAGCATGTTCAGTCGGCGCTGATCAAAGCCTGTGGCCGAACGCTGAGGGGTGCCGTAGGCGGCTGTTGAAACAAGGGCCTGCGTCTCGACTAAGAACGGACGAATACCCTCGATGGCCGATGTGATGGCGATGCCCGAAAGGCCGTCGCGATCCTGTGTGAGTAGCAGTTCGGATGGGTTCGATACCTGTCGCAATCCGTTCTGCAGCATCTCGTAGATGCCCAGTTCGGCTGTAGAACCAAAGCGGTTCTTGATGCTGCGCAGAATGCGGTACATATAGTGCTGGTCGCCTTCGAACTGGATAACTGTATCCACAATATGCTCGAGGATTTTAGGACCTGCCAAGGTGCCCTCTTTGGTGATGTGACCAATCAGGATTACGGGCACACCGCTGGTTTTGGCAAAACGGAGTAGGGCTGAAGCGCACTCGCGCACCTGTGCGATAGAGCCTGCACTCGACTCAACATCCTCGGTAGAGATGGTTTGTATCGAGTCGATCACAATCAGTTCGGGCTGTACCTCTTTAATATGGTCGAAGATAGTTTCGAGCGAGTTCTCGGTAAGTAGCAGGAAGTTCTCGTTTTCGCCACCCAGTCGTTCTGCACGCATCTTTAGCTGATGGGCGCTTTCCTCACCGCTCACGTATAGAATCTTCTTCTCGGGCATGTTCAGCATCGTTTGTAGCGAAAGGGTTGATTTGCCGATACCAGGCTCGCCACCTAGCAGCACGATACTTCCAGGCACCAATCCGCCACCCAGTACACGGTTCAGTTCGGCATCGTGCATGTCGATACGTGGGTCGTCCTTTGAACTGATGTCGCGCAATCGCAGCACCTTACCTGCATGCAAAGCCGACGACTGGGCTGATGTGCCCGCGCTTAAACCGCCCCTTGCTGCAGCCGTTTTAGGGGTTGAACTGGGAGCTACTTTTATCTCCTTAAACGTGTTCCATTGTCCGCAGGCAGGGCACTTGCCAATCCACTTAGGCGATTCCTGTCCGCAGTTGGAACAAACGTATGCTATCTTATCTTTTGCCATATTGTGTGCAAAGGTAATAATAATAATTTAAAATTGATAATTGAAAATTGAAAATTAAAAAAAAAATTGTACCTTTGCACTCGATTATGAAGAAATTAGTTTTAGCATTCATAGCTCTCGTAATGCTCGCTGCTTGCGGGCAGTCGTACGAAGAAACCAAACGCCTCTCGCGTGAGCAGCGTTTGAAGTTGTGGCGTGAGGATTCGGCTGCACTCAAGATTGCCGTCATGCCCACATTGGATTGTCTGCCTGTGTTTGTGGCCAAGGAACGCCATATGTTTGATACAGCCGTTGACATCCGCCTGAAACGATATACCGCCCAGATGGATATTGATACAGCCCTGATTCGTGGTCGTGCCGAAGGTGCCATTACCGACTTGGTGCGTGCCGAGAAGATGATAAAGGAGGGCACACCCCTGCGATATGCCGCTGCTACCAATGCCTATTGGCTGATGCTGAGTCAGCGCCAGTTGCGTATCACCAACTTTAAGCATCTCGACGATAAGATGCTGGCCATGACCCGTTACTCGGTTACCGACATGCTGGGCGACATAGCTGTGGATAGTGCCAAGCTGGCTCCAGAGCGCGTGTTCCGCATACAGATTAACGATGTGAACATCCGTCTGAAAATGCTTGAGAACAACGAGATGGATGCCATGCTGCTTACAGAGCCACAGGCCAGTCAGGCCTTGCTGAAGAAGCACCACGTGCTGCTCGACACCCGTAAGGAGGATATGCAGATGGGTGCCCTTGTGTTCCGCACCAAGAATATGGACGATAAGACCCGCCAGCATCAGATGGAGGTGTTTATGAAGGGTTACAAGCAGGCTTGCGACTCGATTAACCACTTTGGTGTTACCCACTACAAGGAGATACTGAAAAAGTACTACGGCTTAACACCTCAGGCCATCAGTGCCTTGCCCGATTCGCTGAAGTTTACCTATCAGGCACCACGACAAAAAGACATCGACCGCGCTAAGAACTGGCTTGAAAAAAAGAAGAAGTAACACATGTTTAGAGACGATACTTTAAATAATGTATTGGGTGCACTCGAGGGAAAGGACCTGATGTGCGCTATCAAGGATATGGAGAATTATCTGGCTGCCCATCCGCACCAGATAAATTCCGACCGATTGTTTGCCATCAAAACCGATTATCAGATGATGATCGACTATTGGCGTAAAGGATACAAAGACCCGGAACTTCCACAGCTTTACCATAAGCTGCTGCACCGTATGTATGTGCTTTATGCCAATGTGATGACTAATGCCCGCGTGCTGCAATCGCCCCTGATGGCATCGCTCTTTATGAAGGCGCATCTGAGTCCGCGCGACTGGTCGGTACAGGTGGTTCGCGAACAGTTAGAGAAGTTCGTGTCTGATATCGCCTTGCTGGAACTGGAACCTCAGCACACCGTTAAGGAGCGCCGCAAAGCGATGCACCAGCAGCATACACAGCTGATGACCGAGCTTTTTGCCCACATTCTGACTGCCGACTTATGGACCGACGGACAGGGTGAGTCTATCGAGCAGCTGTTGTTGTCGCCCACCGTTGATTCTGCCGACCAGCAGCTCATTGTAAGTGCTATCACGTTAGCATCCATGAACTGCTACGATATGGTTAAGTTCCGTACGCTTATTCATGTGTACCAGCAGTCGACCGATGAATATGTGCGCCAGCGAGCCTTGTTTGGTTGGGTGTTCTCGCTCGATAACGAGTTAGAGGAATTCCTCTTCCCTGAGATGCGAACACTGGTTGAGCAAACCGTACAGAACCCCAACTGCATGAAGGAACTGATTGAGCTGCAGGAGCAGTTCTTCTATTGCCTGAGTGCCGATGAGGATCGCAACACCATCGAGAAGGAAATTATGCCCGAGCTGCTTAAGAATCAGCAGAAGATGCAGCATAGAGACGAGCAGGAACAGGACGAGGAGAATATCCTGAATGATATTCTGCATCCTGATGCCGAAGAGCAGGAGTTTGAAAAACTTGAGAACACCTTCCATCGTATGATCGACATGCAGAAACAGGGTAGCGATGTGTACTTTGGAGGTTTTTCGCAGATGAAGCGATATCCGTTCTTTAACGAGATTTCTAACTGGTTCACACCGTTCTTTACCGATCATCCAGGTGTAGCACACACATGGGATAAGTATGGCAACGTTAAGTTCCTGTCGAGCATTCTTGAGTTTGGCCCGTTCTGCAATAGCGATAAGTATTCGTTCCTGCTGGCCTTCGAGACTGTGCTGAATGGTATTCCCGAAAATGTACGTCAGATGCTGGATCGTGGCGAGGCCGTGATGTATCAGAAGTTAGGAACCGAGGAGATGAGTACCCCTGCTTATATCCGTCGTATCTATCTGCAGGACATGTTCCGTTTCTTCCGTCTTAATCCGCTCCGCAACGAGTTTAAGAACGTTTTCGAGAAGGATTCGTTCCAGAGCATGTTCATTACCCGAACCGCATTTGATAATACCGATATACAGGCTCATTTCAAGGAAGTTGTAGCTTTTCTGATTAAACGTAACCAGAAGAATTATGCTAAGGACTTGTTAGCAAACTGGTTTGAGGAGAAGTATCACGACTACGATTACTATATGCTGAAGGGCTATCTGGGTGATAATGTAGAGGATAGCTATCGTAAGGCGCTTGAGCTGAATCCTCAGAGCGAACGTGCCTTATTAGGCTTGGCCCGTATCTGGTTTAAACATATGGATTACGAGAAAGCACTCGATGCCTATAACCAGCTGCTGGAGATGAATGCCGATAAGAAATCGTATCAGCTAAACAAGGCCATCTGTCTTACCAATCTGTGTCGTTTTGAAGAGGCCGAACAGATTCTGTTTCGCCTGAACTTCGAGGATGCCGATAACCTGCATGTGGTGCGTGTGTTGGCTTGGGCGCTTACCGGCGATGGCAAGTACGAACAGGCAGGTCGCCTGTACGATCAGCTGTTGGCACAAGAGAACCCTGAGGATAGCGACAGCATTAACTATGGTTTCTATCTGTGGTTTACAGGTAAGATCGACGATGCTGCCAACTGTTTCCGTTCATACGTTACAAATGCCAAGCCCAAGGACGAGCGTTGGGCGACTCTTCACAGCATCATTTACAAAGAAAGTGACCTGTTGGAGATGAAGGGCGTTACTGATCGTGAGATTCAGATGATGATTGACTGGGTTGACGTTTACAACGCTTAATCTTCCACTTTTCAGATAGCCACGTACCCAATAATGGTAAGCCTACACCTGCAATGGTGTAGAGCACCCAGAACGCGTCGTGCTGCGAGTTGTGGTGTATCACCATATGGCAACCTATCTGACGGATATCCAAGCTGTAGTACCATATCTTTATCAAGCTAACCACCTTGTAGGCTACAATGTGGAAGATAAAGATATTCAGCGTGTGGTCGCCCGTATATACCAGGAATCGTTTCAGCCAGTTATCTTTCTTGTCAAGCAGCATACTGATGTTGTACATCATCAGGAATCCCAGAATGGCTGGTACAGGCAGCGACAGGAACTGGGTATAGGTAGAGCGCCAGTTCATGTTGGCTGTTAGGTAGTGCGAGAACAGATACACAACTACACCGAACACAATGGTGGTCCAGAAGATGGCGTAGTAGCGCTTGATAGCTGCCTGATAGCTCTCGGCATACTGTCGGAAAATAAAACCGCAACCAAAGAAGAAGCAGCCCATCATATCGCGATAACCGCCCTGTATCAGTGTCAGCACCCTCAGTCCCTCGTAGGTTTTCCATCCGCACAGCAGCAGCATGATGACGCAGATGAGGTAGGGGATGGCTTTCTTGTAACGTACGGATGATATCGTGCTGTCGAGCACCTTATATATAATAAGGTATAAGATGCTGGCCACGAACAACCCACGGAAGAACCAGAACGCACCACATAGGAATGCATCGTATCCTGCCATTGAGGTAAAGATAGTCCATAGGTTCTGCTGCATCTGGTGCCAGCTGTAAGGGTGGGTAACACCGCCCATCTCGTTGCCATACATCTCGTTCAGGATACCAATCTTGAACATCAGATTATGTATAAGCAAGAAGAACACACTCCATTTAACAAAGGGGATATAAAGGCCCTTTATGCGCTTTTTTACAAACGTGGCTTCATCGTTCAGGTACTTCAACGAGAAGAAGTAGCCTGCGGTGATAAAGAACAGCGGCATGTGAAACTCGAAAATGAATCGGCACAGCCAGCCTGGAGCCTCGGCATGAGCTATCACCATCAGGATGATGGCTAAACCTTTTGCAATAGATATGACGGTGTTTCTGTTCATGAGTGCTTACATAAATGGGGTAAATAATTGGGCAAACCAGCCACGGAATTTCTGCCAGCCTGTACGGAACTTGTTCCACTCGTCGGGCGTTAACAGCACGCTTTTCTTGGTGTCGCGTATAAACATATCCTGCAGTTCCTTGGTAACCTGCTTGTTAATAATCAGCGCATTCACCTCGTAGTCGTATCGCAGGCTGCGTGCATCCAGGTTGGTACTGCCCACGGTGCAGAATTGGCCATCCACCATCATAATCTTTGAGTGGTGGAATCCAGGCTGATACAGCCAGATGTTGGCACCCTTCTTCATCAGCTTGTGAACGTTATAGAATACAGCATCGGGCGTTAAGGGTATATCGCTCTTGGCCGATACTAGGATGTCGACCTTTACCCCACGCTTGATGGCACGGTGAATAGCCTTTTTTACTGATGGCGTGAGTGTAAAGTAGGGGTTGATAATCTGGATGGAATCCTGTGCATCGTCGAGCGCCGAGATATAGAACTGGCGCATGATCTTATTGGTTTTGTTTGGCTCGCGATTAGCGATACCAACCATCTTGTCGCCTTTGTCCTGACCTTGATAGTATTTGGGATCGTTCAACTGCTCCTTGGTTACCTTCTGCCAGATACGGGCAAAGATATCCTGCAGCTCGTTAACTACAGGTCCCTCAATGCGGCAATGCATATCGCGCCATTCGCCCACCTGCTTGGTGCCCACAATATAGTAATCGGCCACGTTCATACCGCCTGTATAGGCAATACGACCGTCGATCACTACTATCTTACGATGATCGCGAGGCCAAATGTGGTTTACCCAGGGAAAACGCACTGGGTCGTACTCGTGGATGTCGATGCTGTCGGCACGCAGACTCTTGATGTGATGTTTCTTCAGTGGCTGGTTGTTCGAGTCGTTACCAAACCCGTCGAACAGCGCACGTACCTCAACACCCTGCTTGCGCTTCTCACGCAGTATGTCGAACAGCAGCGAGGCTATCGAGTCGTTGCGAAAATTAAAATACTCAAGGTGTACACTGCTCTTGGCCTGTCGGATATCCTCGAACAAAAGGTCGAACTTATCCTTACCCGACATAATCAGTTGTACCTCGTTATGTGGGTAGAAGTTAATACCAACAGTTTTCATTTGGCTCACTATCAGCGAGTCGCTTGTCTGAGCTTTTCCAATCAGAGAAATCAGCAGGAATAGCATGGTGGCTATTCCTGTCTGATGTAGTTTACTTGATATCATTTACGATGTTTCAATCTGTATTCGAGTGGCGTCATGCCGAACTTCTCCTTGAAGATATTGATGAAGTTCTCGGCAGTCATAAATCCAATGTTCGACGCCAACTCACTCATGTTAATATTAGTGCGCTTCAGCAGAATGCAGGCGTGTTTCAGTCGCATGTCTCTCACGAGTTCTGCTGGTGTTTTGCTTGTAAGGCTGCGTACACGGTGGAAGAAAGGTACACGTCCCATTCCCATGGCATTGGCCATCTCTTCCAGACTAATCTGTCCGCGGCTCATATTCTGTAATACGTATTGCTCGATGTTCTTCAGCAGCTGAAGGTCCATAGCGTCCATCATCGAGAAGTCGTTACCGCCACCTTCCTCTTCGTCGTCGATGCCCTTGATACCCTCAGGCAGGTTGCTGGTTGTTGCCTGACTGCGCGGGTTCTTAACCACTGTGTCTACCTTGTTCATGGGGTCGTCGGCACTAACCTCGGTCAGTGCAGTGGCGCTTATCTCGCCAGCATCCATTGTCTCAGTAGCTGTGGTCATACTGCTACTCTGGCCTTCCAGTCGGCGTGTCTCCGCACCCTCAATCAGGTTGCTGTCCATCTGTACGGCACCCAATCCCAGTACCTTATTGAATCGCATCGTGGCCTCCTGCATGTTGAATGGCTTGGCCAGATAGTCATCGGCACTCAGGGTGATATTCTTCGAGCGCATATCCTGAGGTGTCAGTACGGTGTCGGTCATCAGGATAAACTTCATGTTCTGAGTAGCGTAGTTGGTCTTCAACTGGTTACACAGGTCGCTACCAGTCATACCAAACATATCCTGCTTACAAACCACCAGGTCGCACTTAATCTGCTCCAGATCCTCGGCTGCTTTCTCAATGTCGTTATAAACGTGGAAGTTATAAACAAATCTCAGTCGTGCACCAGCAAACTCCAGGAACTCCTCGTTGTCATCAATCATGATAACGGTGAACTTCGAGGTAGGCGAGTCGATAGCAGCACGTGAGTGAGTAGATTCTGATGTCAGAACGTCGCTGGCAATCTCTGGCAACTCAATCTCACCCTTACTGTTGATGGTCAGACGGTCCTGAACCATATTCTTAGCGCGCTCCTCTGGGTGTTCCAGGTTCATCTGCATATCAGCCACACGTGTGATAATCTGCAGCATTTGCGAGTGCAGGGCATTCAGCTGCTCTTTCTCCTCAAGCGTTTTCTCTTTCTCCGACAGGTTACCGATGATCGAGGTCATACGAGCCATAGGCTGTCGCAAGTCGTCGCTCGCAGCCTTAATTTCCTCGCGCTGCAACTGCAGTTCCTTAATCACAGCCTCCTTACGGTGCTTGATGGCTTTAAGCTGATTGATACCTATGCGCCAGAAATAGATGATTACTGCCAGCACAATCAGATAGGCTGTTATCATCCACCACGACAGCAGGAAGTGGCGCTCTACGTTGATTTCAAGCACACGCTCCTGGTTACTTACTGCACCCTCGGCGTTGATGGCTTTTACGTGCAGATAGTACTTTCCTGCCGACAGGTTGTTGAAGTTTACACCATGCGACAGCGCGTCACCATGATGCCAGTCCTCGTCTCGACCTTCCATCCAGTACATAAACTGCAGGCGCTCGCTCTGGTTGTAGTTACCAGCAGCAAACTTGATGCTGAATGTGTTCTGGTTGTGAGCCAGATCGATACGGCTGGTTTCGTTCAGAGCCTGAGTAAGTATCACCTTGCCATGATACTCATGACCGGTAATAATCTCTTCTTCGCCAATAAACAGCTGGGTGAGCATCACACGTGGCAGGTCCTCCTTCTCGGCACCATCTCTGTGCAGTACCCAGTTCACACCATACAGTCCGCCCAGCAATACTTCGCCATCCTGTTTGGTAAGGATAGCACCGGTATTAAACTCGTTGCTCTGCAAACCATCGGCTGTGCTGTAGTTGTACAGACCGTAGTTGTTCACACCGTCCTCGTGGTTACGCTGTATCACAATACGGCTCACACCACGGCTTGTGGTTACCCAGATGCAGTGGTTCTTATCCTCGGCAATACCGCAGATGTTATTATTACACAAACCCTGCTTCTCGGTCAGATAGTCGAGCTCGTCGGTCTCTAAGTTCAGTATGTTCAGTCCCTCGCGAGTACCAACCCAAATCAGTCCGCGCGAATCCTGGAATATCTGTGTAATGTAGTTGTTGGTAAAGCTCTTCAGGTTGGTGCTGTTACCTGTCAGAACCTTCTTCTCGGTTGTCGAGAGGTTCAGGATAATCAGTCCCTCGCTGGTACCTACCAACAGGTTGTTGGCATTGGCATCCTGCTTGTAGAACAAGCTGGTAATGCTGTTGGTGCTCAACTTGCCGTTCTCGCGTGTGTAGCTCGAGAACGAGTTCATACGTGGGTTGTACACCTGCAGACCACCGTTGGTGGCTATCCACAGGTTACCAATCTTATCGCATGTCAGGGCGTTGATATGGTCGTCGATAATGGTGCGAACGCTGTCCTTCGATACCGAGTAGATGGTTGATACGCCATCCTTGATTCGTGTCAGACCATTACGCTTCGAACCAATCCAGATACTTCCATCAGGGGTGTTGCTCATGCACGACACCTTCAAACTGGCCAACTTGCCATCGAAACCTATCACACCTCGGTCGCTTGTACCGTACCAGATAGTGCCATTGGGATGTTGTGCCATAGCGGTTACATCGCCCATCAGGTCGGAACCAAAGCGGTAGATATACTTACCGGTATAGGCCACACCCGATTTCTCGGTACCTACCCACAGCAAACCAGTATCGTCCATATACAGACTCTGGATGCTGGTATGGTCTTTTACCCATTGCTGCTCGTTGATGTTCTTAGGCTGAACCTCCTGATACTCGAAGGTCTTGGGGTCAAAGCGAATCAGTCCTAACTGGTCACTACCAACCCAGATGCTACCAGCGCTACTGGCCATGCCGTTGATGTTACGATCCACACCCAGACCGGTTACACCCAGCTTCTCGCCCATGGTGTAGTCCCAAGTGTCCTTCTGCTTGTCGTACATCACCAGAGTTCCCTGTCCATACAACCAGATGTTGTCATTCACGTCGGCGTAGGCACGCAGCGATTTGGTGCGATGATCTCTCAGTGCAGGTATTCCCTCTTTTACCCAGAGTGTGCTCTGCTGGTGCATCACATCACAGCAGGCTATCTTACCATCGTCGTAAACTATCAGGGCGCCTTCCTTACATTCACTGATTGAGCAAACCACGCCTTGTGGCACACCCTTAGCATCGTCGGTATAACCAAACTCGTGCAGTGTTTGCTGCTGCTGGTTATAGCAAACCACACCCTTGTTAGGGATGGCTCCCCAAAGATTCTTGTGCTTATCTACATATACCACCGATGGGATGGTCTCGATACCCATACGTGCAAAGGCTTGCTTCATATCGCGCTCAAAGCTCTCTGTCTGTGGGTGGTAGATGCAGTAGCCTGAGGCTGTTTCGATGAGCAGGTTGCCATCGAGTGTTTCCTGGATAGAGTTGATATAGCTATCGCTCAGCGAGCTACCGTTCTGTGAGTCGCTCTGGAAGTTACGGAAGGTGTATCCGTCGAAGCGGTACAAGCCTGCTGGGGTACCAAACCACATGTAACCTCGAGAGTCCTTTAATATGCAGTTCACCTGACTGGATGTCAGTCCATCGCGGGCTTCCAGTGTTTTAAACAGATAGGCAGCCACCACTCCTAGTGGAATGATGAGCATTAAGGCGATTAGTATTTTCTTTATAGTCTTCATATCGTTCACTATTCACTCTTCACTAAATCATGCACGAGTAATGGTCAACCACTCCTAGCAGGTGGTTTTCGCCATCGGTAACAAGTACTGAGTGTACTTTGTATTGGTTCATGATTCGTTGAATCTCTGTTATCTTTGTATCAGGTTTTACCATCTTTGGCGTACGTGTCATAATGTCGCTCACGGTACGATCGAAGAACTGGGCCTGCCATTTCTCCATAGCGCGACGGATGTCACCATCGGTAATCAGACCAACAATCTCGTTGTTCACCATCGCGATACCCAGACCTAACTTGGCCTTGCTCACTAAGATGATGGCCTCGCCCAGATGCATCTCTGGTGGCAATACAGGCATGTCCTCTGTACGCATCACATCCTGAGCCGTTGTCAGCAAGCGCTTACCAAGCTCGCCACCAGGGTGGAACTGAGCAAAGTCGCGTGGCTGGAAGTTACGCTTTTCCATCAAGGCAATGGCTAGCGCATCGCCCATCGTCAGCTGTGCTGTGGTACTGCTGGTAGGAGCCAGATTCAGTGGACAAGCTTCTTTCTCAACCTGAACGTTCAGGTGATAGGTAGAATATTTGGCCAACAACGATTTGGGGTTGCCGCTCATGCCGATGATAGGTATCTGCATGTGCAGTACCATGGGGATGAAACGCAGCAGTTCGTCTGTCTGACCTGAGTTTGATATGGCTAGTACCACGTCGTCCTGTGTCATTACACCTAAGTCGCCGTGGAATACATCCAGAGGGTTTGTAAAGAACGATGGGGTGCCTGTGCTCGACAGGGTGGCTGCAATCTTGGCACCGATATGGCCGCTCTTGCCCACGCCTGTTACGATTACCTTGCCTTTGCAGTTCAGAATCAGCTCTACAGCCTTGTCGAAGTTCTCGTCCAGCTGTGGAATCAGACTCAGCACTGCCTCCGCCTCGTCCTTAATACATTGTATTGCGATATCTCTTGTAGTCTTCATTTTAATCCTTTAATCTTCAATCAGCTTCTTTACCAGGGGCTCGAAGTTGGCGAGTTCTAACATGTTGGCTGCATCGCTGAGGCCTTGATCGGGAGTGGGGTGTACCTCGAAGAAGTAACCTGTGGCACCAAAGGCCTTGGCAGCCAATGCCATCTGTGGTACAAAACGGCGATCGCCACCAGTCTTACCATCACTGCCACCTGGGCGCTGAACACTATGTGTACAGTCCATGATAACCGTTGGTACAATCTCCAGCATGTCAGGGATGTTACGGAAGTCAACCACCAGGTTGTTGTAGCCCATCATGTTGCCACGTTCTGTCAACCAAACCTCCTTGGCACCTGCGTCCTTGGCTTTACCTACAGGGTAAACCATATCCTTACCCGAAAGGAACTGGGCTTTCTTGATGTTTACTACTGCACCTGTCTTGGCTGCAGCAACAATCAGATCGGTCTGTCGGCACAGAAAAGCCGGTATCTGAATCACGTCGCATACCTCGCCAACGGGCTTAGCCTGCCAGCTCTCGTGAATATCAGTCAGAATACGCAAGCCGTACTTCGACTTGATATCTGCCAGCATCTGCAGTCCACGGTCGATGCCTGGGCCACGGAATGAGGTAATCGATGTACGGTTAGCCTTGTCGAACGAGGCTTTGAAGATGATGTCGGTACCATGTGTTTTATTGATACTCACCAATTCCTGCGCTACCGTGTCGAGCAGTTCTGCCGACTCGATAACGCAAGGTCCTGCTATGATAGTTGTCATTTTGCTCATAATTATGCTGCAAAAATACGCATTTTCTCTAAATCCGCCAAATTATTTATTAATAATTTTAGTTTTGCCTACGGATTATACGGAAATTACAACTTTTTATCCTTTGATTATGTGTACATCGTGCTGTGGGAATGGGATCGAGATGTGATGCTCGTTCAGCGTGTCGTAAACGCACTTAAGTACCTCGCTGGTAACGTATGTGCGCTTAGGAGCCTCGGCCCAGATAGCCAGCTTGAAGTTCACGCTCGAGTCGGCCATTTCGGTAGCCACGCACTTGGCCTGTTTCTCAGGATCGATATACTGGTTGTGCATGGCGTTTACAGCTGCTTCAACCAAGTTGGTTACCTCTTTCAGGTTCGAGCCATAGGCCACACCGAATGGGATAGTGGTGAGCACATAACCATGATTACGCGTCAGGTTCTTGTAATTTTTAGTGAACAACTGGGCGTTCTGGAAGGTAATCACCTCACCCTGAATTGATTCTATCACCGTTGAGGTGTAGCTGATAGATACCACCTTACCCATGGTACCATCCACATCAATCCAGTCGCCCACTTTTATGCGTCCTGCCATCAGCGAGGCGCCATAGTAGATATTCTCGATGATATCTTTCGAGGCGAAACCGATACCTGTTGATAAGCCGCCTCCCAGGGCAAGCATCCAGTAGATACTGATGTTAAGCAGCGATAGCGAGAACATCAGCCAGATGCCCCATACCAGCACCTGTATTACGTTGCGTCCCATCACCTCCTTGCTGGCGGCTGTAGATGGATCGCTTATCTGATAGTGCATCTTCAGGAATGCCAGAATAGTCTTGGATACGTAACGGAACAGGAACCACGAGTTAATCACCATAATCAGTTTTACCAGCGATATCTGCAGGTTAGGCGTATCGATAACAGGGTACATGAATATTCTTACACACATATCCGTGAGGTTGAACACCTTGGCTGCCCAGTAGATACTCAGCAGGATGGAGTGTACACCCAGTACAGGCATGGCCACTTTTTCAACCAGATAGTACCACCACGTCTGCGTTATGGGCTTGTCGGTCAGTCGTTTACGCTTAGCGTATATCTCCAGGTAACGACTGATACAGGTGATGGTGAGGATACATGTGAGCTGCATAATCCACCAGATGATGAGCTGTACGGCAAACAGCGTGTAACCTATCATCGAGCATACTACCGAAGCTACGAACACGATGAGCGATACGTATGTGTAAAAGATGTCGCTACGTGGAATGTTCTGATTGTGTCGACGTATTACCAGCCATTGCCACAGTGCACACAGCAGCAGGATAGGAGGCAGTACCAGGTTTACCAGCTCGTTAGGAATCAGGATGATGCGACATCCGATAACTATGAATCCTACTGCAATCAATGGTGCGTAGATACGGAAGGCGCTCTTTATCTGGTCGCCTTTCACACGCAGAAGCAACGAGAATAATACCACGCCCAGCAGCCACGAGTACTCTACCAGCAGTCCAGAGGCCATAATCAGGAAGTTCTGATTAGAGTTGTTGATTACCAGTCCCTGTATGATGGCAAAGGTTACCGTAGTGGTAGCCATGATAATGCATACACGCTTTTTCTTGAACTCCTCGGTCTTTACCTTGTTGGGGAGTATGAACTTGAAGAACAGCAGGTTGAGTATGATAGATACGATGACGTAGAACACGATACCCAGGAACATACCGAATATCCACTGCGGACTCCATTGTGAGTTGGCATTGGCATTAAAGCTGTACTTTTTCTGTATGTTGTCGGTCATCTGTTGCCATCGGCGACCTAAGTTCTTTAGCAGGGTGGGGTAGCTGTCGCCACCATTAATGAATATGCTCTGCTGTATGTCCGAATAGCGTTTCTGGGCGTACTCGTTCAGCTCGCTCAAACGGTTTTCGGCTTTTGTGTACAGATAGATGTTTCTACGCAGTATATTGGCGTTCACCTCCAGTTTCTCACGGATGCTCTGGGCCAGTACCAGACAAGAGTCGCGATTGCTGGTACCATATTTGGTCATAATGCGTGTAGGGATACCTTGCAGATGGTTTATCAGACTGTCGTATCTGACAATCTCACCCTCGGTTTTCTCCAGGAAACTGGTAAAAGGCAGTTGCTGTCTATGAAAATCGCGATACTGCTGTGTGGCCTCATGACAGGCATAAGTCAGGTCGAACACATTATCCTGCTGCTGCGAGTACAGCATCAGTGCGTTCTGGTCGGCTCGCTTCATGGTGCCCATCAACTGCTGTATCAGTCGTTTGGCGCGATCCCTGCGTGCTGTCGAACGTCGGTCCAGTTCGTTGTTGTATTGCTTCAGTTCAGTACGCAGAATACCCAACGTCTGTTCCAGATCCTTCTCCTTCAGTACCGCGCCAGCCTCGGAAACGATGGCCAATGCGAATATACAAAATACCAATAATCTTTTCATAATCAGCTAAAGTTCTTTTTATTCTGCTTGCAAAATTACTCTTTTTTTCTTTATTTTCTGCAAGTTCTCCAAATTTTTTGTTACTTTTGCACCAAAATGAACGCTTTAACATTGCTTAGTTATGAAACTGATAGCCGATAGTGGCAGTACAAAGACCGATTGGGTTTGTATTAATGCCGATAACTCTATTCAACCTGTTGAGGCCCATACCGTGGGTCTGAATCCTTTCCATATGTCAGACGACGAGTTCCGTCAGGTGCTTGTGCGCGACCTGCTTACCCAGTTGGGTGATGTAGAGATTACTGATGTATATTTTTATGGTAGTGGTGTGCGCCCTGAGGTTGAGGAGCGTGTAACAGGTTTGCTGCGTGAGGCATTCCCTGCGGCTCAAACCATCGAGGCTCATAGCGATATGTTAGGCGCTGCCCGTGCCTTGTGCGGTCGTACTTCGGGTATAGCATGTATTCTTGGAACAGGTGCAAACTCGTGTGTTTACGATGGTCATAAGATTGTTCACAACACCCCCGCTCTGGGCTATATTATTGGCGATGAGGGTAGTGGTGCTGTGTTAGGTAAGCATTTGATTCACGACATCTATACAGGCGTTCTGTCGCAGCGTGTGCGTAATATGTTTGAACAGGAAACAAAACTCAAATTGTCGGATATTATTGATAAGGTTTACCGTCAGCCACAGCCTAATCGTTTCCTGGCTTCATTCTCTGAGTTTATTCATCGCCATCTCGACGATGATGGTATCCGTGAGATGGTTTACAGCGCTTTCAGTGATTTTGTAAATCTGCATCTTTCTCGCTATGGTCGTCCCGAACTGCCCGTATCGTTTGTAGGCAGTATCGCTTGGTACTATCAGGCACAATTAAGCCTAGTGCTGCAAACACTAGGCTATCATTTGGGTACTATATTAAAGAGTCCCTTAGAAGGTTTGATAACCTATCATCAGGACTCTTAATCATTAGTTCATGTTCAGGCGCTCAACCTCGAAGTCGGCTGCTGAGAACCACTTTGAGTTGTAGGCTTTTCCAGTGAAGCTCTTATCGGTTGTCACACCGAATACCAGTGTATCATCGTCCTTCACCTCGATGGTAACTACTACCTTGCTCCAGCCAAAGCCCTCGCCGTTGTTGGCCTCCTTGATGTCTGAACCCTCAGGAGCATTCTCCCACAGTTCACCACCGCTGTTGCCATAGTGAGGAACCTCAACAAGCTTCAGACCGCTCTTCTTGCTGGTTGTAGTTGCAAAGATGTAACAGCCGTTACCCTCGGCACGTGCGCTACAGATTATGCGGTATGTACCAGGCTCAACAGGCATGCGCTTCTCTGCGTGGTAAACCTGCTGTCCTGCAGGGTTCCAAGCATCCAGATATGCGTGCTCGGTGTCGCCTGTGTAGTACTCGCCCTTACGTACGTAGTTGTCGTTACAGTGCTCGTGCTTAACCAGAGTCCAACCGTTCTTAATCAAGTAGTTCTTGCTAAACTCATCCATCTGTGTGCCCATATAGGTGTTGCGATCCTCATCCTGAGGTACCAGGGCCTTCTCTGTAGCATCGAAAATACGCTTGGTAGTGGGCAGCAATACGCAGAGTGATACCACGAAGATGGCACCTACTGCAATCTGCTCAATACGCTTCATGGGTGCAATGTTGAATGTAGCTCTGCCGATAGCGTGCAGCAGGGCATAGATAGCAGCCAGCAATGTTGTTGCGAGTGTAAATACGTAAGTTGTAAGTACGCCTGGGTTGCTAGCTTCCATTGCGTCAAGTCCAAGTTTCTTGAATGTAAATGGCAGTTCCATTCCCTCTGGAGCCATTCTTACACCGATAATGTCCATGGCCAGCATAATCATGGGTACTACAGCAAAGATGCCGACTGTAACCAGAATTCCAGCCACTACTTTTGTACAAATGCTAATAATTTCTTTCTTATCCATATAGTTGTATAACATGTTTTCAACCTGCAAAATTACATATTTTATTACTAATTTTCTGTATGTTATACCACTATTTTAGAATATTTAACTGAACGCGCGCCCGTATATATAAAAAAGAATCCCGCTGTTTAGCGGGACTCTTGATGATGTTGCGATATACTTGATTACTTTTTAATCTTGTAAATGCGGAAGCTTTTAGCTGGCAGATTATCGTTGATAACCGCAGCCTGCTTGCCTGCCTCTACCTGGCATGTGCCTGGCTGAGGGATAATCTTCTCGGGCTGATCCAGGGTGTTCTCGTCGTCCATACCATCGTGACAGAGTGTGATGGTGTTGGCTGTACGTGCACCCTTGATGCCCTGCAGCTGAATGCTAACGGGCTGTGTCTGATCGCCAGTGTTTACTACCTTCACAATCACCTCGCCTGTGGCAGCATCCCATACGCTCGATGCAAACAGACCGTCCTGACCAGGCTGACCTGCTACAGGTTTCTTGTCCATTGTCAGCTTCAGTACGTTGGTACCCTTGTTCATGGCATAGAGCTGCTGAACATAGTAGCTAACCGACTTGAACATGCGCAGGTTGTCGTACCAGATAGCGTCTGGACGCCACTGCCAACCCTCAACGTGTGCAAAGAGTGGGGCATAGGTAGCCATGTGTACGATGTCGGCATTACGCTCGATACCGGTCATGTGGGCAGCCTCCAGCAATGATGTATAGTAGTGGTTCCACTTGTGCTTGTTGCTGCCGTGACAGGCATACTCGCCAGCAAATACCTTTGGACCCTTGCGGTCGTATGAGTCGTAACGCAGTCCGTGGCTCAGGAACCACTCCTCGTTGCGATAGTAGTGCTCGTCGTACAGGTCAACCTTCAGCTCCTTCATACGAGGCTGCAGCAGGTCGAAATCCCAACCCTCTGAGTTAGGACCTGTGGTACCGATGAGCTTGATGTTTGGATACTTCTTACGGATGGCATCGCTGAACTTCTTCAGGCGTGCTGTGAACACAGGTCCAAAACCGCCATGTGCCTCGTCGTAGTCCCACTGCTCGTTACCTACACCCAGATACTTCAGGTTGAATGGCTCTGGATGGCCCATCTCGGCGCGCACCTTACCCCACTTGCTGTCGGCAGGACCGTTAGCAAACTCAATCAGGTCGAGTGCATCCTGGATATATGGCTCCAGATCCTCGAGTGCTACGTGTACACCAGGCTTGGTAGGATCAGGGTTCTGGAACTGACAAGAGAGTCCGCATGAGATGACTGGCAGTGCCTCTGAACCAAAGTCCTCGCACAGCTGGAAGAACTCAAAGAATCCCAGACCGTAGCTCTGATAGTAATCAGGGAAGTAACGGTTGGTGAATGTATAGTGCCAGCGGTTCTCGTTCAGTGGTCGGTTCTCAACGGGACCTACAGTGTTCTTCCACTGGTAACGTGTAGCCAAATCGGTACCCTCAACGATACAGCCACCAGGGAAACGGAATACGCCTGGGTGCATATCGAACAGGGCCTGAGCCAAGTCCTTGCGCATGCCGTTCTCGCGACCCTTCCAGGTGTCGGTTGGGAACAGACTTACATGCTCTACATCGGTGGTTACCTTGCTATCTGCCCATACGCGCAGGTGCGCCTTGGCAAAGGTAGTCTTTGGCTTCAGTGTGGCTGTGTACTTCTTCCACTCGCTGCCGCTAACCTCTACGCCAGCGTTGCACAGCTTCTGGTCTTCGCCCATGGTGGCATTGTCAACCAGATCAATCCACAGCTTGGCCTTACCGCCATCAGGTACACGGGCCCAAAGCGAGAGACGGTACTCCTGACCGCCCTTAACACCCATGCCGAAGAATCCGCGATTCTCAATCATCGAGTGCTTGTCGCCATGACCTGTAGGCGCCATACGTACGTAGTGAGGATTACGCTCAAAGGGTCCGTCGTCCTTGATGGTTACGTTGCCCGATACATCCCATCCGGCAAAGTGGTTGGGGTACTCAAACGAGCGGTTCATCACCAGTTCGGCATACAGTCCGCCATCAGCCGCATAGTTGATATCCTCGAAAAAGATACCGTACATAGTGGGCTGTACGGGTGCCCCTAATTTCTTGGTGTTCACGTCGAGAACGTGAGTCTGCGCTCCAGCACTCATACTGGCTGCAAGCAGCAGGATTGTTGATAAATGTTTCATATCTCGTTTTGTAATTAGTTGTCAGCGGGCACAAAAATACATAAAAATTCTGATATTAGTGTAGTTTATACGAAAAATAACATTTTATGCCCGAAAAAGTTTGGCGATTTCGCAGAAAAACGTTACTTTTGCGGAGGATTTTCCAAATAAACCTATTTAGAATGACTTTGAACCATTGGGCTAAATATATCTTATGTACTGCTACACTGTTGGTTACGTTGCCTGCGGTGTCTCAGACTGACTTTTGTAACGACACGGCTAAGCATAGCAAGCTGCGCGATGCGATGTGGGCCGCCTGCTCTCAGGACGACTCTCATAAGGTGTATGCAGCTTGCTGGGCTTATCAGGCTCATTGCATAGAATGTAAGGACAATACCGGCTATTACGACTCGTGGGTATGCGGTGTGATGTATAATCTCGACCGCTTGAATATTCACGATGCCTACCATATTGCCAACACCATGAAGGACGACCTGGTACGCCGTCGTGATGTGGCTAAGGACGAGCAGTATCTGGCGCCCAAGATGTTAGGTCATGTGTATAATGCCTGTGGAAATATTCCTGGTGCCCTGAAAGAGTTTGAGAAGGCTATCGAGCTGATTAAAGGTACCAAGTACGAGAAGGACGGACTGAGCTTCCTGTACTTAGGTATGGCGCACATACAGCTTAATAACAATAGTGCAGAAACGCTGAAATGGCTTGATAAGGACTTAGAGGAGCTGGCACGCAATAAGGATCAGAAGGACTATTGGCGTGGACTGACCGATGCCTATGCCATGAAGGCCATCGTGATGTTTAAAAAGCGCAGGTACGCCGATTTTCATAAGTATATCGCTCTGGCCGAGCAGTCGGATGCCAAGAATGCCAATCCTCAGGGCGACATCTTCCTGCCCTATGCCCGTATCTATCAAACGCTGCTCAATGGCAATGCCCAGGCAGCCTTAGCCGAGGTAGAGAATCTGTCCAACCTGAAAGAGCGCTATCTGGTAAGTTGCGATATCTATACTTATTTAGGCAATACGGATAAGGCTTTCCTGTTGCAGCGTGAGCTGATGCATACCCGCGACTCTATCACAGGTGTGATTATAGCCGAGAACATCCAGAATCAGGAAGAGGAGATGTTCCTGTTGAACCAGAAGCAGAAGGCTGCCCGTATCATGAACATCGTATTGGTGATAGCCATGGTGCTGGCCTTGATGCTGATAGTTGCGCTGGCCTTATCGATCTATGGTCGCCGCCGCTACCAGGAGATGCTGCTCACCAAGAACAAGGAATTGAAACGCGCTTATAAGCAGGTGGCTGCAGCCGATGAGATGAAAACCGATTTTATCCGTAGTGTGAGTCACGAGATACGTACCCCGCTCAACATCATCAATGGCTTTACCCAAGTGCTGATGGAGCCTAATGCCGAGTTTGAGCCCGAGGAGCGTCAAAGTCTGGCTGACACCATCGGTAAGAACACCCGTCAGATTACATCGTTGGTTAACAAGATGCTGGCTTTGGCTAATGAGCATACCAAGGACCTGCTGAAGGATGTAGAGGAAACCGATGCCCTTGATATCTGCCACAAGGCCCTGAGTGCCATGCCACCAGTTAATCCCGACCGTGTGAGCCTGGAACTGGTAGATCAGGCCGAAGGTCATAGCAAGACGCTCACCACCAACAGCGACAGCTTGCTGCAGATGTTGGGCAACATTCTTGAGAACTCGGCTAAGTTTACCGACGACGGCTATATCCGTCTTATACTCAGCAAAGATAAGAACTACTTCCACTTCACTATCGAGGATACCGGTTGTGGTATTCCGTCGGATAAGATTGGTACCATCTTCAACCGCTTTACCAAGGTAGATGAATTCAAGGAAGGATTAGGACTGGGACTGGCCTACTGCCACGAAACCGTGGCCAAGTTAGGTGGCACACTTGTGCTCGATCAGACCTCTGCGGCTGGAACCACCTTTACACTCAGTTTGCCAATTAAACTTAAAACAAATAATTAGTTATGAATCAACAAACAGAACAAGGTAGCAAGGCCTACCTCATTTCAATCGTGATGGTCGCCGTACTTGGCGGTCTGCTGTTCGGATACGACACTGCTGTTATATCCGGTGCAGAAAAGGGATTACAGGCGTTTTTCAAAACAGCGCAGGATTTTGATTACACCGACGGCTGGCATGGTTTTACCTCTGCCTCTGCCCTCATCGGCTGTATCATCGGTTCTGCCATCTCTGGATTCCTGGCCACTAACCTGGGACGTAAAAAGTCGCTTATCGTTGCCGGTTTGCTGTTCTTTATCTCAGCACTCGGCTCAATGGACCCTGAGTTCCTGTTCTTCGAGTACGGTCAGCCCACTTACACACTGGCTCTGATGTTCAACTTCTACCGTGTTATCGGTGGTATCGGTGTAGGTCTGGCTTCGGCCATCTGTCCTATGTACATCGGCGAGGTTGCCCCTTCAAATATCCGTGGTATGCTTGTAAGCTGGAACCAGTTTGCCATTATCTTCGGTCAGCTGGTAGTTTACTTCGTTAACTTCTTTATCCTGGGCGACCACCTGCAGCCACTGGTTGAGGATATCGGTAAGCAGATTGCCGAGATTACCCCTGCTGCACAGTGGACAGTTACTACCGGTTGGCGCTATATGTTTGGTAGCGAGGCTGTACCTGCAGGCTTGTTTGCACTGCTCATCTGCTTTGTACCCGAAACTCCACGTTACCTTGTTTCTATTGGCGAGGATAAGAAGGCCGAGGGTATTCTGGCTAAGATCAACGGTACAGCCAAGGCTCAGCAGATTCTGCAGGATATCAAGGATACCATGGTTGTTAAGACCGAGAAGCTGCTCACCTACGGTGCGCTCTGCATCTTTGTGGGTATCATGCTCTCAGTATTCCAGCAGGCTGTAGGTATCAATGCCGTGCTTTACTATGCACCACGTATCTTTGGTGATATGGGAATGGATAACCCCATGATTCTTACTGTATTTATGGGTATTATTAATATTACGTTCACCCTGGTGGCTGTGTTCACCGTCGAGAAGTGGGGACGTAAGCCTTTGTTGATTAGCGGTTCGTTGGGTATGGCACTTGGTGCCTTTGGTGTGGCAGTTACCTTCGGACATGCCGGACTCGAGATGCTTACAGCTGCATCGCTGTTGGTATATTCGGCTTCGTTCATGTTCTCATGGGGCCCCATCACCTGGGTGCTCATTGCCGAGATTTTCCCCAACACCATCCGTGGTGGTGCTGTAGCTATTGCTGTGGCATTCCAGTGGATTTCAAACTTCATCGTCAGCTCATCGTTCGTGCCCATGTTCAACATGCACCTGAGTGAGGGCGACGACTTTGGTCACTGGTTCACTTACGGACTCTATGGCATTATCTGCGTAGTGGCAGCCCTGTTTGTATGGCGCCTTGTGCCTGAGACCAAGGGTAAGACACTCGAGGATATGAGTAAGATGTGGAAAGATAAACTCACTAACAAATAACTTTTTGACACATGAAAAAGATTTTAGTAGCTGAAGACAATGACAGCAATTACGTACTGATGACGTATCTGCTTAAGAAGGATTTTGAGTTTGAACGTGCCAAGAACGGTCAGATTGCAGTTGAGATGGTTGATGCCAATGCTTACGATCTGGTACTGATGGACATTAAGATGCCTGTCATGGACGGCTTGCAGGCCACTCGCCAGATTAAGGAGAAGCATCCCGAGCTGCCTGTTGTAGCCCTTACGGCCAATGCTTTTGATAGCGACCGTACAGCTGCCGAACAGGCTGGATGCTGCGGCTTCCTCTCAAAGCCCGTTAATCGCGATGAGTGCATGGCGCTGCTTAAGAAACTGCTTGGAGATTAATAGAAAGAAAAAGGCTTGAGTCGGAATGACTCAAGCCAATTCTAAATCAAATGCCTGCTGTAGCTTTGCTACGGCAGCATTTTTTTCTGCCATCTGTTCAAACTGTTCGCGTCGTGATAGTATCTTCACGTGTTCCGTTTGTTCGGCTACACGAACAGTTATCTGTATCTGGTTGTTGTGCAGATATACCTGCAGTGTTTTGGCAATGCTCTTCTGGATATCCTCAATCTCTTGCTTGATCAGCTCGTTATCCACCACTACCTCAACCGTAGGAAACTCTGTTATCTCAGGGTTCATGTTCTTCATGCGGGTAGCAATACCGCTCAGTTTCTGTGGCATACGGTTACACATGGCCATCCACTGGAATTCCAGATCGGTTTGTGTAAACTGTGCATCGGTAACGGCATCCTGTCCGGTAGGCATGTTAATCGATCCTGGGATGATCTGCATGCCGCCCTTCTGCGGTCCATTATCCTGCTGGCGCAGTTTCTTCCATGAAAAGCCGATGCCACCCAGCGATAGCTTGGGCTTGGCATTGCTTGTAGTGCTTGCCTCGCTGGCAGTGGTGCCAGCCGTCTGGCTTTCGCCAGTTGCTTCTGCAGTAACAGCTGCAGCAGCCGATACAGCAACTTTAGCCGCAGCTACCTGTGGGGCTGCGTTCTTGGGCTTCTGTTGCTGAATCATGTTCTTAAACAGGGATTTCAGTCGTCGGGGCTTGCGCCCCGCACTCGCGCCGTCCTCCGCTGGCTGTGTTATCTGGGCTATCTCAATCAGTGTGAGCTCTACCAGCAGGCGCTTGTTGCTCGACTGGCGGTAGTTAATATCGCACTGGTTCATCAGCTTCAGCGCGTCGTACAGGAATGTTATCTGGCATTTTTTTGCCTGCTCCTCGTAGCGTGCTCGCATCTGGTCGCTCACCTCCAGCAGTGGCAGTGTCTGTGGGTCGCGTGCCATCAGCACGTTACGCACATGCTTAGCCAGACCCTGAATCAGCAGTCCGCCGTCAAAGCCTTTGTTAATTACGCCGTTCAGCAGCACCATAATGTCGCTCACCTTATTATCTATGGCCAGGTCGATAATCTTAAAGTAGTTCTCGCTATCCAGCACGTTCAGGTCCTCAATCACCTTCTCGTAGGTGATGTTGCCCTGACAGAACGATGCTGCCTGGTCGAAGATAGAGAGGGCGTCGCGCATACCGCCATCAGCCTTCTCGGCAATCACTGCCAATGCCTGCTCCTCGTAGGTAATGCCTTCCTGCTCGGCCACATGCTTCAGGTGGTCGATGGTGTTGCGTATGGTCATACGCTCAAAGTCGTATATCTGGCAACGGCTCAGGATGGTAGGCAGTATTTTATGCTTTTCGGTGGTGGCCAGAATGAATATCACGTGTGCAGGTGGCTCCTCCAGCGTCTTCAGGAATGCGTTGAAGGCGGCTGTTGAGAGCATGTGTACCTCGTCGATGATAAACACCTTATACCTGCCCAACTGCGGTGGAATGCGTGTCTGCTCCATCAGGGTCTTGATGTGCTCAACCGAGTTGTTCGATGCGGCGTCGAGCTCAAAGATGTTCAGCGATCGCTGCTCGTTAAAGCTCTGGCACGATTCACACTCATTACAAGCCTCGCCCTCAGCCGTAGGGTGCTGGCAGTTGATGGCCTTGGCAAAGATACGTGCGCAGGTGGTTTTACCCACACCACGCGGTCCGCAGAACAGATAGGCATGAGCCAGCTTCCCACTCTTCACTGCGTTCTTCAGTGTAGTAGTGAGGGCCGCTTGACCTACCACTGTATCAAAGCTCAGCGGACGGTATTTTCTGGCCGAAACGATATATTCCATATTGCTCAATTTAATTTCTTGGTGCAAAGATAGTGAAAATTAGGCACGAATTGCACGAATTAACACGAAATAATAAAAAAAATCGTGTAATTCGCGTAATTCGTGCCTAAAAAAATGTAACTTTGCAGGCAAATTGATGAGCTTATGAAAGTTTTGTTGAGTATTAAGGCTTATGCACTGCAGGTGTGGCGCTCGGTTTACTTCAAGTATGCCGTGGTTTGTATTGTAGGTGTGCTGCTGGTAGGTTTCCTCGACGACAACAGTCTTTGGAGTCATTTCAAGAACCGTCAGCGTATTGCCGAGCTCACAGAGGAGAAGGATCAGTTCGAAGCTGATTTCAACCGCGATCAGGCTCAGATCAAGGAGTTAGACCGTAATCCCAAGGCTATCGAGAAGATAGCGCGCGAACGCTACTTCATGAAGGCCGACGATGAAGATATATTTGTATTGAGCGATGATGATCGCGATGTAAAACCGTTAGAGACTAATGAAAGAGTTGAATAAACTGCAAACCGCCATCTTTCTGTTTGGCGGTATATTAATGGCTGTTGGAGCCGGTACTACATTATTAGGGTGGGGCAGTGCCCCTTATATTTTTGCCATCGGCGCTCTGGGCTTCAGCTCTATGCAGATGCAGCAGCGTTACGAGGGTCAGAACTTCACCATCCGTCGCCTGCGCCGCATGATGCTGCTCAGCGATGTGTTGTTCCTGGTGGCAGCCCTGCTCATGTTTGCCAGCAAAGGCAACTTTTTAGGCTTGAGCTATATTACCTATATAGAATATGTGTATAACAAATGGGTAATAGTGCTCCTGATTGCCGCTCTGTTGCAGCTTTATTCTATGCACCGAATTGGTAGTGAACTCGAAAAAGAGGCAAAAAAATAATTAAAAGATTGCGCATTTGTTTTAAAATGCGCAAAATTATTTTCATACCTCAATATATAGTTGTAATTTCGCGGCCGAAAACAATATGTTATGAACAAGATATTCTACGCATTACTAACAGCAGTAACTTTCGCATCGTGTGCTGAATCATACAACATTCAGGGCTCAACCTCTGTGTCGGCACTCGATGGAAGTAAGCTTTACCTCAAAACAATGGTCAACGACGAGTTGAAGAATCTCGACTCGTGCGATGTTGTACATGGAAAATTTAAATTCGCCGGTTTGCTCGACACCATCAAGATGGCCAGTCTGTATATGGACGATGAGCCACTCATGATGCCTGTTGTGATTGAGCAGGGCGATATCGAGATACATATCGACAATACCAATCGTACCGTTAGCGGTTCACCTCTCAACGAGAAACTCTACGAGTTTATGAAGCGTCACGATCAGCTGGGCAACGAGCTCAACGAACTCTCGCACAAGCAGAGTCAGATGCTGCTCGAGGGTATCGACGAGAACGTCATCAACCGTCAGCTCTCTGCCGAGGCCAATCGCATCGCCATGCAGGAGGATTCGCTCGTTACCAACTTCATTGTCGATAACTTTGATAATGTACTGGGTCCTGGTGTGTTTATGATGATTACTGGCAGCTACCAGTATCCTATCCTTACTCCCCAGATCGAGGATATTATGAGCAAGGCTACCAAGAAGTTCAAGGCCGATCCTTACGTGAAGCAGTACTACCAGGTAGCTAACGAGATTCAGGCTCGTCAGAACGGACTTGTTGAAGATGTACAACCCACTCCAGCACCAGCTCAAGAAAACAATGAAACGCCTGATTCTACACGGAACGCTCGTTAACGACGCCAACAAATTCGACGGTTCTGTCATCGTCGAAGATTCTAAGATAACTAAGATTGTAGAAGGAAACACCATCCCGAACGCATCATTCGACGAAGTGATTGATGCTTCGGGATGTTTCGTACTTCCCGGTCTGATTGATGATCATGTGCACTTTCGTGAGCCAGGCTTAACTGCCAAGGCCGATATCGATAGCGAGAGTAGGGCAGCAGCAGCAGGTGGCGTTACCACCTACTTTGATATGCCCAACTGCGTACCGCAGACTACCACCCTCGAGGCCCTCGACGAAAAGTTTAAGCTGGCCGCTCAGAAAAGTCACGTCAACTATAGTTTCTTTTTCGGTGCCACCAACGATAATGTCGATCTGTTTTCGCAACTCGATGTGCATCGTATTCCTGGCATCAAGCTCTTCATGGGTAGTTCAACGGGTAACATGCTCGTAGATCGTCGTGAGGCTTTAGAGAAGATTTTCTCTACCGCCCAGATGCCTATCATGGTACATTGCGAAGATACCGACATTATTAACCGCAATATGGCCGAGGCTAAGCGCCTGTATGGCGACGACCCTAAGGTAACCCATCACCCCGAGATTCGTAGCGTTGAGGCCTGCTATCAGAGCACCAAACTGGCTGTAGAGCTGGCCCTGAAGCACCATGCCCATCTGCATATTGCCCACCTCACTACGGCCAAGGAGTTAGAGCTAATCCCCCACACCCCACACCCATCACCCATCACCTGTGAGGTGACACCAAGTCACCTCTACTTCTGCGATCGCGATTACAACGCTTTAGGCACCCGTATCAAGTGCAACCCAGCCATCAAGTCGGCAGCCGATCGCGATGCGCTGCGTCAGGCTGTGGCCGATGGACGTATCGCAGTGATTGGTACCGACCATGCTCCCCACCTGTTAGAACAGAAAGAGGGTGGTTGCTGTAAGGCTGCCAGTGGCATGCCCATGCTGCAGTTCTCGTTGGTAACCATGCTTGAGTTGGTTGATAAAGGTGTGCTCACCATCGAGCGTTTGGTTGAGCTGATGTGCCATCGCCCAGCCGATTTGTTCGGTGTGCGTAACCGTGGCTATCTGCGCGAAGGTTATCAGGCCGACATCGTGATTGTGCGTCCTAATGCCGCATGGACTGTAACCAAGGACATCATCCAGAGCAAGTGCGGTTGGAGTCCGATGGAGAACCACACCTACCTGTGGCGTGTTGAGCAGACGCTTTGCAATGGTCATACCGTTTACAAGGATGGCGTTGTAGATACCAACTATATCGGTCAACCCGTTCAGTTTAGATGAAGATTACCTACCGCATATCCGAGCTGGTGCCCTATATCAACTGGGTGTACTACTACTTTGCCTGGCAGGTAAAGGAAGAGGCCGAGAAGCAGCGTATGCACGCCGAAGCCCTTGCCAAGTTGCAGGAGCTGGATGCCCAGTATCAGATGCATGCCGTCTTCGAGCTGTTCGATGCCCGTAGTCAGGATGATGATATCGAGATTTACCGCACCCAGCTGTGCCCCGATTGTGGCGTTAAGCACCCCGTGCGTGTAGCCACCATCCCCTGTCTGCGCCAGCAGCAAGGCAATCCCCCGTTTATGTGCTTAGCCGATTTTATTTCGCCCAAGGCATCCAAACTAGGCTTGTTCGCCACTACTGTTGATATTGGCTTAGAGACCGATTTTGATGGCGATGTGTATCAGAAGATGCTCACCCAGCTGCTAGCCGACCGTTTGGCCGAAGCCGCTGCCGAGCGCCTGCACGAACAGGTACGTAAGGAGTATTGGGGCTATGCCAAGGATGAGAACCTGAGCATAGAGGATATGCTCGTCGAGAAGTTCCAGGGTATCCGTCCCGCTGTGGGCTATCCTTCGTTGCCCGATACCAGTTTGAATTTCCTGTTAGATGAGATATTGGATATGAAACAGATTGGCATCCGCCTTACCGAGAGCGGTGCCATGAAGCCCCATGCCAGTGTGAGTGGCATGATGATATCCAACCCAAAAGCCCGTTATTTTGCCATTGGTAAAATCGGCGAAGATCAGTTACAGGATTACGCCCGCCGCCGTGCCGTTCCCGCCGAAGTCCTAAGAAAGTGGTTAAATGTTTAATGTTTAATGTTTAATGTTTAATGTTTAATGTAATCACCACGATCTCCCCTGTGGCACCAAAGCGGAACGGAATCAATCCCCCTAAGCCTGCCGTTACAAACAGCGATTGACTACCTTCCTCGTACCAGCCGTTAATCTCTTTGCCCGTCAACTTCATCGGCGCCCAACCAAACAGTGCAAACTGCATGTTGTGCGTATGTCCGCTCAGGGTCAGTTGTGCGCGCCCATCGGGCAGTATCTTGCGTCGCCATCCACTCGGGTCGTGCTCCAGCATGATTACAAATGGTGTAGCCCCTTGCAACGCCTTTTTTACGTCGCCTCGCTGTGGAAATCGCTTGCCGTCGCCATCATTATCCAAGCCCGCTATCGTCAAGCTGTCGTTGCCGCGCTTAATGGTGCAGTTCTCGTTCTGCAGCAGGTGCCAGCCCATGCGCTTCTCCAGAGCGATGGTTTCGCGGCAAGGCTGCGTGTCAAGCCCATCCTTTTGTAGCAAGTACTTATCGTAGTCGTGATTGCCCAGCACGCTGTACACGCCGTCCTTAGCCTTCAGCTGGCTCAGTGTGCTCAGGTGTTCGGCTATCTCCTGCGGATCCACGTTCTGCAGGTCGCCAGTAAACACAATCATGTCGGGCTTCTGTGCATTTATCGAGTCAACCGCCCTTTGCAGCAGCCACTCGTTGCGCCCCGTGTAGCTGCCCACGTGCGCATCCGAAAAGAGCACTATCTTGTAGCCGTCGAAAGCCTTCGGCAGCTCGGCCGATGTATATGTCTGATGGTTCACTTCCAGCTTCTGGAAGCCGATAAAGGTGCCGTACAGCGCAATATACCACACCACGGCAGCACCTGCCATCACCAGCTTCTGTCGGCGCTTATAGGCCCAGATGCTGACGGCAGTAAGTGCTATCACAAATAGCACCGTGATGATGATAAATCGGATGATAATCATTGATCGGGATTCTCTACAAAGCCCTGGTATTTAGGGGCGAGTGCCGACATTACCGAGTCGTACGCCTGTCGCAGCGTTGCCTCTACGTTCTCAGGACCCTGTCCTACGGGGTAGATAGGCTCGTGTATGGTCAGCGTCATCGGATGCCAGTTCACAAAGTTAAAGCCCTTCATGCGTGGCAGGATGTCGAACGATCCGTTGATGGTGAGTGGTACTACCGGCAACTGCAGTTCGTCGGCCAGTGCAAAGGCGCCCTTTCTGAATACGCCCATATGCCCGGTAAACGAGCGTGCACCCTCTGGGAATACCGTTACGCTGTAGCCCTCCTTCAGTATCTCACGTGCATCGTTGTAGGTCTTACGTATCTTGCTGGGTCCGCGCTTGTCCACAAATATCTGGTGACTCTTTTCGCACGCATAGCCTAAGAATGGCACCTTGCGCAGCGCCTGTTTCATCATCCACTTAAAGTTGCGGTTCAGATGTCCGTAAATCAGGAATATGTCGAACGAACCCTGATGGTTGGCCACAAACACGTAGCTCTGGTTCTTTTCCAGATGTTCGCGCCCCTCCACCTTTACCGGTATCAGAAACATCTTGAGGATAATCTTTCCCCATATATGGCCAGGCATGTAGCCCCAGAAGTGGCCATTGCCTATGGTGGTACCAATGCCCACCTCGAGTGCTGTAATCATCGTCATCAGCACTATTCCCGGCAAACAAACAATAAACTGGTAGATTCTATATAGTATCTTAAGCATAATGTTCAATGTTCAATGGTCAATTTTCAATTTTCGGATATCGTCTCGTCCATCCGTCCCAGCGCAGTTTCATCACGCCAAAGAATGCCTCGCCGAATATGCCACCGCTCATCTTGCTCACGCCCTCCTGTCGGTTCACGAATATCACGCTCACCTCCTTGATCTTAAAGCCAATCTTGTAGGCAGTGTACTTCATTTCTATCTGGAAGGCATAGCCCTTGAATCGGATCTTATCCAGTTCGATGGTCTGCAGCACACGGCGCTTGTAGCACTTAAATCCTGCAGTGGTGTCGTGTACGTTAAAGCCCGTTACCAAGCGCACGTATTTCGATGCAAAGTAACTCATCAGCACACGTCCGATAGGCCAGTTAACCACGTTCACACCGCTCACGTAACGGCTACCGATAGCCACATCGTAGCCCTCGTCTTTGCAGGCCGCATACAGTCGTGGCAAGTCGTTCGGGTCGTGACTAAAGTCGGCGTCCATCTCAAATATGTATTCGTAGTCGCGCTCCAGTGCCCACTTAAATCCGGCAATGTAAGCTGTTCCCAGTCCCAGTTTGCCGCTACGCTCCACCAGGTGCAGCTGTCCGCCAAACTCATTGGACATCAGGCTACGCACAATGGCAGCCGTACCATCAGGCGATCCATCGTCGATCACCAGTATATGGAAACTCTTCTCCAACCCGAATATCGCGCGTATAATCTTCTCGATATTCTCCTTCTCATTATAGGTTGGTATGATAACTATACTATCGCTTTGCTTCATATATTCTCATTTAAATCGGTGGCAAAGATACGAATAAGTGAGCAAAATACCAAAGGAAAACTCGTTTTTCTTTGTATTTCCGAGGTGCAGCCTATCTTCGAACGGAGTTCAAATATACGAATAAGCGAGCGAAATACCAAAGGAAAACTCGTTTTTCTTTGTATGGTTATTGTTGTTTTATTTAATTTTCAAATGTAGAAAATGTTGGTATTATCTTTTTGAAGTAATATCCAGGCCCATCAGCAGCCATGCCATAATCTATAATCAGCATACCACCATTAATCTCATCATGTTTTTAGTTTCATTTGTACTGTTAGTTACTTCTAATCCTGAAAAATAGGATTATCGGCTATTACCTGTTTGGCAGGTATACGGCGTATAACCTGGTCGGCTCCGCAAACCACTACATCCTGATTTCTTAGAGCTTTTTCTTGAAGCATCCTTTTCTCAGCCAGCTCTAAGCCACGACGCAATTTCTCGTTAAATTCCTGTATTTCTTTATTTGACATAACTCTGCATTTTTAAGTATAATACCTGCGACATATCTTCTACTAATTACATCTTGAGGGATATTATGACCACCATTAGCAACTCGTTCTGATACACGTAATTTTGCTAATTCGGGTGAGTTCAACCAAAAGAATAGCTTATTCTCCATTTCTGCGGCAAAGATACGAAGAAGTATTTAAAGTTTCAAATATTTTTGTTACTTTTGCATTCCGGAATGACCGAAGTAGCTAACACAACAACTAATTATCTAAGCCCAGGATCAATTTGTTGGGCTGCTTTCCTGGCTATGGGCGCACGATTGGATTACCCAGACCGTGGATACGGAGATGCTGGCCGCTATCATGCAGCGTAACTGTACCTTGAAAAAGGCCGATATCGTGGCTGTGATCTCTGAGCTCATCGAGACGATGGCCGACCAGTTACAGGATTCTAAGCGCGTGAAGCTGAATGGCTTTGGATCGTTTAAGATCGGTATCCGTGGCGAGGGCGCTGACAGCGCTGCTGACTTCAGCATCAGCAAGAACATCAAAGGCTTGCACGTGCTGTTTCAGCCCGAGGTAAAGACCGATGGCAGTGGTCTGCGTCAGAAGACCTTCATCACTGGTTGCAGTGTGCAGGAGGCGCCAAAGAACGATGTCGACACCACTAAGCCCGCTAACAGCGGTAGCAACGGTGGTGGCAACGGTGGCAACACCCAGCCAAGCAACGGTGGTAACGGCGGTGGCAGCCACGAGCCCATCGGGGATTAAGGTTTGGGGCTTCGGCCCCAGCCTTATTAAAATGTAAAAATGTAATAATGTAAAAATTAAGAAAGGAGGAATTATGATGAAGAACTGGAGGACGATTGCGAAGATCGTGGTGGCAGTAATCACCGCCTTGTTAGGAGCGGCAGGAGCAGCTGCCTCGGGCGTACAAATCGTGTAAACGCTTCGCTTGTCGAAGAAATCGTGTAGCGCCAGAGTGTGTTTAGGCACGAAATACGCGAATTAACGCGAAGAAAATAAATTAATTCGTGTAAATTCGCGTTATTCGTGCCTTTTTTTGTATCTTTGTCCGCGAATCACAATGAAGATAGAAGAACTAGAGAAGGTATATGCCAAGTTGCCACAGGTGGCGGCGCTGGCTCATGAGATAGAAAATGCGGCTACACGACGTATTTTCCTTGAGGGGCTGTTGGCCTCGAGTGCACCCATGTTGTTTGGTAGTCTGGCTGCTAAGTGCAAGTCGCCCATCCTGTTTATACTGCAGGATGCCGAGGAGGCGGGCTACTTTTATCACGACCTGACACAGCTGTTGGGCACCCGACAGGTGCTGTTCTTCCCAAGCAGCTACCGTCGTGCCATCAAGTACGGACAGCTTGATTCTGCCTCACAGATCCTGCGCACCGAGGTTATGACACAGATCGACAAATCGGTGTTCATCGTAACCTATCCCGAGGCGCTGGCCGAAATGGTGGTGCCTAAGCAAACGCTGAACGACCGTACGGTGGTGATTGAGAAAGGGCAGGAGGTACCCGTAGGCGATATTACCAAACAGTTGCGCGAGTTGGGCTTTAACGAGGTGGACTACGTGTACGAGCCCGGACAGTTTGCGTTGCGTGGCTCTATCCTCGACGTGTATAGCTATAGCTGCGAGTACCCGTATCGTATCGACTTTTTTGGCGACGATGTGGAGAGCGTGCGCACCTTCCAGGTAGAGGATCAGCTCTCGCTGGATGCACGTGACAGGGTAGAGATAGTGCCCGAACTGGAGGCCGACGAGGCAGCTCAGGAGCCGTTCCTGTCGTTGTTGCCCCAGGATACCATCATTGCCACCAAGGACTATCTGTATGTGCGCGATGCCATCGATGCCGCTTTCCAGGAGGATATGCCGCTGGTAACAGGCGTGCAGTTCATGCATCAGGCCGAGGGCTTCCGCAGGATTGAGTTCGGTCATCGTGCCTCGATATCCGACTGCAGCATCATCCGATTCGATATCACCATTCAGCCTCTGTTCCATAAGAACTTTGAGATGCTGTTTCAGGCTTTCGACAACTATCTGCACCAGGGCTACCAAGTGTATATACTGGCCGACAGTGCCAAGCAGAACGAACGCTTGAAGGATATCTTTGCACAGCGTGCCGAAAACGAGGGTGAGCATGCACAGATACGTTTTACACCGGTAGATAAGACACTGCACGAGGGTTTTATCGACGACGACCTGAAGGTGTGCTTCTTTACCGACCACCAGATATTTGACCGTTTCCATAAGTACAACCTGAAGAGCGACAAGGCCCGTAGCGGAAAGATGGCGCTGACGCTGAAGGAGATACAGCAGTTTGAGATTGGCGACTACGTGGTACACGTGGATCATGGCGTGGGACGGTTCGGCGGACTGGTACGCATGCCACAGGGCGATGGCTATCAGGAGATGATCAAGCTCACCTATCAGCATGGCGATGCCATCTACGTGAGCATCCACTCGCTGTATAAGGTGGCCAAATACAAGTCGCAGGATAATGGCGAGGCACCACGACTCTCGACCTTGGGTACGGGGCAGTGGGAGCGCCTGAAGGAGCGCACCAAGCAGCACATTAAGGAGATAGCACGCGACCTGATAAAACTGTATGCCAAGCGTAGGAAGGAAAAGGGCTTTGCCTTTAGTCGCGACTCGTATCTGCAGCACGAGCTGGAGGCATCGTTCCTGTATGAGGATACACCCGACCAGCTGAAGGCTACGCAGGATGTGAAGGCCGATATGGAAAAGGCACGACCCATGGACCGACTGGTGTGCGGTGATGTGGGCTTTGGTAAGACCGAGGTGGCTGTGCGTGCAGCCTTTAAAGCCGCTGTGGATGGCAAGCAGGTGGCAGTGTTGGTGCCTACTACGGTGCTGGCTTATCAGCACTTCCGTACGTTCAGCAACCGACTGAAAGACATGCCTGTAACGGTGGATTACCTGACGCGTGCACGTACCACTAAGGATACCAATCGTATACAGAAAGATCTGGCCGAGGGTAAGATAGATATCATCATCGGCACGCACCGACTGATTAGCAAGAGCGTGAAGTTTAAGGACTTGGGACTGCTGATTATCGACGAGGAGCAGAAGTTCGGTGTATCAACCAAGGAAAAGCTGCGCCAGATGAAGACATCGGTAGATACACTCACGATGAGTGCCACGCCTATACCACGTACGCTGCAGTTCTCGCTGGTGGGCGCACGCGATCTGAGTGTGATACAAACGCCACCACCTAACCGCTATCCGATACAGACCGAGATCCATACCTTTAGTCCGGAGATTATTGCCGAGGCTGTGAACTACGAGATGAGCCGAAACGGACAGGTGTACTTTGTGAACAACCGTATTTCAGATTTGCAGCATATAGCCGAGATTATACAGAAGTACGTGCCCGATGCGCGTATATGTATCGGACACGGACAGATGAAGCCCGAGGAGCTGGAAAAGATTATCCTCGACTTCTCGAACTACGATTACGACATACTGCTCTCGACCACCATCGTTGAGAACGGTATCGACATACCTAATGCCAACACCATCATTATCAATGGCGCCCATAACTTCGGACTGAGCGATCTGCACCAGATGCGCGGTCGTGTGGGACGTGGCAACCGCAAGGCCTTCTGCTATCTGCTGGCACCACCACTCTCGGCACTGAACCCGGAGAGTCGCCGACGACTGGAGGCCCTCGAGAACTTCTCCGACTTAGGTTCGGGTATTAACATCGCCATGCAGGATCTGGACATCCGTGGTGCCGGAAACCTGTTGGGCTCGGAGCAGAGCGGCTTTATTGCCGACTTGGGCTACGAAACGTACCAGAAGATTCTGAGTCAGGCAATGAGTGAGCTTAAAAACGAAGAGCCCGAATTCCTAGCTTCGGCCGAATCGGCCGCTTCAGCGGCAGATTCTGCCGCTGGAAAAACTAGCCCGGCTAGCCTGGCTAGTGAGACTAGTAATATCTCCTGGGTTGACGACTGTGCGCTGGATAGCGATATCGAGATGTACTTCCCCGATCAGTATGTGCCGAGCGATTCGGAGCGCATGCTGCTGTATCGTGAGCTTGACAACCTGGCCAACAGTACCCAGTTGGAGTTGCAGCTGGATGCCTATCGCAAGCGTTTGGTTGACCGTTTTGGTGCCATACCAGCTGTGAGCGAGGAGCTGATTCTGGTGGTACCGTTACGTGTGGCCGGTAAGCAGCTGGGTATCGAGAAAATCATGCTGAAGCAGCAGAAGATGTTCTTCTACTTTGTGAGTCGCGACGATAGTCCTTACTTCCAGAGCGAGGCCTTTGGTAAGATACTGCAGTACGTGTCGCGCTATCCCCGTAAGTGCAACTTCCGCGAGGGTAAGGGCAAGCATTCGGTGGTGATTTCGGAAGTACCTACTGTAGCTTCTGCACTGACAATCTGTCAGGAGATTATGTCAATCTGACGCATACTTTGCCTCTGGTATCTGTTTTGCAATCATGGATTGTGAACGCCACTAGGCGCTCAACAACATGGTTTAACAATTTAAAAAAATAGAATTAGGAGGTAAAAATTATGATGCCAGTAATGAGAACTAACAGTTGGATTCCAAGTGTATTTGCAGATTTGTTCGACACCGAGTATATGCCGAAGGCAAATTGCACAGCACCTGCTATTAACGTAAAAGAAAGCGACAAGGCCTACACCGTAGAGCTTGCAGCACCGGGCATGAAGAAGGAGGATTTTAATGTTCATATTAACGATGAGGGCAACCTGATTATTAAGATGGAACAGAAGCAGGAGCACAAGGATGAGGATAAGAATATGCGCTATCTGCGCCGCGAGTTCTCGTACTCGAAGTTTGAGCAGACACTGATACTGCCCGACGATGTGAAGAAGGAGGACATTAAGGCACGCGTAGAGAACGGAGTACTTACCGTAGAGTTGCCTAAGATAGAAGAAGAGAAGGTAAAGCTATCGCGACAGATAGACATTGCATAATAAAACATTGGAGAAGCAGTTAACAAATGTTAACTGCTTCTTTTTTTTCGGATTATTTCTTATCTTTGCAGTCTAAAACCTAAAATACAGCATTATGAGTTGGCAATCGATTATTTTTATTCTGATTCTGGTTTTGTTTGCAATCTGTCTTTTTTTGGTGCAGCATTATTATCACGTGCGCCTAAGAAATGAAATAGGTCGTGCACAGCGTAGCGAGCGTATTAAAACGGTGTTTATGGCCAATGTGAGTCATGCCTTGCGTACGCCTTTGAATGCTATTATTACCGATAGTCAGAAGCTGCTGGATAATGAAGAGTCTGATCCGAAGAAACTGAAAGCCATGATGACTACCATTAACCAGAATGGTAAGCAGCTGCTGTATTTTATATCGCAGCTACTCGAACTGTCGAGCTTTGATAGTAATATGGCCACTTTTACCTTGATAGAGGTGAATCTGGCCGAGCTGATAGCGTCGTATCGCCGTGAGGCTCAGCGCGACGCAGGTGCCAATGTACAAGTAGTTGTACGTTCGCCATTATCGCCTCACGCCAAGGGCATGGTAGATACCAACCTGATGTATCAGCTGATGACACACCTGTTGCACAATGCGCTTGCGCACACCCAGGAGGGTACCATTACCATCGATTATGATTATGCCGATAATGGCTTGAAGATAGAAGTGATTGATACAGGCGACGGTGAGCCTCAGGACTTCAAGTCGAACTTCTCAACACTCATTCAGGGTAACGATTCGCTGGCACTGTTTAATCAGCGTTCGGGTCTGGGCTTATCTATCTGCAAGTCGATTGTTGAGGGGCTGCATGGCACCATCGACCTGAAGTCGGAGAAAGGCAAGGGTACCCATGTTACGGTTTGGATACCTTGTAAGATGCGCGACATGAAGAAGGGGCTGGTACGCTAATCATTGATTTTATCGTACGGTAGGATTGAGGTTACGGCGCAGGAAGAAGGCGCGCGTAGCCAGGAAATACGTGGCTACACCCGTACCGTTAACGAGTACTACCGTCCAGAAGGCTGCGCTATAGCTAATGAGCTCGGCTACGATACCACCAGCCAGAATACCTAATCCCATACCGATATCCCACGAGATAAGGATGGTACTGTTGGCAGTGCCACGCTGTTTGTTGGTGGCCACATTGATGGTCATGTTCTGGAACGCAGGCCACATATGACCGTTGCCTAAACCAATCAACAATGCGGAACCGTAGTAGCCGATGAACATTGACCATTGACCATTGAACATTGACCATTGACCATTGACCATTGAACATTGACCATTGACCATTGAACATTGACCATTGACCATGGAACTTTGAGCCAAGGTTGGCATGAGTATAAACAATGTGTAGCCTACCAGGGAGATGACCATACCGGTAGCGGCGTTATGGGTTACACGACCGTCGCGGAGGGCTTTGCTACCCTGCAGGCGACTGAGGATAAGACCTACTGAGCACAGCATGAAATAGGTGCCTGTGCCACCGGTAATACCCATTACCTCCTTACCATAAATGGCCAGATAGTTGCTAAGCACACCAAAACTAAAGCCAAAAGCCACCATGTTCAGGCCCAACAGCCAGCCACGTGTAAGGAAGAAGCGGTCGAGTGAGAGCCTTGAGCTTCTAGCCTGGCTAGAATCTCTAGGCTTAAGCTTTACAGTACTATCGATCAGCCAGCCTGTGGTGGCTACGATGAGCGCTAACCAGAACAGAAACTCGAAGCTGTTGGTAAGCTGGTAGATGAAAATGCCGATGGTGGGGGCGATGGCCATGGCCAGATTGTTGCTCAAGCCGTAATAGCCGATACCCTCGGTACGACGGCTGCTGGGCAGCACATCGATGGCCACGGTAGAATTGGCCACGGTGAGGGCGCCGAACGGACCGCCATGCAGCGTGCGCACAATGGTGAACAGCAACAGGGTAGAGGCGGCCAGGTAGCCGGCAAAGAAGATGGCAAACACGCTAAACGACACCATGAGCACCATTTTGCGGGGAAACGAATCTACTACATAGCCGCTGAACGGACGAAACAGCAGGGCGGTGATGGTATAGCCCGAAAGCACCAGTCCGATCACGTCCTTAGTGGCTCCGAAGTGCTCGCTCAGGTAGAGCGGCAACAGTGGTGTAAGCACGTAAAAGGCAAAAAACAACGTAAAGTTGGCTGCCATTACCTTGCAGTAGTTCCTATTCCAAAGTTTATCCATTTCGGGTGCAAAGGTACGATTAAGCGCGCACAAAACAAAACAACTAACGTTAACGAACTATAATGAGGCTTAACTTTTGCCCTTGGCGTGCGTCTAACATCAAAAAAATCATTATCAACTATAAGTATGAAACGAATTGTAATGCTTTCGGCTGTAGCCCTGCTCATGTCATCGGCTGCTATGGCTCAGACCAAAGAGGTGAAGATTGGTGATGTAACCATGACCATCACCCCCGAAAAGGGCGCTAAAATCACGTCGCTCAAGTATCAGGATCAGGAAGTTATTTCGCAGCTCAGGTGGCCCGAAAGCTTCGGTAGCACCTTCTGGACAAGTCCGCAGAAGGAGTGGAACTGGCCTCCCGTATTCGAACTCGACAAGGGCGTGTACGAGGTGGTAGAGAAAGACGGGCATCTGGTGATGACCAGTCCGGTATCGGAGAAGCTGAAGTACCGTGTGCGCAAGGACTTCAGTACCGACAAGAAGGATGGTGCCATTGTGATTACCTATTCGATCATAAACGAGAGTGGTGAGGAACGTAAAGTGGCTCCTTGGGAGATTACCCGTGTGCCTAATGCCGGTGTGATTAAGTTTGATGCCCCTGTGGAGAGCATCTGGCCTGCTGGCTTGATGAACTTTGAGCAGAAAGACGGAGTGGCTTGCTATGCTGCCGACGAGGCCCAGCAGAACCGTAAGGTGAATGCCGACGGTAAGGGCTGGCTGAGCTACGAGAACAACGGACTGGTGCTGACCAAGAAGTTTGCCGACCTGAAGGCTGATGAGCCTGCTCCTGGTGAGGCCGAGATTCAGGTGTACGTGAACCGTGGCAAGACCTATATAGAACTCGAGAGCCAAGGTGCTTATACAACCCTGGCTCCCGGTGCTGAGCTAAGCTGGACGGTACGCTGGTACCTGCAGCCTGCTAAATAACGTGCAAGCCTAAGAATACCATCAGGCCGTTCATCAGTATCCAGAAGATAGCGAACGGCATGGTCTTACGCATAATATCGCCATCCTGACCCTCCATATCACATGCTGCGGTTGCGATGGCGATACTTTGTGGCGACAGCAGCTTACCACCTTCGGAACCGGCACAGTTGGCTGCAGCAAGCCAGTTGGTCTCGCTACCACTCACACCAAAGAAAGTGCCCTGGTTAACCAATCCTAAGTCGGTAGCGGCAGTGGCCTGCAGCTTACCAAACAGAATGTTGGCGTTGGTGGCACTACCTGTAACAAACGTACCGATAGAACCGATGAGCGGTGCAAAGAATGGGAAGGCCACGCCGGTAAGCATTACCAGACCCTTAGCGATATCGTTAGTCATACCTACATTGTTCATGAGCATAGCCATGGCCACCAGACAGCAGATGGTAACCACCGTCTTCTGCAGGTTCAGTGTGGTCTTGGCCAGCAGTTTCAGCAAGGCACCGATACTCATGCCCTGAATCAATCCGCCAATCACAGCACCCAGGAAAATCATCAGTCCGGCATTCGACAGCCAGCCAAACTTAAAGGTGTTGCCAATAACGGGCAGTTCGAACTTGGTAACCAGTGTACTACCCAACAGCTCGTTAACAGGAGGCACAATCTTACTACTGATCAGGATGAAGAAGATAATCAAACCGTAAACACTCCAGGCCTTGAGCGTTTTAACCAGACCGAAGTTCTTCTTCTCAACCTTCACCTCGTCATTAGGATTCTCATCGTGTATAAACAGCTTGTTGTAAATCAGCATGGCGGCGATGGCGGCTACCGAACCCAGAATGGCTGGTGTCTCAGGACCGATAAAGTGGGCACAGCAGAACTGCACGATAATAGAGAACGAACCCACAAACAATGCAATGCAGATGTTCTTGACAACCTTGGTCTTATCGGTAAGCATTAGGATAAGGAACGGGGTGATAAAGAACATGAGCGACAGCTGCAGGATAATAAAGGTGGCTACCTCGCAAAGCTCCTCGGGGGTAGCGGTACCGCTGGCAGCAACCTGGTTGGCCAGTGTGGTGGCGGGCAATCCCACAGCACCAAAGCCTACAGCTACGGTGTTGGCAATCAAACAGATTACAGCCGAGAACATGGGCTTGAAACCTAAGCCAATCAGGATGGCTGCCGGGATGGCCACAGCCGTACCAAAGCCTGCCATACCTTCGAGCACACCACCAAGACCCCATGTAAGCAGCAGTACCAGCAGACCTTTATCCGAGGTCATCTGGATAAACTGCGTTTTAATCGTCTCGATCTCCTTGGTTTCGCAAAGGATGTTATAACTGAATATCGCACATATAATAATAAGTATGATAGGGAAGCAGGCCTTGAGCAGTCCCTCGACTACCGACCATAGCGTGATGCCAACAATGCTTGCCTGTGCATACTTCTCGGGCACAATGCCTAAGGCTGGTGCTGCGAACAGTGCCAATACAACGGTTACAATCAGCGTAACGATAGCGCTCTTGTAGCCAGATACCTTGAAACCCATCATTAATACAATGAGTAACAGAATAGGGATAGCAGATACTAATGCTGACATAGGATTTTAGTGTTAGTGAATATTTATATAAGTTCTGCCGACAAATATACGAAAACTTTTGATACGTACCACGATTTTTTTGTGAAAAAATCAAAAGAGTCAAAAAAACGTTGAAAAAGTGTGGTGATATCGAAAAATTTTGTATATTTGCTCACAAAAATCGAAGTATAACTAAACCCAAGCGCCCTATGCTAAACGAATTCTTATCAGAACTTCGGCGATTCATGCCTGCCGAGCGCATTTACACCGACGAGCTACGTACCTTAGGTTGGGGTACCGACGCCAGTTTTTATCGCCAGATTCCGAAGGTAGTGCTTCGTAGTGATGGTGAGGCCGAGATATCAAAGATTGTACAGTTGTGCGACAAGTATAAACTGCCCTTTACCTTCCGTGCTGCTGGCACATCGCTCTCGGGACAGAGCTGTACCGACAGCGTGCTCATTGTGGCTGGCAAGCATTGGGAGAAGTATATGCTTTCGGATACAGCCGAGAGCATCAAGCTGCAACCTGGTATAGTGGGGGCGAGGGTTAATCAGATACTGAAGCCATACGGACGTGTGTTCCCACCCGATCCGGCATCTATCGGTGCTGCCATGGTAGGTGGTATCGTGGTAAACAATGCCTCGGGTATGAACTGCGGCGTGCATGCCAATAGCGACCGTATGCTGCTATCGGCGCGTATCATCCTGACGGATGGTACGGTACTGGATACTGGCGACCCGGTGAGTCGCGAAGCATTCAAGAAACAACATCCTGATTTTATCTCTAAGATCGAGGCACTGCGTGACAAGGTACGTGCCGACCAGGAGCTGACTAATCGCATTACCAAGAAATACAGTATTAAGAATGTAACGGGTTTGAATCTGCGCCCACTGGTGGCTTACGACGACCCGTTTGATATCATCGCACACTCTATCGTAGGTAGCGAGGGTACACTGGCCTTCCTGTCGGAGGTAACGATGAAAACACTGAAGGACTATCCGTTCAAGGCATCGGCCATGGTTTACTTTATGACCATGAAGGAGAGTTGCGAGGCTGTGGTGGCTATGAAGAAGCTGAAGGCTGGCGACGAAGACCTGGAGATGAGCGCCGAGAACCTGATGGTGAAGAGTGCCGAGATGCTCGACTATAAGTCGCTATCATCGGTTGATGATCCCGTTTATCTGCAGTATAAGCAGGATGTGGATGCCGGTAAGATTGAGGGCGTGCAGCCTGGCGATTACCATAACTTAACGGCTATACTGACCGAGACCAAGGGTATTACCCACGATCAGCTGCTGTTGAAGATCGAGAAGATTAAGGAGTGCTTAGGTCCATTCAAACTCTATATTCCTGCCGAGTTTACCGAGGATCCGGCTGTGTACGGTAAGTACTGGGCCATCCGTAGCGGTATATTCCCATCGGTAGGCGGTACACGTCCGGTAGGCACCTCGTGCCTGATTGAGGATGTGGCATTCCCCATCGAGAGTCTGCCTGAGGCTACCGTGAAGTTGCAGAAGCTGATAGCCGATCATGGCTACGACGATGCATGTATCTACGGTCATGCGTTCGAGGGTAACTATCACTTTATTCTGAATCAGAGCTTTGCCGATGAGCACGAGGTGGCCCGTTATGCCGAGATGATGCGCGATGTGGCCAAGCTGGTGGTAGAGGGCTACGACGGCAGTTTGAAGGCCGAGCACGGTACGGGTCGCAATATGGCACCATTTGTGAAGTACGAGTGGGGCGAGAATGCCTACGAGGTGATGAAGGAGCTGAAGGCTATTTTCGACCCGAACGGACTGCTGAACCAGGGTGTGATATTCAACGACGATCCCGACTGCTTTATCAAGTGTCTGAAGCCGCTGCCAGAGTTGGATTACGACTTCAAGAGTGTGCCTGATGGCGGACACTACCTGATGGATCACAAGCTGAGTACAGCCAAGGAAACCATCGAGCAGGTGAAGCGTGCCAACAAGTGTATTGAGTGCGGATTCTGCGAGGTTAACTGTATGTCGTGCGGACTCACACTATCTTCTCGTATGCGTATTGCCGTACAGCGCGAGATTTGTCATCTGATTAAGACTGGTGAGGACGACGAGCGCCTGTAGCGCCTGCAGAAGCAGTATAAGTACTATGGCGATCAGACCTGTGCTACCGATGGCTTGTGTTCAACGTCATGCCCCATGAAGATAAACACAGGCGAGCTGACGCACCTGATACGACAACTGGACATGAACACACGTCCGTTGGGCTACTGGGTGGGTGATTATGCATCCAAGCATATGGCGGGCATCAAGAGCGGACTGCGCGTAGTGCTCGACGTGGCACATGCCGCACACGTCACACTCGGTCCGACACTGATGACTACCGTATGTCGTACGATGAACAAGATGGGCCTGCCACTCTGGACTACCGCTATGCCTAAGAAGCATCGCCAGCCCAAGAAGAGCGACCTGACGCAGTTTATCATTAATTCCATTGACCATTCACCGTTGACCATTGACCATTCTGCTGCGCAAACAGAAGATAAAAATGTTCAATGTTCAATGTTCCGCTCCAGCTCTGCTGGCTTGCAAGGCAAGAATGTTCAATGTTCAAAGGTGGTTTACTTCCCCAGCTGTATCAATCAGACCATGGGACAGTCGAAGAGTGGTGGCAAGATTCACGACCTGGTGGATGAGGTGATACAGTTGATGGCTAAGGCTGGCTACGAGGTAATCTTCCCAGAGGGCATGGAGCGTATGTGCTGTGGCCAGATATGGGAGAGTAAGGGTATGCTGGATATTGCCGACCGTAAGAGTGCCGAACTGGAGGCAGCCCTGTGGAAAGCCAGCGAGGAGGGTAAGTATCCTGTGCTGTGCGCCCAGAGTCCGTGTCTGCACCGTATGAAGAAGGTGATGCATAAGATGCACCTCTACGAGCCTGCCGAGTTTATTATGAAGTTCCTGGTACCTCGATTGGATTTCCATCCTATCGACCGTCATATAGCACTGCACCTGACGTGTTCTACCCGACAGATGGGTGTAGATAAGGATATGATAGCTTTGGCTAAGCTGTGCTCAAACAACGTGTTCCTACCCGAGGGTGTGGGGTGTTGCGGCTTTGCTGGCGACAGAGGCTTTACCTTCCCAGAGCTGAATAAGTACGGATTGCGCAAGCTGCGCCCACAGATTGAGGCTAACCATATCGAGGTGGGCTACTCTAACAGTCGTACCTGTGAGATTGGTCTCGAATCGAACACAGGCATACCTTATATGAGTATTGTGTATCTGGTAAATGAATGTACAACAACTAAAAAATAATAATTAAACAAGTGATGAAAGTGTTACTTAGAAGACTGATGCTGGTTGCTGTTGTGATGGCAACCAGCTTTGTTGCTGAGGCTCAACCGCTGTTGGCAACACATGTAGAGACTGGTGATGTACAAGGTGTACTGGACGATGGACTGGCCGTGTATAAGGCCATCCCATACGCAGCACCTCCTGTTGGTAATCTGCGTTGGCGCGCTCCACAGCCTGCCAAGGCCTGGGAGGGTGTACGCGTGTGCGATGAGTTTGGAAAAATGCCTCCTCAGCCCACACGTCCTGGTCGTACGGCCGATATGATGAGCGAGGACTGCCTGTATCTGGGTATTGCCACACCAGCTAAGACCGTAAACGACAAACTGCCTGTGATGGTATGGATTCACGGTGGCGGTTTCCAGACCGAGTGGTATGGTGGCGACCTGTGGAAGCACCTGGCACTGCGTGGTGTAGTGATCGTGAGCATCGAGTACCGTACAGGTGCCTTAGGCTTTATGGCCCATCCCGAACTGACTAAGGAAAGCAAAGACGGCCATTCGGGTAACTACGGATTGTTAGACCAGATTTATGCCCTGCAGTGGGTACAGCGTAACATTGCCCAGTTTGGTGGCGATCCTGATCAGGTAACCATCTTTGGTGAGAGTGCTGGTGCCATCAGCTGTAGCATGCTGTGTGCATCGCCTTTGGCACGTGGTTTGTTCCATCGTTGTATCAGTCATAGCGGTGGCTCGTTTGCGCCTTGGAGCGATGCGCCACGTTCGTTAGGACTTGATGCCTCGCAGAAGGGTGCCGAGCAGCAGGGTGTGGCCTTTATGAAGCATCTGAAGAAAAAGAATCTGAAGCAGCTGCGTGCCATGGATGCCATGGCACTGTGCGATGGTAACGTGGGCTTTGCTGGTTTCTGGCCTTGCGTGGATGGTTACGTGATTTGCGACGACCAGTATCGTATGTATGAGCGCGGCGAGTATAACGATGTGCCTGTAATCGTGATGACCAATAGCGACGAGGGTGCGCTGTTTGCCCCAGGTAACATTACTGCCGAGGACTATCAGAAAACGCTGAAGAGCATTTTTGGTGCTTGGGCCGACGAGGCATTGAAGTTCTATCCTGGTGCTACCAACGACGAGGCTTGGCACGGCTTTGGCGATGCCTTCCGTGATATGGGCTTTGCATGGCCATCGTATGCATGGGTTAGCTTGCAGGCCAAGACTGGTAAGAGTGCGGCTTATGCGGCTTATCTGGCTCAGCCTTCGGAGATGAGTTTTTCACGTGATCCGCGTCGTAAGGGTGTGGCTCATGCCGATGATATCATGTACCTGAACGGTATGTTCCTCGACCAACCTCAGAAGTATCCTACCGAGAGTGCTCTGGCCGAAATCATTCAGCAGTACTGGGTGAACTTTGCCAAGACGGGTAATCCTAACGGTAAGGGGCTGCCTTACTGGCCAACCTTCGACGAGAGCAAGCCAACCACTATGCAGTTCAGCAATGGTGCATCGCTGATTAATGTGCCCAACCGTGAGCAGATTGATTTCGTGGATCGTTACTATCGTGCAAAGCGTGCCGAAGTAGAATCGAACAGATAATTTATTCAATTCATTTACACAAATAATTAAACGCTACTAATGAAAGTATTCAGTAAACTTATGCTGGTTGCCATGATGATGGCAGCCAGCATTACTACACAGGCCCAGGAACTTTACGTGGGCAGTTACAACATTCGTTATCAGAACGACGGCGATGCCAAAGCAGGTAATGCCTGGCAGCAGCGCATGCCGGTATTGTGCGGTCAGATACTGTTTGAGCATCCGGACATCTTTGGTGCTCAGGAGGTATTGGAGTCGCAGCGTCAGGACTTATTAAAGCAACTGACCGATTACGACTGTATCGGTTTAGGTCGCGATGATGGTAAGCATGCTGGCGAGCACTCAAACATCTTCTACGACCGTAACAAAATCAAACTGTTGGATCACGGCGACTTCTGGTTGTCGGAAACCCCTGAGAAGCCTGGTTTGGGTTGGGATGCTGCTTGTGTGCGTATCTGCTCGTGGGGCTATTTTAAACTCAAGGGTACCAGCCTGAAGTTCTATTACTTTAATCTGCACATGGACCACGTAGGTACTGTGGCCCGTCGTGAGGGTGCTAAACTGGTGGTGCAGCGTATCAAAGAGATTGCTAAGGGTAAGCCCGTGGTGCTGACAGGTGACTTTAATGTGGATCAGACTAACGAGATTTATGGTATCTTTACACAGTCGGGTGTATTGGACGACAGCTTTGAGAAGGCGCAGTTCCGCTTTGCCGAGAACGGTACCTTTAACAGCTGGGATCCTGAATTGAAGACCGCCAGTCGTATCGACCACGTGTTTGTATCGCCTGCCTTTACCGTACAGCGTTACGGCGTGTTAACTAACACCTATTGGTCGGAAGCACCCCAACAAACAGATACAGTAAAAGGCGCCGATGCTCCTCAGGAGATTAATTTCCAGAAGCATCAAAAGCGCCTTCCTTCTGATCATTATCCCGTATTTGTACGTCTTACGTTCTAAACAAAGAAAGAGCTGTGCATGATGCACAGCTCTCTTTTTATGTAATCACTTGTGGATTAGAACCAGCGTGGGTCACCAGCCTTGTTATCCTTCACGGCATCGTTGCCTACAGTGAAGTCGCCATTAGCGGCGTCCTTGAACTGAGGATCGGCAATGGTTCCGCTCTTATCTACGAAGAGGGCATTGGCGTTGGCACCTTCGGTTACGTAACCATCAGCTCCTGAGTAGAAGTTGTTCTCGAATGTAGGCTCGGCGGTATTCTTCTGGTTAGAGAAGTTACCGGCAGAGGCGGTTACGATGTTGTTGGTGAATGTGATACTGTTGCCCTTGAAGCGAACATAGAGGATGCGCTTTCCTGCATCGTTACAAGCACCTACGATGGTGTTGTGATCGATGGTGATGACAGGAGCTACACCGGCAAAGTTGCCTGACTTGTCGTCGTAGCGTACCAGGTCACGACCCTTACAAGAGTTCCAAATAGTGTTGTTGGTGATGTTGAGCATCAGGATAGCACCTGCACGGCAGTCGAACATATCACCACCATCACACTCGATGTTGCTGATGAGACAGTTGTTAATAACCAAGCTGTTAATCTTAGCAGCCTTATTCACATAGTAGAATCCCTTGGTGTAGTTGGTCACCTCGCTATTGTTAACAGTGAAGTGGTCGATGGTGTTGGCAGCTGTGAAATCGAATGCCTGACCGCCATCGGTGCCCTTACCATCGAGTGTTACCTGATCGATAGTGAGCGAAGCTTCTACCTTGAAACGGCCCTTGATAACAGGATGATCGTTCTGGCGCAGACCCTTGATGGTGAGATTCTTGCTAACCGTTACTGAACCGCCAAATGCAGCCTCGTCGGTAGCGATACCGTATGTGCCAGGCTCCACAATGAGGCGATAGCCTTCAGGAGCGTCGGTGATGGCCTGTGCGATATTAGAACCGGCCTTAACCAGAATGTCGGTCTCTTCGAGATATACGCCTGTGGTGAAGCTGATCTTACCACGAGTCTTACCATTGGCACGAGCCATCACAGCGGTATACTCAGTTTCAGGTGTAAGACCTGTAACGGTAGCAGCACCAGCTGCGATATCGGCAGCTGTGATGTTATACACAATGTTACCAGGTGTAAGGGTGATGGTGGCAGCCTCTTCGCCAGCAGTCCAGCGCAGGGTTACCTCCTTAGCCTTGATATCCTCTTCCTTCACGTTCTTGAACAGCTGCTCGGCCTCGGTCTTGGCATACACACCGCTCCACTTTGAGTCGCGTGTGGCATCGCCATCGGTGGCCTGAACACGGAATGAGTACTGGGTTTCGCCATCCAGACCTGTTATAAGCACGGGCACCTGATCGGGTGTTACAGAGAAACTCTGTACGGGCGAACCGGCAAAGGTCAAGCTGTCGTTGGCATAAACCTCAACATTATAGTTGGTTACGCCATCGCCAAGGTTCCAGCTCAGTTCAATATTGGTGCGGTTGCGCACCTTGGCCTCTACGCTGGTGGGCGAGAAATTACGGTTATACACAATGCTCGTAATCTCGTCGGCAACGTCGCTACATGAAGCTAAAGCCACAGTAGCCAGACCAAATACGATAGATTTTAAATATATTTTTTTCATAAAAAATCTTCAATTTTCAATGTTCAATTTTCAATCAGACAACTGACCGTAGTTAACATCGTTGTTCAGCATGTTGTTGCTTGAGTCGATGAAGTTCTGCCAGATAGGCCACAGGCAGTTAAGACTTGGAGTAGCCACGTAGAGACCGTCGATAATATCGTCGGTAAGGCTTGGCTTGTCGGCACTGCCGAACCAGCTCTTGCTCTCCCAATCGCCTTCGAAACCGTTGATAACAGTGGCATCGTTCTCGCCCTTGTTCAGACCGTAGATTTCAATCTCGCTCTCGTTCTCAACAGTCTTCAGATAAACCTTGTCGGGCAGTCCGGCATAGTCGCCAGTACGTGTCTGCAGAGCCTGGAGCTTAGCCTTGGCCTCGGCCATCTTCTGGTCGATGATACCCCAGCGAACCAGGTCGGCCTTACGCAGAGCCTCGCCAGCAAACTCGAGTGCACGCTGATCGTAGATGCCCTCGCGGAATGCCTGCTGAGAGGCGGTGTACTTGGTCTGCAGGGCAGATACCTTAGCAGCGGGGAGTACACGATCCAGAACGGGCTTCATATAGCTCCATGCAGCGGCGGTGTTACCCAGTTCGTTCTCGGCCTCGGCAGCCATCAGGTAAACATCAGCCAAGCGCATGTACTGCCAGTTTACACCATCGTCGTTGGTACTGGTAACAATACGGTTCATCCACTCGTAGCGCAGCTTACCGAAGCACATCTTGTTCAAGCCGCTCAGCACAACGTGCGCATTGCCATCCTTCAGGTCCTTACTCCACTCGTAAGGTACTACAGTAATGTCGCGACGGATATCCTCGGGATCATAATCGTAGTACAGAGTAGAAACTGCGCGGTTGATACCACCCTGCGACTGCTGGGTGTACTGGTCCTTAGCGTTATGCTTCAAACCCCATGTGTAGAGCACACGGCCACGACCGGCAGAGAATGGAATCTCCCAAAGGCTTTCGCCACCAGCTGTTACATTATCCTGACAGAGCTTAACGAAGTTCTCCTTAAACGAACCCAGCTTGCTGCTGCCATGGGCAATCACCTCTTCGCACTCCTGCTTGGCAATCTGGTACATCTTCTCAGGAGCCAACTCGGGATCCTTCGACAGGCGATAGCCATCGCCACGCAGACCGTAACCACCTGCATAGAGAGCCAGACGGGCACGCAGGGCCTTAACAAAGTCCTTGTTTACACGTTCGGTAGTCTTGGTGATAGCATTCTCCTTAGCCCAGTAGCAATAGTCCTCAGCCTCTAACAGATCGGCCAGCAACTGCTTGTAAATCACATCGCGGTTGGTACGGGGCAGGTACATATTATCTGAGTTGTTAGGCTCGAAACGTGCAGGCACGTCGCCCCAAGCCTTCAGCAGGTCGTTATAGATAACGGCACGCAGGGTGAGGGCCTCGCCTAACAGGTGGCGCATATCGGCGTTGTTCTCGATGTTACCATATTGGCGGATACCCTTGATGGCCAGATTGGCACGCTCGATACCCTCGTAGAACTTTGCGTAGGCATTGTTGGCGGTGTTCATCTGTCCGTTAGCAGCCTGAGTGCTGTAGTTCCACAGACTCTGCTTATCGCTTACGCGGTCGGCATACGATGGTGCGTTACCCCATTCTACATCGGTGTTAACACCATAGTAGGGCAGGAAACGGCCACGGTATGAGTTGGTCTCGCCAAATGATACGTGGATCGACATCACCTCTGATTCGGCCAGCGAGTAGGTGGCGAATACCGATGATTCGTCGAGGGTTGAGATGCTGGGGGCATCCATGTCGCACGAGGCCAGACCCATCAGCGACATTGACAGTATAGCTAATTTGATATTATTCTTCATGTTCATGTCCTCCTTCATTTTAGAAATTCAAATTGAGTCCTACAACGAACTGGCGGCTACGTGGATAACCAGAGTGGTCAACACTTGGTGTAAGCGCTGTACGGCGGTAGCAGTCGCTCTCTGGATCGAAACCGCTGTAATTAGTGATGGTGAATACGTTGTAAGCTGTTACATAGAAGCGCAGGCTCTGAATGCCAGCACGCTTGGTGAGGGCAGCAGGAATAGTGTAACCCAGCGACAGGGTGTTGAGACGCAGGAATGAAGCATCCTCAAGAGCCCAGTCGGTAAGTACCATACGGCTCATGTAAGGGCTCCACATAGTGGTGTTGGCGTTCAACTCGGCCAGACGGGTTGGGTCGTTGCTGAGCAGACCGGTCTCAGGATCGAGGTTGGTCCAGCGCTTGCCAGCAGCCATCTCGGTGCTCATACTGCGATACTGGTACTTTGAGGTTGAGGTGTACTCAATCTTATTAGCATTATAAACCTTGTTGCCAATGCTGTAGTTGAAGGCAGCGCTCAGGTCGAAGCCGTAAGCGTGACCGCTCAGGGTGAATCCACCGAATGCTGTTGGGTTAACATCACCCAGAACCTCTACATCGTTCTCGTATGTTACGAATCCATCGCCATCCAGATCCTTGAGCTTGAGCGAACCTGGACGGATAGTGCCTACTACGGCTGTAGCATCGGCTACACCATCCTTCAGAATCCAACCCTGCTTAGCATCGTAGCCAGCAAAGTCGCTCACCTCGTAGCGACCAGCGCCATCCATGCGGAATCCCATTACCTGGCCGAGAGGATCGCCTACAGAAATCCAGTAGTCGTTACCGATTTCGGTCGAAGCCCAGTTGGTGTTCCAACCAAAGTCGTTCATCACACCAAGGCTCTTAACCTTATTCTTGTTGAAGCCGATGTTACCGCTGATGTCGATACCCCAGTTCTTCTGGTTAACGGCATGCCAGGTAAAGCTGAACTCAAGACCCTTATTCTCGGTCTTACCCATGTTACGATACTGGTTGTCGTAACCTGTACCGCCTACAGGGAACTGGATAAGCAGGTCCTTGGTGGTGTTCAGATAGGCCTCGATGGTACCATTCAGTTTGCCACCGAACAGGGTGAAGTCCAAACCTACGTTACGGGTGATGGTGGTCTCCCACTTCAGGTCGGGGTTAGCCATCGTCTTTGATGGTGCCCAGTATGAAGAGATACCGTTTACCCAAGCGGTAGAGCTGGCGCTATAAGTCTGTACAAGCTGACCAACTGGAATATTGTTGTTACCAGCAGTACCGTAGCTTACACGCAGTTTCAAATCGTCGAGCCAAGAGGCTGTGCTGGCCATGAATGGCTCTGAAGAGATACGCCAAGCCAGAGCGGCTGAGGGGAAGTAACCCCAACGGTTGCCCTTAGCAAACTTAGAGCTGGCATCGGCACGGAATGTAGCACTGAGCAGGTAGCGGTCCTTCAGGTTGTAGTTCAAACGACCGAAGAAAGAGAGCAGCTTGTCATCAGCACTGTAAGCATCGTCGATAGAGTAGGGTACACCCTGTGAGGTGAGCTTCCAAGCAGTGGCAGCATCAAAGTCGGTGGGGAAACCGTGTACCTCGTCGGTATTAACGCGCTGCTTGGTAATCACGTACTCATGACCTACCATCAGGTTCAACTTGTGATCCTCGTTCTTAATCAGATTCTTGAAGTCGTAGTTGATGGTGTTGGTATTGCGGAAGCGGTGACGGTTAGTTGATGTCAGTCGGATGGCTGGCATGTTCTGGTTGTCAACTGCTGGTACGTTCTTAATATAATAGGTGGTAAGACCCCAGTAACGCTGGTCGTAGTTGTTGTAGTCGTCGTAACCAAACTCGGTACGCAGCTTCAGGTCCTTGTAAATCTCCCATCCAAAAGCACCTGCAATGTTCAGGTTCTTACGTTCCTTCTTCTGGTCGTTATCCCACTGAGCCTGGATAGGATTGTAGAGGTTTCCTAAATCGTCATCGGCAGAACCGGCTGATGGATCAAGGTTCTTGATGGGGAATGGGCTGTAGATAACAGCATAACGCAGACGGTGGTCAGAATCGTATACACCAGTAGCATCCTGTGCACCACCACCACGGATATCGGTATCGGCATAACGTGCCTGGAAATCGAGTGTTGTGGTCTTGGTGGGCTTGGTGTTCAGCTTCAGACTGAAGTTATCACGCTTGAAACTTGAACCAATCTGGATGGCCTTATCGTTCATGTGTGCATAGCTGAATGCATATTTGATATTCTCGGTACCACCATTGATGTTGATGTTGTGATTAAAGGTGTGACCGGTACGGCCGTAAACCAGATCCTGCCAATCGTTGGTGGCAATATTGTCGTACATATCCAGATCCTGATAGTTGCCGAAATAATCGGTGTACGACGAGATCTTCTCAGGATCGTTATTGTTCTTCAGCAAGGCCAGCTCGTACTGCCAGGTAGCATAGTCGCGTGCGCTCAGCACATCCTGCTTCTTGGCAATCTTCTTCCAGCTGTAGTAAGCATTGTAGCTTACCTTGGTCTTACCCTCCTTACCGCTCTTGGTGGTTACCAGGATAACACCATTAGCACCACGGCTACCATAGATGGCGGTAGATGATGCATCCTTCAGTACGGTGATGTCTTCGATATCATTTGCGGGAATGTCGCTGATGGTCTCAACGGGGAATCCATCAACGATGTAAAGGGGATCGTTGCTCTGGGTGATAGAACCACCACCACGAACACGAATCTTTACTTCGGCATCGGGCGAACCTTCGGTGGTAGTTACCTGTACACCCACCATCTTACCGGTGAGGGCCTCTGAGGCATTGGCTACAGGTACAGCCTGCAAGGTTTCGCTGTTAACGGTTGCTACCGATCCGGTAAGATCTTTCTTCTTAACCGAACCGTAACCAATTACTACCACATCGTTCAGGGTGGTGTTGTCGTCTTCCATGGTTACCTTAACGGGGGCACCGCTGATGGTAACGGTCTTGGATTTCATACCGATGTAGGTAATTACAACCTGCTTACTGTTCTGCAGCGTGAGGTTAAAGTTACCGTCGTAGTCGGTAATCGTAGCGTTTTTAGGACTACCTTTTTCTACAACTGTAGCGCCAATAACGGGCTCGTTAGTTGAGTCAAACACCTGTCCTTTCGCAATCGTTTGAGCCAGCACCTCAGGGGGAGCCAGTACAAAGAATGCTGCTAAGAGACACAGTTTGCACAATCTTCTCATTGCTTGATTCATACTTTGATGTTTAAGTTATTAATTATAATAGTAAGTCAATTACTTCTCAGAGATTAGTCCTTAAATTGGTGCAAATATAGTATAAAAAAATTAAAAATCGGCTATTCGATGGTAAAAAAGTGCGTAAAAAAGCACGTAAACGTTTTCGAATACGAAACGTTTACGTACATTATTATAATAAGTAACGTGCGACTTAACGAACCAGTTTAACGGTTGTATTTAGTCCACTTGGAACGGGTTTCCAATCGGCGTAGGTGGTGTTCTTATAGTTGATATCCACCACGTTAATCTCGTTGAATTTGCGCCACTGTACGCCTTTTCTGTCAAGCTCGGCAATGCGGTTGGCAGGCAGGTTGGTAACCTCGATACGTATCTCGTTCTTGCCCTTGTGCAGAGTGTTGCCGCAATCCAGAATGAATGGTACGGCCCAGGCACAACCTACAAACTGACTGTTGATATACACACGGGCACTCTCGCGTACGTCGCCTAAGTCAATCTGCCAGTGCTGCTTAGCTTGTTGGGCCGAAAGCTTGATGCTGGTGGTGTAAACACCTGTACCCATGGTAACGGCAGCACTGTCGCTCAGTGTCTCCCACGTCTGGAGCTTGTTCAGTTTGAACGTGCCTTCAACACGTGGACTTTCGTCGGTGAATGAAAGCACCCATGGACCTTGGAGAGTTATCTCCTCGGTCCCGGATGCAGTTGTAGTAATATTTGTTGAAGGTTGATTTGACGTCTGTAGGATGCGGCTTTCGCCTGATTTGAGGGCGATGTGCAGCTGTCCGTTATGTACTTCGGCAGGCTGAATATCACCGTTCATGGGGTTGAACCAGGTAGCACTCTCGAAAGGTACTGCCAGGGTTACATCGCCTGTAATATCCTTGGGTGTGAGGTTTACGATGAAGTAGTGCCAACCATCGGCTGTATGGCGACGGATGGCGCGCAAGCCGTAGGTGGTCTTCATCTGTTCGGCTTTGGCAAACTTGGCCATATCGGCAGCCTGTTCGCCACGAATCACATAGGCGTTCAAGCGGTTGATCTGTGCTTGCAGCGACGCATCGATGGTGGTGCCGCTGGGGATGATAAGCGCCTTGTAGCGGGTGCCACCCTCGGTTACAAGCATGCCATCCTGCATGCGTACCTTAGCCAACTGACGATCGCTGATGTAATCGCAGTCGTAACCTAAGCTGTCAATCGTCAGGATGCTGCGGATAAACTGAGGCGCTTTCTTGGCCATCGAGTGGATGTCGAACTGCATGAGTAGCGTGTTGTTGTTATCACGCTGGTGCCACATGTCGCGTACGGGCAGATATACCAGAAAATCGTTGTCAGGCTCGCCCAACTGCAGGAAACTCTGGCTACGCTCGATGTACTTCATCAGGAAAGGGGCATCGCGCCAGATAGAGTTGGTAGGACTCATATCAACCGATGCATAGAACTTCCAACCAGGCCAGGCAGCGTTCTGTGGGGTGTAGCACGAACCATGGAAGTACACGTGGTTTACACCACAGGTGAACATCAGGTCGAGATCGGGCTTCATCTGTGAGAGCGAGGTACGGAAATGCTCGGTGAGCCAGGTAAACGTTTCGCTGGATGTGAAGGGCTTGCCCATGACATGAGCAGCCGACGATGCATACTTGAGCATCGACACGTCGCTATCATTCTTACGGGTTTTGCCAGGATCGGTGCGCAAGCCCTTAATGCCGAACTCTGAAAGACCGAACCCTTCGATCTCTGGAATATCTACAGCGGCATAAAGATCGAGCAGGTTGGCAGGTGAGCCATGAGCCTGGTTGCGCACCTTTACACCATGCTTGTGTGCCCATGCCACCCACTGCTGGGTGAAGTTCTCGAGCAGCATATCGCTGAGTGTTTCGCGATAATCGGCCAACGTCTGGTTGCCATCATCTACCTTGCCTAACAGTTCGGGCAGTTTAGTACGCAGGTCGTATCCACGACGTTTCTGGAACTCATCGAACAGGGTGGGCGTCCAATCGGCCTTGTACACCTCGTAGCTGTCGTTAAAGAACGTGTGAGGGTAAGGTACGCCCGATGTTGCAAATGCCTGTTCAAAACGATCCAGGTAGTGTGCTACGGCGTTGCGGTCGAAATGATCCACCACCCAGCCTTCGCCACCAGGAGCGGCACGTTTTACCTTCTGCTTGGTGTGTCCAATCTCAACCTCATACTGGTGCTTGCCATTAATAATGGTATCCTTGATAATCGCACGACAAGCAGCCTGATCTAACGAGATGTGCGGACCGCCAAAGGGCCAGCCGGTACCGCAGTTCATATCCACCTCGATGCCTAACGGACGGGCGATGTCTTGAACCGATTGCAGGGCCTGCATCCATTGGGGTGAGAGGTAAGCGATGTTGTTGGCATCGTTACCTTTTACGCCATAGATAGGCGTTATCTCAACAGCGCCTATGCCTGCACGGGCATACTCCTGGAGGTTCCACTGCAGGTCGCGCTGATTAACAGCTGAACCCAGCCACCACCAACGGGTGCCGGGTTTAGCTTCTGGTTTGGGCTGTGGCCATGCCTGGGCAAAGGTTGCCGAGGCATAGCAGCACGCCACACATATTATGGTTAAGAATTTCCTCATTATCTGGTAAGTTTGTAATACTCAGAAGCGCCAAGCAGGAAACAGCCTGTGCCATAGTCTTCAAAGTCGGGTACGCTGTCGAAGGTAACAGGTTGTCCGGCTGAGGGTTCCTTTCCTGTGCCCTGGTTCCATCCTAAGAATCCATCGTTATGTACGCATGATGCGAGTGCCTGCCAGGCTTTGTCGCATGCAGGGCGATAGGTCTTGGCTTTGAGCAACCCCTGCTGAATCCCCCATGCCATACCATAGAGGAACAGGGCGGTACCTGTCATCTCGGGGGTAGGGTAGTCGGCATCGCTTACCAAGCTGGCATGCCAGAAACCATCTTCGTGCTGACAGCTGAGCAAGCCCTTGCTCATCAGCAGGAAGTCCTTCTTCAGTTCCTTATATTCTTTACTCTTAGGACTCAACTGGTTCATGCAGCGTACGATGGCGGCATACACCCAACCGTTACCACGGCTCCAGTAGCAGTCCTTACCATCCTTTTCCTTGTAAGGTGGTACGTAGTCGGCATCGCGCCACCACAAACCGTCTTTGGTGTTGAACAAACCACCACCACACTCGTTACGAGTCCAGCGGTACATCTGCATGGCGTGGTCGCGATATTTCTGTTCGCCAGTAACGTTTGCAATCTGCATGTAGAGTGGCATAGCCATCTGTATGGCATCAATCCAGGTCCACCAGCCGTACAACGAGTTCACGTTGGTCTTGGCCTTGGGCGTAGAGGTTTGCTTCTTTGAGTTTGGGGTAACCATCTGGTGATCCAGATTGGCTATGACGTTAGCTAAGAGTGCTTTCTGATCGCCACCTTTCAAAGCTGCCAGTTCAACGTAGGTCTGTCCGCAGCACTGGTCGTCGGCATCAAGGGTGTTCACGCCGTTGCGTGGTGTCCACTTGTGGAAGTCGGCCCAGGTCATGGCGTAATCGATGTAACGCTGCTGTGGGTCGATGGCATTCAGGGCCATCAGTCCCTCGTAGTACACGGCACGTGTCCAAAGCGACGAGGGGCGCACCTTCTTCACGTTGGTGGGAAGGGTAGGGTCACTATACTTCATCATGAAGTAGTTGTTTGTTTTCTGTGCTGATTCTAACACATTGTTCTGTGCGGTAGCTGTGGTGGTGAGTCCCACGAGTGCTACGAGTGCGATAATAGTTTTCTTCATATGTAGTTTATTTAGTTTCAAACTTGTTGACAACGGTTTTAAAGTTGTCGGATGTAGTCTTTAGCGTTACTTTTGATGGCTGGCTGCCTGCACGCAGGATAACCATAGCCGAACCATGCCACAGGCGACGGTGATTGGTTACGTTCAGTTCGTCGCTCTCAATATCGCCATTGGTTACAGCCACAATACGGGCATCGCCTTCAACCTCGAACTGCAGTTCGTTGCTGGCATCGGATACACGGCGACCTCTGCTATCTACGGCGATGATGCGCACATGCTGCAGATCCTCGCCATCTGCCTGCCAGTTGGTGTTATCGGGAATAGCCTGCAGCTTAACAGCCTTACCAGTGGTTTCGATAGCATGGCGGGCTATCACCTTACCGTTTTTGTAGGCCACGGCTTCTAACTTGCCTGCCTGATAGGGGATGGCTTTCCACAAAATGCGGTTGCGCTTTTCGGCATCGGTAGAGTTGGCCTGCTTACCAAGGCTTTTGCCATTCAGTAGCAGTTCTACCTCATCGCCATTGGTGTAAGTAAACAGATTTACTTTTGTGCCAGCGATGCGGTTCCAGTTTTCCGACTGGATATCGTTACCTGTCTGTATGCCGTTCCACTCTATGCCGGCATCAGTATCCTCGATAATGGCTATATGTACCATGGGGGTGTCGGTCAGATAACTCTTCAAAAAGTAGGCTTTGGGCTTGGGCTCTAACGCGATGTCGAACACACCCTGTGCCCAACCTTTGGCTGGCCAGCCCTGACTCTCGCCTAAGTAATCGATAGCACCCCAGTAGGCCAGACCGATAACCTTGTTCAGGTCCATCTCAAACCAGTTCGGGCCCATCTTGTTGATGCTGGCCTCGCTCTGGTAGAAAGTCATCCATGGAAAACGGCGACCATCGCCAGGGAAGTACATGTACCTATAATTATAGGCCTGTATATCGGTGTGCATGGCCAAGTCGCAGGGCAGCGAGTCGGTCTCCCAGTTGCGGTAGCGCGGGTGCATGGCTACGGTAACCTTGCGGGTAGAGTCGTAGCGGTTCACTACGGGGCGCATCATCTGGTAGCAGGTAACACCAAAGTCGTTAAACGGCAGGTTTGGATCTTGCTGTAGCTCGTTGCCTAAGCTCCACATAATCACCGATGGTGAGTTGCGGTCGCGCTTAATCCACTCGGTAACATCCTGTGCCCAGTGGTTCATAAACGGCACGCGTCCGCCAGTGTGCTGCTGGGTCCACTTATCGTAAAGCTCATCAACAACCAGTATGCCGTATTTATCGCATAGGCGGATAAAATCGCGACTGTATGGATTGTGCGAGGTACGTATGTGGTTGATGCCGAACTGCTTCATGAGTTGCAGACGCTTCTCGATGGCGCGGGGATAGGCAGCTGCACCTAAGGCGCCTAAGGTGTGGTGGTTGGCATAGCCTTTGAGCAGCACTTTCTTACCGTTGAGTTTCAAGCCGAAGTCGGGACCGTACTCAATGGTGCGGATACCGAATTGCTCGCTTACTTCATCGGCCACGGTATCATCAGCATACAGCAACTGGCACACCACTTTATATAAGGCGGGGTGCTCTGTGTCCCAAAGCTGCGCATTGGGTATCTCCATCTCGGGTGCCTGTATCGTGAGTGTACGTGTTTGTGGGTTGCCGCCACGTTTAGCCGTCTGTTCTGTTACCAGTTTTCCCTGAGGGTCGTAAATACTTACCTTCATAACTGTTTGACGGTTCTTGGTGCGATTTGTAAAATCGGCTGCTATATTTACATATTTATTATCGCGCGTAGTGATGTAGAGCGGATGGCGCTCGAAATACAAATCGGCAGGTGTGTCGATGAGCGATACGTTGCGGAACAAACCGCCACCTGTGTACCAGCGTGAGTTCTTTTCGGTCATGGTATGTGCCTTGACGATAATCTCATTGTCCTCGCCATAGCGCCATAGTTTGGTTACATCGATTTCAAAACCCACGTAGCCATAATCGGTGCCACCGATATGCACACCGTTCAACCATACATCGCCTACGTACATAATGCCTTCGAAGTCGAGCAATAAACGACGGGCATCTTTAATGTTTAATCGTTTAATGTTTAATGTCTTTTTGTACCAGCCTGCACCCATCTCTTTAAAACCTCTGGCCGACAGACGGCTTTTTATGTTGGCAGCCACATCGGTGTTGTCGCCACGTTCGTCGGCACTTGGAGCAACCCATGGCTGTTCTATCTGAAAGTCGTGAGGCACGTCAACCTGGTGCGCGTTAGTAAACAACGAGTCGCGTGCAAACTCCCAACCCAGGTTCAGCGATTGCACTGTTCTAGGTTGTGCCCACATGCTCGTTGCCATGCATAGCGGTAAAACCAATGCGGTGATACGATTTGTATTCATCTCTTTCGTACGTTTTTAGTTTTCTGCTGCAAAAGTAGGCAAATATGTGGTGATGATACATATACGTTCGTTCTGAAATTAGCAATTTTGTACAAGTTTGATAGTTTACGGACAATAATCGGTCGTATGATAGTGATAAAGGCTGTACTTTTGCACCATACTAATTAATAACTCTGATGAAAAGACTAATGATTCTAACTGTGGCCGTAGCTGCCAGTCTGTGTGTACAGGCGCAGACCATCGACACCTTATTATATAAAGAGAGTGTCAGTCCCATCGATTTCTCGGTCCGGGTGCCCGATGGTAATTATCGTGTTACCGTAACGCTCGGTTCAAAGAAGCGTGCTGCCCAGACGGTGGTACGTGCTGAGAGTCGTAGGCATTACACCGATGTTGTCAGCACCAGGAGAGGTAAATACCAAACCGTAAGTTTTGTGGTAAACAAGCACGAGCCTCGGATAAATGCTACCACCAGCGTGAAGCTGAAACCCCGCGAGCTGAGTTACAAAAACTGGGATGATGCCCTGAACCTGCAGTTCTGCGGACCAGCACCAGCTGTGCAGCGCATCACCATCACCCCCGATACCACAGCCACTACGGTATTTCTGTGTGGCAACAGCACGGTGGTGGATCAGGAGCAGGAGCCTTGGGCTTCGTGGGGACAGATGATTACACGTTGGTTCGACGATAGGGTGGTGATAGCCAACTATGCCGAAAGCGGACTCTCGGCAACTACCTTCTTGGCACAGCTGCGTTTGGATAAGATTCTTACCCAACTGCGAAAGGGCGACTATGTGATTTGTGAGTTCGGTCATAACGACGAGAAGGAGAAGAAAGCTGGCGATGGTGCCTGGTACAGCTACTCACGCAATCTGAAGATATTTGTGGACCGCGTACGTGCCAAAGGTGGTAACATCATCTTTGTGACACCTACAGCACGCAGGTTCTTCGAGGCCGACCAGAAAACACTGCGTAACACCCATGGCGACTATCCTGAGGCTATGCGTACCGTGGCTCGCAGAGAGAATGTGCCTGTGATTGAACTGAATGGTATGACTACCACCCTGTACGAAACTTTAGGTTACGAGGGCTCAAAGAAGGCGCTGGTACACTATCCTGCTAATACCTTTGCTAATCAGCCCGAAGCACTGGCCGATAACACCCATTTTAATCCTTACGGTGCGTGGCAGGTGGCCAAGTGTATCGTGATGGGGCTGAAACAGATGCACTCGCCATTGGTAGAGCACTTGCGTACAGATTGGCAGGATTACAATCCTAATCAGCCTGATGATCCCGATACGTTTGTATGGTATCCTTCGGGAAATACCAATCTAACCAAGCCCGATGGCAATTAAAAATGTACAGTTTGTACGATAATCATAGTAAACGAACGATTTTGTAATATATAAAATAGGTAAAAACACCTACTTTTGCAGCAAAACCAAATTTTATTTCAAAACTATAAATTCAAAAAATTAACACAGTATGAAGGACATTGGTAAATCAAGTCTGAACAACAGCTGGGGCATGCTCCAGAGGTTGATGTTTACGGTTCTGTTCGCAGTGTTTGCTATTGGCGCATTCGCTCAGAACAAAGTAACCGGTACTGTCGTCGATGTACAGGGCGAGCCAATCATCGGCGCAAGTGTCGTTGTTAAGGGAACCAGCAATGGTACCGTTACCGATTTCGACGGTAAGTTCACTGTTGCTAACGCTCCCGCAAAAGGTAACCTCGTTATTAGTTATGTAGGTTATCGTTCACAGACTATTGCCCTTGGTGGTAAGAGCGACATTAAGATTACCCTCGAGGAGGATAAGCAGTTGCTCGACGAAGTGGTAGTAGTAGGTTATGGTGTTCAGCGTAAGAGCGATGTAACAGGTGCGCTCACACGTGTAGGCGAGAAAGAGCTGAACGCCCGTCCAGTAAACAATGCATTCGAGGCTTTGCAGGGTAAGGCTGCCGGTGTGGATATCACCACCAGCGAGCGCCCAGGTACCGTAGGTAGCATTGCTATCCGTGGTCAGCGTTCAATCTCTGCAGGTAAGGGTCCTCTCTACGTTGTTGATGGTGTGCCCCTTCAGGCAACCAGCCTCGACGCTCTGAACCCTCGTGATATCGAGAGCATCGACATTCTGAAGGATGCCTCTTCAACCGCTATCTATGGTAGCCGTGGTGCCAACGGTGTTGTTCTGGTAACAACCAAGCGTGGACAGGAAGGCAAGATGCAGGTTAGCTATAGCGGATCGCTCACTTTCGAGAAGATTGTAGATAAGAGTCCTGCTATGAGTGCCAGCGATTATATCACATGGCGCCGTTGGGCTTACTACAACATGAGCCCCGATAAGTACACTCCTGGCGATCAGCCAACCATGGAGCAGGATAAGAACTTCTTTGGTGGTGATGATACAGCTCTGGCCAACGTGATGAAAGGTTGGGCCGGTGGAACATGGGATGGTTCGAAGGTGACCGATACCGATTGGACCGACATGGTGACCCAGACCGGTCTTACTCAGGAGCACACTCTCAGTGCCCGTGGTGGTACCAAGAATATTGCCGGTTTCGTATCTTTCGGTTATCTGCGTAACGAGGGTACTCAGAAGGGTCAGACCTTTGAGCGTTACAACTTCTCGGCCAGTGCTGATGTAAAGGGTAACAAGTGGTTCAAGACCGGTGGTTCGTTCAATGCTTCGTATGGCATCCAGCAGTATGGTTACTCTAAGGCTTATGGTACCAGCTCAGGTCCTACCGATCTGTACGGTGCTGCCAAGGCTATCCTGCGTTACACCTTGCCTTACGACGAGAATGGCGACCTGATTACACAGCCTGGTGGTTCAACCACTAACACCTATTCTATTATTGATGAGTGGACCAAGAGTACCGATGAGCGTCAGAACTTCCGCTTGTTGGGTAGCTTCTATGCTCAGATTGACCTCGGTCAGATCTACGAGCCTCTGCAGGGTTTGATGTGGAAGACACAGTTCGGTCCTGAGTTCCGTTACTATCGTAATGGTAACTTCTTGGATGCCAGCTCTATCAGCCGTGCCGGGGGTAACAACACCGTTAGCCGTGGCGATGGTCATCAGCTGGCTTGGACACTGGATAACATGCTGATGTACAACCGTACATTCGGCGAGCATACTGTAGGTGTAACCCTGTTGCAGAGTGCTTCGAAGACTAAGTCGGAGAGCAGCAGCATCAGCGAGGAGAATGTGCCCATTCCTTCGTTCCTGTGGAACAACCTGGGTGCTGTAGATGTAACCGACACCAAGTATAAGGTAGGTATCGGTTCAGGTACTTCTGGCAGTCAGCTGGCTTCTTACATGGCTCGCGTTAACTACTCGTACATGGATCGTTATCTGCTCACAGCTTCAGCCCGTTGGGATGGTGCTTCGGTACTGGCCGAGGGTAAGAAGTGGGATTTCTTCCCATCAATGGCCTTAGGATGGCGCATGGAGCAGGAGGAGTTCCTGAAGAACGTATCATGGCTTGATCAGTTGAAGCTTCGTCTGGGTGTGGGTGTTACTGGTAACGCTGCCGTATCTCCTTACGGAACACTCGGTCTCATCAACTCTTACTGGATGCCATTCAGCACTGGTAACTCACAGATTCTGGTTACCAACGAGCCTTACTATTCTAACAGTCAGGTGCAGATGCCTAACAAGAACCTGGGTTGGGAGAAGACCACACAGTGGAACCTTGGTATCGACTTCAGCTTCCTGAAGGGCCGCATCGGTGGTACCATCGATATGTACACCTCTCGCACCAGCGATCTGATTCTTGATATGAGCATTCCTTCACTCTCTGGTTATCCTTCAATGAAGACCAACGTGGGTAAGACCAAGAACAAGGGTATTGAGCTTACTCTGAACACTATCCCTGTATTGACTAAGGACTTTACCTGGAACTCTAACCTGAACCTGGCTTGGCAGAAGGACGAGATTGTTGAGCTGGCCAATGGTAAGGAGGATGATGTAAATAATGCTTGGTTCATCGGTCAGTCAATCGCCGTTTACTACGGTTATGCTGCTAATGGTATCTGGCAGGAGAGCGACGCTGCCGAGATGGCTAAGTTCAACGAGAACGGCGAGAAGTTTACTGCTGGTAGCGTACGTCCTGTTGACCAGAACGGCGACTACAAGATTAATGCCGACGACCGTGTTATCCTGGGTAACAAGAACCCACGCCTCACCGCTGGTTGGAGCAACACCATCAGCTGGAAGGGCTTCGAGCTCACACTCGATCTGCAGGGTCGTTTCAAGTACATGGTTAGTACCGGTGGCGAGGGCCAGCTGGGTATGTATCAGCAGCGCGAAATCAGCTACTGGACACCAAGCAATACTGGCGCCGAGTGGCAGAAGCCTGTTTACAGCCAGGCTGGTGGTGACCCCTATTCTGGTCTGCTTGGATTCAAGAATGCATCGTTCATCAAGATCCGCAACCTGTCTCTGGGTTACAACTTCGATAAGAAGGTGCTCAAGAGCATCGGTCTGAATGGTTTGAAGCTCTATGTTCAGGGCCGCAACCTGGGTATGCTCTATTCTTCAATCGATTTTATGGATCTCGATACCGGCCGTACTTACTTCAATCGTGGTGTAACTGCTGGTGTGCAGGTTGACTTCTAAGAAAATGCAACAATTATAAAATGTAAAAATGAGATAATTATGAAATATATCAGCAATAAAATAGTTTGCGGTGCGCTGTCGATGGTTACCCTGCTGGGTGCAACCTCATGTGGCAACGATTTCCTGAAGGAGGATGCTGGACATCTTTATTCGGATGCACTGCTGGAAGACGAGGCTGGTGCTTTGAAGATGGCTGCCGGACTCTATGGTAACATCCGCTGGCACTTCGGTTACGAGTGGGCTTACGGTATTACCCTTTATGGTTGCGATGAGTTTACCAATGGAGCCGACCTGACCGCCGAGCCTTGGAACACATACGATAACCGTTTGAATCCTCAGGACTGTACACCTGCTCTGGGTGCTGCTAACAAGAACTGTCCTGCCGTATCAGCTCTCTGGGATCAGATGTACTACGGTATCTCTACCGCCAACCTGATTATCAGCAAGGCCGATAACGTTACTAAGGAAGATTCGCGTAACAAGGCACTTGGCGAGGCTCACTTCCTGCGTGGTTACAACTACTATCGCCTGTTCTGCCAGTATGGTGGCGTGGTACTCGAGACCGAGCCTGCCAATGGTACTGTTAAGAAGAGCTTTACCCGTGCCAGCGAGGAGGAGACTCTGAACCTGATTATCGACGATTTCGAGAATGCTTATAAGATGCTGCCAAAGGATAAGTGGCGTGGTAATGGTACTTGGACCAAGTACACTGCAGCCCACTTCCTGGCTAAGGCCCTGCTGTATCGTCAGAGTGAGCGTTGCGCCTCTTGGGCATCTAAGTACGATAAGGCTACCGACCTGAATCGTGCCATCTCTCTTTGCGACGAGGTGATTGCAGCATGTCCTCTGGCATCTGACTACTGGGATCTGTATGCTAAGTGGACTGGTATCGACTGTCCTAACGAGGGCTTGGATGAAATCCTGATGGCTGCCGAGCACAATGAGGATAAGACCACTCAGGGTCGTTTCGGTAACCGTACCTATAACTACTTCGATCCTCAGTTCTCTAACTTCTCAGGTGGTTGGGTTCAGCGTGGCCAGTACATCGGTGGTATGGACTTCCAGCGCTGCCGTCCTACTGAGTATGCTTACTCTGTTTACGATAATGTGAACGATGCCCGTATGTGGAAGACCTTCAAGACCGTTTACGGTTTGAACCATGCTGCTAAGAAGGATGCCGACGTGATTTCACAGAACGGTATCACAGCCGATCAGGTTCCCGATCTGGGCGACGAGGGTATCATCTTCATCCTGAACAAGAAGAGCGATGCTCGTTTCGATGGCAATCCTTACGGAACATTCGGTCGTGGTGGCGATGTACACAGCTTTGTTAATCCTCTTACAGGTAAGTGGGTGCCCAATGCTTTCGTTACTTTCCAGGATGGCAAGTACGTGCTGAACACCTATACTGGTAACCCCTCAACCTCAAACGTATTCTGCGGTATCAACAAGACTGCCGACGGTAGCCGTACCGGTGAGAAGGGCGATGCCCACCGCGATGTAATCATGGCTCGTAGTGGTGAGACCTATCTGGTTAAGGCCGAGTGCCAGGTTCGTATGGGTAACTACCAGGAGGCTATCAACACTGTTAACGTGCTGCGTGCCCGTGGTCAGTGGAAGAAGGGTGAGGATCGTAGCTACTACACCGATGGTTCGATGGCCTTCCTGAAGAGCGATGGTGGTATCACCGATAACTCTACAGCTGCCAGCATCACTCCTAAGAAGAACAAGGATAAGAGTGGTAAGCAACTCACTAATGCCGAGGCTTACGCTTACTCAATGACTCACACCAATACTTATTACCTCTCAACAGGTATTGCCGAGACTACCGATGCTTCTGATCTGCAGATCAAGAGCTACACTCAGCTGCCTGCCGAGGATGAGGCTATCCTGAAGGAGATTGGTGCAACCAGCGATTACGATCGTATGCTTAACTTCGTATTCAACGAGCGTACTCGTGAGCTGTTAGGTGAGTGGAACCGTTGGGATGAGCTGGCTCGTACCGGACTGCTGGTTAAGCGTGCCAAGGCTTTCAACCCCGAGGCTGCACCTAACGTACAGGACCGTCACATGTATCGTCCTATTCCTCAGAAGTTCATTGATACTCTGCAGAACGAGGATGGTACCAACCTGAGCGATGCCGACAAGAAGGCTTGGCAGAACCCTGGTTATTAATTCTACCAACTAGACATAATTTGGTTCATACATATTAAATGTTAGCAGATTAATTAAGGTTAGTTGTTTTTTGAAAACCGCCCCATGAGTAGCGACTCGTCAGGGCGGTTTCTTATTTTATGAAAAGTTATATTTGGCTGTTAAGATGCACCGGTTCTTCGAAACATCCTAATCTTCTGCTTTAACTATATCAGTGAAATCAGACCAGTTCTCAACCTTAAATGCTCGAATGTCTCGAACTGAAGATTTAAACCATTTAATCTTCTTCAAGGCATAGATTGCAGCAAAAAGATTTGCCATATCGTCTTTATCTGTTAGATAAACGCTACCTTGAGTATTATAAAAGTTATAATTACGAAGTAAAATCTTTATTTCGTAGTATGCATTATTATAAGGCTCTCCGTAAGTACTACGGAGTTCCTTTATGTCCATATCAAAAGCGATTGCAAACATTCTGCTATTACAAGGCTATAAAGAAACGACTCTGTCCGAAGAATATTCTTCCGAGCTTATCCTTAATTGAAATGATGAGCCCCATATACGGATTGTGTTCAACATCAATCACTTCACCATCAATCCAGTCTGACTGTGCAGTCAACTGTGGACTAACTTTCATCTTGTCTCCAATCTTTGGTTCCATATTCTATATTCATTATCCGCTGCAAAGATACGATGATTATCCGAAACTTCCAAACTTTTGGTCGTTTTTTTGTTGTGGGCATTATAAAACCGCAATCCTATTATCAATAGGAGTGCGGTTTCTGGGTGCAAATATAAGCTTTTAAATTATTGTAATACTATTTTATAATTAAAAACAACCAAATTTTAAGCTTAATTAACTAATCAGGGTGGTTAAACCACTTTTATAGATAAAAAATAGGCATTTATTTACTGAACGGCCTGCATTACAATTTTGTTGGCGGTCTCCAGATGCCAGCAACTCAGTTCTTTTATATATAAATAGGTAATATTGGTATTGGCATGTCCAAGGGCTTGTGCAATGTTGTTGATGTTGACTCCGTTCCTGTAGGCAATGCTTGCCCATGTGTGACGTGGGGTGTAGGACGTGAGGCGACACTCGATACCTGAGAGCAGGGTTAATTTCTTTAGACTACGCATATAGCGCTGGTAAAAACTCCTGTATTGTTTCATCTTATCTGTCTTATCATTGGTAATGACCGGTAGCAGGTATGGCGAATCGTTAGAGGGCAAGCGTTCCAGCAACAGTTGTAACTCTTGGCATACTGGCACCTTCACCATGCGGTTGGTTTTGTGCCTGTTATATATGATGTACCCATCGCGCAGTTGCGACTTCTTAAGCATCACGGCATCAATAAGGGGAATGCCCATGCCGTAGAAACAAAACAAGAAGATGTCGCGTGCTAGGGCCATGTTGGAATCTGATGGCAGATGCAGTTCACGGATCTGTTTGATGGTTTCCTTGCCTACGGCACGTTTCTCTGTCTGACGGTTGGTCGTACACACATGTTTGAACAGTTCGGAGCCTCGGCCATTGATTTTGTTGATCAGAGTGCGCAGGCAGCGCATATGTAGCGCTACGTAGTTAGGTTTGAACCCTTCGCCGATGGCCCAGTTCTCGAAGGACTTGATGGTCTCGGGTGTCAGCTCATCAATCGTGACGGTTTCTAACGTTTGCATGGTTTCGTGCAAGAACCGTTGGAAGGCATTGACGGCTGTCACCTGATTCTTATGGGTACTGGTTTTGTGTTGCGATTTGGTTTCGTTGATTGTCTGGCGCAGCAGACTGATGACAGAAACCGTTTCTGATTTGCCTTTCTTGTTGATGATGGCTCTCAAGCAGTGTGATGCCAATTTGTTAATCCTGATAGTTGATAGTATGTTCATAATCCATTAATCATTTAATTTAGGCTGCAAAGGTACGCATAATATTTTTAATAGAATGATATACTCCTATTGATAATAGGAATGTACGGGGAGAAGGAAAAATGGAATGTGTATGAAGATATATCATAAAGTTCGCGCAGCGATGGTCTCGGCGGTGATGCTGGCATCCATTACAGGCTCTGCTCAGGAGCTGGCTGTGAAAACCAATCTGCTGAGTGATGCCCTGACGGTACCGTCGCTGGGCGCGGAGTTCACTATCGGTCACCGTTGGACACTGAACGCGGATGTAGAGTGGATGCCCGCTTATCAGAGCACAAACCACTACCTGCGCACCCTGAAGGTGCAGCCCGAAGCCCGCTTCTGGTTCCGTGCGCCGTTTACGGGGCCGTTCATTGGTCCGTCGGCTCACTGGCGCGTTTACAATATGGCTGGCCTGCCCGTGTTCAAGCTCAAGGACGAGCGCATACAGGGCAACTTCTACTCGGTGGGCGTTACCGCTGGCTGGCATTTTACACTGAGTAGCCGTTGGGGGCTCGAGTCCTCGCTCACCCTTGGCTATGCCTATAACGACTACCGCCGTTACGCCGAGCCCCGTACGCGGGTCGTAAGCCGCAGGTGCTATATGCACTACTTAGGGCCTACAGCGGCCAGTCTGCAGCTGGTGTACATGCTGCGATAATGACAAGCTGAATCACAAAAAAATGTATATATAGAAATGAGAATGTCCAGAATTAAAACTCTGTTTCTGCTGCTGACACTGCCATTGATGGCATCGGCTCAGGGGGCCTATAAAGGTCAGCTACACATTAGCGACGAGCAGTTCTCGCTTCAGGGCGATCTGTTGCGCGTGCACATGAAGGTCAGTTACGACGACAAGGTTCTCAACACCGGCGAGACGCTCACGTTCACGCCCGTGCTGAAGACTGGTCATCAGTTTGTCCGTCTGTCGTCGGTGGCTATCAACGGTGATTCTCGCGACCGCTACGAGCGTCGCGTCGACAAGCTGAAGAAGCGCCGCCGTATCAATGTGCCCTTGGTTACCCGTGACAACCAGCGTCGCACTCGTTTCTTTATCTACGACACCACCGTGCCCTACCAGCAGTGGATGGCCAGTGCCGCCATGTATGCCGAGTGCGAGGAGAGCACCTGGCAGGGCCGTAGTCCTCATACTTACGAAGACCTGCTGCTGCAGCGTATCCCGTTAGGGCAGCCCGTTAATACCCAGCCGCTGTTTGGTGAGTCGGCTGTTGCCGCTGCCCCAGTTGCCAGTAATGTTACTGGTGTTCGTATTGCCAAGCATTGGGTGCAGTTCCTCTCGCCCGAGCCTGCTAGTACGGGTGGCATCACTGTCAGAGGAGCGCTGCGTGTGCCCTATAACTGCCGTCTTACCAGTACCGACTACCGCCGACTGGTTGACTCGTTACAGCAGGCCATCAGTCGCGAGACCACCAGTTATGGCAGTCGTCTGCTGGGTATAGAGCTTACCGGCTATGGTGCGCCCATAGGCAACCGTCCGAAGAACGAGGAGCGTGCTGCCGAGCAGGTGCTGAAATTGCGCCGCATGCTGTCGGAGCGTCAGGTGGCAGGCGAGAACGAATTGCGCGTGCAGTGGATATCCGAGGACTGGGACAGCATCCGTCAGCTGGTGTCGGTCAGCAAGTTGCCTTTGCAGGCCGCTGCTGCTGATATCATCGCCAATATCCCTGTGGATCAGGGGCGTGAGCAGGCTCTGCGCACCTTAGGCTCTGGTAGCACCTACGATGTGATGCGTCACGAGCTGTTCCCCCGCGTGTGCCGCTTGAACTATCAGCTCACGTTTGGTCCGCGCCCTGTGCCCATCCAGCTTACCAGCTATCGCAATGGCAGTATTCCTGCCTCGATCAGTCCCGACAATTTCTATCAGGCAGCCACCGCCTTCGAGATAGGCTCACAGGAGTTCTGCGACATCATCGACCTGGCTGCGCGCCTGTTCCCCAACTGTGCCGAGGCAGCTATCGATGCCGCTGGTGTGGCCCTGTTGCGTGGCGATGCCCAGCGCGCCCGCAAGTACCTGTTGGCCTGGGAGACCGACCCGCGTGCCTGGTGCAACCTGGGATTGCTGCATCTGCTCGAGGGCAACCGTGACAAAGCCGAGGTTTATCTGCGTATGGCCGAGGCCGATGGGGTGATACCGGCGCGTGATGCGTTGAAGAGCCTGCAGTGGAAATAGCTGCAGGCATGGGATAAGGAACTGATTACTTAATATTACTGAACGTCATTCCATGAGCTTTATTCCTAGGGAGAGTCGAATTAATAACTCGAAAATAAGTATTAACAATCTAGTTTATTCACCCTTTAAAAGAAAGGAAAAGCTTATGAAAAAGAAACTTTTAGGAATGAGTGCCTGGGCAGTAGTGCTGTTCACGGCAGTTGTGATGACAGGCTGCGTCAGCGAGACCGACGAGGACGTAAGCCCATCTACCGGAGGTAGTACTCTGACGATTAAGATTAACAGTGGTTCGGTAGGTGCTACCCGTGCTACTAATATCCATGATGCATTGGCAGCCAAGACTTCTGAGAAGATGATCCAGACGATGCTGGTGGCTGTGTTCAAGGAAGATGCCGGCGACAATAATACTCCCAAGTTGATTTATTATAACTATCTCAACGTGAATGGGCAGTCGGCAGCATCAGGATTCTCTACGACAGTTGATAACGTGAGTCCCGCTACGCAGTTTGCTGCTGGCGACCGTGCAGTGATCATTGCCAATGTGCCCGAGGAAGTATTCACTGGGGTAAAGGCGCTTGGTACACCGCTCGCCACATTCAAGGCTACTCCTCTCACTATCTCTCAGGCGTTGGATTCCGACGGCAATGGTGCGACCGAATCCAACAGTCTGCCAATGTATGGCGAGGTGGATATTACCCAGCCTGCCAGCGGTCATCTGGTAGCCGATGTCACCATGGGTCACATGATTACGAAGGTGACGCTCGAGTCGCTGAGTGTTAACGATATCCCAGCCGGCAATTCGTTCAAGCCCACACAGGTGTTCCTGTACAAGGTGGCTGACAAGATGGATTTCGGTTTCGATTTCTCAAGCACCTATAGCTTCTCTAATTACCTCTCGCCTGCAGGTACCGTGTGCGACTATACCGGTGAGGTGACCGATCCCGCTCCAGCTCACTTTGCTGCGTATCTGGGAACAAAGGTTTACTCGGATGGTGATGGCGACCTGGCTACGCTTAATGCTACCAATCCCACCTGGGTAGATGGTAGTTCGGTTGACAAGGTGTGCGTGCTCTATGCCATGCCTAATGTGTTTGCCTCGCCCACAGAGGGTAACGACACCCGCTTGGTTGTGAAGGGCCTTTGGAACGATGGCTCTTCTGAGAGCACCTGCTATTATAACTTCCGTTTGCTCAATGTGGTGAGCGGTGTGGCCATGGATGAGTTGCAGTATCGCAAATTCTATCCTAACCGCAACTATCGCATCAAGGTAGTGCTTAAGCGTAAGGGTGCTGCCAGTATCGATGCCGGTGTTGATGTGCAGGCTAACACAGCCGTGGCTTTCAATTCGGTGTCTGAATGGGGTGATGGTGAACAGAACACAACCTTTGGTGGCGAAGGTGGCTCGACGACTACGACTAACTGATAGGTTGGCATGCTTATAGTGAGAGTATCATAATATGAACAATAAAAAAATAGAAGATATGAATACAAAATATATAAAAATACTAAGTGTGGTGTTCATGGCCGTTGCTGCTGTGGGTGTTAGCTCGTGTACGCTCGACAGTACCGAAGAGGCTGTTACCGGTAAGCAGCAGGGAAGTGATATCGTGTTGAACATCCGCACTACCAGTGTGAGTAATCAGACACGTAGCGCAACCGTTATTTCCAACGGTTACGACTCAAACAATAAGACTTCGGTTACCTCAGCCGAGATGATGATGACTAATCTGACTGTAGGTCTTTTCAAATCTACAGGAAGTACGCTTGATATCAAGGAGGTTGATATAGAGGGCACTGGCGAGGAGATCAGCTCGCAGAAGACGATTTCTTCTACCTATTCTTCGGGCCTGCCTGATGCTCAGAAGCCCGCCAATGGCGACCTGGTGCGTGTGGCCATCAATCTGCCACCCTCGAAGGTTGCTACTATCAAAGGAAAAGCAGAAGAAGTGTGGAATGTGGCTAGCGCTACCAACTTCAAGGCTACAGCACTTACTATCGATCAGGCACTTGATATGGATAATGATGGTGATGTGAATCCAGCAGAGTTGCCTATGGTGGGCAACAGCACGATTGCTTTCAACAGCATAGCTGATAAATGGGAGTCGACCGTCACGGTCCACCACCTGGTGTCGAAGGTGACATTAGCTTCTCTGTCGGTTGATTTCTCGACCACCAAGCATACCGCTGCCAGCTTCACCCCGACCGAGATCTTCCTCGTGGGTGTGCCCGATAAGATTAATCTGGATATGAATGATGGCACTTATGCCTTCAGTCAGGGTGCCTATGCCGGCTACTATCAGGGCGAAAGTACCAATGCCACCAACCAGAAGGATTATCTTGGTACAGGTACCGGTATTGCCGATGTCACCATGAATGCCAGTCATACCAGCTATGGCACTGCCTACACCCTTTATACCCTGCCCAACAATAACGACGCGGGTAATCTTACCTTCCTGGTTATCAAGGGTACCTACAGTAGCGATGGTCAGGCATGGAATAGCAAGACGGTTTACTACCCCGTGTTTATCGGTGCTAAAACCACTAATGTGGTTCAGCCTAATGCGCACTATGTCGTAAATGCTACTATCAAGGGCGATGGTGCCAGCAGTATTGCCGATCTGGCAAGTGTTACCACAGCCACCCTGTCGAATGCTGTGCCATCTACCATTCAGGACCTGGATGTGCAGGTGACAGTGACCGATTTCGACGATGAGAGCGTTACCGCTACCTTTACCAATAGTGGTATCATCTCTTATCAGGGATTGCCCGATCCTGTTCCTGGTGATCTGTTGTTTGCCGATGGTACCTGGGGTACACTCGATATGTTCCCCGACAAGACTCCAGTGGCTATCGTATTCAGTACCAACGTGAGCGCTGTCGACTATGCAGCAGGCTTCCAGCGTGGCTATGCCATCGCTCTGAAGGATGTAAGCAGCAGTGCCACCATGGCATGGTCAACCGAGAGCATCCAACTGGGCACTCCTGTTGATATCACTAATCAGACCAAGCTGGATGACTATGTGGCCAGTGCTGGCTATATGGACGGTCGCAGCGAAACAAATCTGATTACAAGCACGGCTAATTACAGTCAGGCGGTATATCCTGCAGCCTATGCAGCTGTGACCACTTACGAGAGCGAGGTGGCTCATCCTGCCGGTACCAGCGGCTGGTATCTGCCCAGCATCGGTCAGCAGTACGAGTGGATTAAGTTCTTTGGTGGTATTAGTACCAATCCGGGAACGTTCCATGCTGATAACTATTGCTATTGGAGTGGAGCAGCGTCTTCAACTGCCTCTGCTTTCAATACTGCTGCAAAGAACTGCCTGAAGAATACAGGCGCAACAGTGGATAAGTCGAATATGTGGACGGATATTGCAGGATCGGGTGGATACTATTGGGCAAGTACAGAATCCGCAAAGGGTGCTGGCTATGCGTTCAGTCTGAACTTCGACACCGATGGTAGCCTCTATCTGGCCGGCAACGGCACTAGGTCCGGTACGGACCTACGCGTTCGCCCCGTCCTCGCCTTTTAAAATTTAAATATTCAAAAATTTAAAAATTTAAAATTCCCAAAATCCTCCTCCCCCCGCTGGCGGGGGGAGGTCGGGAGGGGGGAAGCAACATAGAAAATAACAACATTAAACAATGGAGAATCCTGTTGATACCGATGCCAGAAGGGGCTTTGAGCTCGGCCTGAGTGCCGAACTGCTGACCCTTGCGGTGGTTGAGGGCGAATGGCTCGATCCAGCCGAGAAGCTCAAGGTGTATAAGGAGTCGGCCATGCTGCTCAGCGATATATGCACGCTGACGAGCCAGTTTAACAAGACCGACCGCCTGTTCTCTGAAGAGTTGCGCAGTCTGGGGCTTAAGCTCATGTCGCTCATCTACGTGGCCAACCACCAGCGTCGCGAGAGTGTGGCTCAGATGCGCCAGGCCCTCGAGGTGCTAACCTACCAGCGTATGCTGTGCCGCATCTGTGTGCATCAGCGCGTGATGAGCAAGAAGCATTATGCGCAGATAGCGCCACGTTACGACACCATCGGGCGTATGCTGTCGGGGTGGATACGTGTCACAGAAAAAGAGCAGAAAGATAAGTGATCATTAAATAAAGTAATAACAAACACCAAATGGCGAGCGTCCGCCCGGTCAAGGCTTGGCGGAGAGAGCTGTCAACTATTATCTATAGGGGTTATCGACTGACACGACCGTCGCGTAAACGGTGCAGTTAGTAAAGACAGAAGACAACTGATAACATTTGTTCGAGTGGAAAGGGTGCTGGCTATGCGTTCAATCTGAACTTCAACACCGATGGTAAACTCTATCTGAACGGCAACAACACTAAGTCCAATACGGACCGACGCGTTCGCCCCGTCCTCGCCTATGGAATATTGACTATTTGTAAATGAAATGTGGTGTCAGTTACGAAGAGGTCTACGAAGCCTATTGGCTGTGCTTGCGGCACAAGGGTAATACGATAGACGCTATTCGTTTTGAGATTAATGCCGAAGAGGAGTGCCTGAAGCTGTGGCAAGAGTTGCAAAACTGTACCTACAAGCCTTCGCGCTCTATCGTGTTTGTCAGCGATAAGCCCGTGAAACGGGAAATCTTCGGCGCAGCTTTTCGCGACCGCGTGGTCGACACGGTTTTCGCCCAGAGGGTAACGCCCTTTCTTGAGCAGCGGTTCATCGACGACAACTACTCAACCCGAGTGGGCAAGGGCACGCTCTATGGCATACAGCGCGTAGAGCAGATGGTGAGAGAGCAGTCAGCTAATTATACGGTCGACTGCTGGGTGATGAAGCTCGATATGCAGTCGTACTTCATGTCGCTGCCCAAGGAGCTTGCATGGCGCAAGTTCGCCAGTCTGCTACGGCAGATATACCGTGGTCCCGACCTGGAGTGGATGATATGGCTGCTGCGCGTGGTGATTATGGACCGGCCTGAGCTGAATTGTGTGCGTAACAGTCCGCTGAAAGCTTGGAACGGTTTGCCGCCCAACAAGAGTTTGTTTCACAGCGACGGCCTGCATGGTATGCCGATAGGCAAGGTAATCAGTCAGATGACAGCCTTGGTATTCATGGACGATCTCGACCACGAGATAACCGACAGTCTCTGGAGTATGTCGGTGAGCTATGGCCACTATATGGACGACATGATATTCGTGAGTCGCGACAAGGAACTGCTACTATGGATGCGTGATGAGATTGTCGACAAATGGGCAGCCCGGAACGGTGTGCGGCGTCATCCCAAGAAGATGTATCTGCAGCACTACTCCAAGGGCGTACTGTTCACTGGCGGTATGGTGATGCCAGGGCGCACCTATATCAGCCGGCGCACGATAGCCACCTGTATCGACAAGATTGAGCGCTACAATCGTCTGGCTCAGTCGGATGAGCACTATGCACGCGAGCATGTGAACGAGTTTGCTTCTACGATGAACTCCTATCTTGGCATGATGCGCCACTTTGCTGCTTACAACCAGGTTAGGAAACTGCTCGACAGGATCAGTCCTGAGTGGTATCAGGTGATGTATGTGAGCATGAACCGTAAGAGATACAAGGTGTGTGTGCGCCGAGTGTATCGTGAGAAGATGCGACAGCTGGCGCGCCTGGAAGTGGAATTGGAGATATTATTCGAGAAGTAGTGTATTAAAAAAGAAAGTTGAAGATATGCCGACAATGAAAGAAAAGCTTGCCTTCGAGCAGCAAAACGAGAATACAATCCGGCTATGGCCTGAGGGCGGATTCTACCGCGCTTTCGAACGTAGTGCCTACCTGTTTGTGAACCATGTGCGACAGTATGAGGTCAGACGGAAATTTGTAAAAGTGGTAGGTTCGGATGTAGTGGATATAGGCTTCCCGAAGTTGGTGCTACACCGCTTGGGGCACGAGATAGAGGACTGCAGGGATGGTTGTAAAACGATAAAAATAGACAGCTCAATCGACGAGCAGTCGTTTCAGATCTGGCGTAGCAGTGTGCCTCAGGGTGTCGTGCGGCAGCCGACGGTGCCAGTGTATCCTGAGTTGCAGCCACCAGTAGCCAAAGGTCCTGTTGAGCACGATGTGGCCGAGCGTATCCGCCAGTTGAACATGGCCTCGATGACGCCCATGCAGTGCATGGTGCTGCTGGCCGAACTGCAGAATGTGTTGATAAAATGAACAAAGTCTAAAACATTATGTATTAGTAATTAGTACTCAGCCCCATCTTGCCGTCGCGACGACGCCAGGGGGCTTCTAAAACAAGTAAGAGCTATGGGAACGACGATATATAACTATAATGAAAAGGTGGTGCCCAGACCTGACAGTCTGGAGTACCAGAAGAAGCTGGTGAGCACCATGAAGAAAGCTCGTCGCGAGCATTCCAAGGCCAAGATGCTGTATCAGGTGCTCCACGACGTGCAGGCTGTTTACCAGGGGGTGGACAGTTACTTGGAGATATTGATGAACAGCGAACTGAAGTTGGATCAGTGCGATTGGGACATGATGTGCCATGAGGTGCGTAGTAAGTCCTCGTTGGTAGGTGAGATGGTGGACTGTGCCATCGAACTGGCCCAGTATGGCGATCTGGGGCAGGTGCCTCGTCACGACGAAGTGCTGGTTAACATGTTCTGTCAGGATATGTTCTACACCTGCGAACGCTATCTGAATAATCCTAATGTCCAGATGTGTGTAGAGACTTCGCTGGCCGACGACTTCGTCATCCGCACCCATCTGGGCTATCTGCGCAAGCTGTTCAAGAATCTGATTGTCAGTGCGATGCAGTTCACCCACGAAGGGTATATTAAATTGTCGGTGATGCCCGATGATAGTGGCAAGTATCTGGTGTTTCGGTTAAGCAATACCGGGGTGGGGATACCCGAGAACATGAAAGACGTGCTGTTTGAGCGGCTGCCCAACGACGGTAACCTGTGCAACACGATTGTTGGTGTGCGCCTGCGTATCAGTTACGCGCTCACCCAGAAGATTGGGGGCACTATGTTTCTCGACCAGCAGCGCAAGGATTGCACCTCGATTGTATTCAGTATTAAGATATAAATGGTTGGGCCTATGATGATGAGTGGTTATTGTGTGATAGCAGTCGTGCTGGTGATGGCCATGGCTTTGGCGCTGCTGGTGATGTATCACCACTGGCATAAGCAGATTGACGAGCTGCAGCTGCGAAACGATGAACTGGTACGCCAGCGCGCCGACGACGGGCGCGAGCTGAAGAAACTGCGCTGTCAGAACGAACGGCTGGTCGACGATGTGCGCGAACGCCGTCACTTTATGTACTGGGCTGCCCGCGAACTCAACGAGCATACCGATGCGCAGAGCCGTGATGCCATCATCGATAAGATGGTGGAGCTGACCTATTACGAGAACCTGGCTGAGGAGTTGCCGCTGGGCTTTGTGTATGTCAATCAGCTGTGTCGCGAACTGGTGGATGAATACCAGAAACGGGCGCCTGAGAGTGTGCTTGTCGACTACAAGTCGAGCATGCCTGATTTCTATGCGGTGCATACCAACCGTGAATGTCTGGAGAAGGTGGTGCGTAACCTGCTTGAGAATGCTGTTAAATATACAGTCAAAGGGTTGATACGCGTGGAGGCCAACGACCAGGTCGACTGCCTGGAGGTGTCGGTATCCGACACGGGATGTGGTATCAGTCAGGAGCGTCGCAAAGCCATCTTCTCGCTGCTCAACCCTGTGCGCCACATGAAGCGGCGCATCAGCACCGGGCTCAACATCAGTCGCACACTGGTAGAGCGGCTTGGCGGCAGTCTGTATATCGACCCGCATTACACCAAGGGCACCAGCGTGAAATTCAGTATAGCCATCTGATTATAGTATTGCCATCAAAGAATACGAGCTGATTGCCGTAGATAAATAATAGAGAAAAATTTTGCTTCGTACGGTTTAGCCGACCGCCCATGGAGTGGCGGAAGTTAAACCGTAGGCAAAATGAAATTCAAATCTAACCGACTGTTAGTCAACTATTTAAATTGTGAGTATTACCGGGAGTACGATGCGATGATCAGTCGCCTTGCGCCCATGTTGCAAACCCCGCCCCGCCATGCGCGCCTGATAGAGCGTCTGGATTTTCGCTGCGACCTGCCGCGCGGCAGCAAGAAAATCATCTATCAGGAGCTGGGCGCCCTGTTGGCACGCCCTGACATCATGGCCCGTGGCTTTCGCAAAAACGACCTGATTCGTTGGCTCACCCTTAACTCAAACCTCAACCCCTCGTTTGCCTCGCTAAAAACACTATTGCTATGATGATTTTTTATGCTTTTTATGCCGGTTTGTGCCATATTTTTTGTATCTTTGCACCCCGAATGCAATAATAATTAAAAAAATTACTTATGCGCAAACTATTTTTAATCATCTCGGCCTGTTTGGTGATAAGTTGCGAACAGGTAACAGAAGATCAGGTTTCAACACCACAGATGGTGAAGTTTTATCAGGAGTCGTTGGCCCTCGGAACAGTAGCGGCCGATAGTGTACAGCGTTTTGCAACCAAGGTGGATGGCTATGTTACGGCCACTCCATCGGCTGTTTCCGATCCGTTGTACCCCGATATCATGCAGAATATCCGCACAGCCAGCATCAGCATTACGGTGCCCGGCTTTGAGGATGTGGAGATACATGCCGAGTTCTGATGGTTGGATACCGCCCCTTTTAACATCATTTTAAGTAACGTTTCTGTTTGTTAATTTTGTGATGGTTGCTGAAATTATCAGTAACTTTGTGACGTGTTTCAATCATAAACAGAAAAAAGATGACTAAGAACGAACAAAAGGAGCATAAGCAACGCTCGGCCCAAGGGGACGCTTTTCACAAAAAGAACTGGCGCGAGGTGCGTGCCACCGAGGAGGATATACAAAACTTCCTGATGAGCACGCTCTACCTGCGTCACAATGTGATAACGGGTAAGGACGAATTCCGAGTGCCCGAAATCAGCGAGTATGCGGCCATGGGGATTAAATATCCCACGGGCAAAACGCCATTGGAAGAATGGCGATTGCCTGGCCAATGGTTCGAGATTAGCGACAGGGTGGTGAACTCGCTGTGCAGTATGCTGTCGAAACAAAAGGATGTGAATCCCAAGAAAATCTGGCAGGTTATCGACTCTGATTTTGTGCCGTTGTATAATCCGCTGAAAGCCTATCTGGCCCGACTGCCGCCGTGGGACGAGACGACTAACCCCATATTCTCGCTGGCGATGGATGTACAAGTAAAGGGCGGTACTGACGAGCAACTGCTGTTTTACGCCTGTTTGCGCAAATGGTTGGTGGGTGTGGTGGCAGGGTGGCTGGAGGAGAAAGTGGTGAACGAGGAGGTGCTGGTGCTGGTAGGCGAACAGGGTATCTACAAAACCCGTTGGCTTGAGAGTCTGATACCTCCCGAACTGTCGGCCTATTTCCACTCTACTTCTACTTTCGGTAAGATGGATAAGGACGAGGTGCTGAAACTATCATCGTTCGGACTGATTTGTCTGGATGAGATAGATGCGCTGAAGACAGAGGCAATGAGTAGGCTGAAATGGGCTGTGACCACAAAAGCTACCGATGCCCGCAAACCGTATGCGCACAATTCGGAACGGCGTGTACACATAGCCAGCTACTGTGGTACCAGTAACAACCTGCAGTTTATCGACGACGACACGGGTACACGCCGCTGGTTACCGTTCGAGGTGGAGAGTATCCGTTCGCCCTACGAGTATCCTATCCATCACGAAGAGATCTTTGCCCAGGCCTATGCTCTGTATCTGCAGGGGTTCCACTACTGGTTTGAGAAAAAGGAAATGGATGTTGTGCAGCTGCATAACAAACGGTTCGAGGTGTCGAAACCCGAGCGCGAACTGGTAAGCAAGTTCTATCGTGTGCCTGCTAAGAACGAACCGTGCGTGTTTGTGAGTGCCTCGGAGATTATGCAAACCATTGGCGGCTTGCTGATACACCGATTGACACCCAACAAGCTGGGGCGTGCCATGAAGGCCATGGGCTTTGTAAGTGTGCGCTCACGTGGTGAGCGTGGCTATAACGTGGTGGCGTATAGTGGTGCCGATATCGACCTGAACAGAACCCTGATGGCCCAGGAAGCCAAGCCAGAGGACGAGGTATCGGTGATAAGCGGCGAAACCATTTTTGACACATTTGACGCATTGTTTTAGGAATGCCTCGCGCGTACCGCGCACGCACCTACACGGTACGCACGTAACTTTTATAAATTAATCTGTCAAATGTGTCATACATTAAAAATTAAATATTAAACATTATGGAAGAATTAGAAGTAAGATCGTACTATAAGAAGGAGCTACGAGCTATGGTGGGTGCTCCACGACGTACTTTTACTCGTTGGATTAGTTTGCATCAGCCTGCGCTCACTGCCATGGGCGTTGGTCCTAAAGCGCGACTGTTACCGCCATGGGCCGTAAAATATCTGAGCAAAGAGCTTGATATCGACCTACCTAAGAGAAAAATCATAAAAGTTAAGCCGTGAGCGCCCGAGTGCGCCATAGTGCGCCAGTAGTATTTCAGAATGTTGTATCTTTGTACTCGGTAAGGCAAGTGATCCATGATAGTTTTGGGTGGTCCGAACGTTATCTTCTGCCCGTTCCGAAGTCAACTACGCGTTGTTCCGACGATAGTTTAGGAGGGGAAAGTAACTCATCTTCGACCGCAAAGTGACTGAGCTTCGAGCTGTAGAAACGTCAGCATCCACCCCAACATCACCCCCGCTCACGAACCATAAACCATAACCATTTTACATTAAACATTAAACATTAAACATTAATCATTATGTCACAGAAATTTATCAAGACACAGAACATGAACTCTCACAATGCGAAGAGTTATCTGAAGTACTACGCACAGCCAGTGTACGACCAGAAGTTTATCGAGACCGACGAGATTGCCGACTTTATCCAGACACAGGCCACGCTGAAGCGTAGCGACATCAAGGCGGCTCTCGACGAGCTGGGAGCTGCTATGAAGCACTTCCTGGAGATGGGACAGAAGATTCGTCTGTCAGGTATCGGCATCTTCAAGGTAGGATTCTCGAGTATCGGTGTGTCCGACGCCAACAATTGTACTGCGAGCACCATCACCTCTCGTCGTGTGCTGTTCCAGCCCGAGGTGGAGCGTATCGTAACCGGTTCTGCAGAGAAGAACGGTAAGGTGGTTCAGAAGTATGTGAATGCCAAGACCTTGTTGAAGGATGTGGTGTTTGAGGAGACTCACGACACCTCGCTGCGCCCAGAGCCGGAGAATGACTCACCTTCTACCGGTGGTGGTAGCACACCAAGCAATGGTGGTAACACAGGTGGTGGCGGTAATACCTCAGGTGGCGGTACTGAACCAATTGGTGACTAAGCCATAGCAGGGGGAAGCCCCCTGCAACCCCCTTCCTTCATTTTCTTTCTGTCACCAGAAAGAAAACCGAAGCAAAAGAAAGAGTGCGAAAACGTCCTGAGCTCGGAGGCCGGAACACAAATTCTTCAAATCACTCGAAGAACTCGCTCCGCTCAAACAGCTTCTCGTATTTCGTTGCTCAGATTGCCAGAGGGCAATCTGAGACTCAATATCGATTCAAAGAATTTGCATTCCTCTAAAGACCTCCTCGTGCGGAATGTTTTCGAACGTAGTGAGTAAACATGAAGCACGAAGTGCGGTTACGAGCTCTGCTCGCTTGCTACCGAAGGGACGCAAGAATGTTTTCGAACAGGGGTTTGGGGGCTGGCCCCCATTAAGGAAAAACACGCCAGGGCTTTGATGCCCTGAGCGTACCTTAATGAAAGAGCGACAGGAGGAGCGGTTAAGCCCCTTTTCCTGGGATAGGGAAAGGGGTGGGGAAAAGAGTCGAGACTCCATCTTATGAAGAGGGGGCTAGGGGGTGATGGAAAAACTCCTTAGGATGAAGGAGGGTTGGGTGGTTGTGAAAAAGATTATTAACGTATTAAAAAGTAGATTTTATGGTAAAAGTAAATTGGAATAGAGTAGCTAAGGTGTTGCGATTTGTGGCAACAGTGATTACAACAGTTCTGGGAACTATTGCTGTGCAGTCATGCGGACGATAACCCTCATCGTGATTCATTGTTCGGCAGTGCGAACCAACCAGACATCCTCGGTTGCCCAGATAGATACCTGGCATCGCCAGCGAGGCTTTAAGCTCGGCATTGGCTACCATTACGTGGTGCGTCGTAACGGACAGATAGAGCAGGGTAGGCCGGAATGGATGGTTGGGGCACACTGCAAGAACCACAATAAGTACTCTATCGGGGTGTGCTACGAGGGCGGTTTGAACTGTCTGGATCTGCCAGCCGACACCCGCACACCGGAACAGAAAGCAGCCTTGCGACAGCTGTTAACCGAGTTGCACAGTCGTTACCCCAAGGCGGTGATCGTAGGTCACCACGACCTGAACCCGATGAAGGCCTGCCCGTGTATCGAGAGTGTTACAAAAGAGTACGCTGATCTGCAGCCTTAAAAATTCCCCTCCTTGGTCAGTTCAAGGAGGGGAATGTTATTTGCTTTTCCCGAATTTGCTGGGGGGAACACCGTACTTTTCTTTGAAGCACTTGTAGAAGTAGGTGGGCGATTGGAAACCAACTTTGTAGCTTACTTCGGTAACGTTCAGATCGCCCTCGATAAGCAGTTCGGCGGCACGCTTCAATCGTTCGTTCTGCAGATAGCTATTGGGCGACATGCCTGTAAACTCCTTCATCTTACCATAGAACTTGGTGCGACCCATTTTTAGCAGCGAGGCGAGGGTATCTACATTAAAGTCGGCATCGCCTAAGCGCTGAGCCACGATGGTTTCCATCTTTTCACGGAAACGCTGGTCGGCCTCGTCGGTGATGATGGGGGCATTGACATTGACCATTGAAGATTGACCATTGACCATTGGCGATTGTGCATTCTGATGTAAGCGGCCGTACCACTGAATCAGCTGGGTAATGCGCAGTACCAGCAGTTCAAAGTTGCATGGCTTTACCATATAGTCGTCGGCGCCGGCCTTGTATCCACGCAGCAGCTGGTCGTCGCCATCCAGTGCGGTAAGCATAATCATCGGTGTGTTGCGTGTAGCCTCATTGGCACGCAGCTGGCGCACAATCTCAAAGCCGTTTACATCGGGCAGCATCACATCGCACAGAATCAGACTTGGCTGCTGCTCGCCGATATCGCTCAGCGCCTTCTTTCCCTCGGTGTAACTGATGGTACGGAAATAGCGACCCACACTCTCACGAATCTGGTCGAGCATGTCGGGATCGTCCTCGATGATAGCCACGGTATAGTTCTCGTTAAAGGCCACGGGGGCCAGCTCACGGATATGGTCGGGCGTAGGCTCGGGCTCGTACTGGGTGTTCACGGCGGTACTGCCGGCATAGTCGTCGGCACTATAAACATCAGCAGTGGCGGGGATGGTAACGATGAAACGCGAGCCACCTTCGGCAGCAATGCGCTCGTAGGCTAAACGTCCCTTGTGGAGCAGAGCCGACTGATAGGCGGTGTACAATCCGATGCCCATACCACCTTGCGATACGTAGCCGTGCATAAAGGGCTGGTAGAGCTGTGGTATCTGCAGCTCGCTGATGCCAGGACCACTATCCTCTACTATCAGTTGCAGTTGCTGCTGATCGTCGGAAAGCTTGGCCTTCAGACTGATGCTGCCACCTTGTGGGGTGTATTTGATAGCATTCGAGAGCAGGTTGTAGAGAATGGTCTCGATCAAGTGCGGGTCGAACGTCAGTCGGTGCTGATGGGCGAATGGGGTAAAGGTGAGCGACTGATCCTTGCGGGCTGCCACCTCGCGGAACTCGTCGCAGGTAGTACGTGCCAGTTTGATGATGTCGTCCTCAACCACAGCCAAACGCTGGTTACCTGTGTTGATACGTCGGAACTCCATCAGCTGGTTAACTAGTTTGGTAAGTCGCAGCGTGCCTCGGCGCACCGTCTGCACGGCCGAACGCGATACCTGTGTATCGTTACCCTTCTGGGTGAGCTTGTCGGCGGCACCGCTGATGATGGCCAATGGTGTGCGGAACTCGTGGGCGATGTGGGTAAAGAAGTTCAAACGGAAGGTGGTAAGCTCTTTCTCCACACGTATCTGCTGGTCGAGTTCGAAGTTACGTCGCCATGAGCGGTAGAAGTACCAGCACAGTATGCCAATAATAAACAGGTAGATGAGCCAAGCCCACCAGGTGTTGTACCAAGGCTGACGGATAATCACCGTAAACACATACTCCTCGCTCCACTGGTTGTTCTTGTTCAGCGAACTCAGGTGGAACTGGTAGGTGCCTGGTGGCAACCCGTTGTAGCGGGCACTGTTGTCGCTGGTAAGCTGTCGCCAGTCGTGTTCCAATCCCTCCATATAATAGCGGTATTGGGTAGAGGCGATGCCGGCATAGTCGAGGTTCGAGAATCCTAATTCGATAGAGTTCTGGTCGTGACTCAGTACCAATCGGCGGTCGCTGGTGGTAAGGTAACGTGCCACACCATCAATGCTCACCATGGTGATGATGGGTCGACCAGCCTTCTCGGGTGTGCTGGCATTCAGTCGCTCTGGTTCCAGAATCATCATACCGTAGGCTGTACCAAACAGCAGTCGTCCATCGGGCAGCATAGCAGTACTGTTCTCGCTATAGATGTTGCTCTCGAGTGTATGACCGAATTGATACGAGTTTACCTTGCCATCCTTGCGGATACAGGTAATGCCGTTGTCGGTACCTGCCCACACGTTGCCTTGACGGTCGGAGGTTACGCTCAGGATATTGTTGGTAATCAAACCATCGTGGGTGGTGTAGCCCTGCTGGATACTGAACTTGCCATCCTGGTAGCGGCACTTCTGCAAGCCACCACCACGACCGCCTACCCAGATGTTGCCAGCCGAGTCGGGCATCAGACATGAGATCTCGTCGAAGGGGAAGTCGCCGTGCTGGATGTTATGACTGATGAAATCGTCGTCGGTCAGCGTTTTCTTCAGCATATCGATATGATACACGCCGTTGTTGGTGGCCAGCCAGTAGTGGTGACGGTTGTCGGCGCGTATGATACGTATCAGACTCTCGTTGTACGAGCGCTTCATCAGATGTGTGATGTTCAGCAGTCCGTCGGCCTCCAGGCGCACCACAAACAGTCCGTCGCCCCAGGTGGCAATCCACAATCGGCCTAATGGGTCTTCGGTAATATCGTATATCTGACTGGATGGGAATTCGATGGGCTTACCATCGATGTACAATCCGCCACCGCGAGTGCCCATCCACTGGTGGCCATGACTGTCCTTGTAATAAGCGTAAACAGCAGCAGGCAGCGTGGTGGCTGTGGCGCTTTGCCACGAGGTGGGGTTCAGCTCGTACAGCATGTTGTCGCGCGTGCTCAGCAGTACGCGGTTGCCACCCGTGTAGGTTACCATACGCACAAAATTACTCCAATCGCCCTTACGGTTGGGTTGCGGGTAGAAATAGTCGGCGTTGGTCTTGTCGGGAGGCAGAATACAGGTGAGTCCTGTTGACTCCTCGCTCAGCCAGATGCAGCCACTGCGGTCGATGAGGATGTTGTTCAGATAGCTGTTGCCTACGATAGCCCATGGCGATGTGGCCGAATAGTGCTGCAGGCGGTCGTTTTGGATGTCGTACACAAACAGACCGTTACCATAGCTGGCAATGTAGTACTGGCCGTCGGCACCTTTCTTAATATTATAACGACGGAAACGTTCAACGGTTGATTTCACGCCCTGCATCAGGTTCAGCACGCGCATGTCGCCCTGGGCGGGGAACACGTACAGTATACCTGTGCTGTTGCTCACAAAGTAGTTATCGTCGTTGGTCAATCCTTCCATCACGGCACCGCTACGCACGTGATACTGCTCGGTGGCAGCTGCAGTGCCCTGTTTGGGGTTAACCATAATCGTCTGGTTGTTGGTCATAATCATCCAGCAACCGTGCCACTGGAAACTGGCGGTTACCATATTGATATTGTTCACGTCGGCAGCGATGGGTATGCGTCGCAATTCGCGACCCTGCTCATCGAAGGTGTAAACCAGTCCAGTGTTGGTCAGTGCCAGCATCTGTCGGCCAATCTGTATGCCGCGACGGAAGAAGATGCCCTTGGCAATGGTGCGCGCCTTGCCTTTGGCATCAATGATGGTGATGCCCGATGAGGTCATGGCCCACAGGCGGGCCTGTGTATCTTCGAAAGCGTCGTTCACGTGGTTGATGGGCAGTCCGCCATTAGCCTTGGTATAGTCGGTACAGTTCACGGGGCCGTCGGTATTACCCTTTACGCGGCGCACACCGCTCTCATCGTCGAACATCCATACCACACCCTGCTTGCCACGTATAAATCTGCGATAGGTGCGGGCATGGTCGCCTTTGTTGGTAAAGTCGATAAAGCAGCCTGCATGCAGATCGTAACAGCAATACACGTAGGTACTGGTGCGCATCCACAGGTGGCGCTTATCGTCGTCGGGGAACACGTAGCCCACCACGCCATGGATAGGGTCGCTTTCGGGCCCCAGGTTATAGATGTTGTAGAAGTGGTAGCCATCGTATCGGCACAAGCCGTTGGCGGCGGCCATCCAGATATAGCCGTCGGCATCCTGTGTCATGTCGAATATCTGATTGCTTGGCAGGCCATCGGCCGAACTGATATGGCGGCTGTTGGTTAGAATCTTGTTTTGTGCCGATAGCATGCTACTGATGCTGAGCAGGCACAGTATGAGGGTTTGTTTGAAGTTCATCGTTGTTAGTCGTTATTTGGCGCAAAATTAACGATTATTTCCGAGATACGTGCATGTAAAACGTACAAATCTACAGATTTTCGTATAAAAAGTCGAGCGCATATTATAAATATGGTGTAAATTTGCAGAAAAAACATGATTTAACGATGAAAAGGAATACACTAACAACCGTACTCATGCTGTTGGGCGCCACCATGCTGCAGGCCCAGCCGCGTTATGACATGCAGCATATCAACCGCGAACAATTAGACCGTGGCGTGGTAGCCATCCGTAGTGGAAATCAGGTGATGGTAAGCTGGCGCACCCTTACCAGCGATGCCGTAGGTCAACCCTTTGATGTGTACCGCAACGGACAAAAGCTGAATTCTAAGCCCTTGCGACAGGGTGGTACTTTTTTTGTTGACGAAGCGCCGTTGACTGCCGATGCTACCTACGAGGTGCGTGGTGGCGGCAAGAACGGCTGCTACCAGTTGCGTGCAGATGCCCCCGATGGCTATCTGCCCATCAAACTGCAGAAGCCTGCCGATGGCGTAACACCCGACGGACGTACGTTCGGCTATACGGCCAACGATGCCAGTGTGGGCGATGTGGATGCCGACGGACAATACGAGATACTGCTGAAGTGGGACCCAACCAATGCCCACGATAATGCCCACGATGGCTATACCGGCTCCACGCTGTTGGACTGCTACCGACTGGATGGTACGCTGCTGTGGCGTATCGATTTGGGTATCAACATCCGTAGCGGCGCCCACTATACACCTTTTATATTTTATGATTTGGATGGCGACGGACGTGCCGAGCTGATGGTGCGTACCAGTGATGGTACCCGCGATGGAGTGGGGCGTGTGATTGGCGATGCCAATGCCGACTACCGCCACCGTGCGCCTGCCGATGCCGAGAATCCCAAGCCCGAAGGCGAGTGGGTTAAGTATAATAAGCAGGGGCGCCCTAAAACAGGGCGTATATTAACCGGCAACGAATATATCACCGTGTTTGATGGTTTAACGGGTAAGGCTTTGGCTACCAAACCCTACGTGCCTGCACGTGGTAACCTGAGCGACTGGGGCGATAACTATGCCAACCGTTCCGACCGTATGCTGGCTGCCGTGGGCTATCTGGATGGCAAGCATGCCTCGGCCATCTTCTGTCGCGGTTATTACACCCGTACCGTGCTGGCTGCCTGGGATTGGGACGGCCACGAACTGAAGCAGCACTGGGTGTTCGACACCAATAACGAGGGTGTTGGCAAGGATGGCAAACCCCTGCACAGCTATGCGGGACAGGGTAACCACAACCTGCGTGTGGCTGATGTGGATGGCGACGGTTGCGACGAGATTACCTACGGCTCGATGGCGGTAGATCACGATGGCCGTGGATTGTATAATACCGGCATGGGCCATGGCGATGCGCTGCACCTGATGGCTTTCGACCCGAAGAGCACCGAACTGCAGGTGTGGGACTGCCACGAGAACCGCCGCGATGGCAGCGATTTCCGTAATGCCCGTACAGGCGAGGTGATTTTTAAGATACCATCAGCCAATGATGTGGGTCGCTGCATGGCGGCTGATATCGACCCCACCAATCCTGGCTTGGAGATGTGGAGTACCGATAGTCATGGCATCCGTAACATGAAGGGCGAGGTGCTTTACACCGCCGAAGATCCTGACGACCCGCAGCACAAGCAGCACCTGAAGCTGGGTGGCCGCCACCTGTCGGTAAACTTCGGCATCTGGTGGGATGGCGACCTGCTGCGCGAACTGCTCGACCACGAAACCGTGAGCAAGTACGATTGGCAGAACCATACTATTGCAGACGTAACCAAGTTCGAAGGCGTGGTGTTCAACAACTGGACCAAGTCGAATCCATGCCTGTCGGCCGATATATTAGGCGATTGGCGCGAGGAGGTGATAGCCCGCACCCCCGACAGCAGCGAGCTGCGCATCTTTGTGTCGCCCATCCCTACAGCCTATCGTATCAACTGCCTGATGGAGGACATCCCCTACCGCCTTTCGACCGCTGCTCAGAACGTGGGCTACAACCAGCCATCGGAGCCAGGATTCTACCTCGGACCCGATGAGACCGTCCAGCCATTCCTGAAATAGGGTTATTTTTACATATTATAACAATTTGAGTGATTTTTCTGGTGTAATTTTGCATTAAATCGGAAAAATTACTTAATTTTGTGCCCTGAAAAAATTTTGGAAAGATTGTTTACTAACAATAATAATTAACTAACTCATCAAAAAATTAAAATGTACAAGATGAATCAATTGTCAACAAGGCGCGTGTGTTTAACATCGGCCTTGGCTGCGTTGCTCTTAGCTGGTGCGCCTGTAAACTATGTGATGGCGTATGGTGGAGTGACTGGTATTCAGCAAACTGCAAGTGTTAAAGGTGTTGTGGTTGACCAGACTGGCGAAGCCATTATTGGTGCCACCATCAAAGTTAAGGGTAGCCAGAAAGGCGCCATTAGCGATTATGATGGTAACTTTACCATCGATGCCCAGCGTGGTGATGAACTCGAGATTAGCTACATCGGCTACAAGACTCAGGTTATCAAGGTCGCTGGTCAGCATGTAAAGGTAACCCTTTTGGAGGATTCAAAGGCTCTCCAGGAGGTGGTAGTAGTAGGTTTCGGTACTCAGAAGAAGGTGAATCTGACGGGTGCCGTTTCTGTTGTTGATGGCGACGAGCTGGCTCAGCGCCCCGTAGCAAATGCCGCTCAGGCCTTGCAGGGTGTTGTTCCTGGACTGCAGATTGCATCAACCAGCGGTTCGCTCGATGCATCACCCAGCATCAACGTTCGTGGTACCGCCACTATCGGTGAGGGTTCAAGCGGTTCGCCTCTGATCCTGATCGACGGTATGGAGGGCGACCTGAACACCATCAACCCACAGGATATCCAGAGCATCTCGGTTCTGAAGGATGCTGCTGCATCATCAATCTATGGTAGCCGTGCACCTTTCGGTGTGATCCTGATTACCACTAAGAACGGTGGCAAGGACAGCAAGGTGAAGGTGAACTATAACAACAGTTTCCGTTTCAGCAACCTGATTCGTGGCAAGCACATGATGAACTCGGTTGACTATGCTTCGTGGTTGAACGATGCCAAGACCAATCAGGGTCAGTCGGTATTCTTCGATGCCGAGCGCATGGCAGCCATCAAGGAGTATCACGATGCCACCCCAGTAGGTCCTGGCACCCGTCGCACAGCCGATGGCAAGCTGGTTTACGCTATCGGTTCGCAGAACGGTGTGACCTGGGACGACGGTTACGGTTACGGTATCGACGATGTGGACTGGTACGACGTGGTTTACCGCAACTCAGCCTTCTCGCAGGAGCACAACGCCAGCGTGAACGGCGGTTCCGACAAGCTTAACTTCTATGCCTCAATCGGTTATCTGGACCAGGGCGGTTTCATGAACATGGGTAGCGATGGTTACAAGCGCTACAACGGTACCGCCAAGATGAACATCGAGCTGGCCAAGTGGATTCGCATGAACTACAACATGCGTTTTGCCCGCACCAACTATCATCGTCCAGCTGCCCTCACCAGCAGCCTGTATAACGATATGGCCCGTCAGGGTTGGCCTATGCTGCCTCTCTACGATCGCAACGGCTATCTGTACTCATCACCATCACCAGCTCTGGGTTTGGCAACAGGTGGTGTGGATCGTAAGGAGCGCGACGTGCTCAACCACCAGCTTGGTTTCGTGATCGAGCCTATCAAGAACTGGATCACCCATATCGATTTCAACTACAAAATAGATAACTCTATCCGCCACTGGGATAGCCAGCGCACCTACAACCACAACGTGGCTGGCGAGGCTATCATCTACAACCAGAACTCGAATGTTCACGAGGATGAGTATAAGGATAACTACCTGAACTTCCAGGCCTACACCGAATACACTTGGTCGCTGGCCGAGAAGCACAACTTCCACGTGATGGGCGGTTTCCAGACCGAGCAGCTCAAGCGCACTCAGTTCGGCCTGCAGCGCAACGGTATCCTGGATCCTACTAAGTCGGAGGTTGACCTGACCAACGGTCTGAGCTACTCGGGCGAGGCTATCGTTCCTGATGTGAACGGTTCGCGCAACCAGTGGCAGACAGCCGGTTTCTTCGGTCGTGTGAACTACAACTACGACGAGAAGTACCTGTTCGAGGCTAACCTGCGTTACGATGGTACCTCACGTTTCCGTAGCGACAAGATGTGGAAGCTATTCCCCTCAGTATCACTGGGTTGGAACATCGCCCGCGAGAAGTTCTGGGAGAATCTGGCCGGTACTGTCAACACCCTGAAGCTGCGTGCTTCTTATGGTTCGCTGGGTAACCAGAACATCAACAACTGGTATCAGACCTATCAGACCATCGCCTACAACTCGGTGGCTGGTTCATGGTTGCAGAATGGCGCTAAGCCTAACACCACCAGCGCTCCTGGACTGGTTTCGGCCCTGCTGACATGGGAGAAGGTGGAGAGCTACGACCTGGGTCTCGACTTCGGTGCTTTCAACAACCGACTGACTGGTACTTTCGATTACTATATCCGTAACACCAAGGATATGGTTGGTAACGCTCCTGAGCTGCCTGCCATCCTGGGTACTGGTGTGCCCGTGACCAACAATACTGACTTGCGCACTGCTGGTTGGGAGTTGCAGATCAGCTGGCGCGACGTGCTCAAGAACGGTCTGTCTTACGGTGTTACCTTCAACATCTCTGACGCCCGCACCAAGATTACCCGTTATCCTAACAACCCCACCGGTTCGATTAACAACTATATCGAGGGTCGTTACATGAACGAAATCTGGGGCTTCGAGACCATCGGTATCGCTAAGAGCGACGAGGAGATGAACGCTCACCTGGCAACAGCCGATCAGAGCTCACTGGGCAGCAACTGGGCTGCCGGTGACATTATGTACCGCGACCTGAACGGCGATAACAAGATTTCGCGCGGCGCTCAGACACTGGCCGACCACGGCGACCTGAAGGTGATTGGTAACTCAACACCTCGCTACCTGGTTGGTTTGAACCTGAATGCAGCTTACAAGGGCTTTGATATCAGCGCCTTCTTCCAGGGCGTGATGAAGCGCGACTGGTGGATTGGCGGCTCATGGGGCGGCGGTCTGGAGTATCTGTTCGGTACCACCAACTCATGGGAGTGGTGGAGCGTAGGTATCACCGATGTTCAGGACTACTATCGCGATGCCAACACCTGGTCGGTACAGAACGGTTACCAGCAGGCTAACCAGGATGCCTGGTTGCCCCGCGTACAGTTCAGCGACAAGAACGAGCAGGCCCAGACACGCTACCTGATGAATGGTGCTTATGTTCGCCTGAAGAACCTGCAGCTGGGTTACACCCTGCCACGCCAGATCACTCAGCCTTGGGGCATCAGCAACCTGCGTGTATTTGTTTCGGCCGAGAACCTGTTTACTATCACCAAGATGCCTCACCAGTTCGATCCTGAACTGATGTCGAACTCGGTTGATCAGAACAACGGCTATCCTTTGCAGAAGACATTTGCATTCGGTCTTAACGTATCATTCTAATGGTAAACATTCACGTAAAAAAAAAGATTAGGAAATTATGAAACTCTATAAATCATCATTCATAGCATTGGCTCTCGCAGCTGGCGTTACTTCATGTACCGACTATCTGGAGCAGGAGCCACCATCATCGCTGACACCAGAGAATTTCTACACCAGCGAGGATCAGGTGCAGGCTGTAGCAAACCGTTTTTATCAGGACATCATGCCTGGTCATGGCGGTTGGGACTACGGAACCTACACTAACGATAACAATACCGACGTTCAGGCAGCCCGCACACCAAGCGTCAAATTCTCGGCCAATCTGTGGCACACCGCCCAGAGCGAGGGCGACTGGTCGTGGGGTAACATCCGCAACGTGAACTATCAGCTGGCTGAGCTCAAGGCTAAGTTGGCCCAGAATGCCATCAGCGGCAACGAGACCAACATCCGTCAGTATGTGGGCGAGATTTATTTCTTCCGTGCCTATGCTTACTTCGACATGCTGAAGAAGTATGGCGACCTGCCTATCCTGACCGAGGCTCTGCCCGATAACGAGGCAGTGCTCGTGGCTGCCAGCCATCGTCAGCCTTGTAACGAGGTGGCTCGTTTCATCGTGAACAACCTGGATACAGCCATCACTTACATGAAACCCGACTTTGAGAAGCGCCACACCCGCATCTCGGCCGACGCTGCCAAGCTGTTCAAGAGCCGCGTGGCCCTCTACATGGGTTCATGGCTCACCAACTTTGCCGGCACTCCATTCGTGCCCAATGGTGCAGGATGGCCCGGTGCTGCCAAGAATCCTGGCTACCAGTTCCCCACTGGTTCGATCGAGAACGAGGCTAAGTATTTCTTCGAGACTGCTGCAGCAGCAGCCGAGGAGGTGGCCGAGAAGTATAAGAACAGCCTGACTATCAACAACGGCGTGGTTCCTCAGGCCGAGGGCGAGAGCAATCCTTACCTCGAGTTGTGGGGCACTACCAACTGCGCTGGCAAGAGCGAGATTCTGCTGTGGCGCGAGTACAGCAAGTCGCTGGGCCTGAACAACGATATCGAGGTGGCTGTTGAGAAGGGAAACATCGGCACAGGCGTGACCCGTTCGCTGGTGGAGCGCTATGTGATGGCTGATGGTAAGCCTATCTACGCTTCGGCCTATACCTACGACGATTCAGAGATTGCCAAGGTGGTTGAGAACCGCGACCCACGCCTGCAGGTGATGCTGAAGGTTCCCGGACAGGTGAACTGCTTTAAGAACGTGACCGACGATGCCGGTACACACTGGACTCAGACAGAGCCTACACCAAACATCACCAACGCTAATGCCGAGGATGGTTACATCACTGGTTACGCTATCCGCAAGGGTATGACTTTCGACCGTTCGCTCACTGCCAATGGCGGTAGCTACAACGCTTGTGTTATCTTCCGTGCCACCGAGGCTCTGCTCAACTACATCGAGGCTGAGTATATGCTCACCAAGAACATCAACTCGGGCAAGATTCTGGAGTACTGGAAGAAGGTGCGCGAGGCTGCCGGATTCACCGGTGCTGCCATCGATCCTCAGGTGACCATCGCTGCTACCGACATGACCAAGGAGACACTCGACTGGGGTGCTTACACCGCTGGCGAGCTGCTCACCGATGCTACACTCTACAACATCCGTCGTGAGCGCAGCTGTGAGTTCCTGGCCGAGGGCTTGCGCGACATGGACCTGAAGCGCTGGCGCGCCTACGAGCAGCTGATCAAGAAGCCTGTTTATGCCGAGGGTATCCACCTATGGAACACACCGATGGAGAAGTGGTATAACGACCTCGTGGCCGATGGCTCGAGCAGCTCGAACGTATCGCAGAAGAGCATCAGCGAGTACCACTGCCCACACGTGGTTAACATGACCAACAATAGCTATGCTAAGGGATTGACATGGCGTATGGCCTACTATCTGCAGCCATTGCCTCTGCGTCAGTTCCTGCTCACAGCAGCCGACCACGCCAGCATCGATCAGAGTCCGATGTACCAGAACCCATACTGGCCCACCGAGACCGATGCCCCTGCATTGCAGTAATACATTATTTTTATAATAATTCTTTCAAATCCCTCGTCATTTGGCGGGGGATTTTGTATTTTTGTAGCCGAATTAAAAAACAGATGTATGAAACGACAGATATTCGTGATGTTAGCGTTGGGGTTCTGTGCCGCGGTACAGGCACAGCAGGTGTACCAGCTTAACGAGCCAGCACAGCCTAAGCTTATACGTAGTAACCACCTGCGCATGGGTGGCGTAAACCCGCTGGGCGAGCGTATCGATGTAAACAGTTTTTATATGTCGATGGCAGGCAAGCCTGTTATCCCCGTGATGGGCGAGTTCCACTACAGTCGCTACCCGGCCGAGCAGTGGGAGGAGGAAATCTTGAAGATGAAGGCGGGTGGTGTAACTGTTATCCCTACCTATGTGTTCTGGAGCCTGCACGAGGAGGTTGAGGGCCAGTTCCGTTGGGACGGTCAGCGCAATCTGCGCCGCTTTATCGAGCTTTGTAAAAAGCACAATATGGCTGTGATTGTGCGTATCGGTCCGTTCTGCCATGGCGAGATTCGTAGTGGCGGTTTCCCCGATTGGCTGTTTGCCAAACCTCTTGAGGTGCGTAGTAACGATCCCGAATACCTGAAAATCGTTAAGCGACTCTATACCGAGATTGGCAAGCAGTTGCAAGGCCTGTATTACAAGGATGGTGGCCCGATTATCGGCTGTCAGGTTGAGAACGAGATGCAGCATTCGGCTGCCCCTTGGGCCATTACCTATGCCGGCGAACCCAAGGATAACACGGCTGCCAGCTACAATGCCGGCGAGGCCATGATTGGTGTGGGCAACCAGGCGCGTAAGGCTACTGGTGCCGAGATGGGTAACCTGCACATGCAGCTGCTTAAAAAGATGGCTGTTGAGGCTGGTATCGATGTGCCTTTCTACACCGCCACAGGGTGGGGTAATGCGGCTGTTATCGAGGGCGAGGCCATCCCCGTTACAGCGGCCTATACCTATCCCTTCTGGGCTAAGCCTCATATGTCGAAATTCCTGATGTTTAAGGATTTAACCAAGGAGGCCGATTATGCGCCTACACGTTATAACCCTGCCGATTACCCCTCGTTCTGTGCCGAGATGGGTGCTGGTATCCAGATGATTTATGGCGCCCGTCCGATAGTAACGGCTCAGGCAGCCGAGGGCCTGATGGTGCGCACCTTGGGTAGCGGTAGCAATGGCATTGGCTATTACATGTATCATGGTGGTAGCACGCCCAAGCAGATAGGTGGGGTGGGTTCGTTTAACGATGAGCCCATGGGTATGCCCAAGATTAGCTACGATTTTCAGGCACCTATCGGTGAGTTCGGACTCGAGGGTAAGATGTATCGTAACTTGCGACTGCTGCACACTTTCCTGGCCGATTTCGGCGATGTTTTGGCGCCTATGGAGCCCGTTCTGCCTGCCGATTGGCAGCAGATGACACCCGACAATCGCGACCATCTGCGCTATGCCGCCCGCATCAAGGATGGTAGCGGATTCCTGTTTATGGTTAACTTTCAGGACCACGACACCCTGCGCCACGATCAGACTAACCTGCAGGTTAGATTAAACATGAAACATGAAACATTAAACATTCCCGCTCAGGGAGGTTTTACGCTTGGCAAGGATCAGAGTGTTATCCTGCCTTTCAATCTCGATATGGATGGTGCGTTGCTGAAATACGCCACCGCACAGCTGCTTACAAAGCTGAAGGATGGTGATGCCGAGCATTATTTTTTCTTTGCGCCCGATGGTATGGCTACCGAATATCTGTTTGATGCCACCACCGTAAAGGGAAAGCATTTTTTTAAGCCTGTTGCAGGTTTTAAGAGTACTTTTGCCTTAAAAACGGCTTCTGGTCGCACCATCAAGGTAACCACGCTTACCCGCCAGCAGGCGCTGAACGCACTCAAGGTAAACGGCAAACTGCTGATTACCGATGCCACCGTGCTGCCTGCAGCCAATGGCGCCACGCTGCTAAGCCTTGGTAACCATCAGGTAAGCTATGTGGTTTATCCCAGCAAGCAGGGCTTTAAGGCTCTGGCAGCTAGCGTAGCACCTGTTACGCCCCAGTTCGAGGTAACAAAAGCAGGTCCCCGCCGCATGTCGGTATCAGTAAAAACTCCCCTCTCTACTTGGAGAGGGGCAGGGGGAGAGGCGTCAGAGTTTTTCCTCCGCATCCACTATGTTGGCGATGTGGCTATGGCCTTTATGAAGGGCCAGCTGGTGCAGGATGAGTTCTATCATGGCGAGCCCTGGACGATTGGCTTGAAACGCTATGCCGATGATCTTAAGACCGATCCATTGACGTTTTATTTCCGTCCGCTGCGTGCCAACGCTCCCTTCTTAGGCGATCTGCCCAAAAAGGCCGTGCCCAATTTCGAACACGGCCCTGTGGTAGATATCCAGAACGTAGAAATAATCCCCGAATATAAGTTCGATATCAAGTTTTAGTGGGCTATATATAAAAAATTGTGTTGGTATTAATGTTTAATGTTTAATCTTTAATGTTTCATGTTTCATGCTCATAATCTTCGTGGGGCAGGCCAGGGTGCACTTGCCGCACTTAATGCAGTCGGCATCCAGATAGCCCGATTCCTGACCGCGTGAGTCGTACGGGGTGAGTTGCATGGGGCATACGCGGGCACAGCTCTTACACTTCATCTGGCAGGCACTCGATACGTGTACATTAGTAAATGCCTTGGGCAGTGGTGCGTGCTTGGGCGATACCCAGTTCGAGATGGTTCCCATGGGGCAGAATGTACACCAGGTGCGTGGGGCATAGATGAATGCCAGCGCCACACCCACGATGGTGGTTACCACAATGATGGTCCAGAACACCTTACCGATGCCAGCCCACATGGGCAGTCCGCCCTCGCTCCAGGGCACAAAGCTCAGCTGTATGCCAAACATGGTGAAGATAAAGAACACCATAAACAATCGGAACCCGAAGGTGCGTACAAACTTAGGTATCTCGCGGTGGGGGGAATACTTCGACAGCAGTCGGCTGTACAGATTGCCGCGCGGACAAACATTGCCGCACCACCATCGTCCTTTCCAGATACTGAATAGCACCGGACCAATCATGCAGATGATTGCCACCAGACCAATCACTGGGAAAAACCATCCCAGCAGGATGTAGGCGATGATAATCCAGTAGAGTGGCTTACCTGGCGTTTTAAAGTGTCGATGAAAATTTTTAGCCATACTTTTTACCTTATTAAATAGTTACCTTTTTACCATTTTTATTATTTCACGGTGCAAAATTACGCATATTTTGATAGATATACGAATTATTTTATCTATCTTTGCATCGATGTAATCTATTATAAATATCAGGAACGTATGACATTACAGCAACTTAAGTACATTGTAGCCATCGATCGCTACCGCAGTTTTGCCAAGGCTGCCGACGCCTTAGGCATTTCGCAACCCACCCTGAGTGCCATGTTGGTAAAGTTGGAAGACGAACTCGACGTGCGCATTTTTGAGCGTAGCAACAAGAGTGTTACGCCCGCGATTGCCGGCGAGAAAATTATCCGTCAGGCCGAGCGTACCATCGCTGAGGCCGAGCGAATCAACGAGCTGGTGAGCGAAGACAAGGGCGACGTGGCTGGCGATCTGCGCCTGTGCGTTGTGTCCAGCATCGCGCCTTATATCCTGCCCAAGTTTATCCGTTTTTATACCGAGGATTATCCGCAGGTGCGACTTTCCATCATCGAGCTTAAGGGCGATGCCATTCAGGCCGAATTGCAGCAGGGACATATCGATGGTGCTATCGCCACTGGCGGACATGCACACCCGGGCATACTCGAGATACCGCTTTATACCGAGCGGTTTATGGTGTATCTCTCGGCCGATTGTTGGCGCAAGCTGCCCGTGTTCCATCCCGAGAATCTGGAGCACGAACAAATGTGGATTATGCGCGATGCCCAGTGCCTGCGCGATAGTGCTTTCAGCTTTTGCAAGGCGCGCACCAAGGGCCGCAGGGTGTACGAGGCTGGCAGTATCGATACCCTGATACGCATTGTTGACGAGAATGGCGGTTTTACCATTATCCCTGAGATGCACCTGCCGTTCCTTTCTGATGCACAGCGCGAGAATGTGCGCCGCATCGAGGGCGATTATCTGTCGCAGCGCCGTGTATCGCTCTACATCCGCGAGGACTACATCCGCCAGGCCATGCTGAATACCATCACAAAAACGCTCCTCCGATTCATGCCCGAAGGAATGATGGAGGAGCGGATAGCTAAGTACGGAATCAGATTGTAGTAGATAAGAGTGTACTTTCGCTCGGAAATAAAAATATTTGTCGATTTATTTTGTATTTCGCTCACTTATTCGTACCTTTGCCCCCGAACTTTAACGTTGTAAGTATGGACAAAACAAAGATAAACGAGACATTGCGCAGGAATGTGGCGCTGCTGTCGAAGCAATCGGAAAGAGAGTTGGGTATGATGCCAGCCACGGTGGCACCGCTGCCATCGGTAGAGATGGTGAAGCGTATCGTAACGCTGGTAAAGAGCATTATCTTTCCTGATTATTTTGAAAAGCGACAGCCCGACGAGGCTATCCGCGCCTATCATATAGGTGTGTGGATGGAGGAGTTGACAACACTGCTTACCAAGCAGATTGCACACGGACTACAGTTCTGCGAGGACTGCGAGGCTAACAGTACCAAGGCACAGGTTTATGGCATAGCCGAAGAGAAAGCACTTGCATTTATTGATGCATTGCCCGAGATTAAACGACTGCTTTATACCGACATACAGGCGATGTTTGATAACGACCCTGCTGCACCTAACTTTGGCGAGGTAATCTTCTGCTACCCATCAATGAACACGATGACGCACTACCGCATAGCACATAAGTTGCACGAGCTGCAGGTGCCCGTCATTCCACGTATCATCACCGAGCAGGCACACAGCAAAACGGGTATCGACATACACCCAGGAGCTACGATTGGCGAGTACTTTGCCATCGACCATGGAACGGGTGTGGTAATAGGCGAAACGGCCATCATTGGTAACCACGTAACACTGTATCAGGGTGTAACACTGGGTGCCAAGAGCTTTAAGTACGATGAGAATGGTAACATGTTGAACATCCCCCGTCACCCCATCCTGGAAGACCATGTGACGGTTTATTCCAATGCCTCAATCTTAGGTCGTATCACCATCGGTCACGACTCCGTGATTGGTGGTAACATCTGGGTAACGCATAGCGTGCCGCCTTACTCGCGCATTCAGCAGAGTAAAGCAGTGGATGTAGCTTTCCAAGACGGAGCTGGAATTTAAATTTGGCACGGATTACACGGCTCTTTTACAAAGAAACACGGCCTTAGTTGCGATGCTAAAGCCGTGTTTTAATATAATTAAAGCCGTGTAATCCGTGCCTAAAAATTACTCTTTTTTCTTTCCGAACTCGGGATCGATCTTCAGTAAGCTGGCAACGATGTAGGTCATCACGCAGCAAACCACGACGATCACGAAGAATGCACGATAGCCCACAGCCTCTTGCAGGGCACCGGCAAACAATCCTGGTATCATCATCGACAGGGCCATGAAAGCGGTACACAGTGCATAGTGGGCTGTTTTGTGCTCGCCCTGACTATAATATATAAGGTATAGCATATAGGCCGAGAAACCAAAACCATAACCAAACTGCTCTAAGAAGATACAGATGTTGATGATAAGCAGACTGGATGGCAGGGCGCACGAAAGATATACGTATACCAAATCGGGAATGGTGATAGCCATCACCATAGGCCACAGCCAACGTTTAAGTCCGTCGCGGCTGGCGGCGATACCACCTAAAATGCCACCTAAGGTAAGGCCGATAACACCTACGGTACCCTGAACCATACCAAACTCTACATCACTCAGGCCCAGACCGCCATTGGCCATCTTATCAACCAGGAACAGAGCCGATACCTTTGCCAGCAGTCCCTCAGGCATACGATAGAACAGCATAAAGCAGATGCCTACCCATACCTGTGGTTTCTGGAAGAAGGTTACGAGTGTGTTCCAGAACTCGGTGATGATATCGGCAGCGGTTTTCTGTATGCGATGGGTGTCCTCGCTGGGGCGGGGCAGTGCCCAGCTATGATAGAGCCACAAGGCGATAAACAGACCGGCTATGAGATAGAACACCAGGCTCCAGGCATAGCTGATGCTACGGGTGAGCACCTGCAACACACCTGCCAAGCCTACCAGCAAGCCCGACGAGAAAATGGTGGCTATGCGATAGAACGTGGAACGGATGCCCACAAAATAGGCCTGCTCGTGCTGCTCCAGTCCTAACATATAAAAGCCGTCGGCAGCAATATCGTGGGTGGCACTGCTAAAGGCCAACAGCCAGAAAAAGCTGAGCGAGCCTTGCAGCCAAAACGGTCCCGGGATGGTAAAAGCCACACCTGCCAGGGCTGCAGCTATCAGTATCTGCATACTGAGTATCCACCAGCGTTTGGTTCGTAACATGTCTACAAACGGGCTCCAAAGGGGCTTGATAACCCAAGGCAGATAGAGCCACGAGGTGTAGAGCGTGATGTCGGTATTCGACAAACCAAGGCGCTTGTAGATGATAACCGAGATGGTCATCACAGCTACGTAGGGAACGCCCTCGGCAAAGTAAAGGGTGGGCACCCAGGCCCAAGGATTCTTATTGTTCATGAAACATTAAACATTAAACATGAAATATTTTTAATCGTAGAGGCGCTTGATTTGGGCACCGCGATAGTAGAACAGCAGGATATCATCGTAAGGATGACCTTGCTCGCCCATCACAGCGGCACCTATCTGGCACAAGCCAACACCATGGCCCCAGCCCTTGCCTTTAAGCACAAACTTATCGCCATCTTTCTCAACATCAAAGGCTGATGAGTAGAGGTGGCTCTCGCTCAGGGCACGGCGGATTTCCAACTCCTTACCGATGGTGAGGGTCTTTTTGGTACCAACAATCTTGAGTTTCCAGATACGGTCGCTCTTGCCACGCTCAACGGGGATGAGGTCGGTAATGGTACCAAAGTCGATCTTGAGTTTGCGGTTTACCAACTCCGACAGTTCCTGCTGGGTGTAGCTTACCGTCCAACGATAGAAATCGGGGGTTTCCTGATCGAAATCGTTGAGTACCTGCGAAAGGATGTGCTTATCGCTGGTGTTGCAGTAAGGATCGTGGAACGAAACGAGATATGGCTTAGGGGTATCTTCCCAGCAGTATTGGAACTCCTCGGTCTGACCACCACAGCACTTTGAGAAACGGGCGTCGCAAATCTCGTCGCCATACATCAGCACCTGACCGCGAGTCTGGCTGATAGCCTCCTCAACATGGGTGTTGTTGGCGCGGGTGATGCCTTGGTAACGCTGGCAGTGATCGTCGGCACATACATCAAAGATGGTATGATCCTCGCGGTCGTACCAGCGGATAAACTCCTGGTCACTCTTAGTAAACGAGAAGAAATTGTCGCCACCGCTTTCGTGCTGTTTGCGTTTCTCAATCTGTGCCAGCAGCCACGAACGCGAGATAACGGCGTGGGCCTTGAGGAACTCAACACTCGAGGTGCTGCTCATTTCACTTGATATCACGCTGGTAAGATACTTCTCGACCGGCAACTCGTTGATGGCCACAATCTTATCGGCCTCAACCACAATGCGCAGGGTACCCTCGAAGGTCTGGGTTTCCTTGCGCTCCCAGTGGAAGTTAACGCCGATAGTCACATCGTTGAGCGAGAACGAGGCATCGTCGGTCTGTGGGGTAAATGTCAGGTTACGATACTGGGTGCCACGCCACAGAATACCGCCATCGCTAAACTCAACTACCTGGTCGCCGGTAATCACCTCGCCCTTAGCCATGTAAGGTTTGTTAAGGCTGAACGATATCTTTTCGCCACTGACGATACCCACGGTAACGTTTGGCTCTTTTTTCATTGAACATTGACCATTGACCATTGAATTTTGAGTAGCTCTCAGGCGTTCGATAACCTGTTGAAGCGCATCGGCTGGCAGCGATACTTCGTTAAGTATGCCCAGGGCTACCTCGGGGGTAATGCGATCGAAATCCTCCTTACGTGGGGTAACGATGAAACCTGCCATGTCCAGAGCACCTGGCGATATGATGTATTGCTCGCAGCCCTCCTTGTAGTAGCAGTCGGGACGGTGTTTGTCGCGGGGGAATACCACCGAGTAGTAATCGGCATCGTTTCGCCAGCTTACGATGTTGAGCATTGGCTCGGGCTCGCCTTCTTTAATGGGCAGCGACTCGTACAAACGACGGAACAGCTGCTCGTCGCCATATTGCGTTTTGCTGTGGATGAGCAGGGCGGGGCAGGGATACTCCTCAATCAGCGAGATGCCCTCCTCGTTATTCAGCTCCAGGATGGGTTTCAGACTGCGCGACAAGCGGCCCCATGCCATCTGCAGGGGTAATACACCTGATGTGCCACCCTGGAAGTGGGCGTGATCGGGAGCCGAAGCACCGCACTTTGGTCCGTTATAGAATACCATCATCTGTGGATACTCGGTAAGCAGCTTATGAATCTCGCCATAGGCATTACGAATCAACTGCGGCTCGTGCTTTACCGATGGAATGGTAAAGTGGATGGGCAGGATGGGGAAGGGGTTGACCAGCAGGTCGAACTGTCCATCGATAGATTTCTTAACCTGCTCCTTGGGGCGATTCTGCTCGCACAGGAAACAGGGGCGCTCGGCCAGTGTCTGCTTGTCAATCTTAGCGCCTGTTGATACGATACGGGCGGGGTTATACTGCACCTTCATGGTTGAAGTGCCTACCGACAACTCGCGGGTCTTCACGTTGCGCAGGTCGTGATAGCGGCGACGGGCATCATCCCACTTCTCTAACTGACGGTTGAAGAATCGCATCAGGGGCGAATCGTTCAGCATTTCCTGCTTGCCCTGCAGCATCTGCTGGCGCGCCATAATCTCTAACGAGCGCAACTGGTCCTTATACAGGTTGTTGGCGTTTACCTTTTCGATAGAGAGGGCTGCATCGCTGTTGCCACCCCAGCGGCGACAGAGATAAAGTTCGCTGAAGATACGACCGATACGGTAGTGGCGCGAGAAAATCAATCCCAACGCATAGTCCTCGCCATACGAGGTGTTGGGGAATCCAACCTGGCGCAGCAGTGGGGTGAAGAAGGCGCGTGGCGCACCCAGACCATTGATACGCAGAGCATTGTTAGGTCCGTTCTCATCCGTCCACTCGGCGTGGTCGATGAGTCCTGGTGGCAGCGTGTTCAGGTCGAAGTCGCACATGCGATACGAACCAATCACCATGGCGGCATTCTGCTTGTAGAAGGTATCTACAATCTGCTGCAGGGTTTTGGGCGACGAGTACAGGTCGTCGCTATCCAGCTGCACGGCAAAACGTCCGCAACGGTCGTCGTGGATGGCCATGTTCCAGCAGCCACCAATACCCAAATCGTTACGCTCGGGGATGATATGGATAAGTCGCTCGTCGTGGAAACCACGCAGCAACTCGGTCGTCTTATCGGTAGAGTGGTTATCAACCACTATCACATTATACTTAAATTTGGTTTTCTGGCTCAGCGCGCTGTTAACAGCATCGCAAATGGTTTTTTCGCGATTGTAAACAGGTATAACCACCGATGCTTCTACATCAAACTCCTGCTCGTTAAAGTCGGGGCGGCGATAGAACGTGGGGTCGATTTTGGCGCCGATGGCAGCCAAGTGGGCGGTGGCAGCATGCTCCATCTCAATCTGTACTTCGCGATTGCGTGGGTTCACATAGTCGAACTGCTTTTCGCCCGAGGCGCGTGTATCGGTCTCCTGCTCGGTATAAAGCTTCTCGTTAATGTGGAAGATACGGCCTTTACGACTCAGGAACAAGCGCAGGGCATAAACAGCAGCATACTGATAGGGGTGCTCGTTGCATTGCATGGTAAAGCAGTGCAGCAGACTGGTTTTAACCAGGATGAGCGAGCCCAGATCGAAATCGTCGCGGATACTACCTATCTGATAATCGATAACAGGATGGGGCTGCAGCTTGCCATCAATCAGGTCGTTGTGGTCGGCGTAGATCATGGCAGCATCCGAATCGGATGCGATACGCAGCATGCGGTCGAGTGTGCCTTTGGCCATCTGTATCTGTCGTGGACGAATCTGCAACAGGGCGTAATCAGCTTTGGCATGTTCTGAAATAGCCTGTAGGGTTGTGCTGCTTGTCAGGTCGTTAACTACTATTTGCTCGCAATCGCTCAGGGCCTCGTCTGTGGCCTCAAGGGGTTGGTTTACCAGCAAACAGATATGTTGAATAGTCTTGCTACCCTTGATTTGCGCTATCACATCGCGCGCTGTCTCAAGGTCGTTGCAAGGCAAAAAACAGTCAATTTTTTCTCTCATTACGTGTAATTAGTGATTTATAAAGCGCAAAATTCGTAATATTTTCCGAGAAAACCAAATAAATTAGGGAAATTTTTCTACCTTTGCACCCAAAAAGTAAAGATGTACGACGAAAAGAAGGTATTATTAGGCATGCAGCCTGGCGAATTGCAGCAAGTGGTAACCGAATTGGGAATGCCCAAGTTTACGGCTGCACAGATTGCCAAGTGGCTCTACCAGCAACATGTTGGTAGCATTGCCGATATGACCAACCTGTCGAAGGCAAACCGTGAAAAACTGGCCGAACAGTACGAGGTGGGCAGCATGGCGCCCATCGACTGTCAGCGTTCGGTGGATGGAACCATCAAATATCTGTTCCCAACCCGTAGTGGTAAGTTTGTTGAAACGGTGTATATACCAGAAAGGCGACGGGTAGGCGAGCAAGGCTCGGGAATCGGCGATCGCGCCACGCTGTGTGTATCGTGTCAGGTGGGTTGTAAAATGAATTGCTTGTTCTGTCAGACTGGTAAACAGGGGTTTGAGGGCAGTTTGACTGCTGCTGATATCCTGAACCAGATATATGCGTTGCCAGAGCGCGACACACTGACCAATATCGTGTTTATGGGTCAGGGTGAGCCCATGGATAACCTCGACGCTATCCTGCAGGCCACCCAGGTGCTGACTGCCGATTGGGGTTATGCCTGGAGTCCGCGCCGCATCACTGTATCGAGTGTGGGTGTGAAGAACAAGCTGAAGCGATTCCTCGACGAGAGTGAGTGCCACGTGGCTATATCGATGCACTCGCCACTGCCCGAACAGCGCCAGATGTTGATGCCTGCCGAGAAGCAGATGTCGATTACCGAGGTGATTGACCTGCTGAAGCAGTACGACTTCTCGCACCAGCGCCGTTGTTCGTTCGAGTACATCTGCTTTGCCGGACTGAACGACACCACCATGCATGCCCGCGAGATTGTGAAGCTGGTGCGTGGATTGGACTGCCGTGTAAATTTGATTCGATTCCACGAGATTCCTGGTGTGGATTTGCCTGGTGCCGACGAGAAGCGCATGGAAGCCTTGCGTGACTATCTCACCGCCCATGGTGTGTTTACCACTATCCGCGCCAGTCGTGGACAGGATATCTTTGCAGCCTGTGGTCTGCTGAGTACGGCCAAGAAATTGTCAAATAGTAAATCGTAAAATTGTCAAATATATCTATGGATAAGAAAATTCGCGTGGCCATCACGCATGGCGACACCAACGGCATTGGTTATGAGGTGATACTTCGTGCTTTCGAAGACCCCATGATGCTGGATATGTGTACACCTATCATCTATGGTTCGCCTAAAGCCGCAGCCTTTCATCGTAAGGCTATGGAGATAGAAACCCAGTATAGCATTATTAACGACGCTGCCGAGGCCAAGGACGGGCGTGTGAACCTGTTGGCCGCCTTCGACGAGGAGGTGAAGGTAGATTTCGGACAGCCCACCGATGAGTCGGATAAGGCAGCCAAGGCTGTGATGCAGCGTGTTAAAGAGGATATGCAGAAGCACCTGTTTGATGTACTGGTGCTGGGCCCCGTGGTGCCAAATGCCAACCCCAATCGCGACGAAAAGCCGCTTACCATCATGCTCAGTGAGCGTGTACGTATCGGTCTGCTTACCAACCATCTGCCTATCAAGGAGGTGGCTCAGAGCATCAGCGTTGAGAAAATCGTTGAGAAAGGTACCATCTTCTTCAAGAGCCTGAAGCGCGACTTCCGCGTAAACAATCCCCGTATCGCTGTGCTGGCACTGAATCCACAGCCAGGTGCCGAGGAGGAGCAGATTATCGCCCCTGCCATTGCCGAGCTGGAGAAGCAGAACATGATGGCCTTTGGTCCTTATGCTGCCGAGGAATTCTTTGCCAACAACCAGTACGAGCAGTTTGATGGTGTGCTGGCTATGTACGACGATCAGGGCACACTGCCATTTAATGCGCTGGCTACCGAGTATGGCGTAAAGCTGAAGGCTGGTATGACTGCCATCTGCACTACTGCCGTTCATGGTCCTGAGTTCGAGATAGCCGGTAAGGGAATTGCCGATGCTACCTCGTTGCGCCATGCCATCTATACGGCTGTAGATATGTTCCGCCATCGTGCCGAGTACGATGAGCCATTGGCTAATCCACTGCCCAAACTGTATCACGAGAAGCGTGAGGATGGCGACAAGGCACGTTTCCAGATGCCTCGTGCCAAGGATATCTTTAAATAAAATCACGAGAAACTAGACAAAATGAATAAAAAATATCAGAACGGATTTTTCCTGTTCGGATTATTGGTACTGATTATCATGGCCTCGCAGCTCGACTTCCGTCAGGCTTGGGAGGGCATCCAGCATGCGGGCTATTGGTTCGTAGGTGTGCTGGTACTTTGGGCTTTCCTGTATATGATGAACACCGCCTCGTGGTATCTCATTATCAATACCATCGGCAACGAGATGGGCGTGTGTCGCAAATGCAAGGTGGGCTTCTGGTGGCTCTATAAGATCACCATCTCGGCCTTTGCCTTGAATTATGCTACCCCTGGTGGACTGATGGGTGGTGAGCCCTATCGCATCATGTCGCTGTCGCCCAAGGTGGGCACCCAGCGTGCATCATCGTCAGTCATACTGTATGTGATGACGCACATCTACAGTCACTTCTGGTTCTGGCTGCTTAGCGTACCTCTTTATATTATCACGCAGAAGATGACGCCGCTGACCTATATCCTGCTGCCCATCATTGCTGCAGTGGCACTGGTGGCCATCTGGTTCTTCTTGCGTGGCTACAAGCGTGGTATTGCCATGACGGGTATGACCATCCTGAGTCATTTCCCTATGGTAAAGAAGTGGGCTGCCCCCTTTATCGAGCGCAACCGCGAAAAACTGGCCGAGGTAGATGAGCAGATAGCTGCCCTGCACAATCAGAACCCCCGTACATTTAAACTGGCTGTGGTGCTCGAACTGCTGTGCCGTGTGGCCTCTACGTTCGAAATCTATTTTATCCTGCTGGTAATCATGCCTGGGGTAACCATTCCACAGTGCATCCTCATCTACGCATTCACCACGTTGTTTGCCAATATGCTGTTCTTTATGCCCCTGCAACTGGGTGGTCGCGAGGGTGGATTCCTGATGAGTACCGAGGGCTTGAGTATGACAGCTAATGCTGGTATTTTTGTAGCCCTGCTGGTGCGCTTGCGTGAGTTGATATGGACGGCTATTGGTCTGCTTTTAATCAAGTTGGACAAGAAAGAAAAGTAATAAGCGTTAAAATTCTGCCAAAATTGCAGATGTTTCAGAAAAAATATGTAATTTTGTCAGCTCAATGAAGACATCAGAACTTCAAAACATCAAACAGCGGTACAATATCGTTGGCAATTGCGACGCATTGAACCACGTGCTCGACGTAGCCTTGCAGGTTGCGCCAACCGACCTTAGTGTGTTGATTGTAGGCGAGAGTGGAGTGGGTAAGGAAATCATTCCAAGGGTGATTCACGACAACTCACCACGCCGACGCGAAAAGTATTTTGCCATCAACTGTGGCTCTATCCCCGAGGGTACCATCGACTCAGAACTCTTTGGACATGTAAAGGGTTCGTACACTGGTGCCATCAACGATTCGCCAGGTTACTTTGGTGTAGCTAACAAGGGTACGCTCTTCCTGGACGAGGTGGGCGAACTGCCTTTGGCCACCCAGGCGCGATTGCTGCGTGTGCTCGAAACTGGTGAGTATATCCCGGTGGGTGGCACCGAGATTCGTAAAACCGACGTACGTATTGTAGCCGCTACCAATGTGAATATCCGTCAGGCCATCAGCGAGGGTCGCTTCCGCGAAGACCTCTACTATCGCCTCAACTCGATACCCATCCAGATGCCTCCTCTGCGTGAGCGTGGCGAGGATATCATCCTGTTGTTCCGATTGTTTGCCTTGCAGATGGCCGAGAAATATAAGATGGACCGCGTGGTGCTCGACGAGGGTGCTAAGCAGATACTGCTGCACTACAAGTGGCCGGGCAACGTTCGCCAGTTGAAGAATATCACTGAACAAATCAGTGTGCTTTCGCCCGAACGTACCATCACCGCTCAGGTGCTCAGTCAGTTCATCCCTCAGGATCATGAAACCACACAGCTGGCCACCATCCATCGCGATGGCAGTGGCGATCATAGCTTTGAGAACGAACGCGAGATTCTGTATAAGATTCTGTTCGAGCTTCGTGGTAACGTGAACGATATGCGCCGCGAGATGAGTGCGCTGAAAAAGCAGCTCGACGATGTGCAGAGCACGAAGCCTACCACCGTCGATCCCCTGCCTACAGTGCCTTCTCCACTGTCAACTCTCAACTCTCAACTCTCAACTATCCACTCTCCACTGTCAACTGTCGAAGACGCAGTTGCCGAGGAGTACATCGAGCCCGAGAAGGAACTCGAGAGCTTGAACCTGAACGACATGGGTAAGCAGATGCTGGAGAAGGCCTTGGAGCGCAACCATGGCAATCGTAAGAAAGCCGCCCAGGAACTGGGTATTAGTGATAGAACCCTTTATCGCAGATTGAAACAGTATGGCTTGGATCAATAAGATAAAAACAATCGTGTTTGTTGCTGCCATTGCAGTTGTAACAAGCTGCTCCGTGAGCTATAAGTTCAACGGTGCCAGCATCGACTATTCGCAGACCAAGACCATCACCATTGCCGAGTTCCCCATTCGCAGTAGCTATGTGTGGGGACCTATGGGCCCGATGTTCAACAATCAGCTGAAGGATCAGTTTGCCAACCATACCCGACTGGAGCAGGTTAAGCGTAATGGCGACCTGAAGATTGAGGGTGAGATTATACGCTACGAGCAGCGTAACAAGAGCGTGAGTGCCGAGGGATATTCGGCTATGACCGAGCTCTCCATGACTGTGAACGTACGATTTACGAATAATAAGAACCACAACGAAGATTTTGAGCAGCAGTTTACTGCCACGCAGAGCTACGAGACTACACAGAGTCTGAATGCTGTGCAGGAGGAACTGGTAACACAGATGGTGAAGGATCTCTGCGATCAGATCTTCAACCGTACCGTAGCCAACTGGTAATTTTAAGTTAAGATAATAGCGTAATGGAGATTACAGAACTCATTAAGCATCCTGAACAGATGGACCGCGAAACGCTCTACGAGTTGCGTTCGCTGCTGGCTCTGTATCCCTATTTTCAGACAGCCCGATTGTTGATGCTGCAGAATCTGTATCTGTTGCATGATCCTACATTCGACGAAGAATTGCGTCGCGCATCAGCCTATATCACCGATCGCCGCGTGCTGTTCCAGATGATCGAGGGGCGCCATTACGAGTATCATCCTGTGGCTAAGCCTGCACCTGCAGCAATACCTGTTCAGCAGCCAGCTGAACCAACCGAAGATCGTACCATCTCGCTGATTGATAACTTCCTGGATAGTATCCCCGAGGAGGCCAAGACCGAGACACTGAAGCCCAAGCGCAAGCCTACGCCTGCCGATGCTGCTGTAGATTACGTGGCCTACCTGATGGATATCGAGCCCGATGGTGGTCAGGAGATGCCTGGTGAGATGCCAAAAATGTTTGGTCAGGACCTGATTGATTCGTTCATAAATGATGACAAAGGTGGGTTCCAGCTGCGCGAGGTACCTGAGTACCGTCCTGAGCCCCAACCAGAGCCCTCTGAGGACGAAAATGGGGTTGAAAGTGAGTACTTTACCGAAACTTTGGCACGAATTTACATCAAACAGGGTAGATATTCGAAAGCTTTGGAAATAATTCAGCGATTAAGTTTGCAAATTCCGAAAAAAAATGCTTACTTTGCAGATCAGATACGTTTCTTAGAGAAATTAATAGTAAATAGTAACAAAAAAAATAAATAAAAAAATGTACACATTATTTGTAATTCTCATTGTGGTTGCAGCACTGCTTATGATTGGCATTGTGCTCATCCAGGAGTCAAAGGGAGGCGGTCTGGCTTCTCAGTTCTCAGGTTATAACCAGATTGGCGGTGTTCGTAAAACTACCGACTTTATCGAGAAGGCCACTTGGTTCCTCGCTGGTTTTATGGTACTCGTTAGCGTTTGCTGCGCTTATGTAGCTCCTCAGGCTGGTGGCGACACCTCTGTTATGGAGAACTATCAGGCTCCTGCTACCAATCCTAACAACCTGCCTGGTTTCGGTGCCAGTCAGCAGAAGGATGCAGCTGCTCCTGCAGCTCCTGCTACTCAGGCTCCCGCCGCTGAAACACCTGCTGAGAAGAAGTAATCAGCTTCTTTTGGCCTAACAAAAACAATGGAGAGTTTGCCCATGCAAGCTCTCCATTCTTGTTTTTTTAGCTGAATATGCATTATTTCTAAAATTTCTTGCCCGAAAATTTGCACAGCTCAAAAAATCTTAGTACCTTTGCACCCGCATTTGAGCGATGGGTGTTTTCCAGAGTGGCCAAATGGGGCAGACTGTAAATCTGCTGTCTTTCGACTTCGGTGGTTCGAATCCATCAGCACCCACAAAAAAAGAGATCTGCAACGCAGGTCTCTTTTTTGTTATTAATACTCTGTTTTATCTGTTTTCTCTGTCCACAATCGGAAGGTGTGTAGCGCCTCGTCGCGCAGTAGTGGCACAATGGGCACCGTACGCTTGTCCATAGGACGTTCCAGCTCCTCGTAGATAAAATCATCGGCAAACTGGATATCGCGGGCATCCTTACGGGTGTTGCCGTAGAATATCTTGCCGATACGAGCCCAATAGATGGCGCCTAAGCACATAGGGCAGGGTTCGCACGAGGTGTAGATAGTACATCCCGAGAGATCGAACGTGCGCAGCTTAAAACATGCCTTTCTGATGGTATTAACCTCAGCATGAGCTGTAGGGTCGTTATCAATGGTTACACTGTTGCTGCTACCAGCAATGATTTCGCCGTCCTTTACTATGACAGCCCCAAAGGGACCACCGCCTCGCTCAACGCTTTCGTTGGCGAGGCGGATGGCTTCCCTCATAAATTTCTTATCTTGTTCTGTTATCATCCGCAATTATTGTTTGTTTTCTGCATCAATAGCCTTGATCTTCTCGCGAATCAGGTTCATATCGTCCTTCAACTTCTGCACCTTGCGGTTCATCTCGTCAATCAGGCTGTTACCTTTCTTCGAACTGGCATTCAGGAATCCGAGGTTGTTCTCGTAGGTCTGAATCTCCGACTTCAGGTTCTCGTACTGGCGGAACAGGCGTGTGCGCTCGTTGTCGAGGGCATTCTCACCGCGCTCAGCTACGTTCTTCAGGTTCTGCTTAAAGTTGTTCAGCTTGCGCTTGGCTACGCTGATGTTCAAATCCTTATACAGCTTGTCCAGCACAGCGTGGTACTCCTTGTAGAGCTTATCCTTCTCTTTATAAGGTACGTGACCTACAGCGTTGTACTCATCAACCAGCTTCTGTACCTTCTCGGCCACCTCTTCACCTGTCTCAGTAGCCAGTGCCTTCAGCTGCTCAATGATGCCCAGCTTCTTCTCCAGGTTCTCGCGCTCCTCGCCACGTGCACCAGCACCAGCGGCATTGCGGGCCTCGAAGAAGGTGTTGCAAGCTGCCAGGAACTCCTCCCACAGCTGGTCGCCCAACTTCTTTGGTACCATACCAATGGTCTTCCACTCTTTCTGCAGAGCGATGAACTTGTCGCTGGTAGATTTCCATTCGGTCGACGATTGCAGCTCCTTGGCCTTCTCAATCAGGGCGCGCTTCTTCTCGGCATTCTCCTTGAAGGTTTCTTTCAAACCCTTGAAGTAAGCAGCCTTACGACCAAAGAAATCGTCGCAAGCGGCACGGAAACGCTCAAATATCTTCACGTTCATCTTCTGAGGTGCAAAACCAATGGTCTTCCACTCAGTCTGAATATCGATAATCTGCTTGGTGTGCTTCTCCCAATCGCCACTGCCCTTGTTCTCCTCGGCAGCAATAGCCTCTACCTTCTCGCAGAGTACGGTCTTACGGGCCAGGTTGTCTTCCTCCTTGGCGCGAACACCCTCAAAGTGCTGCTGGTGGCGCTTGTTGATAACGCTTGATGCAGCCTTGAAACGGTTCCAGATTTCCTCGCGTTGCTCCTTGGCTACAGGACCAATTTCGCGATACTCCTGGTGCAGCTTCTGCAACTGGTGGAAGGCGCTGATCACATCCTCCTCGTCGGCCAACTTTTCAGCAGCCTCGCAAAGAGCGGTCTTCAGCTCCAGGTTCTTCTTAAAGTCGTACTCGCGTGCTTCGCTGTTCAGGCGCAGCATATCGTAGAACTGCTCTACGTACAGCTGATAGTTGCGCCACAATTCGTTGGCCTTATCAGCTGGCACATTCTTAATTTCGCGCCACTGCTCCTGCAGGGCCTTGAACTCCTTGTAGTTCTTGTTGGCCTCGTCGGGGGTAGTTACCATGGCCTTAATGCGGTCGATGATAGCCAGTTTCTTGGTCAGGTTCTCTTGCTTTTCAGCCTCCTGCTCCTTGAAAACCTTGGCGCGCTTTTCCTTGATGATGCCCATCTCGGCTTTGAAAGCCTCTTCCTGCTCGTCGGGCGTGTACTGGTACTGCTCTGGATCGCCGCCTGCATCGAGATAAGCCTTGAGCTTAGCCTCGCGCTCAGCTACGTGCAGTTTGTAGAACGACGACTTCAGATACTCTACTTCGTCCTTCTGTGGAACTTCCTCGCCATGTGCAATGTCCTGCAAACGGTGCAGTACATCGGCTTTGGTCTCATAAACCACACGAGTCTGCTCCTCGGCCTGCTCAGCTGCTGGCTCCGAGTTTTCAGTTGTTTCTACTTGAGAGGTAACCTCTTCGTTAACTACTTCTTCGTTTTTACCCAGTTCGAGGGTATTCTCTTGAGAGTCCATCATTTAACTTTTAAATTATTACTAAATGATGCTTAGCATCATCAACATTTGGGGTCAAAATTAAACATTATTATTTAATTAACCTAATTTTTTGGCGTTTTTTTGCGTTTTTAAGGCCTAAACCAGTCGTTTATGACGGAAAATACCCCATGCAATAGCCGAAATGGCGACAGAAATGATGACTGCCAAGATGAATCCCCATGGTTTGGATTCCATGCCGTTGATTAGGTTCATACCGAACATCGACGTCACCAGCGTAGGTATCATCATCAGGATGGTTACCGTAGTAAGTGTACGCATCACGGTGTTCATGTTGTTATTGATAATACTTTGATAAGTGTCCATAGTCGACTCGAGAATGTTCGAGTAAATCATGGTTGTTTCGCGAGCCTGTGTCATCTCAATGGTTACGTCCTCAATCAGGTCGGCATCCAGCTCGTCAATCTGCAGTTTGAACTTCAGTTTCGACAGCAGGGTCTCGTTACCACGGATAGATGTCTGGAAGTAGGTGAGCGAGTCTTGCAGTCGGCTCAAGCCAATCAGGCTCTCGTTGTTCACCTCCTTATCCAGGTTGCGCTTTGCCTTATCTACCAGCATCGAAATCTGCTTCAGTCGCTTCAGGTACCAAACGGCACTCGAAAGGAACAAACGGAAAATCATATCTACGTGGTCGGTAAAGCCCTCGCCACGCTTCTGCTGGAAACTCACAAAATCAATCATCACGTTTGTTTCGTAAAAACAAACGGTAATAGTCACATCACGTTTATGAATGATACCCAAGGGCACTGTGGTGTATGGCGTACGCGATCGTATCTCTTTTACGTAAGGAATACGCAGAATAATCAGCATCCATCCGTCATCGTACTCATAACGTGCACGCTCATCGGTATCGCTGATGTCCGACATAAAGTAGTCGGGGATATTAAACTTCTCTTCGAGTTCGCGCTGGTCGTCTTCGGTGGGGCATGTCACCTGTATCCAGCAATTGGGCTGCCAGTCCTTTATCTGGGTCAGTCCGCCTTGGGTATTCCAGAATGTCTTCATTTTGCTAATCCGTTTGACAAGTGGTAATTAACAATCAATACTTTAGCGGCAAGAGGATTAGCGGTCTTGCCTGCCACCCTCCAGCCTAACAGTTGTAACTATTCGCCGGGTAATCGTCCATAATGTTTGTTATTAAATTGATTTATCGTGTGCAAAGGTAAAAAGAAAAATTGAAAAAACAAATTTTTAAGGCACGAATTACGCGAATTACACGAAAGTTTTCGATTGTGTATAATAATAATCCGTGTTAATTCGTGTAATCCGTGCCAAAAAACTACTTCTCAGGAATAACCTCGAGTGTGTGCTTCAGCAGTGTCCAGAATGGATCTACAGTAGCTATCAGGGCACGCTCGGTAGTGGTGTGAGGCGACTTCATGGTGGGACCGAAGCTTACTACATCCAGGTGTGGATACTTGCCTAAGATGATAGAGCACTCCAAACCGGCATGGTCAACCTGGATAATACCATCCTGGCCAAACAGAGCCTTGTATTCCTTGCAGAGCAGGTTCAGAATCTCGCTATCGGGGTTGGGATCCCAGCCGCCGTAGCTGCCAGCAGTCTCAACCTTCATGCCTGCCATGTTAAAGCAGCTCTCCAAAGTCTTTACAATATAGTCCTTCATATCCTCACGACTTGAACGAGCCAGAATCTTCAGCGAAGCCTTACCCTCGCCAATGTTGATGATGGCCAGGTTGCTTGATGTCTCTACAACGTTAGGATAGCTGGGAATCATACGGATCACACCATCATGACAGCCGTAGATGGCATTAATCAGGTTGTCCTGAATCTCTACAGGCACCTCCATCTTTGGTGTCTCTACATCCTCGCATAGTACCTCGATGCCACTCTCAATGCCTTTGTACTCGTCCTGGAAGTCGTCCTGCCAGTCGGCAGCCAGTTCCTTCAGGGCAGCTACATTCTCCTTTGGCAATGTGAGCACAGCCTCGGCCTTGAATGGGATAGCGTTACGCATGTTGCCACCCTGCCAGCAGGCCAAACGGGCCTCGCACTCCTCGATAGCCTCGCGAACCACACGAACCAGCAGCTTGTTGGCATTACCGCGACCCTCGTGAATCTCCAGTCCAGAGTGTCCGCCACGCAGTCCCTTTACGGTTACCTTCACAGCAGCGTCGTCGGCTTCGGTCTCTACCTCTTTATAATCCAGAGTAGCAGTTACATCAATACCACCAGCGCTACCAATCACAAACTTACCCCAGCACTCAGAGTCCAGGTTCAGCAGGATGTCGCCATTCAGCTCGCCTGCAGGCAGGGCGTTGGCACCAAACATACCAGTCTCCTCATCGGCAGTAATCAGTGCCTCGATAGGTCCGTGCTTCAAGGTCTTATCCTCCATCACAGCCATGATGGCAGCTACGCCTAAGCCGTTGTCGGCACCTAAGGTAGTACTCTTGGCCTTTACCCACTCGCCATCAATCCATGGCTCAATAGGGTCGGTCTCAAAGTTATGAGTGCTCTCAGGTGTCTTCTGTGGTACCATATCCATGTGTGCCTGCAGAATCACGCCCTTCTTCTTCTCCATACCAGGCGAAGCGGGTTTGCGCATCACAATGTTATCTGCAGGGTCCTTAAAGGCCTCTACACCTACCTGCTTGGCAAAGTCAAGCAGAAACTGTTGTACTTTCTCCAAATGTCCTGAAGGACGTGGAACCTGTGTCAGTGCATAGAAATTCTTCCAGATGCACACTGGGTTCAGATTTTTAATCTCACTCATAGTTTATTTTTTAATTGGGTTAAAACGTTTCGTAAACATCAAGGCAGCCCAGGCATAGATTCCTAATGCAATCACCAACATCGTCTGTACGGTATGAACTATCAGTACAAACCACAGGGCCTGCTCGTCAGCCACACCATAGAGAATCAGCATGGTTTTGATGGCAAAATGCCACGGACCAGCACCATTTGGCGTAGGCACGATAACGGCAAAGTTGGCTACCACAAACGATACCAATGCACAGCCGATACCTAAGTTCTCGGTAAAGTCGAAGCAGAAGAAGGTGAGGTAGTAATGCAGAAAGTACATCACCCAGATGCCTATCGAGAAAAACAGATAGAGTGGCAGGTTGCGTACCCCCTTCAGCGAGAGCACACCCTCCCAGATGCCGCCTAACGTCATCTTTACCTTATTATATATAGAGAAGTTTTTCAGCAGCAGATGCAGCAGTATCAGTACAGCCACAGCACAGATGGCTGTTACCACCCATCCCGTTACCGAGAAACCTCCTAATATCCTGTCGAGCGATGTACCTGTTTTGCGGAAGAAGGTGCCAAACACACTCATCTCTACCAGCAGGATGATACCCGAGTATATCATTACTATCAGCGTATCTACTGCACGCTCTGTAACTACTGTGCCTAAGGCTTTCGAGAATGATATGCCGTCGTAGCGCTTAAGTATGGCGCATCGCGAAAACTCGCCGATACGTGGAATAATCAAACTGGCCGCATACGATATAAACACCGCATGATGACACACCGACGAACGAGGGTGCTCGCCCATCGGTTCCAATGTCTGTTTCCATCGCCAACTGCGAAACATCTGTGCTAAGATTCCAAAGGGGAATGATAGCAGCATCCAAGTCCAGTTCATTTCTTCGGTCAGCACACGACTGATAGTCGAGAAGTCCTCACCACGATACATCCACCACAAAATGGCACCGCCAAGTATAAAAGGCAGCACCACTTTAGCAACGCTACTGATGATGTTTTTTAATTCCATGGGGGCAAAGGTACGAATAAACGAGTGAAATACAAAATAAATCCCTATTTATTTTTATTTCCGAGTGAAAGTACCTTCGGCGAAGCCAAAGTAATAATAATAATTGATACGTGTCAAAGAAAGCTCACTTTTTTGCCTTTTTTCTACTATTTTCTTGGCTGTGCGCGATAACAGTCGTACCTTTGCAGTGGTTTTAAGGATAACAAATAAATAAAAGATTAGAGAAAGGAATTAATTATGGTAACTTTAGAGACAAGTTTTTTATTAATGACCATGGCTGCCTTCGCATTAGCTGTATCACTGGTAGTAACCGTTGCTGTTAATGTAGACAACAATAAGTAATTGAACGAAAAATTGAAAAATGGAGTCGCAGATTTTCGAATCTGCGATTTTTTTTGCTCTATATTTGGATTTTCGCTCACTTATTCGTACCTTTGCCCCCATGAAACAAGTTCGACCCAAGAAAAATCTCGGTCAGCACTTTCTGACCGACCTGAATATCGCCAAGCGTATTGCCGATACCGTAGATGCCTGTCCCAACATTCCTGTACTGGAGGTTGGTCCTGGCATGGGTGTGATGACTCAATATCTCGTAGAGAAGCCCCGTCCCTTCAAGGTGGTCGAGATCGATCGCGAGAGTGTGGCTTATCTACAGGAGAATTTCCCACGTCTCAATGATAACATCATTGGTGGCGATTTTTTGCGAATGGATCTTCGTGAGGTGTTTGATGGTCAGCAGTTTGTGCTTACAGGCAATTATCCTTACGATATCTCGTCGCAGATTTTCTTCAAAATGCTCGACAATAAGGATTTGATTCCCTGTTGCACAGGTATGATTCAGCACGAGGTGGCAGTTCGCATGGCCTCACAGCCAGGCAATAAGCAGTATGGTATTCTGTCGGTACTTATTCAGGCTTGGTATAATGTGGAGTATCTCTTCACCGTCGAGCCAGGCGTGTTCAATCCGCCTCCCAAGGTACAGAGTGCCGTTATCCGCATGACGCGTAACGAGGTGACCGATCTGGGTTGCGACGAACAGTTGTTCCGTCGTGTAGTAAAAGCCACCTTCAACCAGCGCCGTAAGATGCTCCGTGTTTCTCTCCGTCAGATTTTCGATGCCAATCATCCCGCCCCCGCAGGTTTCTTCGACGATGAGATAATGACCCGCCGCCCCGAGCAGCTCTCCATCCCCCAGTTCATCGAACTCACCAACAAAGTCGCATCGGCATTATAACCCCGCTCGCATAAAGCTCGCTCCACCCGCCCTCGCTCTTTGGGGGCAGCGTGCCCCCAGCCGCGCGGCATACCCCACGGTCCTTTTGGGTATTTTTACATCTAATAGTAACTTTTTCCCTTAAAGACTTGGTAGTTTTAATTATATTGTTTATATTTGCAGCCGAAAAGCGAATTTAAACATTAAATGTTTATTTCTGTTAGTAGATTGTTATGCGAACGGGTAGTTTACAGAGCTGGGTTGACCAGCAAATGATTCGAGGCAGGTACATCTTTACGAAGGAAGATGTGTTAGCACAAGGGCTATCGCAGGCGGATGATAGTCTGAATACGGCTTTGTCGAGGTTAGGTAAGAAGGGTGTGATTGTTTCTCCTTGGCAGAATTTCTATGTGGTGGTGCCTACGGAGTATCGGTTGAAGGGAAATGTGCCACCATCGCTTTATATCGACCATCTGATGAAGTCTTTAGGTAGGGATTATTACGTATCTCTGCTGTCGGCTGCTGCGCTGAACGGCGCGGGGCATCAGCGGGCAATGGCGTTCCAGGTTACAGTGAACGGAGCACCTATACACTCTGGAATAAAGAATGGAGTAAGACTTGATTTTACACTTCGCAACCCTCTCCCTATGATGTATGTGAAGCAGGTGAAGACTCAAATGGGGTTCATAAATGTTTCGTCGCCTGAGTTAACGGCCCTTGATTTGGTGCTTAATGAGAACAAGGTTGGTGGTATTAATCGCGTTACAGAGGTGCTGATAGAACTATCAGAAAACATGCATTTCGACGAATCCTTCACAGATCTTCTCACTTTCTTTAATGCACCCGTTATTCAGCGTCTGGGATATTTGCTTGATTTGATTGAAGAGCATGAACTTGCCGATCGTCTGCTGATGCTTGCACAAAAGCAGAGTAAACTGTTTCGGAAAATCCGTCTGAAGCAGTCGAAGACTCAAACAGACGATATGGTAATTGATAGTCGATGGAAGGTGATCGTTAATCAAGAAATAGAAACTGATGAAATATGATACCAGAATACTTTATCCAAGAATGGAAGGAAATGGCTCCTTGGACAGAGCCTTATATGGTGGAGCAAGATCTCATTATCTGCCGTGCGTTGATAAGTATCTTTAGCGATGAATTTCTCGCTTCACAATTAGCATTTCGTGGTGGCACAGCCCTGCATAAGCTTTACTTATCACCGCAGCCTCGCTATAGTGAGGATATCGACCTTGTGCAGATTAATCCTGGTCCTATCAAACCTATTATGTATAGGTTAGGAGAAGTGCTCAGTTGGCTACCCGATAGAGTGACCAAGCAGAAACGATACAACAATACAATGTTGTTTAGGGTTGAATCGGAGATAGCTCCTGTGATACAGATTCGACTGAAGGTTGAAATCAACTGCTTTGAGCATTTTAACGTGCTGGGGTTGACTAAAGTTCCTTTTAGTATGAAAAACTCGTGGTTTACAGGTAAGACAGAATTGACAACCTATCACTTCGAGGAATTACTTGGAACCAAACTGCGTGCGCTTTATCAACGAAAGAAGGGACGCGACCTGTTTGACCTTTATTGTGCATTGACCAAGCATGATGTGGACGTGGATAAGGTTATGCTATGCTATAAGAAGTATATGGAATTTGTGGTAGATAAGGCACCGTCGTACAAGCAGTTTGTGAATAATATGGAGGAGAAAATGCAAGACCCGGAGTTCTTGGAGGACACAACGCTACTTCTCCGCCCTGAGATAAAATTCTCACCCTCAGAAGCCTATCCGATAGTTTATAAGATTTTTATTGATAAGATGGAGGGTAAGCGTGATTAATAATCAAATCTTGAATGCTATAAGAGACAAGGTTAGTCAGATTGTGCCAAAGGGTGCTACAGTTATTCTCTTTGGCTCAAGAGCACGTGGTGATGCTCGTGAAGATTCTGATTGGGATGTGCTTATCCTGCTTGATAAAGATCACATAACCTCTCAGGATATTGATGATTATTCTTATCCATTATGCGAATTGGGTTGGGACTATAATCAGTGCATTAATACGATCTTATATACCAAACGCGATTGGGAAAGCAGTATAATTAGTCCTTTCCGCGAAAACGTAACTGAAGACGGAATAAAATTATTGGGTTAACTAGTACTATAGCCATTTAGCCCCCCGCTCGCATAAAGCTCGCTCCACCCGCCCTCGCTCGTCGGGGCTGTCTGCCCCTTGCCGCGGGGCGCTCCCTGAGTGTTTTAGCATGGTATTAGTGTTTCTGCAATCGAAAAGTAAATTTAAACATTAAATGTTTATTTTTGCAAGTCGATTGTTGTATAGGGGATATTGTACTTGCTTATTTGCCTACTTAAAACTTGCAATCCTCAACAGTTGAAAGGGCTAGTAATTCTTTGCGGACTTCTAAAAGTACCGTATCTGCAGAGATTTCCTCGGCTGTTGGACCAGCTTTCAATATCTGACCTTTCTTGATGTTCACGTTTTGGAACCTGGTGAAAATACCCGCATGCGACTTTGTATGAGCATCTCGAGGTTCCACCTCAACATCTGTCATCATTTGAGTTGCCCCAACCTCTACTTTTATACTACGAACGTCACCAACATTTAACAATGCACGTTTGTAACTATCGCTATCGAAAGCATAACTACTATGTTTCTTCACAAATGCAGAAACATCACTATCATATGTATCAATAGCAGGACGATTTACAGAGAGATAAGTCTCACCTGCATCCAAAGCAAAAGCAACTGATAAAAGTTTATCCTTAACGAACCACTCCTTGGAAAGAATACGAGCGACATTTTCCTCGGAGGGAACCTGATGTATTTCTGTTGGTGTATCTGATGTGTTCATCCGAGTTTACGCATTAATTCAAGGAAAGCCTCTGGTTTAAAATCAATATGACTCTCACCTAATCTTTCACCATTAACCTTTGCAAAATAAGAATACTCATAAGCTCCAAGACTGATTACAGCTCCAGTTTTTTCCGACTCCAAATCAATCGTAGCGTTAGTATCAGGAGCAATCATCCAGTGTTCCCAATCAGAATTCTGTGAAATCATCAGAACGCTCTTGATATTTTTAAGTACTCGAAATGATATAGGAAGAGCTCCGTGGCCATCCCAATCTATTCCAAGCGTACTTAGGTGATCTATGCGATCATAAGCCTCAGCCAAAGCTGGTTGAGTTACCTCAACTGTAAGACGCTGAGCCACTTTCTCCTTGTCTTCACGTGATATATGGATAGAGTGAATATACTCCATCACATCCGTATAAGATGTTATGGGATATGCTACTGCAGGCTCTGAAGCCATTTTGATATTATTATCTTCCATATATAACTCTAATATTGTTAAGACGCTGCAAATATAAAACAAATAGTTGAAACATGCAAGTTTTTTGAAAAGAAGATGAACAAATTGTTATTTTCTGCTTTTAATCAAGGCAGGAGGATTTTTTTATTCTTTATTGGCTTTTTCTTTGGTTATTTCAAATAAAAGGTGTATTTTTGTGCCCGAATTCTCGTCATGTCCACGCCGGATTCAAGGCAATCGTGCCAAGAAGTGGAAGGGTGGGTAGCGAGTTTTCGTACATATTAAAGGCGTTTACAAGCGCTACGTTTAAGACGAACTGGAATCTGGTAAATTCACATTTGCAGTCTTGAACATAGCAACGGTAGATGTCCTCGGGATGTGTTTATACGCGTCCCCTATCTCCGTATGTGGGGTAGGGTGAACTGTATTCATATCGGCGTGGGCTCTGACGTTGTCTGTTCAACTGCAATGGGCATACCAGAGCCTCAGTTCGTGGAATAGGCAGCGACGATTCCACGCTTTTTTTATGCCTTGCCGCCAAGACTTTGGCGCGCCTAAAAACAGTAGGCCGATATGGATGCATTGACTAATGCTAACAAGGCTACATCACCAATAACCCGCTGTGGACTTACCCCCATGGCCATCCCCGAAGCTGTAAATGCACAAAAAGGGGTGTCGGTAGAATACGCTCCTGACCCTGATAAGCGTTGGTATGTACTTCGTGCCTCCTATGGTCGTGAGATATTAGCCGAGCAGCTGCTCATCCAGAGTGGTGTTTATGCCTACGTTCCCAAACGCTATACCTATATCGAGGTGAAGGGGCGCCCTAAAAAGGTGTTGCAATGCCTCATTGCCAATATCGTGTTCGCCTATCTCATACCCAGGCAGGCCATGATGTTCGTTCGTAATAACGATCCCGATGAGCCTTCGCCTGCACCGCAGCTGTCAGAGTTCCTCAGCTTCTACTACAATCATTTTGTCGAGGGTGAGAACTGGCGCAACCCGCCGCTTACTATCCCTGAGCACGAGATGCTCAACTTTATCCGTGCCACCTGCACTAACGACGAGAATCTACTGATGCTCCAAGGTGGCGACTTCCATTACAAGACCGACGATGAGGTCGAGGTTATCTGTGGTCAGTTCAAAGGTGTTCGTGGGCGTGTTATCCGAGCCCGCGGTCAGCAACGAGTGCTCGTTGCTCTTACCGCCCTCAATTGCCTCTGCGCCACCGCCTACATTCCAACCCCGTTCCTCCAGAAAATATAACCCCTAAAAAACCGTCAATTAATTCAAAACCCCTAATGAATTAATTCATTGCCCCTTTTGAGTTAATTCACCGCACTTCGAGGCCCTTTTCCCCCTAAAGATTTACGTACCCCTGTTAAGGGGTACTCCAATCTTGGGGGAGGCCTCTCGATTACGATGAAAAAACGGTTCGTTGAAAGCTCCAAAAAGTGTTGTCTGTTTGTACGTCATATCGCTGAATTTTGATAATTATTTCGTTGCAAAAGTACGATAACCGGATAGTAAATTGACCATTTATGACCGGTTAGTGTCAGATAACCAAGTTGATGGTCAGTAAAAACTAACTTGATTTTGGATCAAAAGTAACTTGATTTTGAGTAAAAATCAACTTGATTTTCGATGAAAACCAATAAGGAAAATATCTCTATCCCTTACACCCCTCTTTCTATAGCCCCACCTCTCTTTAGAGAGAGGGTGGGGACTATATAGAGAGGGGGTTAAGAAGGGATGAGGATATTGCTTCAGAAAGCCCGCAATCGAGGATGGTTCGGTGACATGATGTAAATTTGTCTTGATGAAATTTAATTTTGTCATAATTTTTAGATGTTAATTTTATGATTAATCGTTATTGCTTATATCAACCTTGCAAAGGTGCGAATAAGTAATGAAACTACAAAATATCTGTCCCCGTGGGGACACATTTTATATCTTTTAACGGATAGGAATGTTTATGCAATACCATATATTTTCACCATATAGAGTTTGCCCGTTGGGGGCACATGTTGATCATCAACATGGACTGGTAACTGGCTTTGCCATCGATAAAGGTGTAGACCTTTGGTTTGATGTGAACGAGGATGGTCATGTACATCTGGAGTCAAAAACCTTCGAGGGGTTGGTTGATTTCGAGATTGATGCACCTTCTCAGGTGCGCGAGCGACATTGGGGCGACTATGCCCGTGGTGCTAAGTATGCGCTTTGCAAACGTTTCGCATTGAAACATGGCATCACTGGTGTTATTCAAGGTTCACTGCCTGTGGGTGGCTTGTCATCCAGTGCTGCTGTATTGATTGCCTATGTGATGGCATTTGCCAAGGCTAACGACATTACACTTCAACCCTTCGAGATAGTAAAGATAGCATCCGAGGCTGAGCGTGAGTATATCGGTTTAAATAACGGTTTGCTCGATCAGGCTTGCATTGCCTTAGGTAAGAAAGATGGTTTGCTCTTCCTAGATTGCGATAGCAACGATTGGCGTATCATCAAACGTCATCCTGATATGCCAGATTTCGAGATTGGTATTTTCTTCTCTGGATTAACCCGAAGTCTCGTTAATAGCGATTATAACCTTCGTGTTTTCGAGTGTAAGACTGCTGCTTGGAATATGTTGGCTTATACCGATCAGCCACTGAAAACTTTCGATAAGACGTTCTTACGCGATATTTCAAAGGCTACCTTCGAGAAAACACGTATTGCCATGCCCCAGCGTTTTGCCCGTCGAGCCGAACATTTCTATAGCGAATATCGCCGTGTGCGTCAGGGTGTAACAGCATGGGAAACGGGTAATTTGAAACTCTTTGGAAAACTGAGCTTCGACTCTTGTGAGAGCAGTATCCATAACTACGAGTGCGGTAGTCCTGAGTTGATAGCCATCTACGAGATTATGCGTGCCCTGCCAGGCATATATGGTGGTCGTTTTTCTGGTGCCGGTTTCAAGGGTGCTTGCATAGCTTTGGTTAACCCAGCTCATAAGGTTGAAATAGAAAAGGTATTAACCGAAAAATATCTGGCTCAGTTCCCTGAGTACGAAAAAACATTCCAGGTGTTTTGGGTAAAGCCAGATGATGGAGCAAGATTTGTAGAATAATGATTAATATTGTAATAGCTGCTGGTTACGCCACTCGTTTGGGTGAGTTAACCAAGAACTTTCCGAAACCGTTGCTAAAGATTGGTAATAACACCATCTTAGGCCGTATGCTTGACGACATCGATGCAATCGATGACATCACCGAGCATATCATCATTACCAATCATAAGTTTGCCGGTATCTTCGAAGATTGGGCAAAAGCTCAGCATTATACCAAGCCCATCACGATTGTTGATGATGGCACGGATACAAACGAAACCCGCCTTGGTGCCGTATGCGACTTGCTTTTTGCGATGGATAAGCTGCATATCAACGACGATTTGCTGGTGGTAGCAGCCGATAACCTGCTATTCTTCTCTTTCCAGGTGTTCGTTGATTTCGCTAAAGCCAAGAAAACCTCTTGCATCATGTGTCATGAGCAGCCAAGCATAGAGAAACTTCAGCGCACAGGTGTTGTAGAGCTCGACGAGAACAACCGCGTACTTGGTATGGAGGAGAAACCACAAGCCCCCAAAAGTCATTGGGCTGTACCTCCTTTCTATATCTATCTAAAGGAAGATCTCGCCTTGGTACGCCACTCTGTAGAAAATGGCTGTGGCAAAGATGCCCCTGGCAATCTGGCACATTATATGGTAGAACACACCACTATGCATGCCTGGCCCATGAGTGCAGGGAGATTTGATATCGGTAGTCTTGATACATATTATGCTGCTGTAGAGAAATATGGAAAAGATTAACTTAGATAACAAGTGTATCCTTGTAACTGGTGCTGCAGGATTCATTGGATCTTATCTGGTACATCGTTTATTTAAGGATGTAAAGGGCGCAACTATCGTAGGCATCGATAATATGAACGATTATTACGATGTTCGCCTAAAGGAGTATCGCCTCAAGAAACTAAATGTTCAATGTTCAATGTTCCATGTTCAATGGCACTTTGTACGGGGAGATTTGGCTGATAAGGACTTGATAGAGAAACTGTTTGCTCAGTATAATTTCGATGTAGTGGTAAACCTTGCAGCACAGGCCGGTGTCCGCTATAGTATCACCAATCCCGATGCTTACATCCAGTCAAATATAATCGGTTTCTACAATATCATCGAAGCCTGTAGGAATCACCCAGTTGAGCATCTAGTTTATGCTTCAAGTTCCAGTGTGTATGGTGGCAATAAGAAAGTACCATTCTCTACCGACGATCGTGTAGACAATCCTGTATCGCTTTATGCAGCCACAAAGAAATCAAACGAGTTGATGGCACATTGCTACAGCAAACTCTACGATATCCCCACTACTGGTCTACGTTTCTTTACAGTGTATGGCCCTGCAGGTCGTCCAGATATGGCTTACTTTGGTTTTACCAACAAACTGATTAAAGGCGAAACCATCCAGATATTTAACTATGGCAACTGTCGTCGCGATTTTACATATGTCGATGATATTGTTGAGGGTATTGTACGTGTAATGCAGGGTGCTCCAGAACGTAAGAAAGGCGAGGATGGCTTACCTGTACCACCCTATGCTGTGTATAACATTGGAGGTGGGCAGCCCGAAAAATTACTCGATTTCGTGAATATCCTTCAAGAAGAATTGGTTCGTGCTGGCGTACTGCCAAAGGATTTCGATTTCGAAGCTCACAAACAATTGGTACCCATGCAGCCAGGCGATGTGCCTGCAACGTTTGCTGATGCAACAGCCTTGGAACGTGATTTTGGATTTACACCAAAGATTTCATTAAGAGAAGGGCTTCGTGATTTTTCGGAATGGTATAAAAGCTATTATAAATAACGATGTATATCTATGAGGATAGCGGACAAACATTATTTTATTGAAACTGTCGCAAATAATTGCGAGCGATGCCTGATATCACCAGAGAATCCATTTACATTGGATAATCCTGATTTGATAGCTGCAAATGGCAGCAAGCTGTTTGCTGTTTATGTGCAGTCTTATAAAGAGGGGGAGAATATCGATTACCTTCTGCGTAGATTATTTTTGTCTCAGCTGAGCTATGGATATAAACTTATTCCAATACTTGTACTTATAAAAGAAGTACCTGCAAAAGTTGATTCGAAAATATTAGAAAACTCATTCTGTCATATCTCTGATACCGCAAATGATGTAGTTAGATATATTTCTGTAGAATCGCCTGTAGTGAAACGCATGAAGGATTTTAGTAAGATCCAGTCGATGCAGTATGTCAATTACAGAAATAGGCTTGAACTATCTGTTAAGTCTTATTCAGAGATAGGGAAGGTTGCTGCTTTTGATAATAGAAACATAGTAAGGAAAGTTGAAACCGTTAGCTGGAGTACCCAGAATCGTCGTTCAAATAATAACTATTGGCAAACACAAGGTGGATTTGTTGGAGTGGCTGAAAGGAAATCAAGCATTAGTTTTAAATCTTCACTTGATAGTCTGATGACTTTGGCATTTATGTCAATGTTTCATCTTGACGATGGAAGATTGTATCCAACAGCAATGTTTGATGAGCTGAGTGTGCTTAATACTGATTGGACAATGTTCGATGCCGATATGGTTCCTAATAGTTACAATCGGATGTTGTCGTTTGTTGGCATGGCACCAATCTCTATATCAACTCAGCAGCAGCTTTGGCAAGTATTTGATAAATATCAAAATATTCGTAATCATGTCGCTCGCTAAAAAAATAGAAACACTGAAATTTCAACTTGATTCTTTTGTTGTAGGTAATACCGCTTTGGTACAGATGGCTGACATCGTAAAGAATGAGTGGAATATGGAAGAAGACTCTACGTTAGTGGTTAAAGATGCCCGTAGAGCAGAACTGAATAGGGTGTTACATTCCACGAGGGCATTTGACACTGGGCTACGTATTTTCCTAGATAAGTTTGGGGCAAGAACAGACACAAGTCATTCTATTACAGAGTATGTCAGGGACTTGCAAAGAAATGCTGCAGGATTTAAGCAACTCTCTGGCGATGTCGCTACAAGAATTAAAGATGAAGTGACCAATAAACGTAATACGTATTGTCATGCCTCAGGTACATTCCCTACAAAACATGAAGCAGATTTTGTAATCAGCAGGATATTGGAGTACTATACATTGGTGCTGGGTTTGGAGAAATAAATAATATTTAAGAATATTTGTAAGCGTGAAAAAAAGACGTATTGCAGGGGCTGAATAAAGTGATTACCTTTCTTCGACGAGCGAAGCCAGCACAGCTGGAGCGGCTGCCGAATTAAATATTAAGTACAATGGCAGCAATAACAGAAAAAATCTTGCGTTCAGGAATGTACGACTACATCGGAACCGGAGACGTATTATTCTATATGTATAACAACTCCACAGAGAATTGGCACTATGAACAGAGACGAATTGTTAGAGCAGCTGAACTTCTATCGTAAACTCGGGGAAGAACAAGGCGATATCATTGAGAGCCCATAGCTCTTTCTACCATAGGCAATCTGGAACAAAAATTATCAGATTATGATTCTCGTAACAATCTGAATAACCAACATCGTTTTGGCTCGAGAAGTAAGAAGTGAGCTATGCTAGTCTTCTGCCACAGACGATTGGCATCAAAAGATAAAGAAATCTAAAATTTTAATCAAAATTTAGCGTACGCTCGACCTTGTCGCTTGCTACCATCGGGACGCAAGAAAGCCCGATTCGGTGCCTCAAAGGTACCCTTTTGAGCGTATACGTCATTTTTACATATTTACCTATAGTGAAGTAAATATATTATTATGTTATGTTGATAGAGGGTGTATATACTAAAAGAGAATTTGAAAAGTACCCATCTTACGATATTGTTTATGAGTGGGAGGATATTTATAAAGATGTTCTAGAGGTAGATTTTATACCGAAGAAAAAGTATCAGGAGTATTTGGAAGATAAACGTTTCAAATCATTTAATGCTTTTCTTACGAGTATTTCCATTCGCAAAAAAGTTTTTGCACTAGAAATGACCCCCTATGTAAATAACATTAATAACAAGAAAAATTATATCCCATGTATTATAGATTTCTATTTGCGCACAGATAAAGAATTATTGTCTTTTTATAATAATTATTACCATTGCCCAATAGTATTAATTTCAAGTAAAGAAGCATACGATTATCTAAAGAGCAAAGGATGTCCGCTGAATATTGTCCATCATCCATTGAGTATTTCTGATAAGTATTCGATAACATCAGATTCAAAAATTGAAAAGAAATATGACCTGGTAATGGTTGGAAGACAGAATCCAAAGCTTGAGACTTTTGTAAAGATGTATTACGAAAAGCACCCTGATTTTTACTTTGTTTACCGGAAATCAATGAGTGATAAAACTTGGATATATGCTACTTCTAGAGGGGAAATACTAGGCAATATTGATACAAGAGAGAAATACATAGAAATAATGCGAAAGGGTAAAATGGGGCTTTATTCCACACCGGGCATTGATGGTGATGAGAGTAGGACTAAAGGTTATCACCAAGTAACTCCACGTTTCTTGGAACTAGTAGCTACAGGTTGCCATATTATTGCAAGATATTCCATGAATTCTGATACGGAATACTATGATTTAAAGAGTTTCTCGGAAAATATAGAAACTTATGAACAATTTGAGATGGCTGTTCAAAAAGCCCTAGATTCCGATGTGGACATGAAAAAATATTCGGATTATCTTTCTATGCATTATACGTCAGTTAGAGCAAATAGTTTAAAGAATATAATTGACAAGTTATGAATAATAATAGAATTGCGATAATTGGAGCTGGCATTTCTGGAATGAGCACTGCTCATTTTCTTAGAGATAAGTATGACATTACTGTCTTTGAGAAAGAAAGCCAGCCTGGAGGCCTAATTAAGTGCCGTAGAGTGAATGGTAGTCTCTTCCACACTTGTGGAGGACATGTGTTTAACTCCAAACGACAAGATGTTCTTGATTGGTTTTGGTCAAAGTTTACCCGTGAAGAAGAGTTCAGTAAAGCTGACCGTAATTCTTGTGTCTTTATGGATAAAAACGGCACGTCTCTGGAACATGACAATATCCCTTACCCCATAGAGAATCATATGTACCTATTTGATGAGGCAACACAGACAGCCTTCTATGAAGACTTGGAGGAAATAGATAAGGTGAAGGGTTTGAACGCCACATTTACGGATTACGATAGCTTTGGTGATTTCCTCCGTTGGCGCTTCGGTAAGACTCTCTATAACCTCTATTTCCAGCCCTACAATGAGAAAGTGTGGCGTCGTGATTTGACAACAGTTCCGATGTCGTGGATGGAGGGAAAACTTCCAATGCCAACCACTCAGGAAATGCGAGATAACAATGCCAATAAGGTAGAAGAAAAAGCCTTTGTACATGCCACTTTCTGGTATGAAAAGAAAGATGGTTCACAATATATTGCAGATAAGTTGGCTGAAGGTCTTGATATTCGCTACGACTCTGACATCCAATCAATAAAACTTGTAAACGGGAAATGGATTGTATGTGGAGAAGAGTTTGATAAAGTCGTGTTCTGCGGCAATATCAAAGACATGGTCAATATGATTGGGGGCCTGGATATTGAAGCCTTCAAGAAACCTGTTGCTAATTTGGAGTATCATGGCACGACAGCTGTGTTCTGCGAAATTGACAAAAATCCTTATTCCTGGATTTATCAGCCTTCTCGTCGTCATGAGAGTCATCGTATTATTTGTACTGGTAATTTCTCTGAGACAAATAATTACCTATCTGTGGCTAAGGATCGCATTACGGCAACTATCGAGTTTACAGATGAAATAAGCAAGGAGGACATCCTAGATAACCTCTCCAGAATACCCCTGAATCCAAAATATTTGGATCATCAGTATAACAAATATACCTATCCGATTCAGGACGCAAATACCCGTGGTATGATCAAGTCGCTGAAGGATGCTTTATCGCCTAATGGCTTCTACTTCACTGGTCGTTTTGCTGATTGGGAGTACTATAATATGGATGTTGCAATGGGGGCAGCTATGGATATGGTTTCTAATATTTAATAGGGATTTTCTATAATAATTAGTTTTGTGTAATTAATCCCTGTTTTCTTGGTATAATCTATGAAATCAATTAAAAGGAATTTTTTATATAATGTCCTTTTGAATATCTCATCCGTGATTTTTCCTTTAATCACGGCACCATATGTCTCACGCGTTTTGGAACCAGATGGTATAGGTATATACAATTTTGCCAATACGTATGCAGGGTATTTTGCATTGGTTGCATTGCTTGGTATACCCACTTATGGTGTACGCGAGGTCTCTAAACTAAGAGATGATAAAGAAGGAATTTCAACGCTGGTTTCGCAGATAATGTCTATAGCGGCCTTTACTACAATTGGAGTCACTATCGCTTATATTGCTTCACTTCTATTTGTGAACCAGCTTACGGAGAACTTTCTTATTTTCTTACTCGCCGGTTTTCTTGTGTACCTCGCACCATTTAAAATTAATTGGTATTATCAAGGTCTTGAAGAGTTTGGATATATTACATTTCGTACATTAGTTATTCGTACAGCAAGTGTTATTAGCCTTTTTGTTTTTGTACGTAACAAGGAGGATCTTATAATATATGTTTTAATTAGTGTACTTGCGGCTGTCCTTACCGACATTTGGAACTATATTAAAATGAGACGCTCTGGGATAAGACCACGCTTAACGACTAAAGGTCTTAAACCCCATATGCGGCCTTTACTTACTTTGTTCGCCTCTTCTATAGCCATATCGATATATGGTGTGTTAGATACTTTAATGTTGGGATTTATAAAAGGATATGAAGAAGTCGGTTTTTACACAAATGCCATGAATATGTCAAAAGTGATACTTACGGCAGTAACCAGTTTGTCAATAGTTGCTGTTCCTAGGGTGTCATATTATATGCAAAACAAAGATTATTCAGGGATTAACTCTTTAATGGATAAGTCGTTCTCTGTAGTCTCTCTTCTTTCTTTCCCTGCCGCGATAGGTCTTATATGTGTTTCCCCTTCTTTTGTCCCTTTGTTTTTTGGAGAGTTGTTCTGGGGATCGATTCTACCATTAATGATATTAAGTTTATTGATAATTGCGATAGGTTTAAATAATCTTACAGGAGTTCAAATCCTTATAGGTATGGGGTTTGATAAGTTTTTTCTTTATTCAGTGATAATTGGAGCGATATCTAATTTCCTTTTAAACTGCCTATTAATTCCATTCTATGGTAGTGTTGGCGCCTCTATTGCGTCAGTCGCAGCAGAAACAATTATCTTGGTAGCTACAACGCTATTCGTTTATAAAAATACACCTATAAGAATTAGTAATTGGAAGGATATTCTTAAAGCACTAATTGGAGCCTTAATCCTCATTCCTCTAATGATATTATTAAAGCAGTTTCTACAAGGATGGGTTCTTGTTATTAGTTATGTTTTATTAGGAGTATTAACATTTTGTGTTATGGAGTATATACTGAAAAACGGTTCATTCATTTGGATTTGTTCAACAGTATCAGATAAATTTAGAATGAAAACAAAATAATATGGGTAATCGTGCATTTTCATGGCTCATGAAGTTGATCGGAGGGTATGGCAAGCTAAATCAAAAAAATCCTTCTGTTTCAAGGTTTGGAGCTGTTGTAAACGGAAAGTTGGTTCTTGATAATAAAAGCTTGAACTATTTGGATGATTATGTCAGACAATTGTCTCTTATTTATTCAAAAATCAAGATTCATACAGGCACTGAGTATATTTATCCACTGGATTCGTTAATATTGAGAATGCATGAGCGCCCTGTTATTTGTAGTATTACAGTAGACTATGACCGCGTACTTCAATCAGATTTAAATGAATTAAGAAGCCGCATTCAAAAATGCTCAAATATTGCTTTCAAAGACAGAGAACTTAAGGTGTTGAGCGAGATAGAAAAGCTTGCTAATAGAGTATCTATATCATTAGCAAAGAGTGATGGAAGGAGAGAAATCATCCTTAAAGATTATTTTCCAAAAATGCTATATGGCAAACCGACCTCATTAGATGAAGCATTGCAAAAGTTGTTGTTTTATAATGCTTTATTTTGGCAAATGGATCACTATCATATAGGATTGGGTCGTCTCGATAGTATTTTATGCGAGTATTATCAAAATGATATACTAAATGGAATAATAACCGAGAGCGAGGCAAAAAGGATGATAAGAGAATTTATCCTCGTTTTAGGGAAAGATACACATGCGAAAAGCATGTCATTTGTTGGTGATACAGGGCAGTATATATTACTCGGAGGTGTTAACGAGCAAGGATTAAATGTGGATACACCTTTAACTTCGTTATTCTTAGAAATTATGGCAGAGTTAAAGATTCCTGACCCCAAATTAATTCTACGGGTTAATAAGGATACATCAATGCAAATATGGAATAAGGCTGTTAAGTGTATATTAACAGGAACAGGCTCACCTCTTATTATGAACGAAATGCTCGTAATGGATAAGATGGCTAGGTTTGGTTACGATAGGAGTGATGTCTGGAATGTTGGTACATCTGCCTGTTGGGAGCCGCTTATTATAGGTAAGTCATTTGACCAGAATAATCCTTTTAAGAGCGCTATTGCCATAAAACCTCTTAATGATATTATATTGTCTGGAGAAGACTTTACAAACTTTAATAGTCTATTAATTTCGTATAAAGCAGCTTATGCAAAAGAATTAGAAAGTGTCGTAAAAGATATTGATTTTGATTGCTCTCCTCTTTTTACATTGTTTTTTGATGATTGTATTGATAAAGAACTGGACTTCACAGATGGTGGTGCAAAATACTCTTTCCATGGCGCACAAGTGGTAAGTCTCCCCAATACCGTGAACGCATTATTGAGTATCAAACAATTTGTATATGATGAACAATTGTTTAAGCTCTCAGATTGCAAAAGGGCAATTGAGACTAATTTTGAGGGAATGGAAGATCTCCATTCATTAGTAATTAATTCAGGGAAGAAATTTGGATCAACAGATGAAGAAGTTGTTGAACTAACAAATAATCTTATATCATTTACAGGAGATGTGATTAGTAAATTGACGAGCAACGGTCAACCTGTCAAAGTCGGTTTTAGTTCTCCTAATTATATTTCAAGTTCAAAAGATGTTCTTGCTTCATTAGATGGGAGATTAAATGGAGAACCCTTTGCTGTTCACATATCTCCTCTTACTTCAAAAATAGACATATCCGAGGTATTAGAATTCTCGTCAATGCTGCATTATAATGATAATTGCATAAATGGCAATGTGGTAGATTTTATAATACCTTCTTCTTATATAAAAGAGTCAGAAAAGCTTACGAGGATATTAAAAAATGCATGTTCAAACGGTATTTTTGAATTACAGCTTAATGTTATGGATAAAGCTACATTGGTTGATGCCAAAGCTCATCCTGAAAAATATCCTAATCTTATTGTAAGGGTTTGGGGCTTTAGTGCTTATTTTAATGATTTGCCAGAGTCGTTTAAAGATAATCTAATACGACGTGCTGAAGTATATGAAGCAACTTAGAGTCACCAATATCCAAAGGGGATGTGTATATGACGGTCCTGGAGTGAGAACAACGGTCTTTCTTAAGGGATGTTATTTACGTTGCCCGTGGTGTTGTAATCCTGAAACAATTTCTTTTGAAAAAGAATTGTTTATTGATAATAGTAAATGCCTTTTGTCTAAAGGGGTTCATTCTGAATTGTGTAAACTCTGTCAGAGAAATAAAGGGAGCAACTCAATTACAGCTTGTCCTTTTGGAGTTGCAGAGGAGACATCAAGGGATTATCTTCCAGATGAACTGTTTCATATTTTGCTAAGAGACCAATCTTTATACATCGAATCTAATGGCGGTATAACCTTCTCTGGAGGAGAACCGTTATTCCAGTCTGAAAATTTGGTTAGTGTCCTCGAGCTTTTAAAAGAGAAAGGATTGCATATAGCATTAGAAACATCATTAATTGCACCAGATCAATCTTTATTATTAGTAAATCCTTTTATTGATACATATATAGTAGACCTAAAAATTCAACCTGAGATGTATTTAAGTGATAGCAACTATCAAAATGAGATAAAGAAACATCTAATGATGATTGGCGGCAAGAGCATATTCTTTAGGTTCGTATTTGTTGATAGTGTTATGGACTATATAAATGAAGTTAAGGATTGGCTTAGTGTTATGGAAATAAACATAATTGAGATTCTTGTATGCCACAATTTGGGTGCAAAAAAATATGGAAAATTATCATTAGCGAACCGCGATTTTACTTCAAGTAAAGAGAAGGCTGAGTCTTTTATTGATTTTTTGAAAGATTTTGGGATTGCATCCAAAATTCTTTCCATTTGAAGGGTTATACATTTTATTTTTTAGATTATTTATAAAACTCCAAAAGATATGAGTAAAATACTTTCAATAGTTATTCCAACTTACAACATGGAAAAGTATCTCCAGCGTTGTCTTGATTCGTTGGTAATAGAAGATAGATATCTATTTGAGCAAATCGAAATCCTTGTAATAAATGATGGGAGTAAAGATAGATCACTTGAAATAGCTCAATCTTATCAGGAAAAGTTTCCTAGTGTGTTTAGGGCAATTGACAAGAAAAACGGGAATTATGGCTCTTGTATAAATAAGGGACTAGCAGAAGCAACGGGTATGTTTTTCAGGATACTAGATGCCGATGACTGGTTCGATCAAGAAGCATTGCAAACAGTAGTAAAAGCTTTAATTTCTGGTCAAGATACCTTTGATTTTGTTTTAACCAATTACCGTGCAATTGACGTAAATGGTACTATTCAAGATTACGCAGAGGTTAATATGCCTAAAGGGCAATTGGATTTTGATAGTTTTCGTTTCATTAATACTCCAAATGAGCGTCTTCTTGTAATGCATTCCATCACATTTAAGACATCCCTATTACACGATGTTGGACTAAAACATCAAGAGGGTATCAGTTATACAGATATTGAGTATTGTTATTATCCCTTAACTACAGCGAAATCTTTTTGCTACATAGATGCCACTCTTTATCAGTATTATATAGGGAGAGAAGGTCAAACAGTGTCTGTAGAGAGTACATTGGCTCATTATAATGATTATTATAAAGTAGCTTTAAGAGCAACGAATGATTACCTTCTCAGAGAAAAAGATTTTTCATCAGAACGTAAGGAATCCTTGTGTCGTATTATCTATAATCCTATTGTAAGTTATTATAGGGTTCTTCTCTTGAATAAAAAAGTGTTGACGCAAGATGATACCCAGCAGTTGAGCTTATTAGACTCTTGTGTCAACAAAGTCCCCATGCTTTATAATAGACTAGTTAAAGCAACATATCGGAAAATTCCATTTATACTGATATGGAAAAAATTTAATATCAGAATTGCAAAGATAATAGGACGATAACCAGAATAGATATATAATGAAAGAACGAGTATTATCGTTAGATCTGATTAAGATATTTGCTATGATTGGTGTCGTATCATTACATACGACGCTCGGTTTAGAATCTTATGACAATATCTTCTCAAGGTATCTATATTCTTTAGGTGGTTGGGCAATCCCTTTGTTCTTCACCACAAGTGGATTCTTACAGATAGGAAGAACAATAGATTTTAAGTATATCCTTAAAAAAACATTAAGGATTTTTAGAATAATAGTATTTGTAGCTATAATTTATTGGTTAAAAGATGGAGGAGATGCGGTTTCTCTGGTGAAGGATTATATCTTTTTAAGTTTGTTTCAAAAAGGTCCTGTTGGCCATTTTTGGTTCTTTGGTGCTATAATTATATGCTATGCAGCCACTCCTTTTTTCAATAATATAATGAAGAAGCCCTGGGGTACAGAACTATGTTTGATTATTCTTTTCTTATTAATGTCCTTTGCGTTTGTGGCAAATGTGAAAGACAATTTTGAGTCTAACGTAATTCAAACGTTTCGACTTTGGAATTGGTTATTTTATTATTGTTTAGGAGGATACATAAGACAGAATTCGGAGCAAATCAAAGCTTTTTTTAAAACAGATTATAAGTGGAAGACTATAAGTCGTCCAATTCTATTTATACTATTGGGGGGGGGGCACTTTATACGGTATTCTTTTCGTATCTGACCCCATCCATAGGTAAATATGGCGCAGAGTTTATGTTTGGTTCTTCTTTATGTGTCTTTTCTGTTTTTGCAATCTTTGTGACGATCTTACAATTGCAAATTAGGAGATCATTTTTGATTAGCGAAATATCTCCTTTGTTTATTCCTGTGTATGCTTTTCATGATCGTGTGATAGGAGCTGTTATGAAGTACGGTCATTTCCCGTTCTTGGGATATTTTGAGCCAGTAGCTCAGTGGGCCTTAATATTGTTACTTATCCTATCCGTGAGTTGGTTGATAATGAAGACGCCATACCTAAAAAAAATCTTCGTTATTTAGCAGATGTTGGTTTTATATATTATTCTTGTTGCGATTGCTTTTCTTTCCTTTTGTAGCCGGAAATACATTGTGTTTCTCATTTGCTATTTAGGATTGATGACGAAGCTGTTTCTTCTTGATACGTCTGAAGTTATTACCTTCAGAGGTGAGGATATATGTGTGTTCCTTAATTTTGCTTTGTTGCCAATTGCTATTTTTCGTAATAATAAAATATTAGATTGGAATAATGGCAGAATCTGGAAATGGGTATATGTTTATATAGCCTTTATATTATTAGAATTTGTATTGACAGTTATTACTGGCGCAGATTCTTTTCTCTATAGCCTTAAGGTCGTTAGGGTCCCGTTAATGATGGTAGGATACTTCCTGTTTGTCTCTATACCTTTAAAAGACTATGAGAAGTTTTTAAGAATACTTTTCGCTATAACTATTATACAAACATTTTTGTTCTTCTTGCAGTATCTTGGTATAAATTTGCTGGCTGACGCGTTGACGAATGAGAGCAATAGTGATATATTAGGGATTGATGTGAAAATGAACATCCCTACATTTGCATTCTTTTTTATCTTTTATGCTTTGAAAGCAAGGTCACTTCAGGAAAGAAGTAAGATTCTCCTTTTTACTGTGATGATGCTTATTGTTTTTCTTACATACGCACGAGGTTGGATATTATCAATTATTCTAGGATTAGCGTATTATATCGTGAAACTAGGTAACAAAAAGAGAAAACTAATTCTTTTATTTTCACTTATATTATTAATCCCTATTTCTACAATATTTATTGGAAAAAAAACAAGCGAACAAGGAGGCGTGTCAACCTCCGGAGATTTGATTGGGGTTTTTAGTAATATTAATAATCTTAGCAATGTTGACGAAGGTAATGGTACTTTCTCCTTTAGAATAGCAATGTTGACGGAAAGAGTGTTGTATTTAGCAGAGAACCCTCGATATCTTTTAACTGGTGTAGGTACTATGCACGAAGATTCTCCATCAACATTATCTAGATTTCGTTTTTACATTGGTACTAGAAATGATGAGCGCTACTATGGCCGTTGCCTGATAGAAAGTGGGGATATCACTTGGGTGCCGATAGTACTACGTTATGGTCTCATAGGCGTATTTATTCATGCTATGCTATTTGTAATTATGATAGGAGAAGCAAAAAAAAGAAAAGATGTGCTTTTTGTTCTTGCTCCATTATATTTTTCATTAGTGTTTTTTTCGTTTGATGGTGCTTTTTTTGAAATGCCCGTTTTCTTTTATCAGCTGATTTTATTTTTGGCATTAATGTCAAGGGCTATTTACGAAAATAAAGAATTATCTATATAGATTAAATATGAGTAAGCAGGTTTTTGTTGTTGGCGGCAATCATCACAATATATTGGGGGTGATGCGCAGTCTGGGAGAGAAAGGGGTAAATTCATATGTGATTATTGAGACAAAGGATAAGAACCCATATGTGGCAAAGAGTAGATATATAAAGCAATGTTGGATAGTTGAAAATGAACCGATTGTTCTAGAAGTGCTAAGGGCGGAAGCTGGCAAACATGGAGATAAACCAGTGATTATTGCATGTGCTGACAATCTTTCAAGTTTACTAGACATGCATTATGATGAATTATCACAAAGTTATTCATTGCCAGGTTCAAAAAGACAAGGAAGAGTTACGGAATTGATGGATAAAGAGGTTATGAGTAAATTTGCATCAGATGTTGGATTTCGTGTGCCACTTTCTATAGCAACTGATATATCCAAATGTGATGATGATATTTCTATCCCATTGCCATGGATAATTAAACCTTTAATGAGCAAAAATGGCCTAAAATCAGATATTGAACGAATATATACTATCGATGATTGGAATAATTATAAATCAAGACATGCTACTTCAGTGCAAGTGCAGCAGTTGATTGATAAAGATTTCGAATACCAATTAATAGGTTTATCTCTAGATTCTGGTTCCAAAGTCTTAATTCCTGGTATATCACACGTGATTAGACCGGCAGCTACTACAAATACGGGTTTCCTTCATTTTGAGAATTTGGATACAAGGTATGAACCAATAGTTGAAAAATGTAAAAAGTTCTTGCGGAAAGCAGGTTACTCAGGACTGTTTAGTATGGAATTTTTGAGGGGGAAAGACGGGAACGATTATTTTATGGAAATCAATTTTAGGAATGATGGCAATGCAATATGTGTTACTGCTGCAGGTGTTAATCTCCCTTATATATGGTATATGTCACATTTAAAATCTACAATAGACATTGAGTCTTTCAGGCAGGTAAGGCCAGTTTATGTTATGCCTGAGTTTGCGGATGTGAGCTTAATACGACATGGTCAATTAAATATATTCACATGGATAAAGGATATTTGCAGAACTGATAGGTACATGGAGTATGATAAAAAAGATCCTAAACCTTTCTGGCTATTACTTGGTGATTTTTTAAAAAAGTTTATCTTCCATAAATAATTGTTGTCAATATGTCTTTATTTAGTGAGAAAATAAAAGAGATGAAGGAGTCTGCTTGGCTTCTTGGAATATGCTTGAATGGATTTGAAGACTTAAAGAGTAACCAAATTCATTGGGTAAGTAATGGCAAGTTTACCGGTAAAAAATGGTTCGCAGATCCTTTTATACTTGACTATGACTCAAATCATATCAATTTATTGGTAGAGGAATTTGACTATAAAGTACATAGAGGAAGAATCGCCAAGATAACAATTGATCGAGCGGATTGGAAGGTTACAGATTGTTTAATACTCCTAGATTTGCCAACTCATCTCTCGTTCCCGATGATCTGGCGCGAGAATAATGAAATTTATGTATGTCCAGAGAATTATGCTTCTGGTGGTTGGAATATCTATCGCTATGATAGAATTAATGAGACCCTTGAGAAAGTAGGCCAATTGTCAGACCAAAAATTGACAGATGCAACACTATATCAGGACGGCAACAATTATTGGCTTTTATCTACGTATGATCCACGTCCTAATGGCTCTGAGTTAACGATATGGAGAGGTTCTTCTTTAATGGGCCCTTACACAGAAACTCAGCGGGTATTGTTCCCCGAGAATATTGCCCGCAATGCTGGAATGATGTTCACTTATAAAGGTAAGCTTATTCGACCTGCCCAAGAAAGTAATCATGTTTATGGTCACAGTATGTCATTTCAAGAAGTAACCTATAATAATGGCGAATTTTGTTTTAAAGAAATATATCGTTTCTGTACGCCACATCCGATATATGACGTGGGAACTCATACCTACAATCAGTATTGTAAAATGGCGGTAATCGATGTGAAGGGTTATAGGCATAGAAGGATTGCTCAGATAATAGTCTTTCTCTTTAAAATGGTAGTAACCCTTGGCCTTAAAAAACTTCCAGTATTAAAATAGTAGGATAATGAAGGTACTTCACGTAATAGGCACTTTTAACAATGGCGGTATAGAGAACCTCTTGGTCAACCTTACTCGACAGCAGGTTAATCAAGGCTTAGAAGTTGGGCTGATGATAACAACCAACTCTTATTCAGAAGCTATGATAAAGGCATTAGATAGCAGAGTTAGTGTTCTTTATGTCCAAAAACCAGTAGGTAATCACAATCCATTTTATTTTTTTAAAATAAATTGGATGTATCACAAGTTCTCGCCAGATATTTTACATCTTCATTCTCCCTATACCACACCCTATTTTAAATCCTTAGGGAGAAAAGAGAAACGCTTCGTCCATATACACAACAATGTGGATATTTACGGTTACGACAAGTCTGTGAACCAATATTTGGCAATATCGCAGTGCGTTTATGATGTTTATAAAGCGCATATAAACAACGATTATTGCACTATATGTTATAATGGCATAGACTTTTATGCAGTTAAAGAGAAAACTATATACAAAGACAAACCAGTTAGAATGGTGCAGGTGGGACGTCTGTTGATGGAAGTGAAAGGACAGGATATAACCCTCCAGGCATTAGAAATGCTTATAAAAGACGGATGTAATCTGCGATTGGAGTTTTGGGGTAATGGACCAGATATTGGACGGTTGAGGAATATGGTTAAAGAAAAAGGCCTTGAGTCCTATGTTAAAGTTGCTGGGGATGTAGATAATAACTATATATGCAATCATTTATGTGATTTTGATATTGCGGTATATTCATCACGACATGAAGGGCTGGGTATTGCTGCCATTGAAGCAATGGGGGCTGGAGTACCAGTAGTGCTATCCAACGTTGACGGGCATAAGGAGGTGTCTGAGAATGGAGCAGTTTGCAGTCTCTTTAAATCGGAAGAGCCTCACTCATTAGCAGATGAAATAAAAAAGATAACAGATAATTATCAAGAAGCAATTGCGTTATCTCACAAAGCAAAAAAATATGTTAGAGATAGTTTCTCTATAGAAAAAATGGCATCCCAATTATTGAATATTTATCAAAATTATTAGTATGAGAACAATTACAATTGTATATGAACGCCATCATTACATATATAGATGGCTTAAGCCCTTGTTTGCTTCTCGGAAAGAGTTCAAACAATTGGGCTATAAAATAGAATATCAAAGTCTAATAGACTATCTCCCTGTTTTTAAAGGAAATTTTCAGAAGAAGTTAGAAAGGGCATCTTACACTGGAGCGACAAAGAAGCAACGAGATATTGTTATGATGGCATTCCATCACAGTACGTCGGAACTATGCCAGTTGCCGCAAGAGGAACGTTTAGAGATTCTTAAGAAAATCAAAGAGCATTGCAATATGCTTATTTGGCTAGATACTGCAGATAGCACTGGCACATGTATGTTTGATGTAATGCCATATGTGGATTTGTATTTTAAAAAACAATTATTGGTCAATACCAAAGAATATTGCCGTGACGTATATGGTACACGCACTTTTTGCGAATATTATCATCAGCTGCTGGGGGTAGAGGACGAGACTATCACAGCAAGATATTACCCCCATACTGAAGAAAAATATCTTTCAAAACTACGTGTGGCTTGGAATGTAGGAATTGGGGATTTGTATGCTAAGCCCTTGCAAATGGTGATGCATCCACATAGTGTCACAAAGCCAGTATTTGTAGATCCGGAATCAGAAAAGCCTCTTGATGTACAATATCGAGGTAGTGGTTACTCACCCTTGGCAGGATACCCGAGATCTGAAAGTAGGAAATTAATACAGGAGATGGAAGGTATATCTTATCCTGATGTGACTAAAAAGATCCCAAAGGAAGAATATATAAAAGAAGGGCATAGTGCAAAATCAATATTATCTCCTTTTGGTTGGGGTGAAATATGTGGACGTGATTTTGAGGCATTCGTATATGGTGGTTGTATGATAAAGCAATCTATGGAGCATTGCATTACTTACCCCGATGCTTATCAACCATGGGTTACTTATGTACCTCTTAAATGGGATTTTTCTGATTTTAAGGAAGTCTTACTGAAATCTGCTTCAGAAGAATATCAAAAGATAGCAAAGCAAGCACAGGATTATTATAAGCACTTCTTTACCAAAGAGGGTAGAATGGACTTTGCAAAGCATATTGTGTTTCAATTAGAGAAATAATGAAAGTTTGGACGTTGATAGATGCTGACTTTAGTAGACATGTTAAAGCTAAAGGTATAATACGGTATATTAGGATGCTTATTGCCATATTTTGGAATCCATCTTTTATGGTATCATTTTGGTATAGATTAGCTCATGAAAATTACCCCGCCCCGTTTGGGTTCCTATGCAGTGTCATCAGTCATTATGTTAATATTTTAACAGGGATTCAGATAGAAAAAGATATGCAGATAGGGCCGGGTATTAGATTCCCGCACCATGGGTGTATTGTATTAAATCACGAATCTGTTATAGGTGGGAACTGTACAATCTTTCAGGGTGTAACGATAGGGCGAAACTCTAAAGGGTCTCCCAAAATCGGAAACAATGTATTGATTGGAGCTAATTCCACTATTATAGGTGGCATTACTATTGGAGATAATGCTTGTGTTGGAGCCGGTTGTGTAGTTACTAAAGATTTGCCAACAAACGCTGTTGCAATAGGTAATCCTGCACGGGTTATTTCTTATGATGGCGACAAACAATATAAAGGATATTAAAAGAATAAAAATGGAATATGATTATTTGATTGTAGGCTCTGGCCTATTTGGCGCGACTTACGCCTGTCAGGCCACTCGCCAAGGAAAGAAATGTCTTGTAATAGACAAACGCCCCCATCTGGGTGGAAACGTCTATTGCGAAAATGTGGAAGGCATAAACGTTCATAAGTATGGTGCACACATCTTCCATACCAACAACAAAGAGGTCTGGGACTTCGTGAACAGCATTGTGCCTTTCAACCGGTACACCAACAGCCCAGTAGCTAATTACCATGGCAAGCTCTACAATTTACCGTTCAACATGAACACTTTCTATCAGATGTGGGGTGTAACCACACCTGAGCAGGCTGTGGCAAAGATTGAAGAACAGAAAGCCGAGGCTGTGACTAAAATGAAGGCAGAAGGTGTATCTGAGCCCCGAAATCTTGAAGAACAAGGTCTCTGTTTAGTTGGGAAAGACATCTTTGAAAAATTAATCAAAGAGTATACTGAGAAGCAATGGGGCCGCAAGTGCAGAGACTTGCCGGCATTCATCATTAAACGCCTGCCTGTACGCCTTGTCTTTGATAACAACTACTTTAATGATGCCTATCAAGGAATCCCCATTGGAGGCTATAATAAACTCATCGAGGGCTTGCTGGAAGGTGTAGAGTGTAAGACCAATACAGACTTCTTCAAGAGCGAATATCATGACTGGTGTAAATATGCCAAGCAGCTGGTTTATACTGGCCCTATTGATGAGTATTTTGATTTCTGCTATGGCAAGCTTGATTGGCGTACCGTCAGTTTCAAAACCCGCGTAGAAGATACCCCCAATTATCAGGGTAATGCTGTTGTGAACTATACCTCTCATGAACAGCCCTATACCCGTGTCATTGAGCACAAGCATTTTGAAATGTTTGGTCAGGCAGTTTATGATTGCCCAAAGACGGTTGTAAGCGAAGAGTATTCTACTGAGTATAAAGAGGAAATGGACCAGTATTATCCTGTTAATGATAATAAAAACAACCTTTTAGCAGAAAAGTACCGTGCCTTGGCTGAGAATGAAGACGGTGTGTTGTTCGGTGGTCGCTTGGCGGAATACAAGTACTACGACATGGCGCCAATTATTGAGAAAGTCATGGGGTTAGTAATTGAATAAATATTTAAATGCACTGAAATTCAATGATTGATTGTTCACAAATTAAGCTTGTCATTTGGGATTTAGATGATACTTTCTGGCATGGAACATTAAGTGAGGGACCTGTGGAAGGTATATCAGAAAATATTCAATTGATTAAAGATTTAACAGACCGTGGTATAGTGAATACTATTTGCTCGAAGAACGATTTTGAACCGACGGTTGAAAAACTTAAAGAGTTTGGAATTAATGATTATTTCGTGTTTAAATCGATTGATTGGACACCCAAAGGACAGCGTATAGAGAAACAGATTAAGGACATGGGGCTAAGACCGGTAAATTGCCTGTTCTTGGATGATAATGAGGTGAATCTCAATGAGTCAAAGTTTTATTCTAAGGAACTGATGATTGCAGGTCCAGAGGCTATTGCGGAATTAATAAAGTTCTGTGATGAAAATTCGGCAACAGATATAAAACATAAACGCCTTAAGAATTATAAAGTTTTGGAAAAAAAGCAGGAGGCAAAAGCTAATGCATCAAATAACCTCGACTTTCTATGGAGTACAAATACGAAAGTAGACATCAAAAGAGATTGTCTTAACCAGATAGAACGTATTTCAGAGTTGGTTAATAGAACAAATCAGTTGAACTTCACCAAGGTGAGGTCAACAAAAGAAGAATTGATAGCACTGCTAAATGATAAAACCATTGATTCTGGTTATGTCACCGTAAGAGATAATTTTGGTGATTATGGTGTGGTTGGTTTTTTTGCTCTTAAGGAAAATAAATGTATTCATTTCTTGTTTTCTTGTAGAACTATAGGCCAGGGCGTCGAGCAGTATGTTTACTCCACTTTAGGATGGCCCAAGTTAACTGTTGTGGGAGATGTTGTGAATACGGTAGAGAACGTTGATGCTCCTGCTTGGATTAATCAGGACACGACCCTCGTTACGAATGATGATGAGAAATCGCATATAAAGATTGTGTTCAAGGGCGCATGTGACTTAAGAATCATGGCAACTTTCTTAAAGGCGGATAACATTGTTGAGGAATTTACATATGTCGGTTTGAAAAGAGGAAATAGTATTGAACATCAGAATCACTCGGTAAACTACCTGTCACTACCATTTCTATCAGATGCAGCCAAAAAAGAGATGTTGGATGACTGTGTATTTAATGATGAGGAAATGTTTGATACCTCAATGTATGACAAGAATACAGCATTGATATTTTTGAGTACCCAAATAGAGCCAAACTTGGGTATATACCGAAACAAGAGGACGGGCCAAAAAATAGCTTGGGGTGAATTTGCATATCCACTGACAGAAGAAAAGAATTGGCCGGGATATATAGAAGGTACTATTTTTACGGCTGGTAACAAATTTACAAGAGAATGGTTGACTGACTTTAAGAGAAAATATGAGTTTATTGGCAGGTTGTCACCAGTGGAATTCTGTAATCAATTGGATATTCTGCTTGACAGAATCCAGCCAGAAGCAAAAGTTTGTTTGCTGTTAGGGAGTGAAATGCCTTATGAAGCAAACAAAGATCTCTCATATGAGAATAGACACGTGTACTATAAAGAAATAAATACCTTGCTACGACAATATGCCAAAAATCATAAAAGGTTAATGTTGATTGACTTTAATGACTATCTTAAGAGTCAGGATGACTTTATAGATAATATTAATCACTATCAACGTAATATATATTATGAGGCATCCCATAAAGCTAATGAATATATCGAACAGGTGACGGGTGCCAAGGTAAAAGAAATGAGCAAAATGTATCTCTATTATGAGAAAATTGCAGCTACTCTCGGTCAGAAAATGAGTCGCGACTCATGGCTCTATAAGCTCCTTAGGGAGGGCTATTTCCTGTTAAGAAAAGTAAGATGAAAAATATCGGAATCTTTATACCAACAATAAAACCAGGAGGAGCAGAAAAGCAAGCAACACTCCTTGCGATATTGTTAGACAAGCATTATCATGTTGATCTTTATTTAAATCTGGGAATGTTGGAACCATCCCCAGAAAATTTGCTACTTCTTAATAATTCTGGTGTAGTACTCCATCCGTTAAAGGGTACGTCAATTCAGAACATATTTACCCTATCAAAACTTTTAAAGCAGAATAAGACAGATGTTCTTTTTAATTACATGACAAACTGTGATGTAATCGGGTGTATAGCGGGTAAAATAGCAGGAGTACCTTTCATATATGGAGGAATAAGAAATGCGTACATATCATATTATAAGTTAATCGCAGAAAGGATTGTTCACAATTTTTTAGCTACAGGTTCTATTTTTAATTGTTATTCCGGGGCTAATGAGATAGGAGGAAGAGGGTTTAATAAATCTAAAAACATTGTTATTCCTAATTGCTTTCCAGATATAAAGGAACCGATAATAAGGAACGACCAGCAGGTAAAACATATTGTAACAATTGCAAGATATGTTCCTCAGAAAGATTATTATACGGCAATTAAATCCATTGAGATCCTGTCAAAAAAAAGAAAAGATTTTGTTTTTGACGCAATTGGATATGGAGTAGAAGAAGAAAATATTAAGAGGTGGATAGATGAATGTGGGGTTTCAGATTTTGTCAAACTTCATATTCGGCCAAACAATGTCCAGGAAATAGTGGGAACTTCTGATATCTACCTTTCAACTAGTCTTTTTGAAGGCACAAGTAACTCAATTATGGAGGCTATGAATTGGAGTCTCCCTGTTGTTGCAACTAAAGTAGGGGACAACGATATCTTAGTTAGAAATGGTGAAAGTGGTTTCCTACACCCTATTGGGGATGTAGAAGGAATGGCAGTATCTTTAAATACACTTATAGGAGATATTTCTCTGAGAAATAAGATGGGAGCTAATGGTAATCAAATCCTAAGAAACCAGTATTCTATAGAATTGTTTGAAAAAAGATATATTGATTTGATAGAAGAAAGATGAAAATAATTTTAGTAGGAGGTGTTGAGGTCCCTTCTTCTGGGGGTATTGAAAACTACGTGTTTAATTTGGCTAAACAGCTTAAAATCAAAGGTCATGAATGTAGTATATTGTGTCGTGGGAATAACTCCGAAGAATACGAATTGGATGATATTAGAATTTCTAAAATTAAAGTGCACGAAAATCAATTTGCGATATTATCACACAATATTAAAGCGTCTTTAAAAATATTGAAAGATTTTAAGGATTATGATGTGGTTAACTATCAGTCGATATATTTACCTTTCTTTTATGAATGGATCCCCAAAATATTGGGAATTAAGGTATTGCATACACAACACTCTTTTGCGCAAGATAATCCCAAACATGGAAAAATATCAAGATTGATAATAGATTTACTTTATAAAGCTTCTTCATTGATTTTCTCTCCTATAATTACTGTAAGTGAGCAAAATAGATATTTGATAAAAAAAAGAATGTGGAAGGATGCGAAGGTAATTAATTGTGGTGTGGAGTTACCTTTGCAGGTTGAGCCAACAGATTTGATGCGTAGATTGAATATTATAAAAGGCCAATACTATCTATCTATAGGAAGAATTGATCCTGTGAAAAACTTAGATATTTTAATTAGAGCTTTTTTGCTGCATGAACAAGATTCAAATATTCAGTTAGTGATTGCAGGAAATTCGGAAAATAGTTATGGTGCATATTTAAAAGAAATAGCAGGCAAAGATAAGCGAATAATCTTCATAGGGCCGGTATATGGCATCGACAAGGCTGCACTTCTAACAAATTGTATGGCCTATTGTTTGGTTTCAAAGTCAGAAGGTTTCCCGATAGCTCTTTTAGAAGCCATGTCGTATGGTAAACCTTGTTTGTGCAGTGAGATTCCTGCAAATAAGGAGGCTTTGACGACTTCTTTAGGCCTATGGAGTAATGTCAATGATGAATTCTCACTCTTTAAAACGATGAAATTAGTTGAAAGTGATCCTCGAAAATACAAAGAGATTGGTATGAAACTAAAACAGCGTATTTTTGACAATCTTACATGGGATAAAGTTGCATTAGAGTATGTGGACTATCTGCATTCTATCGGAATTAAATAACAATACCATTGTAAAAGCGAAACAATGATATTCTTCAATTAGTGTAACGAGTGTAGCGAGTTTTTGCAACTTTCTCTATATAAATATATTCACCTCGACCCAAATGTATTTCCATAGTGAAAGTTTCATTTTCTCATTACACTCGTTACACTCGAGAGTTGAAAATAGTATTTTTTATGGCTAGGAAACCGAGAGTGAGGGCACGTTCGGGGGTGTATCATGTGTTGATGCAGGGTGTGAGGCACCGTGACATCTACATAGATGATGAGGATTACCGGACGTTTATTGAAATACTGGAGAGGTTGCAAACGGCGAAGGATGGTGAGGAGCGGTATTTTACGGTGTATGCGTACTGCTTGCTACCGGACCACTTTCACCTGCTGCTGAAGGAGGAGGCCGACACGGTGAGTGTGACGATGGGACGCATAGCGGCGGCCTATGCACACTACTTTAATGATAAATACGACCGCGACGGCGCCATCTACAGGGCCAGGTTTGTAAGCGAACCGGTGGAGAATGAGGAGCGATGGAACACGGTGCTGAGGCACATCAGTCAGGCACCGGAGCGCATGAAGGTGTGGGATGCCGAACACTATCCGTATAGTAGTTGGCATGAGTACGTAGGGGAGGAGAGTGAACTGCCGCGTATTTGCGAGATACCTGCTAACTATCAGCAGATGAACCAAGAGGATATGGTGCGGATGCTATCGGCACCAGTGCCCAGGCTGGCGGCATGTATAGGACCGCTGACGGATGAGATGCGACGACCTAAGGACGAACAGGTATTGGTGATGCTGTACGACATGACTAAAACCGCCAGTATGATAGAGTTTTTAGGACTGACAAGGGCGGAGCAACTGAAGACACTGGCGGATTTGAGAAAGAAAGGGGCATCGATACGACAACTTGAAAAACTAACGGGGATAGGCAGGGGCGTGATACAGAACCTGTAAGAGGATGTTAAAAAATAGGGAGTTTGCTTGGTGTTTTGATGAATTCTTGCTATCTTTGCACGGATTATCAAAAAATTCATTAATGAACAACCAATATGATTAGGAAACTTGTATTATTATGTGTGTGTGGTGCATTCTCAGTTGCGAGTGCACAGAAAACACCCGTGTGGAGGGACGCCAGTGTGAACCAGCAGAACCGCGAAGCGCGTAGGGCACACTTCTTTGCCTTCGAGAATGAGGACAAAGCTAAGGGCGACAAAAAGCAGAGCGACCGCTACCTGTCGATGGAGGGTAAGTGGAAGTTCAATTTCGTAAAGAACCATCAGGATGCGCCTAAGGGATTCTATGCCCTGATGTACGACGACTCTAAATGGGTGGATTTTCCTGTTCCCGGTTTGTTTGAGATTGAGGGCTATGGCGACAAGACCTATAAGAACATGGGATATGCTTGGTGCACAACCTTTAAGAACGAACCTCCATACATTGGCGAGACGAACAACTACACGGGTTCGTATCGTCGCACTTTCGACCTGCCTGCAAACTGGAAAGGTCAGGAGGTTTTCTTCCATGTAGGTTCGGCTACCAGTAACCTGGCTGTTTGGGTGAACGGTAAGTATGTGGGCTACTCGGAGGATTCGAAGGTGGCTGCAGAGTTTAATATCACCAAGTATCTGAAGCCAGGTAAGAACCTGATTGCCATGCAGATTATGCGTTGGTGCGATGGTAGCTATCTGGAGGATCAGGACTTCTGGCGCTTCACGGGTATTGCCCGCGAGGTGTATCTCTATGCTACACCTAAGGTGCACATCAAGGATATTACCATCGGTCAGGACTACGTGCAGGGCAATGGTGTGCTGAACGTGGATGTGAAACTGGCTGGTAAGGCTAACCTTGAAGCAAGCCTATACGATGCTGCGGGAAATGCAGTGGCTGAAGGACTGAAATTTAATGTTTCATCTTTAATGTTTAATGTACCTAATGCCAAGGCTTGGACTGCTGAGACGCCTAACCTGTACACCTTATTTATATATCTGAAGCAGGGCAATAAGACACTTGAGGTTATCAAGAAGAAGATTGGTTTCCGCCACATTGAGATTAAGGGCGGACAGCTGCTGGTGAACGGTAAGGCTATCCTGATTAAGGGTGCCGACCGCCACGAGTTGGATCCTGATGGTGGCTACATCGTGAGTGTGGATCGCATGATTCAGGATATTAAGATAATGAAGCAGTTGAACATCAATGCTGTGCGTACCTGTCACTATCCCGACGATCCACGTTGGTATGACCTGTGCGATGAGTATGGTATCTACCTGACTGCTGAGAGCAACCTGGAGAGCCATGGTATGGGTTACAATGAGAAGACTCTGGCTATCCGTCCTGATTTTGAAAAGGCTCACATTGAGCGTCAGGAGGGTAACATGATTACTTATAAGAACCACCCCAGCATTATTGTGTGGAGCTTGGGTAACGAGGCTGGCTATGGTGCCAACTTTGAGAAGGCTTACGCTTGGGTGAAGGCATACGATAAGACACGTCCATGCCAGTATGAGCGTGCAGGCATCGAGGGTGCTACAGATATCTACTGCCCCATGTATGCCGACTATAACTGGAGCGAGAAATACTCGAAGGGTGAAGTGACTGGCGGTAAGGTTGAGAAGCCACTGATTCAGTGTGAGTATGCTCATGCCATGGGTAACTCGATGGGTGGATTCGAAGAGTACTGGGACCTGATTCGCAAGGAGCCTCACTACCAGGGTGGTTACATCTGGGACTTTGTAGATCAGGGTATGCGCGATAAGAGCAAGGTTACTGGTAAGGAGATATTTACTTATGGTGGCGACTATGGCCGCTATCCTGCCAGCGACTACAACTTTAACTGTAATGGTATTATCGCACCCGACCGCCGACTGAACCCTCATGCCTATGAGGTGCGTTACTACTATCAGAACGCCTGGATTGCTGATAAGGGATTGAAAGAAGGACGCTTTGAGGTTTACAACGAGAACTTCTTTAAGACACTCGACGACCTGGAGCTGGAGTGGTTTGTTGGTGGCGCAGGTGCACATCATCACGATGGCAACCGTCCTGAGGGTATGACCTTTGGACACGGTGGTAAGATTGATGTGAGCGGTATTGCTCCACAACAGCGTAAGGTGATTACTGATGAGACACTGAAAAAGACCATCGAGCGTGTGCTGGGTCACCATGGCGATCAGGAGATTTTCGTGATCTTCCAGTTCAAAACCAAGGAGGCTGAGCCACTGGTAGAGAAGGGACAGGTGATGGCTCGCCAGCAGTTTGCACTGAGCAACTATCAGTATCCTACATTAAACATTAAACATGAAACATTAAACATTAAACATGAAACATTAAACATTAAACATGAAACAATAAACACTGAAGAAACTGAGAGCTATGTAAAGATGGAGGCTGCTGGTACGACACTGACCATTGGTAAGTGGAGTGGTTGGATTGACTATCTGGATGTGGATGGTAAGGCCATGCTGGTGGATCGCGAGAGCATCGTTCCAGAGTTCTGGCGTGCACCAACAGATAACGACTACGGTGCTGGACTGCAGAACCGCTTTGGTGTTTGGAAGAACCCACAGATGAAACTGAAGGACTGCAAGGTTGATGGCAACACCGTGACATCGGTATTTGATATGCCTGATGTGAAGGCTACTCTGACCATGACCTACACACTGACTGCCGAGGGTGAGGTGATTGTTCGCCAGCAGTTGGCTGCTGATAAGGAGGCCAAGGTGGCTCCGATGTTCCGTTATGGCATGCAGCTGCAGATGCCTCAGGAGTTTGATGCTATCTGCTACTATGGTCGTGGTCCGGTGGAGAACTATATCGACCGCAATTCGAGCGAGTTTATCGGCGTGTACGAAAATAAGGTTTCGAACGAGTACTTCTCTTACATCCGTCCACAGGAGTCTGGTAACCACACCGATGTGCGTTGGTTCCGCGTAGTGAATGCTGAGGGCAACGGACTGGAGTTCTACAGCAATGCGCCTATGGAGGCCAGCGCGCTGAAGTTCCTGACTGAGGATCTGGACGACGGTGCTGTGAAGGACAAGAAGATTGGACGCCATTCTGGAGACCTGGTTGAGCGCCCACTGACTCAGGTGCACATTCAGCAGCGCCAGATGGGATTGGGATGCGTAAACTCATGGGGTGCATGGCCCAGAAAAGAGTATATGATGGAGTATAAGGATTATGACTTTACATTCGCTATCCGACCAGTGAAAAAATAAAATGAGCGCATTTTAAGCGTTTAAATAGCAAAGTGTAACCGCCTGCGGCTTGATTTCGGTCAAAAAGTAGCCCGCAGGCGGTTATTTTATGAATTTTTAGCCAAAAACGCTTGGAGGGTACCTTATAAATTATTACCTTTGCACCGTGAAACAAAGATGGATTGATATGAAGATGAGAGAAAAAGTTACAATTTTACTGATCGCCCTGATGATGGGTCCGATCGTAAGCTATGCAGAGGATGCTCAGGTCACCAGTGAGTGTGACACCACTTATATTAAGCTCGACGAGAATCGCGTGCCCATTACACATGTAAACTTGACATACGACGAACTCGTAGAGAAGGTTGGTGAACTGGAGACAATCCTGGAAACTGATGAGTTCCAGCTCTATGCTGCAGGTGATTACACCTATAAGGTAGTAGGTGGAATTGTTACATCTATGGCCATTCAGATTGCTGATGATAACAACGACAAGGTGGTTTACAATCAGATTCTGAACACACTGGCTAAGAGTAACTCACTGAAGGATACGCATAATACTGGCGGTAACTACTACCAGTATGCCGACTTCCAGATTCAGTTCGACGACTTTGAAGGTTACGAGAAACTAACCTTCTCGGTGCTTGAGTAGAGTAAGATAATACCCCAAGCGGTATAATTGATAAAGAGAGAGTAGAGGGCGGGATCCACAAAGGTTCCGCTTTTCTGTTGCTCCAAACAATCGGTGCCACAGGCGGATGAGCCACAGAATGGCGGGGATATGGATACCCTGAACTAATGTGAGCAAACGCGAATAGCCTCTCAGTTCGTTGCGGAATTCGCAGAGTGTGCGCAGACCTTCTTCGGTTTTTGCCACAAAATCGGCATTCGATTCGAAGGTGCAGAACCCAACTGGATTATCGATATGAACAATGGGCACATGATGGCGCTGCAGCGTTTTGCCTAACAACACATCTTCGTAGCCATAATGCCTGATGCGTTCGCAGAAAGGGTGTTGCAACATCAGTTGGCGTTCTATCAGCAGATTGGCAGTGTGCAGATGCTGGTAGGGGCGCTTCTGGCGTTCTGTTGCTATGTGGTTCAGTTCCTCGGATTTCTCATAACGATAGCGTAGCAATTGTTTCTGGTTGTCGTTTGTGGCTTTGATTACCACACCACCATCAACCACTGTAGCTGGTAAGCATGATAAATAGCGCGAAAGAAAATCGGGGCTGATGATACTCATATCGCTATCTATATATAATAGGTACGCGAGGGATGACTCGCGAGCCAGATAATTACGGATGGCAGCACGCCCCATGTTTTCGGGCTGCCTTAGGAATCTGCAATTACTCAGATTATCTATCGCACTGTTAGCCTCGATACAACTTGGATCTGTCGACCCGTCATCGGCTACAAGTATCTCAAAATCAATGCCAAGATTTACCGCTTGCTCATGCAATCGGTTTACCAATTCCACGCATACCTGATTGTACACTGGAATCAGAATGGATAACTGTTTTTCGTTACGTTGTGACATTTCAGAGTGCAAAAATACAAAAAAAGATGAAAATATTTTGTGGATTGACGGAAAAGTTGTAATTTTGCACCCGCTTTTACGAGTTAAGAGCATGAAATTCAAATTATTAACAAAAAATTAAAGATTTAAAAAATGGCAACAAAAATCAGATTGCAGCGCGGTGGTCGCAAAGGTTATGCTTTCTACAGCATCGTAATCGCCGACGCTCGTGCACCACGTGATGGTCGTTTCACTGAAAAGATTGGTACTTACAACCCTAACACCAATCCTGCCACAGTTGACCTGAATTTCGAGCGTGCACTGTACTGGGTAGAGACAGGTGCTCAGCCCACTGACACTGTACGTAACATCCTGAGCCGTGAGGGCGTTTACCTGATGAAGCACCTGAAGGGTGGCGTAAAGAAGGGCGCTTTCGATGAGGCTGCTGCACAGAAGAAGTTCGACGCCTGGAAGGCTGACAAGCAGAACGGTCTGAACAAGATCGCTGAGGCTGAGGCTAAGGCTAAGAAGGACGCTGCTGCTAATGCCCTGAAGGCTGAGAAGGCCGTTAACGAGGCAATTGCTAAGAAGGTAGCTGACAAGAAGGCTGCTGAGGCTGCTGCTAAGGCTGAGGCCGAGGCTGCTGCTGCCGCTGCTGAGGCTCCCGCTACTGAGGAGGCTCCTGCTGAGGCATAAGGCTATGCTATGCACATACTCGAAATCCCTTCATTCTTTACCCCTTACGGAGGCGAGTTCTGTTTGGAGCAGGCTAAAGCTTTAAAGGCTTTAGGACATGAGGTTCGTATTTTAAGTAATGTGCAATTAGGTATCACCATCGGAGGGAAGGACTTTCTGGTCCTTCCCTCTTGTCGTTTTGAGCACGAGCGCGATGGTATTACCATTTATCAGAGCTATCAGCGTGGTTTGCCACGCATGGTACACCACAATGTCATGTGTTGGGTGGATATAGTGTGCTCGATGTTTACCGAGTATGTAGCTAAATACGGCAAACCGGATATTCTGCATGCCCACTGTGCCAAATGGGCTGGCTATGCTGCTATGCAAATCAGAAAGCAGTACGATATCCCGTACGTCATTACCGAGCATTTGCCAAAGGATATATTTAAGTTGGAACTTGGCGAAGCACCAACTACAGCTTGGCAGGTGCCGCTGCTGAAGGAGGCTTATCATGAGGCTGTCCAGGTGATTACCGTGTCGGATGAGCTGGTGGCTGAGTTGGCTGACTATTTTGGACATGATTTTTGCCATGTCACCATCAGCAATGTGGTGGATACCGACTTCTATGCATTCAAGAAACGACAACCCTTGGATGGCCGTCCGTTTGTTTTCTGTTGCCCTGCGGTGTTTAACCATCGCAAAGGCTATGACGTGCTGTTCAAGGCCTTTGCCCTTTTGGCAAAGGTGTGTCCTGAAACAGAATTGCATATCGCTGGACGTGGTACTGATAGTAAGGACTGCCGAAAGCTGATGAGATTCTATGGACTGAAAGGCAACGTGACATGTCATGGCGCATTGGATGCCGAGGGGATGAAACGGCTATACTATCAGTCGGATGCCTTGGTGCTGGCCACTCGCAATGAGTCGCAAGGACTGGTGATAGCCGAGGCGATGAGCACTGGCATACCTGCCATATCAACCCAAGGGGTGCCCAAGAGTATGCAGTTGGATGCTGGTTTTCGCTATGTGCCAGTAGGCGATGCCGAAGCTTTGATGAAGGAGATGCAGAAAGCCGTCGGCCGACCTGTGACAGAAGAGGAAGGGCGACATCTGGCAGAACTGGTGGAAAGGCGTTTCGCGCCAAGTGTTATCGGCGCTCAGATTGCTGAAGTAATGACTGGTACATGGCCTCGTAGCTGAGGGCAATCTGTTTGTAATCGTGATGTTTCTTGACGTAGCTGATGCTGTCGGCCTTTAATTGGTTGATTTTTTGAGGATGGGTTATCAGCCACTCTAACTGGGCGCACACACTTTCATAGGTGGGCTCAACATTGATGATGGGGCGCAGACTGGTTTCATGAATCAGGTCGTATTGTTCGGGTTCGCCACCGCCCACCACGATGATGCCCTTGCTCATGGCCAGCAGCGAGTTCATGGAAGGGGTGTAGCTGTATAGTTGGTCGAGCATCACGTCGCTGCTATTCATAGACTGCTGATAGTCGGCATAGGACAAGTTCTCCACTTTGATGATATCGCAGGAGTCGGGATGCTTGGCGGCTATGTGCTCCAGAGCACTCAGCATGATGTCGGTGCCCTTGTACTGGCTGCGAGCCTTGTCGATGCCGATGAAGAAACGTAGGCGTTTACCATCGAACAGGTGAGTAGGGGTGTCGTTCTCTATCTCTATGGGCAACGGGATATATTCGCTCTTCTCGGGGAAATAATGGGCATAGCAAGCCTGGTATTCGTAGAGGCAGGTGGGGATTCGGTCGGCATCTTCCATCACATAGCGACAGTAGTCGCCCTTGGCCGTGTTTACATATTCGTGAATAAACTGTTGGGCAGCAGCGTCGTTGCGCATCTGGTTGCCAATATAGAAATCGCCATATCTGAAGGTCTTGTGGTGCAAGCCATCGTCCACCCAATACCAGTCGCAACCAAAAGCCCCCACCACCATTTTGCGGTTGTGACGGCGCAGAAAATCGTAGAAGAAATACTCTCTTTCTGCCTTTAAGCCGAAGCAGTCGGGATTGATGAGTTGCACGATGTCATAGCCTGTGAAGCGTGGCAGCAGACTGAGCATCCGGGCCATGTGGCGGATGCCGGAAAAAGGACCATCGCTGCGCCGTATATCGATGTCGCGCGGCAGATCGTGAAACATATTGCCATTGCCCACCAGTGTTACTTGATGGCCTAACTCGCGCAGCCCCTTTGCCAACAGAGTGTGCAGCGTGCTATAATCCTCAAAGAGTAGTATCCTCATCTTTCTCGCTTCATGAGTGGCAGCACCTTGACAAGGGTGGCCAAACCTAATTTACTGTTCGACAGGCGGCGGAACCACTGGTATTTGCTGGTGTAGTTGCGATTGGGTAGGGGGAACAACCCCTCGGCACGCAGCACTTGGATACGTTGCAGCGTGACGGATAGCGAACGGGTTTGGATGATGGTGTTGTAGAGATAGTCCATCGTAAGCTGGGCCACTCTGCGATCCATAGCCAGCTGATCGTTCTTGGGCAAACGGTCGGCCATCTTGTTCAACTCAAAAATCACCTGCAGAGCATCGGTATGTCGTTTCTCTATGTGGGTTGCATCCTGGTTTGTAGTGATAGAGTCGGGGCGCTTATTGTAGCTATAAGCTTTTGCCTGGGTGGGATAAACTACCTCGGCACGTATCAGCAGTTGAGGGGTAAAGAGCTCGTCCTCGTGATAGATGCCTGGTGTAAATCGCAAATCGCTTAAGGTAGCCCGGCGGAACAGGTAGCCCCAGGCTGATCCGTGGATGTTATGGTGACGCATAAAACTGGTACCACTGGTGGCTGGCTCGTCGGCGAAATCAAACAGCACCATGTCGGCATCGGTATGCTTGCGGATGATGTCGAGACAAGCATTGTAGCCCGATGTAATCAGTTGGTCGTCGGCATCCACAAACTGCAGATATTTGCCGGTAGCCATCTGGATACCTGTGTTGCGGGCCACACTCAGTCCCTGATGCTTCTGTCGCAGATAAATCACTTTATCGGCATAACGCTGGAGGGCTGGTAACGGACTGTTCTCGGAACCATCATCGACAATGATAACCTGACGTTCCTGGTCGCTGAGCGATAACGCAAAGATACTGTTGAGGCACTCGCAAAGCAGTTTTACGGGTAACTCGTAATAGGTGATGATAAAACTCACCATCGGTGTTGATTCTTGTTGATTTGCTACCATTATGGCTGCAAAGGTACGAATAAGCGAGCAAAATTCCAAATTAATTTGGATAATCGTAATAATTTGCTTACTTTTGCGTTTGTTTTTAAGGAATTATGAACGAAGAGCGCAACGAGAGTTATAGCCACGTGCTGAAGTACACGGGTGTATTTGGCGGGGTGCAAGGCCTGAATGTGTTGATAGGTCTTGTGCGCAATAAAATCGTGGCCATGCTGCTGGGGCCTGGTGGTATGGGTTTGGTGTCGCTCTTTAATACCACGGTGCAGCTGATATCACAGGCCACTAACTTAGGTATTGCCATGAGTGCGGTGCGCCATATATCGGAATGCTACGATGCCGGCGATACCGAGCATACTGCCCACTATGTAAAAGTGGTGCGTGGCTGGTGCTTACTTACTGCTTTGCTGGGTATGCTGGTATGCGTGGTTTTAGGTCCGTTTTTCAGTAATGCCACCTTCTCGTGGGGCAATCACACCCTGCATTTTGTGTTGTTGGCGCCTGCCATTGGTATGCTGGCTATTACGGGAGGCGAAACGGCTATCCTGAAAGGCGTGCGAAAGCTGGGGGCCTTGGCTTTGGTACAAATTGTAGCTGCCTTGGCGTCGTTGGTTATCGCCATACCTATTTATTATATGTTCGGTCAGGCAGGTATCGTGCCTGTTATTGTGCTGATGGCGTTTGCTACCATGAGTGCCACATTATGGTTCTCGTGGCGCATATTTCCGTTGCAGTTGCGAGGCACGCGAGGCATTCTGGGCGAGGGTATGGAAATGGTTCGTCTGGGTGTGTCATTTACGTTGGCAGGCATTGTGGGTAGCGGGGCCGAGATGTTTGTGCGCTCGTACCTGAATGTGATGGGCGATCTTGAAGTGCTGGGCCTTTATAATGCAGGCTATATGCTTACCATTACCTATGCAGGTATGGTGTTCTCGGCTATGGAAACCGATTATTATCCGCGTCTCTCGGCTGTTAACCATGATGTGGCAGCAACCAATCTTACGGTGAATCGCCAGATGGAGGTGTCGCTGTTGATAGTGGCCCCCATGCTTACAGCCCTCATCGCCTTGTTGCCAATACTTATTCCTTATCTTTTCACCAGCGAGTTTGTGCCCGTAGTGCCTATGGCGCAGGTGGCTGCATTGGCCATGTTTTTCAAGGTGCTCACAATGCCTGTGGCTTACATCACGTTGGCACGAGGCTATTCGATGACCTATCTGATGTTAGAGGCAGCGTATTATGTGGCGTTTGTGCTGCTGATGGTAGTGGGCTATCAGTATTGGGGCTTGCTGGGTACTGGTATTGCCATCACATTGGCGCATGTGTTCGAGTGCCTGATGATTAACGGTTATGCTTATAAAAAATACGGCTACCGTATGTCGGCAGCCGTATATCGATATGCAATCGTATTGCTTTTGTTTGGATTTCTCGCCTATGCCTGCACCATCTTCTTGGATGGCATCGTCTACTGGTTGGTAGAGCTGGTGGCTATCGTGGCGAGTGCTCTTTATGCGCTTCAGAATCTGAAGTCGAGCTCCATGTCGAACAAGTTGTAGTTGTGCTTAGCCAGCGAGCGATCGTTTACGCGTGAATACTCAGCATGCAGCTCGAGATTCTTAGTAAAGCGATAGTTTAAACCGCACTCAACCTGATTAACTGATGTAGCCCATTCCTTCTGATTACGGTAGGTCTGATAACGAGCCTTTGCGTAGAGCTTGCTCTTAACCAGAGGCACGATACCAAATACGTACCAACCATCGGCCTTGTCGCCCTTGCTGTAGTCGATCTCACGTACGTTGTTACCAGGCGACTTAGCACCCCAACCCTGGCTGTGGATATACTCAGCACGGAAGGTGTAATCGTTCAGGTCGTACTCGGCAGACAGGGCATAACGGTTCTTCTTAATACTGATGGTTTTGCCAGTATTAGGATCCAGCATGCCACCACGGCTACCTGTCCATCCGAAGGCACCGATGCGCAAGCCCTTGATAGGCATAATCCATGCACCACCGATGATATCCTTACGGTTGTCCATATCCTTCTGGTTCACACCCTCACCGTTGTAGATACCCAGCTGATAGTGGAACACACGGCGACCATTGGCGTTGGGGAACAGATCACCCGAGAACTGGATACCGATATCACGACCACCTGACGACTTCTCACCTGTACGGTCACCAAAAGCAGAGAGCTTGTTGATTACGTCGGCATAGCTACGCCATCCCTGTGTGATGGGGTGGGTGGGGTTCTCGTAAGTGAAGGCACGCTTGAACTGACCTGCACGAATCTTGAACTCGGGATACTTACGCCACTCAGCATAGAGGTCGACCAACTGAACGGTAGGCTGACCAGGACCGGTAGCGTTGGTGCCCTGAATCTGGGCACGCCAGTCGAAATCACCAATCTTACCATCAAGGATGAAACGGGCCAGACGCAGATTAAATGTATTGCTGTGCGCATTATCCTTGTCCTCGGCCTGATACTGCAGCATGCCGTAGCCGCTGAATTTGATGTTGTTTACCCAGGCGGGTACCTCGATGGTAGCCTTCTGCTGTGTAGCCTCCATAGAGTTGAGAAGTGCTACGTCAGCATCTGATAAGGGCTCCAGATTATCACTTGCTTCAACCAGATTTTCGGCGTTAGCTGTGATTGTCATCGACGCCATAAGCGCCATCATCCAAAATACCTTTTTCATTGTAATATGAGTTTAAAAATTAGTAATGTAGTTGCTCGTCAAAAATGTTTTTAGTTAAACTTGGGGCAAATATATGAAAAATTATTGAAACTCCCAAGTATTTGCCCCAAATTATTTTATCTGCGCTCCAGCAGCACCACGTTTTCTACGTGTGGTGTGTGGGGGAACATATCAACGGGTTGAACAGCTGCCACGCGATAATCTACGTCGAGATCGTGCAAATCGCGAGCCTGAGTGGCAGGGTTGCAACTTACGTAAACAATGCGCTTTGGTGCTGCTCCAAGAATGGTTTTTACCACATCGGGGTGCATACCGGCACGTGGTGGGTCGGTAATGATTACATCCGGATGTCCGTGCTCGGCAATGAATTCTTCTGTCAGAATATCCTTCATATCGCCTGCATAGAACAGGGTGTTGCCAATCTTGTTTACTTCAGAGTTGATCTTGGCATCCTCGATAGCTTCGGGTACATACTCGATACCAATCACCTTGCGTGCCTTCTTGGCTACAAAGTTGGCAATGGTTCCTGTACCTGTGTAAAGGTCGTAAACCAGTTCGTTGCCAGTAAGTCCGGCAAAGTTGCGGGCTACCGAGTACAGGTGGTAGGCCTGCTCGGTGTTGGTCTGGTAGAAACTCTTGGGACCAACCTTAAACTTCAGGTCCTCCATCAACTCGTAGATGTGGTCGATACCCTTGAATACCAATATCTCCTGGTCGCCGATGGTATCGTTGCACTTCTGATTGTCGAGATACATCAGCGAGGTAATCTGTGGGAATTTGTCGGCGATGTGCTGCAGCAGTCCCTTGGCCTGTTCCTCGCTCTGGGCCAGCGCCTCGGCCGATGTGCGGTCGTAGTGGAACTGGAAGATAACCATCCACTCGCCACTGGCGCTGTTGCGGATGATGATATCGCGCAGCAGTCCTACCTGGGCACGCAGGTCGAAGAACGATAAGCCGTTGGCCATTGCATACTCACGGGCCTCGTTGCGAATCTCGTTCTGCAGGTTGTCCATCAGCCAGCACTTCTCGATAGGCAGAATCTTATCGAAAGCACCTGTAATATGGAATCCGATAGCGGGCACATCCTTCAGGCTCTGAGACTCGTCATTAGGCAGTGTCTGAATCTGCTCCTTGGTGAGATAGCGCTTGTTGGCGCATCCGAAATCGAGTTTGTTGCGATACTCCTGAGTGTGAACGCTACCTAGGATAGGCATAAACTCGGGCAGTTCTATCTTGCCAATGCGGTGCAGCTGGTCGTACACCTGCTGCTGCTTAAACTTAAGCTGCTCTTCGTAAGGCAGGTTCTGCCATTTGCAACCACCGCACACACCGAAGTGGGCGCAGAAGGGGGTCGCGCGTACCTTACTTAATTCTATAAATCTAACAACCTCGCCCTCGGCAAAGGAGTGTTTTTTGCGGCGAATCTGTACATCGCACACGTCGCCAGGCACACAGAAAGGCACAAACACCACCAGATCGTTCCAGTGGAACAAACATTTGCCCTCGGCAGCCACAGCTTCAATCACCACGCCCTCAAGGAGCGGTAATGGTTTCTTGTTTCTTGCCATAATCTTTCTTAATTTGGCTGCAAAGGTAGTGCAAATTGAGCGAAAAACCAAATTTATTAATGCCTTAAAGGTCAAAAAAACAAAAATGTAAGGTCGAGTTTGCAATTTTTGCTTTATTTTCTTGTGTATTTGATGGAATTTTAATATCTTTGCAGAATCTAATCAAAAATAATTTATCATCAACAAAAATAAATATTACGTATGAGTCAGAAAAGAGTTTATCTCTTCGGAAATGGAAAGGCCGAAGGAAACGCAAAGATGCGTGAGGAGCTTGGCGGTAAGGGTGCTAACCTTGCTGAAATGAACCACATTGGTGTGCCTGTTCCTCCAGGTTTTACAATCACCACAGATTGTTGTAATGAGTACTATCAGGTTGGTCAGCAGAAGATTATGGAATTGCTGAACGATGACGTGATGGCTGCCGTGAAGCACATTGAAAATTTGATGAACTGTAAGTTCGGCGATGCCCAGAATCCTCTGTTGGTATCTGTTCGTTCTGGTGCCCGTGCCTCAATGCCTGGTATGATGGACACCATCCTGAACCTTGGTTTGAACGACGAGGTGGCCGAGGGTATGGCTAAGAAGACAAATAATCCTCACTTCGTGTACGACTCTTATCGTCGTTTCGTACAGATGTACGGCGATGTTGTACTCGAGATGAAGCCCGTAAATAAAACTGATATCGATCCATTCGAGGAGATTATCGAGAAGGTTAAGAAGGAGAGCGGTGTTGTTCTGGATAAGGACCTCTCTGTTGAGGACCTGAAGAAGCTGGTTCAGCTGTTCAAGGCTGCCATCAAGGAGCGCACTGGTAAGGACTTCCCCAACGATCCTATCGAGCAGCTCTGGGGTGCTATCTGCGCTGTGTTCCGTTCTTGGATGAACGAGCGCGCTATCCTGTATCGTAAGATGGAGGGAATCCCCGACGAGTGGGGTACAGCCGTATCAGTAATGGCCATGGTATTCGGTAACATGGGCGATACATCAGCTACTGGTGTTTGCTTCAGCCGTGATGCTGCTAATGGTGAGAACCTGTTCAACGGTGAGTATCTGGTTAACGCTCAGGGTGAGGACGTTGTTGCCGGTATCCGCACACCACAGCAGATTACCAAGATTGGTTCTCAGCGTTGGGCTGAGCGCGCTGGTATCTCTGAGGAGGAGCGCGTTGCCAAGTATCCTTCAATGGAGGAGGCTATGCCTGAGATCTATGCCGAGCTGAATGGTATCCAGGATAAGCTGGAGCACCACTATCACGATATGCAGGATATGGAGTTCACCGTACAGGAGGGCAAACTCTGGTTCCTCCAGACACGTAACGGTAAGCGTACTGGTGCTGCTATGGTTAAGATTGCTATCGACCTGCTCCACGAGGGTATGATCGACGAGAAGACTGCCATCCAGCGCTGCGAGCCTCAGAAGCTCGACGAGCTGTTGCACCCTGTATTCGATAAGAAGGCTCTCTCTGCTGCTAAGGTTATTGCACAGGGTCTGCCCGCTTCTCCAGGTGCTGCTTGCGGTCAGATTGTATTCCACGCTGACGACGCTAAGGAGTGGCACGAGAATGGCCACAAGGTAGTACTCGTACGTATCGAGACCTCTCCTGAGGACCTGGCTGGTATGGCTGCTGCCGAGGGTATCCTGACCGCTCGTGGTGGTATGACATCTCACGCAGCCGTTGTGGCTCGTGGTATGGGTAAGTGCTGCGTATCGGGTGTTGGTGCTCTGAATGTAAGCTATAAGGATAAGACTGTTGAGATCGACGGTGTAACATATAAGGAGGGCGACTTCATCTCTCTGAACGGTACAACTGGTCAGGTATATGCTGGCGAGGTTCCAACCAAGGCTGCCGAGCTTTCTGGCGACTTCAAGGAGCTGATGGACCTCTGCGACAAGTACACCAAGCTGCAGGTTCGTACCAATGCTGATACTCCACACGATGCACAGGTGGCTCGCGCTTTCGGTGCTAAGGGTATCGGTCTTACACGTACCGAGCACATGTTCTTCGAGGATCAGAAGATTGTTGCTATGCGTGAGATGATTCTGGCCGACAGCGTTGCCGGACGTGAGAAGGCTCTTGCTAAGCTGCTGCCTTATCAGAAGGCCGACTTCAAGGGTATCCTCGAGGCTATGGACGGACTGCCCGTTAACATCCGTCTGCTCGATCCCCCTCTCCACGAGTTCGTTCCCCACGATCTGGCTGGTCAGCAGACCATGGCTAAGGAGATGGGCGTTAGCTTGGAGGAAATCCAGCGCCGTGTTGACTCACTTGCTGAGAACAACCCAATGCTGGGTCACCGTGGTTGCCGTCTGGGTATCACATTCCCTGAGATTACTGCTATGCAGACCAAGGCTATCCTTTCTGCAGCTTGTGAGCTGAAGAAGGAGGGTAAGAACCCAATGCCTGAGATCATGGTTCCTCTGATTGGTACTATCAACGAGCTCAAGCAGCAGAAGGAGGTTATCCAGTATGCCGCTAAGGAGGTATTCGCTGAGTATGGTATCGAGGTTGAGTTCGAGATTGGTACAATGATCGAGATTCCACGTGCTGCCCTCACAGCCGATCTGATTGCTTCAGAGGCTCAGTACTTCTCATTCGGTACTAACGACCTGACTCAGATGACCTTCGGTTACAGCCGCGACGATATCGCATCGTTCCTGCCTGTTTACCTCGATAAGAAGATCCTGAAGGTTGACCCATTCCAGGTACTCGACCAGAAGGGTGTTGGCCGTCTCATCAAGTTTGCCGTTAATGAGGGTCGTGAGGTTCGTCCTGACCTGCGTTGCGGTATCTGTGGTGAGCATGGTGGTGAGCCCAGCTCAGTTAAGTTCTGCGCTAAGATTGGCATGAACTACGCATCTTGTTCTCCATTCCGCGTGCCCATCGCCCGCCTCGCCGCCGCCCAGGCAGCTGTTGAAGAGTAATCCCTTCAATCACTATAAAAAAGAACCCCGTCAAGTTTTACCTTGGCGGGGATTTTTATTACTTTTTCTTTTGAATCTCACTATAGTCAACGAGCAGGTTCCAAATGCCGTCTTCTGATAGAACTCCGCGTTTGAGGTCTGGGGGAAGTTTTCCTGCTTCATCAGCAGCAAAGTCCAATTTCCACAACTCACTACCATAGTATTTGCTGAGTTCGGCAATATCATCTTTGATAGCCTTCTGCGAATCTACAGTCCCATTCTTGATGGCAGCCAAGGCATAATTAAAACGTTGCTCCATCCACTTTATTCGCTCAATTTGTAATAGCTTGCAAATCGGGTCCTCTCTGATAATCTTTGGTGCAGACTTTCCTGCCAGTACAAGCACTTTCTTGCCATTGCGATAAATATGTAGCTGGCGAGAACGGACTACGGCAGTCAGTTCTGAATCATCCTGTATGGCTATCCATAGAGAATGATATTGGCCATCCTTTTCGAATAGCTTGCGTTGCAGGTGCGAGCACATGTTTATCGTATCGATGGTTATCATACTCAATCAAACAGTTTCTTATCGTTGTTATTCTTCAACATCACAATGCATGAATCCCATTTCTTTGGCCTTTTCCTCGTTCATCAGGAAGTAGATGGCCTCGCCCTCGTTGCAGAGTTCACCTTTCGAGTTCGTTATTTCTGCACTGATATAGGCCAGATTACGAACCTGCTTCGTAACCTTTGCCCTGATAGTCAGTTCGGGCTCAGTCGTAGGAACCGCCTTGCGGAACTTTACATTCAGCTGAACGGTATAGCCGCTTGTCTGTAACTTGCGAGTGACTACCCAACCGCACACTTCATCGATCAAAGTACTCAGAATACCACCGTGCATGGTATCTACCCAGCCCTGATAATTGTGCTCAGGATGCCAGGTGCTCACGATATAGTCACCATCTTCGTAGAACTCCATGTGGAGTCCAATAGGATTGTCTGGACTGCAACCGAAACAGTTATACCCCTCATGGTTACGCCAAGGGTTTATTATTTTCTTCATCATAATTTCAAAAAACATATTAATTATCACTGCAAAGGTACTGATTTATAATTGATTATTTGTACATTTGCATCCATCTTTACAATACTTTATGATTTATCAATATGGCAGATAATTGTGAGAAGTGCAAATTGAGGGCAACTCCTAGAGAAATCGGGAGTTGCGCTCTCTTTTTATGCGTCACGATAATCACGATAAATGTGACAAGAATTCTTCCATGATATATTGCTCGATAGATGCTGCTGACATACCAGAGAAGTCGCAGACGGCCTTTCCCTGGTGGATGTAGGTCATCTCGTCGCAGATGTCAGCGATGGCAGCAACAATATGTGAGGAAAGAATGACGCAACGGCCCTGGGCCTTTAGGTCCTTGAGCCACTGTCTTAGGATGATTGTTCCGGCAAGATCGATGCCGTTGAAGGGTTCGTCCATGATGACGATGTCGTTGTCCTGCAGCATCAACGTCAGCAGCATCAGGCGCTTTTTCATGCCTAAGGAGTATCTGCTGGCGTATCTCTGGAGCGGCAGGGCGAACTTCTCATTCAACTGCTCAATCTCGTCTCGGCTGATGGTCTTACCCTTGGCACGCAGACAGAACTCGATGTGTTCCATGCCTGTGACGTAAGAGTAGTAGAAGGGCGTATCGTTCATGTAACCAATCTGCTTGTTCTCGTTGACGACGACTGAACCGTCGTACGACTCGATTCCGGCAATACATCTGAACAGCGTGCTCTTGCCTGCGCCGTTCTCGCCCATGATGCCATACACCTTGCCGCCATCAAACGAGTGGCAGAAGTTGTCGATGACCGTGAGCTCACGATATTTCTTTGTTAAGTTCCTGATTTCAATCATCATTTATATTTCTTGATTACTAAATAGGCATGATAAGCCAGTATGACGGACACGATGACGGAGAGCACTAAGGCCTGTGGCACCAGTGCCGACACGCAGAAAATGACATTCAAGGCCACATACACAAGGGCTGATATGAGGTCGTTACCACTGTTGGTTCCGCCGCTTACGAAGCAAAGCATCTCTACTTGAAACAGCAGAAGACTTGCACCAAGGCAGTAGGATTCGCCTAAAAGCAACTGCGACCAACTGGGGGCAACAAGTAGCAGACATACGATAAAAGGCAGAAAGATGATGCACGCATTTCTCAGGGCAAACAGCAAATTCAGCCGGAGAAACCTCGCAGCACTCTTGTAATGAAACAGATACTCCATATGCCACTCGCGCATCATCAACATGCTGAAGACAGAAACGGCTATCATACTGACACCGATGACCAGATGGCGGTTGCCGATGTAGGCACCAATGGCTCCTGCCGCCATGAGTGGCAAGAGTAGGGGGAGCGTGAGGCGCGCTGCCCGATGATATTCGTAACTGCCGGAGGCCAGACACGGGCATGTGGGCAGGCGCAAGGAGATGCCTCCGCAAGGCAAGAAGCACACGATCACCAATGCCAGTAGAACGATGGCTACAGCCCAAGGTGCGCTACGATAGAGGAAGAAACACAGGAAAGGGGCGGACAGAAGCGTGTATTCTGCGAAGAACAACATCTTCGTACGTCTTTCGCAAAAGATGGAGCAGAGAAACACGCTATCGCTGCGCGTGAGGTGCCAGGCCAATAGCAGGGTTACATCAACCAGCACGCTATAATAGACGGGAGCCGTCCCCAATTCTTTCCATGTTATTACTCCCAATAACATAAGGAGCAACAGGGCGGGAATAGCCGCGAGTTTCAGCTCCCTAATCATCCGCCACAGGCATCTGATTCTAAGTCCCCCATATAGCCTCAATATGTCGTACATGTTATATTCTGCTTATGTCTTTTATTAGTTGTTTATTTGATGGTGCAAAGATAGGTACTCTCAAGAAAAAGATTGGTTAAGCGTATGTTATCATTATGTTATTTTGTGGCAATGAGATTTATCGAAACATCTCCCAAATCTTTTCGATTTGGGAGATGTTTATTGGTGTGGCTTGTGCCTAAGCCTATCTCAAATACGTTTTGAAAAACTCTGCCAGCTTATCCCACGGAATCATGTTCTTGGGTTGACCCTGACCTGCTTTTTCCTCGTAGCCGCCATCATAGAGGTCGCAGTGAGAGGCATCTGGTATGATGAGCAGTTGCTTGTTCTCGGGGTTGGGATTTGGCTCGCCAACAAATTTATAACCTTCAGCTTTGCCATCCACCATATAGTGATAAGCAGCCTCGCCAAAGTAGCGTGAATGGGCATCAGCTCCGTGCATCACAAGAACAGCAGAGCGGATCTCGTTGATGTAGTAGAGGAAGCGGCTGTTGGCGTAGGCCTGTGTACCGATGACGCGCCAGCCGTCGTTAGAGTTGCCGGAGCGGGCATGATATCCGCGCTCGGTCTTGTAATAGTCGTAGTAGTCGTGCACAAAGTTGGGTGCCTGTGGGGGCACGGTATCCAGCACACCTCCAGCCATCGCGTTGGGGTCGGTGAGGCGTTGCTTTGAAAGGTTTTCGCGGTTCCTATGACGCCACTGCTCGTTGTCGAAAGCATCGTTATAGTCGTTGCCACTGACACGAGTCATATCATACATCGTAGAGGCTACGGTAGCCTTGATGCGAGTATCGGTAGCGGCAGCATTCAGTGCGATGCCACCCCAACCGCAGATACCGATAATGCCAATACGCTCGGCATCCACATTGTCCTGCTTCGACAGGAAATCGACCGCAGCCATAAAGTCCTCGGTATTGATGTCGGGCGAAGCCGTGCGGCGCGGTTCACCGCTGCTCTCACCCGTATAGGAAGGGTCGAAAGCCAGCGCCACGAAACCACGCTCTGCCATCTTCATGGCATAGAGTCCACTGCACTGCTCCTTCACGGCGCCGAAAGGCCCAGAGACGGCGATGGCAGGCAACTTTTCACTTTTCACTTTTAACTTTTCACTCGCCGCAGGCGTATAGAGGTCTGCCGCCAGCGTCAGTCCATACTGTGTTTCAAACGTCACCTTGCGGTGGTTCACTTTCTCGCTCAGCGGGAACACCTTATCCCACTCCTGCGTCAATTCTAACTTCTGTTCCATATCGTTATTAATAGTTTGTTTGTTGTTACATGCTACGAGCATTCCGCCCAGCAGCATTGTGATGATTATTGTTCTCATAATATAACTTTTTTACCGTTCTTGATATAGATACCTTTTGAAGGGTTCTCCACTTTCACGCCATTCAGAGAATAATAATCTCCATTTTTCAAACGATTACCATTGACGCTCTTGATGGCGGTCGTACTTGAAGTAAGCGAAAGCGTCACACTGATGTTGTTTTGGCCAGCCTTCAGGAATGTGCGAAGCTCATTTTCTGACAGTCCGTCGATATGTCCTAAACGAGTATAGCTCCAGGAGTTTGACTCGTAGAAGATGCATATGTTGCTGCCGTTATAAAGAACGATGTCTCCGGGTTGGGCTGTCATCTGCTCGTTTTTCGTTGTCAGCGATTTGCCTAAAGAACCCCATATCTCAAAATTGTTGTCGTTGAGAGTCACTGTTATGGGCGCATCCTGCAGAGCAGCAACCAACTCGCGTGTGGCATCATTGTCCACAAGTGTCGCGCTTTGCGTTTGTCCACCGATAGTGATATAAATTTTATTCATAGTAGGTGTTTCTGCTTTCGCTTCGTTGTCTGCAGAACAGCTGCAGAACAGCATGGCGGCTAAAAATAATAAATACTTATGCATCGTTATCTCTGCTTTTTGAATATCAGTTTCATTGTCTTTGGGTCGAGCGGCTTCATCGTGGGCAGTTTCAGGTCTTTCACCATGTGGAGCGTGCCCTGCTTGTACTTCAGAAAGTGAGGGGTCTTCAGATGCAGCTGGTAAGCTTCCTCGGAGGCATAGATTTCGAGGATGCGAATCTGGCATGAGTCTTCGGCACTCTGCATGGGATACAGGCAGATGACACCAGGCTCGCGCTCTATACTCAGGCGATCCACCTCGTTAGCAAAGGCGAGATATTCCTTCATATACTGCGGATAGACCTCAATCTCAGCAATGCGGACAATCATGTTTGCAGTGGCGATGGCTGCTGATGGCTTTTCTCCTAGGTGTGAGTGCACATCCATCACACCCTGAGCAATTGCTGTTGTAGCTAAAGTCATTGAGATAATCGTTATCTTCAATCTCTTCATTTCAGATTCTCTTTAAAGAAATTACTTTCATATTATTGTTGACTATTGGCCTTGATGAGATCAGCTAAGCTGACATTCGGATTACGATATCGTGCATTCCTGTTTGCCTCTTCGGGTTCAGGAGGCGTGGGAATGATTGAAATTGCTTTCTTCGGGCAGTTGTGAACACATGCCAGACAATTTTCGCATACCCCATTGGCAACCGAATGACCATCAATCACTTTCCAGGAGCCATGCGGACAAACCGAAGTACAAACTCCACATCCGATGCAGTCATCCGTGGCAAAGACAATCTTCTCCGATCTTGTCATAGTCGGGCGCTGGCGGTCGCGTCCCGACATGCGGTAATATCCGTCACATATCATCCTGTCCTGCTCTGTAACCTCCTGAATATAGTTTTCGCGATTGTTGATAGAAGCAAGAACTGTGGCAACTCTTTCGGGAATACGCTGAAGCTTGGGGTCGGCCAATTCCCTTTCCATGTCGAAATACGGCAGGTAAGTATCGACCATCTGGATGGTAGAGATATAATTCATCTGAAAACCGTGCTTCTTGGCAAGGTCATCAACGAACTCTGGGAATATCGTGCTATGGGCTCCATAAGTGCCCACTGTAAAGAAATAATCGGCCTTGAAAGATGAACGAGCAATGAAATCCTGGACAATGGCAGGAGGAATGAAACAGTAGACGGGACACACGAATCCTATTTCTTCTGCCTCATAATCAGGATGCTCGTTGTGAATTTCCTGTGAGATGCTCAGCAAGGTCGCTTCATCTCCGCCCAACTGCCTGGCTATATAAAGGCTATTGCCGGTTGCAGAGAAATAGAAGATCAGACGTTTGGTCTTCTTCTCATTTTCCTTTGGGGACTCTCCAAACGACGGAAGCGTCGGAACGCAGGCTGCAAACATTCCAAGGCCCATGACCTTGAGTGCTTTTCTTCGACTGATAGGTTTGTTGATGTTCATAGGATAACTGTTCTAAGTTTCTGGGTGCAAAGGTACACATTATATATTATATAGCTATTACACAAATTGGCTGATTATATACCAATTTCGCAGAAAGTGCTAAAAAACCATTAAATTTCTACCATTATTAGATTATTTTGTGTATCTTTGTTCCCGATATGAGGAATATTTTGAAGGTTGATTGTCCTAACGACTATGCTCGTTTTGTGGATGCTCCGGTGTTGCACCCATTAATTAGCATCATCCATTACGACGAGCTGGCGCCCTTCCGTCATAGCCTGAACAACTATGGCGTGTATGGTCTGTTCATCCAGCGACAGTTTCCCAATACGCTCTCTTACGGTATGAAGACGCTGCAGGTAAGCGATGCCTCCATTATAGCTGTAGAACCAGGACAGATAGGCGGATTGGAAGACAATGGCGAGCGTATCTCGTTGTGTGGTTGGGTATTGCTGTGGTCGCCTGAACTGTTGCACGGCACTGAACTGGAACGCCAGATAGACCGCTATCAGTTCTTCTCGTATTTCTTTGATGGTTCGCTGCGCATGGAGCCCGACGAATGGCTCAGCATCACGCAGTTGGTGGCACAGATGCGACAAGAGTTGCAGACGCACGAGGATTCACCTTCACTCCGAAGCGTGCTGCTGGCTTATCTGCGCCTGATACTGGAATACTGTAATCGTATCTATCAGCGCCAGCTTTTCGAAGAGGACAGGGGAGAGGCTGACCTGCTGAAGCGCTTTCACAACTTGCTTCAAACCTATTTTCGTGAGAACCGTCAGCTGATGCAGGGTTTGCCTACCGTCGCTTGGTGCGCTTCCGAACTGGCCTATTCGCCTCGTTATTTTGGCGATATTGTCCACAAGGCCACTGGTGGCACGGCTATCGGTTACATACATAATTATATAATCAATCAGGCGAAAAGTCTGTTGATGCAGGGTCACAACATCAGCGAGACCTCCCGCCTGCTCGGATTCGATTTCCCCCACCATTTTACTCGTCTCTTCAAGCGCATCACGGGGCTTACTCCCAGCGAGTTCTTAGGGAAAAATCAACTGTAGTTTTTATACTCTCCAGGTGTCATCCCCGTGAGACGGCGGCCAGATCTTTAGTCCAAGTCATTTTGATGTGAGGAATGCCGTCGAGCATGAAGGTGTCGGACGACTGCTCGAATCCTACGTTTTCGTAGAATCCCTTGGCATATTCCTGTGCCTCTATGTCGATAAGTGTTGCGCCGAAATGGTTTTCAGCTGCTTCGATGGCATGAAGCATGATTTGTTTGCCATACCCTTTGCCTCGCTCGGTGGTGATCACTCTGCCAATAGATATCTCCTTCATGTGAGTACCGGCGGGGCATACACGAGCCAAAGCTACAATCTTGTCGGCTACTGTCAGCCACAAGTGAATGGATTTCTGGTCATCTCCGTCCATATCTTGATAAACGCAGTTCTGTTCAACCACGAATACTTCGCTACGCACTCTAAGTAATTCGTACAGCTCATTCGTGGTCAGCTCCTGAAACGTTTTCTTATTGCAGTATCGGTTCTAATTGTACCATTTCCTTATCTTAAAGTATCGTAAACTTGGGTGCAAAAGTACGAAAAAACGTGGAGAAAAATGTATCTTTGCAATGAAATCAGTATGTTTTGTGAAATAAAGAGTTAAGTTATGACACCACAAAAGCAAAGAAATGAGCTCCTGGCTCAGACGATTATCAAGAATCTGAAACGTCGCCACATAGAGGGTTTCTATTGTGCGACGGCAGAAGAGGCCGTGAAGAAAGTTTCGGACCTTATCGCCGACGGCAGCAGTGTGACTTGGGGCGGTACGATGACCGTACGCGACCTGGGTATCCCGCAATATCTGAAAGATCGTGGCACACTGGAGGTTCTGGATCGCGACCTGGCAGAAACGCCTGAAGAGAAACAATCCGTTTATCTCAAGGCTTTTTCGGCCGATGTTTACCTGTCGAGTGCCAACGCTATCTCGGAAGACGGTGTTATCGTGAATATCGATGGCAACGGAAACCGTGTGGCTGCCATCACCTGGGGACCTAAGAAGGTAATCTTCGTTATCGGTCTGAATAAAGTGGCTCAGAATGTAGAGGCTGCCCTCGCAAGGGCGCGTAGCACGGCATCGCCCATCAATGCGGCCCGTTTCGATATTCATACGCCTTGCCATACGGATGGCGTGTGCCATAACTGCAACTCGCCGGAGTGTATCTGCAGCTACGTTCATTTTCTCCGTAACTCACCCCAAGGCCGCCATGTAGTAGTATTGGTAGGCGAAACCCTCGGGTATTAATTATGGCTTGGAAACTGAAATATCGCTGTAAGCAATGCGGCTACGAGGCCGAGGTGTACGAGGGGCGCGGACTCTTCCGTCAGGAAATCACGGCCGTATCATGCCCCGACTGCCACACCATCCAGAACCTGGTGGTGGGTGGCATCATAGCCGATGTGGCTCCGTCGTACCGCAGTGAGGTGGGGCGCCTGTGCCTGCAATGCGGCAGTGATAAAATCAGGGTGTGGGATAAGCACACCTGCCCCAAGTGTAATGGTGAAATGGAACCGACTGGCGAAAAAGAGTTCTGGACGTAGTCGGTTCCATTTTATTATCTTTTCAACATATAATAAGTATGTATGATAGCAGCTTTCGGTGCATATATCATCATTCTGGGGCCTGTCCAGCGCATCACCTTACGTATGGCTTCGCGCTCCTGTGGGGCATAGCAGTGTATCGGGCATCGCTTGCAAACCGTTTTCTTCTCGCCAAATCGGCAGTGGTCCAGTCGTTGGCACGCATAGTCGGCCAGATGCTGGTATTCTTCTGTCATTGTTTCCTGATGCAGATGATGGCGACAATAAAGTTCAATCATCTTTCTTACGGTCTGCTTTTCTCTTTCAATTTTACTCATGTTTGTAGTTTTCTTCTAAGTCTAATTCACAATTCTTATTAAAATGGACTGCAAAGATACATTATTCTAATGTAATTTTACTACTTTTGCACCAAAGATTAACAAAAGTTTAGTTGTAATGATCGAAGTAGGATTAAAACATACAAGCACTTTGGTGGTAACCGATGATGTTACCGCCGTTAAGATTGGTTCGGGCGATATGGCTGTGCTGGCCACGCCCGCTATGATGGCGTTGATGGAGAATGCGGCCATGCTGGCTGTGGCCGATGCCCTGCCCGAGGGTAGTACCACCGTTGGCGGCCATATCGCCTCGTCGCACCTCAAACCCTCTAAGGTGGGCGACACAGTTACCGCTACTGCCGAAGTGGTGAAGGTGGATGGCAAGAAGATCGAGTTCAAGGTTTCGGCCTATCAGGGCGATGTGCTGATAGGCGAGGGTAGTCATCTGCGATTCGTGGTGGATCGCGAGCGTTTTATGTCGAAACTTGGTTAAGTGATTACAAATCATACTGATATGAATAATACCGATTTAAAGTGGGTGGCCTGTTGGGGTAATGCCACCTCGATTACCGACCGTCGCGAGGCCGTATATGCCAAGAATCTCACCTTGCGTTACCCTGTACGCATGCCGTTTGCAGGTAGCGCCTTGCGTTTCCGTTTCTCCAATCTCACAGGCACCGAACCCGTAACCCTTTCGAAGGTGTTTGTAGGTCACACCCCCATTACCTTTGGCGGTGCCATCAGCGTTACGCTGCAGCCTGGTAACGAGGTTGAGAGCGATGCCATCAGCTACGCCGTTCATCGTGGCGATACCGTGGATGTAAGCATGTATCTGGCCGATTTCACCCAGATGAATAGCGGCACCCTCATCACCGGTCCGCTGTCGAAAGGCTTCTATGCCTATGGCGATTTTGCCGAGGCCGACGAGCTGCCTCTCGACCTTACCCGCCATACCAACTGGTTCTATTTCCTCAACACCATCGATGTACTTACATCGCCCGATAACCACGCTGTAGTGTGCTATGGCGACTCTATCACCGCCCAGTCGTGGCCCGATTATCTGGCACAGCTCGCCTTTGGCACCAACGTGTCCATCATCCGCCGCGCCGTTAGCGGTACCCGCATTCTGCGCCAGTACGATTGTATTACCTATCAGGCTTATGGCTTAAAAGGCGCCACCCGTTTCCCCATCGAGATGCGTGTGGCCGGTGCCACCGATGTGATTATCCAGCACGGCATCAACGATATCATCCACCCCGTGGGCGAGGATGTGAATCCCTTCCGCCCCTGGAGCGACCTGCCTACTGTCGAGGAGATGCAGCGCGGCGTAGAGGATATCTACGTAAAGCCCGCCAAGGCCATGGGCCTCAAGGTGTGGAGTGGTACCCTGCTGCCCATCTATGGCTGGCGTACCTATAACGAGAAGCGCGACGCCATGCGCAGCGAGTTTAACGAGTGGCTGCGCACCTCGCCTGTGTTCGATGGCTGTATCGATTTCGATGCCGCCGTGCGCTGTGCCACTAACCCCAAGGCCTTTGCCGACGGTTTTGATAGTGGCGACCATCTGCACCCCAGCGAGCGCGCCTACGAGGCCATGGCCCAGGCCGCAGCCCACAAGCTCATCCGCCACATCCCATCCACCTACGATCACGAAGAGCAGTACTGATAAATTCAAAAAACTTGCAAAATGTTTGTTATATTAAACATTTTTGTTTATATTTGCACCCGATAAGATACAATTATGGGAAAGAATACATTCGGAAAGACGATGCCGAGGGCTTTGGCTCAGCAGTTGCAACTTATGGGCGAACAGATTATGCTGGCACGTAAGCGTAGGCATCTCTCTATGCAGGACGTAGCAGACAGGGCAACGGTTACACGACTGACTGTCTCGAAGGTGGAACATGGCGACCCTACGGTTTCCATGGGTATCTATGCGCGTGTGCTCTTTGCGCTAAATCTTGAAAAGGATATCTCGTTGCTTGCTGCCGACGATGCACTCGGCCGTCAGCTTCAGGATGCAGAATTGCTTAGCAAATGAAAAAGATTACGGTATTCGCAGATTTCGACTTTCTTGCCACTCCCCAAGAAATAGGAACGTTAGGCTACGAACGTATTCGTGGCAAAGATCACTTTGTATTTGAGTATTCGCGCGAATGGCTGAAAAAGCATGGCGGTATCATGTTGAGTGGCGACCTGATGAATGTGCCCTCGTTGCAGCATCCTCGTGGTGCAGATAGTGTGTTTGGGTTCGTGAAGGACTCTTTTCCCGATCGTTGGGGACGTTTGTTGCTCGACCGCAGAGAGCGCCTGAAAGCACAAGCTGAGAGCAGACCTGTGCGTATGCTTACCAACTTTGATTACCTTACGGGTATTGAGGATTTTACACGTATGGGCGGCATACGCTACAGAGATGAAGATAGTGATAGCTACATGAACGATTCTGCAAAATTCCTAGTGCCTCCCATTGAAAGTCTTCGAGCCCTGTGCGATGCCTGTCATGAAATCGAGTCGGCCGAAGAACGTAATGAGTTGCCCGAGCAGCGTTGGATCGACCAGTTGATCGACCCAGGAACATCGCTTGGTGGTGCCCGCCCCAAAGCCAATGTCATAGATGCCGACGGCAAACTCTATGTGGCTAAGTTCCCTTCGAAGAAGGATTTGGAGAACACCGAACTTATCGAGCATTTCTCGCACAGGCTAGCAGCTGCAGCTGGTATCAACGTGGCCAATACCCATACCATCAAGATTTCAAAAGATCGCCATCTGTTGCTTTCTGAACGTTTCGACAGAACTGCCGATGGCCGTCGTAAACATTTTGCTTCAGCTATGTCGTTGCTTGGTTTCGACGATGGTGCCGGCAGTAGTACAGGTAATGGTTATTTAGACATCGTAGATTTCATTCTTCAGGGATGTGTTGACGTACAGCAGAACCTCAGAGAACTATATCGTAGAGTGGCGTTTAACGTGATGTTTGGCAATACCGACGACCACTTTCGCAATCACGGTTTCTTGCTTACTCCGAAAGGGTGGACGCTCTCACCTGCCTACGATATAAACCCAGGTACAAAGTTGCATCAATGCCTGCTTATCGACCAATACACCGAGCAGTCGGATGCCAACACTCTGCTCCACGCCTCGGGTAGCTATATGTTTGAACAGCAGGAGGCCTCTGAAATCATAGATCAGGTACGTACCGCCATTAAAGATTGGCGAGCAACGGCCACCGAACTTCAGGTTCCCCTCAAAATACTTGAGCCCTATTGTAACCGTTGGGATAATTTATAGGGCTGCAAAAAATCCCCCCAGGCTTCGATTTGAAACCTGAGGGTAATAGAGCCTGCTGCAGTATGCGTGGCGGGCCGCGCAAGTGCAGGTCCTTGGCTATTTTACATGGCGCCCATACACGATGTCGCGCCCAGCGCCGTTACTATCGCCGTTGCGATACTTGCAATCATCTGCACGATAAACTTCAATGTTTCTTTCTTTGTCATAGCTTTTAATGTTTAATGTTTAATGGTCAATGGTCAATGGATAGGGTGGGGCCTAAGCCCCAGCCCTTAGTCTCCGATCGGTTCGTTGTGGTTTCCACCGTTGCCACCGGTATTACCACCGCCGCTGGTATTTCCGCCATTCGATGGCTGATCGGGATCCTCAACCGTACCTGGGTCGGTACTGGTCACGCGCTTAATCTCCTTGCCATCGCGGTCGTAGCAGGTAATCTGGATGGCCGTGCCTGCCAGCTCCTCCTTCAGATCCACCGCTGGGGTGAAGATAATGCGGCGACTGGTTACCAGTCCGGCTTTCACCTCGTCCACCTTGGCTACACTCTTGGCGCGGATACCGAATCGCATGGTTCCCAAACCTGGCAGCGCAACCGAGTGACCCTCTGTGGCCCAAGCCTTAATCACTTCGCCAGCCGCATCCCAGCAGGCCTGCATAATACCCTTGCTAACTCCGCTGCGCAGGGCAGCCTCCTTAATCACCTTGTCCTGACTGAGAGAGGTGTACAACTCCGGCATCATGATGTAGCGATAAGTACCCTCATACTTGCCAATCTTCTGCAACTTTTCCTGTGCTTTAACTTTCAGTGCCATAATGCTAAATTTTAAGTTTGTAAAAATAATTTTAATAGTTAATGTTTAATGTTTAATGTTTCATGTTTAATGAGCTTCTAGCGCCCTCGTGTGGGAGAATTTCTTAGTGCACGTGGGAAATATTTTTGCCGCGCGCGGCCGCCATCAGTCTCATTTCATTTCAACACTGCAAAGGTACGATATTTTGATTGCGGTTCACGAATCATCCGCACAAAAATACAGTGTGACAGTTAAAATTCTCGCCCCTCCCTTGCTGTATATACTGCTATATTATTATATATATTTATATATATAATAATATAGATATACTTTTGCACCATCACACCCTCGTTTTTCTAACTGTCACACTGTAACACTGTATCAACCTGTTGTTTTTTCTCTCTCCGATATCTGCTTATTTTAAAGGGATGTCGGCGTTTTTTTTGTGCTACGAAACTTAGAAACATCTATCAGATTAACAAGATTTAACTCAGTGGAGGGTGAAAGCAGCTGAAAATTTTTTACCTTTGTAGCCGATATCTGATGATAAAGAAATTTTTACGTAATAACATATAATAATTCTCTAAAACGATCAATCATGACAAAGAAAAGTATTTCAAGACTGCTGCAGGCATCGCTGATGTGCTGCCTGGCTGTGCTCTTTACGGCTTGCGACGACATCTTCGCCAGCGAAGACAATCCCACACCGGCTTATCTCTCTATGAGCGACAAGCCTGTAACAATCAAGGTAGGCGACACCTACAGGCGCAAGGCCATCTCGGTGATCACAGCCGTGGTGGAATATACCTCGAGCGATACCAAGGTAGCCACCGTTGATGGCGAGGGCATGGTGACCGCCATTGCCGAAGGCGAAGCCACCATCACCGCTACGGCCACTGGCTACAGCACCGGCGGCAAAAAGATTTTCCAGGCCGATTCAAAATCATACAAGTTGACGGTTAAACCAGCCACCCTCCCAGCTGCTACTATCACCACCGCTCCGAAGGCTACAGCGGGCTACATCGTAACTGGCTCAACCACAGCCCTTGTTACAGCAGGCGTGGCCGATGGCGGCACGATGATGTATCAGGTGACTGAGACTAACGCGAAGCCCACCACTACCGATGGCTTCAGTGCCACAGTGCCCACGGCAGCAAACCTCGGGGTAGGCACCTACTACGTATGGTACTACGCCAAGGGTAACACTGGCTATAATGACAGCGAGATTGCTGCTTCGGCTGTTGAGGTAACCATTGTTCCAACGCTGAGCACACCGCTCACACTGGAGGCACTCACGGCTGGAACGATTAAGGTTTCGTATCCGCAGGCAGGCATGCAGTATTCGCTGAACGGTGGCGCTAAGACGGCTGTACCTGACGGCACTCCTATCGACGTGGCTGTAGGCGACAAGGTAGCGTTCTATGGAAACGGCACCACTATTACAAGTTATGACGGCACCACGATTACTGGCGGCACGGCTGATATAAAAGTGTATGGCAACATCATGAGTCTGGTGGACGAGACAAATTTTGCCACAAACATCACGCTGACGGGGTGGGCTTCTTTCACCTTATTATTCGATACTAACGCCAAACTGACCGACGCCAGCGGCCTGCTGCTGCCCGCCACGACGCTGGCCACCTTCTGTTACTATGGCATGTTCTATGGCTGCAGCAGCCTGACTACAGCACCCGCGCTGCCCGCCACGACGCTGAAGGAGTACTGCTACTATGCTATGTTCCAGGGCTGCAGCCTGACCACAGCGCCCGCGCTGCCCGCCACGGCCCTGGCCGACAACTGCTACAATAGTATGTTCTATAACTGCAGCAGCCTGACCACAGCGCCCGCGCTGCCCGCCACGACGCTGAAGGAGTACTGCTACTCTGGCATGTTCAGTTACTGCAGCAGCCTGACTACAGCACCCGCCCTGCCCGCCACGGAGCTGAAAGGAGACTGCTACAATAGAATGTTCTATGGCTGCAGCAGCCTGACCACTGCTTATGTGAAGGCTGCATATACAAGTTTGAATCATGAATGTTATCAAATGTTCGATGGTTGCACGGCAACTGGTGCTAAGTTGCACACCACTACAACAAATAAAGCAAGCTGGGATGCATTAATGCCTTCAACCTGGGCAACCTGGACTGCCGTTGGTGATTGGAACGATTGATTATTACAAAATAAACGTTATCGTAATTCTAAGTTCAAGTGCCCTTCGTCGCGAGGCGAGGGGCACTTTTTTTGTTATTTGGGAAAATCCAAAGAAATAATACGGCCAAAATCGTAATAATCCAAAGAAAAACTGTACCTTTGCAGGCATGAAACCAGCTCAGATTTTTCACCAGTATATTTGGCTTATCAACACGCTTAAGGTGCACCGTGCGCTAACACTTGACGAACTGGACCGCAAGTGGCGTGATGATGGGGTTACCGACGGTAATCAGCTAACGCGCAGCACGCTTACCCGTCATCGCCGCTCCATCTTCGACATGTTCGGCATCATCATCGAGGCCGACTCATCTACTTATAAATATAGTATCCGAAATGCCGATGTGCTTGCCAATGGTAGCATTGCGCACTGGCTGTACAATACGCTCTCGGTGCATGGTGTGCTGGCCGAGAGTGTGGGCTTGAAAGAGCGTATGGTGCTTGAGAACATCCCCTCTGGGGCCGAGTATCTCAGCACTATCATACACGCTTTCCACACGGGCCGCCGCCTGCGTATGGGCTACCAGAAGTTTAATGGCGAGGGCTATGTAAAAACGGTGTGTCCCTACGCCCTGAAGCTGTTTCACCAGCGCTGGTACCTGCTGGCGCTGAACGATGAGCAGCAGCTGCGCATCTATGCGCTCGATCGCATATCGGAGCTCTCAACTACAGATGATTTGTTCGAAATGCCCGACGATTTCTCGCCTCAGGATTATTTTTCGGAATACTTCGGTGTGTTGACTACCGACACGCCCATGGCCCATGTGGTGATACGCGCTTACGATTACACACCCAACTACCTGCGCACCCTGCCGTTGCACCACTCACAACGCGAGGTGGCCACTGCCGAAAGCTATGCCGACTTTACGTTTGATATCCGTCCTACGCACGATTTCCTGAGTCAGCTGCTATCTCACGGTGCTGGCATCGAGGTGCTGTCGCCGCCCGATGTGCGCGAACAGATGCGGCAGAAATTTGCCGAAGGTCTTAAAAGATATTAAAATATTCGAGGTGTATCGCGTTCTGATACATCTCGTTTTTTATTTTGCAACCAAAACCAAATTTTATCAAACAAATATATCAAATAATTATGGCAAATGTATTTTTCATAACCGTTCTGATCATGGCTCTCAACGAGCTGGTATCGGATATCATTAAATCTCAAAACTAAAAAAGAATATGGAACAGAATTACGAAGACTTGAAAGCTTGGCAGGATGGTGCCAGGCGCATGCTCGAAAACGACATCGAGCAAATGAAAGAGAAACTGGAACAGAAACTGAACCTGGTGCGACTGATGGAACTGACAGACGAGCTGCTCACGAAAATCGACCGTCTTAACAGCGAACTGCAGGACGAGAGGGCCCAACGCCAAGCCGCCGAGGTAAAACTGTCGGAGCTTAATAAACTATCTGCCGGGGTGGCGCGCAAATCGCCGCAAGTCGATATCCTGAAGGCTATGCGCAGCTATCTCAAGATATCAAAGCGCAAGAATCTGGCTAAGCGCGAGGCTGCCAAAATGGTGTTTACCGAGTTGTGTGCCAGTGCCCAGATGGATTTTCCCGAGGATATTATGGAGGAACTTTCGCATCTCGATGATGAGCAGTTGGAACCCAAGGTGGTGAATGTGGCTGGCAACTATAACGACATCCACGATAACAGTAGTGTAACCCGTATATAAAACTATAAAAACTATGGCAGGAAATAATATTTATGTGCAAGGATCGTATGTCGACATTCACGACAACGAGGTGGTGAATCTTTCGGTAGATAAGGCGCAGGTGCGCGTGGGCGACCATCAGGTGATGTCCCAGCAGAGTGATGTGCCCGAGGTGAAGATGCTAGTGGAGAGTGTGGACGAGGTTCGCGATTTCTTTTGGGGTGACAGCTCGATGGCTGTTATCTTCGGGGTGTGCCGCGATTGCTTTCAGTATGCTGACAATATGAGTCAGTTTGAGCGCGACTTCGGTTGTGTAGAGGGACTGATATCTAACACCTTTCGGCATAATCCCTACATGCGACTGGCCGTTGGTAAATGGGAACAGCAGGGGGCAAAGCAGCGTGTGTTGCGGCTGGTTGATGCCTATAAAAACGAGGTAAGCAAGCGGCTAAAACTACAAACTCTTACAGAATAAGTTACAGAACTTACAGAATTACCTACAGAGGTGCATGGCATTGTTTCATGCACCTCTTTTTTGTGCCTATCTTTGCAGCGTCAAACATTGATTGACGGTGCTCATTGAGGCTGCACCTCGAAAAACGGCTGCACCTCAACAAAGCCTGAAAGCAAGCTTTCGCTTTGTATTCGGTTTGCACGTTCTTTGACATGCTGATACAAACCAATTTATAAACGCAAAGGGTATGGTAAATACAAACCTTACACAACATTTTTGTAATTATGGAAACAAAAATTTTAAAAGTAGTACGCCAGGGCGAGGCCTTTGGCGTACAGTCGTCGAAAACAGAAAACGGTACCATCCAGAAGTGCAACATTGTGCTGCGCGAGATGGGTGGATCAAAGTTCGAAAACGAGTATGTGTGCGCTATGCTGGGCAATCTGGCGGCGTGCAGGTTCTACGAAGGTGATGTGGTGGCAGCCACACTTCGTTTCTCTACTCACGAATATCAGAACCAAGTGTTCCAAGAGATACTTTGCACTGATATCGTAAAGCTTAATAAATAATGTAAAACCCATGAGTTGGAGCAGAGGAAGTCTTCACGTGAAGATGGCCATCGGATTTCCGAAACTTCTTCTCGCTTAAACAACTCAAAATTATGACACAGATTATAAATATTAATAAGGTACAAACAATTACGTCGCTCGAAATTGCTGAGCTGACAGGTAAGCAACACAAAGACTTAATGAAGGCTATCCGAAACATGGAGCCGGCCTGGGAAAAAGTACATGGGCGAAAATTTGCGCTGATGTTCCGAGAGGTAAAAATCGGCAATGGTGCCGTTCGTCACGCCCCCTGCTATCAGCTAACCAAAACCGAGTGCCTCTACATCGCCACGAAGTTTAACGATGAGCAGCGTGCCAAGTTGGTGCTGCGCTGGGAACACTTGGAACTGCAGGAGCTGGAACGTAAGCAGCAGCTGGCACTGCCAAGTCCGAAGAAGATTCTGGCGCTGGCCGATGAGATTATCGGCGAGGGGTTGCGCATGCTGAACGAGCCCGCCGAGGATACGCTGACGGCTACGCAGGTGGCTAAGACGTTTAACATGACTACCTACGACTTTAACGCCATACTGCGCGATATGGGCATACAGTACCGCCGCGATGGGCATTGGAACATCAGCGACGATCTGGCCGACCGCAACCTTACACGCCTGCGCACGCACGTATCCTATAGTTTAAAGGGCCAGAAGAAGGTAAAGGTTTACATGACCTGGACCCTTGATGGCGTGAGATTCCTGAACGCAAAACTGGGATACCCCAATTTCTGATAAATAAATTTAGCAACGGACTACAGGACTGACAAGATTGATTAGAAAAATCGTAAAGTCCTGTTATCCGTTGCAAAAAAAATGAAAAACTATGAGTGTACATGTAATTTATATAAAGGATGGGGCGAAGATGATGCGTCCCGTCCTAACGAGAGAGGAGTATCTGGCTTTGCGAAATGGTGGCGAGCAGCAGCAGTTGGTGGCGCGTATCCGCAATGGCGAGGAGACTTTGAAACACAAGCTGCTGCAGATGAACTACAGCTGCTTACCTAACGAGGATGGCAGCCTGAAGGGCAGCACCCGTATGAGCACCACCGTGGGTATGGATATCGACCACCTGACACCCGATGAAATGCCTGCCGTTCGTGAGCGCATCCTGGGCAAGAAAGATGAGCTGGGATTGAAGATGATGGAGGAGAGTGCCCGTGGCGGTGGCTACCACCTGGTGTTTGCGCGAAGGCCCGAACTGAGTCAGGAGGAGAACCTGAAATGGGCGAGTGAGTTGATATCTGTAGCTTATGATAGTGGGGCCAAGGACATCACCCGCGTGTTCTTTACTACAACAGAGGCCGAACTGCTGTATCTGGATGATGCGATATTTGAGGAGGCCGAACAGGTTGATACAGTGATACAGTGTGACAGTTCGAAAACATCGGTTACCTCTCGCGACAGGGGACAGGGCCAGTCACATCCTGTGACAGGTACCAGTCCCCAGTCACGACAACGCACGAAGGAAAAATCCTAAAGTCCTGTATTCCGTTGCAAAAAGATTACAACGGCATGGCGTTTGGCGAGATTATTGCCAAGTACTGGGAGCTGTACAATGGCGGCAAGGTGCCTACGGTGGGCGATAGGAATGCGCTTACCTTCGAGCTGGCCGTTACCATCCGCAGCATCTGCGGCTACGATCTGGAGCAGCTGATGCAGGTGATACCCAACTACTGGGCTGCACCTGATGGCACCTGCACCCAGGACGATATGGACGAGTATCAGAAAACCATCGAGAACGCCCTGAAAGAACCGCGTAAGGGTATGCCGTACCGACTGAAACAGGTGCTGCAAGCACTTAAATCGCAGGCAGGCATCAAGGCCTGTGGCGGCACCATGACCGCACCGCCACCCATGCCCAAAAAGCTGCCACCGCTGATAAAGCTGCTAACCAAAAACGTGCCATGGTATTACAAACCAGCCGTGGCCAGTGCGGTATTTCCTGCGCTGGGTGCGCATCTGCACGGTGTGAAATTCCGCTATTGGGACAACGTGGAGCACGAGGCCACGTTTATGAATCTGCTGGTGGGTCGCCAATCCATCGGTAAGGGCAGCATCAAAAAGCCCATCGATTACATCATGGAGGACATCCGACAGCGCGACCAGCCCAACCGCGAGCGTGAGGCCGAGTGGAAACGCAAGAACCCCACCGGCAAGCAGAAAAAAGACCCGCGCCCCGCTGATATCTGCATACAGATGCTGATTGATAACCTGACCGATGCCGTGTTTAACCAGCGCATAGTGGATGCCCACAACAACGGGCAGCGCTACATTTTTACCATCGTAGATGAGGTAGAGGCGCTGAAGAAGGTGACATCGAAAAACTCGGTAGATGAGGTGGGGCTGCTGATACGTAAGGCCTTTGATAATTCGCTGGCTGGTCAGGAGCGCGTGGGTGCCGATAGCGTGAGTGGTATTGCTCCGCTCAGATGGAACTTTAACGCCAGCACCACGCCGCCAAACGCCCGTAAGTTCTTCTATAAGATGGTGAACGATGGTACCGTGGGCCGACTGGATGTGGCCACCATCATCCGCAACGATGATGACGACGACGAGCCGCCCATACAGGGCATCTACGACGAGCAGTTTGCTGCCGAACTGAAGCCTTATATCGACCGGTTGGAGGCTGCCAACGGACTGATAGAGTGCCCGCAGGCCAAGAAACTCTCGCTCGATATCCGTATAGAAAACAAGGAGGCTGCCAAGCTGTTCGAGAGTGAGGCCTATCGCGTGCTGTCGTATCGTGCCAACGTTATCTCGTGGCTAAAAGGCATGCTGCTGTATGTGGCCCACGGCTATAGATGGGACAAGACGATAGCCGACTTTGTGCGTTGGAGCGAGCAGTACAACCTGTGGTGCAAGATGCTGTACTTTGGCGACCAGTTGGAGAAGGAGTTGCGCGAGGAAGTTGAGATACAGCGCCGCTCGGGCCCCAAGAACCTGTTGCGCCTGCTGCCCGATGAGTTTACCCGCGAGCAGTATATGCTGATGCGCCAGCAGCAAGGCAGGCAAGGCGATGGCGATAGTGCCCTGCGCCAATGGCAAACCCGCGGTCATCTGGTGTACGACGAGGTGAGTCGTCGCTATTGTAAAACCGAACAGTTTAAACAAAAATACGCCAACCTATGATACAAGTAGATAATACCCGCGAATGCTTTGTGCAGCTCTGGCTACGGCTGGAGCGCACAAGGCGCCTGCTTGGCATGCAGTGCAAACGCTACTGCATACGTAACATACTGAAGCTGTGGTTCGGCCCACAGGCCAATGATGATTTTATCTGGCACGTGTGCCACCTGTGCGAGCAGGAGGGCTGGAACGAGTTGCCAAAGCCCAGTCTCTATCCGCGCAAGCACCGCGAACTGCTGCGCGCTATTGTAGCTGTACGTACAGTCATCAGCTACTACAAGATAGATCTGAAAGCCCTCGACAGCGCCTACAGCCAGGCCTTCCCCCATAGTACACCACTGAACGTGAACAAGAAGAGAAAGGTAAATTAAACATTAAAGATTAAACATTAAACATTATGGAATCCATAGTTCAGTTAAACAGTAATGCAAACCTCTCCGAGCACTTCACTCTAGGTGAGATGACAAAGAGTAGTAGTCATCCCGAAGTGTATAACATCCCTAGCCATGAGGCGATAGCAAATCTAAAACGCCTATGCACATGGCTGGAAGCGCTGAGAGAACGGACCGGACGATCTATTGTGATCAACTCGGGCTATCGCTCGCCGCAGTTGAACCGGAAGGTTGGGGGAGCGCCCACCAGCAACCATCTGACAGGTTGCGCCGCCGACATCCGTACCAGCGGGATGGAGCAAGCCATCACCTATGCCGCCATCCTGCTGGCCTACGCCCGGGAATCGCAGCAGGAGTTCGACGAGCTGCTGATAGAAAAGAATCGCTACGGTGCCGTGTGGCTGCACTTTGCCGTCCGCCCCAGCACCCCCTCGTCAAAGAACCGCCACAAAGTAGCCTTCATCCAAGCCTAGAAACAATCAGAGAGCCATGCCCCAGCGGCACGGCTCTCTTTGTTCGTTAAGCGAGGTTCAGGTTAAATCGGCTCAAAACTGTTGCTATTTATGCTTTTTTAAGCTCAAAATGAGCCGATAATTAGGGAAAAATCACTATATTTGCACCGATTTCGTGAACTTAGTTATGGATATAGCAAGAGAATTATTACAGTATCTGCACTATCATCCCCTATCTACGCGTGATGATATAGCAAAGGGTATCGCCTTTGAAGGTAGTGATGCCACCATGAAACGTATGATTGCGTCGGGCGTAAAAGACGGCAGCATCGTTGTAGAAGGAAAGGCTCGCGCAACTCGATATCGGTTATCAGATCAAGCTCACTTACTGATGCCACTAAATTTGGATACCTATTTTTCGCAGGATCAGGATAAACGACAGGTGCAGACTTCTTTCAATTTTGATTTGATTCGTCAACAGCTCCCAGTTGTAACGCTTTTTACCGACGATGAGATAGCGCTTCTGAATGAACTGCAGGCAGAGTTCAAGCAGCACATTAGTGAAATGACAGAAAACGAATACCGCAAAGAGATGGAACGTTTGGGTATCGACCTCAGCTGGAAATCATCGCAAATAGAGGGAAATACTTATTCGCTTCTTGAGACAGAGCGCCTGCTGCGAGAGAGTAAGACTGCTGACGGAAAGACAAAAGAAGAAGCTGTGATGCTGCTTAATCATAAAGATGCCTTACGATTTGTGCTCGACAATCCTGATTATCTGCAACATTTGACAATCAGCCATATCGAAGACATTCATCAGTTACTTACCAAAGAATTATCTGTCGACAGAGGTATCCGCCATCGTCGTGTGGGAATCACTGGTACCAATTATCATCCGCTTGATAATGAATTCCAGATTCGTGAGGCTCTGCATGACACGTGTGACTTGATCAATAGTAAAGAAAATGTGTTTGAGAAAGCACTCCTTACCCTCGTGCTTCTATCATATATTCAGGCTTTCGCGGATGGCAACAAACGCACAGCCCGCATCACCAGCAATGCCATTCTGATAGCCAATGGCTATTGTCCACTAAGTTTTCGTTCCGTTGACTCTATTGATTACAAAAAGGCAATGCTTATTTTTTACGAGCAGAACAACCTTTATGCTTTCAAGAAAATATTCATCGAGCAATTTGAATTTGCCGTAAGAGAATACTTCTAATAAAAAAAGTGCCCGCGCCGTGGCGGCGCAGAGCACTTGAACTTAAAAATATAGATAACGCTGTCAGGACAGCAGTTATTCCGCCTTGGCGTAACGGTTCGTTAGACCATCTTCGCAAGAATATGCGTGGCCGATATCCGTACCAGCGGCATGGAGCAAGCCATCACCTATGCCGCCATCCTGCTGGCCTACGCCCGGGAATCGCAGCAGGAGTTCGACGAGCTGCTGATAGAAAAGAATCGCTACGGTGCCGTGTGGCTGCACTTTGCCGTCCGCCCCAGCACCCCCTCGTCAAAGAACCGCCACAAAGTAGCCTTCATCCAAGCGTAGAAACAATCAGAGAGCCATGCCCCGCGGCACGGCTCTCTTTGTTCGTTAAGCGATAACTCTGCGAAAGGGATTACTCTGTAGGATAAGCTGTTTTCTGCCAGTTCACGCGGATTCCCTGCTAAAACCGGGCAGTGTCGCGAATCGCGACGGCATCCCCCAACCACTGCCCTGATTCAGGGCACTGGTTTATATCTGTCAGATCGGGATCACCGTTTTATGTACAAAAAGTCCCCAAAAACTTGGAACTTTCAAAAATAAACTCTATCTTTGCAACCGAATAGCAAGAAAGGAAAATATTATGTCGTATAGTGAATTAGCACAAATGGAACTCATGAATGCTATTAATAGCATTAAATCCGAATCGGAACTGATTGAGTTCAGAAACATGTTAGCGAAATACTTCGCCGGCAAAGCCCAAAAAGCGATTGATGCTTTATGGGATAATGGTGCCATTAACAATGACACTATCGAAGAGTGGGGCAAAGAACATATGAGAACTCCTTACAAGTATGAGGCGAATCGTTCTTGATACCAACTGCCTTCTGCAGTCGCTCCCCTCTAGCAGCCCGTATCATAAGATATGGGCAGATATACTTGATGGGCAAATACAACTGTGCGTTAATACTGAGATATTGAACGAATATGAAGAGATAATATCTAGCAAAACAACAAGAGAGATTGCCCACAATGTTGTAGAAGCTATTGCAAGATTAAGTACGACTTTGTTTCAAGATTCTTTTTACCATTTTGGCCTAATAACATCAGATACAGATGATAATAAGTTCGTTGATTGTGCTATTGCTGCCAATGCAGAGTATATCGTTACTAACGATAAGCATTTTGATGTACTGAAAAACATCCCCTGGCCAAAGCTTGCAGTAATAACCATTATAGAGTTTATAAACCAACTATAGCATAATCAGAAGCGCTCGGATCTGCGAAAGGTTTTTATATCTGTTCGGGTATAATTTTGTTGTAATTACTTAAAATTATACCCGAATTGATATAATCAAACGATTTTGAACGTGAGCAAGAAAAAGCACAATGCTTACTGCTCAACAGGGCCTATCAAGCGTACCGAGCAGCCTACGTGGCGGTTCTTTTCCCATATACCGGTTTCGAAACTGCACTCGGTGCTGCTACCTAAGCGTCGCAGGTCGGTGCCCATGGTCCAAACGTAGTCGCCAGTGTATATGGATGATGTATGGTAGCCTTGTCGCTGCCCGTAGTATCTCACGGCCACTTCGGTACCCACGCGCAATCCTGCAGCGGGCAGGAACACCGCACCTGCGGCCTCCATTTGCAACCATTCGAAAGTCGTATACAAGTCGTATGTTCCAGCGCCATCTGCCTCGCTGTGTGCTCTGTTGTTGATAAATTGCGATCCGGGCAACTTCAGCTCGTCAGGATGCACATAGTGATCGGGGAATAGAATCAGACCACCTGTTTTGTAATTGCCGATGTAGGCCCTTACAAAGCGGGCGTTGCTTACGCCGTTGATAGTTGTGCCCGAGCGCTGAAACAGCAGGTGGGTAAACTCCGTAGCGCTGGGTGTTCGCCACTTGTTCCTGCCGCCGCCATTACGAATGTCGGCTATTCCCCAATCGTAAAAGTCGCCCATGTAAGTTTCGTCTTCATCGCTCACGTTAACGCCAAAATAGTTGGTGTTGGCGTTTGTACTCCAGCCAAAAAGGTCGACCACGCAGCCATAATAGCGGTCGTCGATACAGGTGTTGCCCGGTGCTTCGCCTATATAGCCGTACTGCTTATCGGCAAAGCTCCAATTGTTCCAGTGGCTGGTGTACATCGTTGTCAGGTTACCCCGTGAGAAATAAATCAGGTCGCCATCTTCGTTAGCGGTGAACAAGCCCGATGTGGCACCCTCAATCAGCGATACTTTAATGTTGATGGGGGTGATGGTGTTGGCAGCAAGGCTGGTGTTGCTGGTAACCTTTTTGCGGTACAGCTCTTTGCGCTTGGCTGCATAGATCTCGATATCACCCGAGGTGATGGGCTTTATACCCACCCAGATGTTGTTTAAGTACGAGGTGGTAACGTGATACACATCCTTTCCGTTCTTGATGGTAAGTTTGGTAATGCTACTGGTTATGAATGCATCACCATCGTCCTTGATGGTAAAGTTACAAACGGCTAGCTGGTTGGTTAGTGGTGCGTTTTTGGGCAGTGCCGCGCCATCCAGCTTACCATCGTAAGCGGCCACGTCGTATTTATTGCCGAATGTGGCCAGTGTGCCGTCCTGCTCGTTGTATATCTGGTTCATATCCACCGTGCCGTCGTCGTTGGCCATGCTGGCAGGGTACACTATCCTTAGTTTGCCATCGCTCTGTGGGTTGGTGGCTGTTATCGTCAGTCGGGCGTACTTGCCGTTGTTCTTAATGTCGGCCAGCGCAAGGGTTACTTCCTGTTTCACCATCTCGCCGCTGGTGTTCTGGTAAGCCACGGCTATCTTGTCGCCTATGGCAAATATCTTCAGTCCGTCGTCGTACAGGCTGCGCGTTTGTGCACTGCCGTCGAAACCAACGGTGGTGGTAAGCGTTACTACCCGGTTGGCTGATTGTGCCTGCTGTCCGGGCTGTTGCGGCATCATATCGTCGTAGCCGTTAGTGCAGCCAGCCATCATGATAGCTGCTATTGCGAGTGCGGTTATGCTTATATGTTTCATATCGTTTGGGTTTTTATGTTACCACCATAGGCGGTTGTCGTTAACGTCGTAATCGTTCAAAGTACCTGCTTTCTCGTTGTTTGTTTCTTCGTTGCAGTTATATGAATTGAAATTAAATATACTCGAGAGAGTAAAGCAATCGGGAAACAGCGATGAGGTATCAGTGTGGCTATTGCCTCCGAAATCCACGGTGGCGGTTTTGGCATAGCCTTCGGCTCCTACCGTAAAGGCAATGGCGGTACTCTGGGCGCACCAGGTGGCTACGTTGTCGGCCGTTTTGGCGGTGCTGGGTGTTGTGCTGGCGCTGCTGCCAAAGGCGTCGGCGATGGTCTTACCAGTAGGTAGTTTGGCCTCGTAGCCAGCAGCTGTAGTGAGGTTAAGCTGATAAGAGCCTTCGGTTATCGATGCTTTAGGCGTTATCTTGGCCCAGAGGCCCTCGGTAAGTGGTAGTGCGTTGGCACTAAAAGTTTTCTTCCACTCGGCCGATGTCAGCGCTTCCTTCTTCTTGGCGCCCGTCTGGTCCACGTAGTTCACCTCTACGTCGGCCACCTGCAGCACATCGTTGCTTACCTTCAGATAGTACATCATTGTTACTTCGGTCTTAGCCTCGGGTTGGGGCTCAGGCTTTACTCCGCCGTCGTCGCTCGAGCAGCCGGTTAAAATTGCTGTAGCCAATCCGCAAATAAGGATGGCCAGCACCCATAATAATTTTTTTCTCATTGTTCTATTGTTTTAGTTCCTTTATTTCATTAACTATCGTTTCGGCAGTGGGCATGCCTATATCCACATGCATGTAGCGGATAATGCCCTGTGCATCGCTGATATAGATGCGGGGGATTACGCGAGGGGCGAAGAGCGAGTACACACGGCGGTTGGGCTGTGGCGAGTAGGGCATGGTGAACTCGGAAAACTTCCAGAACGGCTCGATATCCTCTTCCGTACATTCACGTGCTATCAGCACGATGGGTATGCGCTGGCCTTGAATCACACTGTTTTTTTGATTCATATCCCACAGCCGCTGTATCTGTGGCAGCTGGTGGCGGCAGTCCATACAGTCGATGGAGAACAGCACCACTACCGAGGGCTTACCCAGCAGATCGGCCGTGCGCACCATCGAGCCATCGCTCATCGTAACCTTAAACTCTGGCAACTGGTCGCCTACCACAAGGCTGTCGGCATCAGTCACCTCGTCACCGTCAACCTTGTCGCCAGTCGCTGAACACCCGCCACAGGCAGTCATCAGCAGCGCAGCCAGAAACCAGAGCAGAAACTTTCTCATGGATGATTCCTAATAGTTATTTTCTTGCGCAATAACTTATTGGGTAACCCCAAAATTTCATAAATTTCTCGCATAACCAGGTAGCCAGACCATTATCAGCATCATCATAATCATCATTTCCTCCAAAATCCACTTTCGTCTGTTTAGCATAGCCCTCTTGGCTGACGGTAAAAGCAACTGTGCCGCTCTTGGCGCACCATACAGCCACCTCTGCGGCAGTCTGTGCAGCGGTGGGTGCTGCTTCGGGGTCGTTGCCAAAGGCGTCGGCGATGGTCTTGCCGCTTGGCAGTTTGGCCTGATAGCCAGCAGCAGTAGTTACGTACAGCTGATAATTACCAGCGCCGACGGCTGCTTTCGGAGTAATCTTGGCCCAGAGGCCCTCGGTAAGTGGTAGTGCGTTGGCACTAAAAGTTTTCTTCCACTCAGCCGATGTCAGCGCTTCCTTCTTCTTGGCGCCCGTCTGGTCCACGTAGTTCACCTCTACGTCGGCCACTTTCAGCACATCGTCGGTCACCTTCACGTAGTACATCATCGTTACCTCTGTCTTAGCCTCGGCCTTATCGTCGTCGCTCGAGCAGCCGGTTAAAATTGCTGTAGCCAATCCGCAAATAAGGATGACCAGCACCCATAATAATTTTTTTCTCATATCGTTACATTATTTACGTTTTACAAAAAAATCCTTCGGGCTCGTAGTGTAGAGGTTGCCGAAGTTGGTGTAGTTGTAGATACCCACATGCGAGCCAAGCGTGTGCTGGGCGCAGTATAGGTAGAGATCGCGGTAGGTGCCGTCGGGGTTCTCCGATACATGCCCCACCAGGTTGCGACTGAATCGGTCGCACATCCAAACACCCAGTTCGTTGCTCCATGAGTCGGCAAACGACTGTTCGTAAGCCCCTGCCGAGCAGATGGCCAGCACCCCCGGGATGCCTTCCAGTGCCTTGCCCATATTGGCCGAGTAGCAGGGCTCCAGGCAAACCAGCATTTGGCGGAACTGCTGCTGCGTTGCCATCTGCTGCAGTGTCTGCCTCAGCAGGTCGGCCGTCATGCCGTTGCCTGCCATCTCGTCGCGCCACGCCATCTCGTTCACACCGTTGGTGGCCTTGCTGCGCCCGTGTCCGCTCCAGAAGAAGAACACGTTCTGCCCCTCGTCCTTGGGCAATACCACTGGCGTACGGTCGGTCTTGTTGCCCTTCAGAATATTCACGATGTCGGCCGGTGTCAGGTCGGCATTCTTATAGTCTATCACAGCGCCCTCGCGCAGATTGCCCCCATTAGGATCGGTACGCACGGCACCGCGGTCGGTATTCTCCGAGGCATTAGCTACATCGTCGGCACTCACCAATATGATATGGTCGTCGTCGTAGCCGCCAGCCTTCAGCATCTGATAGATGTTCAGCACGTCGGCCTCATGGCGGTAGTTGCTCCAGCCGTTACTGCCCTGCACCAGCACAGCATACTGATCGGTAAGGGTGGGGTAGTTGATGGGGGGCATGTTCTTGCCGTAGGTATTGTCGAACATCTCCTCGGCATTCTCCACCAACCAGTTCCACGAGGCCAGTGTCTTCGCCGTCTGGGCATTGCCCGACCGGCTGTAATAGCCCGAGTGGTACACATGCCCGTCTCTAATCATCCAGTTCACATAGGTGGTGTTGAGGGCTGCGGTGTAGCACTCCTTGTCGAACTGCACAGGACCCGAAGCGCCCTTAAAGCCAACGAGTTGTCCCTGCTCCAAGGCTGCAAGGTATAGTTCCATACCCGTTTCGCTCCAGGCATAGCCCGACAGGAAGTTGTCGGTGGTGGTGATGGCGATGATGGCGTCGTTGAGGTTATCCACCTCCTGATGGTGCTCCATGTAGTTGGCGGCAAAGGCCGAGAGCAACAGGGCATCGTAGAATTTACACTCGGCAAAGGTAGGCTTCGTGTTGTAGCGCGCCTCGTAGCTCATCTCAAAGCCTGTCATCGGGTCGGCATAGGGCGAGAAGCCCTCATAGAGTTCTATAATGGTCCTGTCGTATATATCGAATGCCGCTATCGCTTCATCAGTAAGATTCGATAATACAAAATAGACGGGTGAGAACATGTTTGTTAATTTATACAGAGAAGATTTGCTGTATTCGAAGATATCCTCGCCATCAGCTTCCCACTCCTTTATTTCTTCGATAATATCCATCCCCCCCCAACGTTGAGCTTGGATTCTCCTGATCTGTGGAAGAGGCTCTGGTTTCTCCAAAACCACAAAGGCAGGTATAGTCAAGAGGCCGAACGTTTCGCTGATATCATCGTAATACGCTTTCATTTTCTGTATGAGCATGTCCGGGCTGGAATACTGCTCGTTATACTTGAAGCCTATGCCCAGTTCGGTAGCCGAGAAAGGTCCCCATTCAAAGAATGTCTGACCGAATTTACCGTCGGGCGTGAATAGTGCGGAATAATCAGAAAACTTAGCATACATTTTGCCCCTTTGGATGTTGGCTGCATACATACTCAACATCACCTCCGAGAGCGACACATCGGTCTCAGTGAGCGACCAGAGGAAGGGCTGCTGCCCATCGCCCGTGCTGGTAATGGCAAAGCGGCGTATCACGGTTTCGCAGGTGGCAGTGGGCAGGATGAGCGGCTTGTGGGTCTGCTGGCAGTAGGGAGCCAGTATGTCAACGTTGTCGCTGTCGAAGGGGCCGATGACGGCCATCAGGTCATCACGGTTAGCCAACCGTTCGCCTAACGCTTTCAGGTCGGTGCCGTATTCATCGTACCACTCCAGTTTCAGGTCGATGCAGAGCGTGTCGTGCAACTGGGCGTTGTGCAGACTGCTGAGCATCCACTCAGCCGTACGCTCCAGTCGGGCCTTCATAATGGGATCGTTCAATGGGGCCACCACAGCCACCGTCTTCTCCACCCATCGACGCGAGTCCTTATACACTATCACGTCATCCTCACTCTTACAGCCAGTCAGCATCAAAATGAAGCCTAGGATTGCGGTAGCAAATTTTTCACTTTTCACTTTTAACTTTTCACTTACCATACCGTTCCCCCTCCTTTCTGATGGCTACTTGGCGCACACTGTCCACTACTGAATCTTTGAAACCGAAATCTTCGCCAAAATTGAACTCCGTGCCACCATCAGCCAGTCCAAACGTCTGGTGTTTGGGCATCGTGGCGTTTAACCATTTCTCTATATAGTCGTCCAGTACCCTGTCTATATGCTTGATGACGTTACCGTAGTTAAATGGACCATTCAGGGAGATATAATCATCAATGCATATATATTTACTTAAAGGAGGTAGGATGCGGTAGAAGGCATTCATGGCACCGCCGCAAACGGGCACCACACAAATATTAGCGTCTTCCTCGTTGTTAGCAACCTCTTGGTATATGCGCAGTGCAGTGGTGTCAGCCAGTTGGAATCCGCCACCGGGTTCGTCGCTCAGATACTTTATCTTGATTGGTTTTTTCCATTCCCATTTAGTTTCGCTATCGTTAAAACCATCCACAAAGCCCTCTCCAGCCTCTACCACCGATTGCGTGTAAGGATTGGCCAGTATCAAAAGCGACAGATCAATAGTGAACGCATATTTGCTGAAGCATCCTGCCATATACATCGCACCGTAATAGTCGATGTAGAGCGTGGAGCCCTTGCCCTCAAGCGGAGTAGTGGTCTCCATATACAGCAGGTCGGCATTAGGGTTGTTCTCCAAACGGCGGTTGTTCTTACGGATAAACTCATCGTAAACGGGACTGGGCGTGATGAACAGACGGCGCACACTGTCCTGCGCATTCTCCATCTGCTGGAACATCATCTCGAGATAGGCCAGGCCCTGCTCCGTACTCTCAGGCATCAACTGTAGGGTTCTGATGCCATGTTTGGTGGCCGAAGCTTCAATACCCCTGTAAATCTTGTCGCAATACGAGCGGTCGCCCAGACTGTTAGGGCCATAGATCACGGTGACGAGCGGAGCCGTGCTTGGCTTCTCCTCGTCAGGATTTATCTGGTATATCGTATCGCCGTCTTTCGTACAGCCTGTTAAAATGATAAAAATACCCAGTAATAGTGTCAAAAGATTGTTTCTCGTCATTGTTCCGTCGTTAGTAATAATGCTGCAAATATACAAAGTATTTTATGAAAATCCAAATTTTATGACATAAATATGAGAATTTTGGGTTGATTAATATTTATTAACACAAATATTGTTCTATTGTGTCGAAGAAATGTCTAAATTTGCAAACGAAACTTAAAAAGGTGATGAAACAATCCTATTAACAATATTATTTATTAACAAACAAGGAAAGATTATGAAAAAGCTTATGATGATTGCTGCTATGATGATTGCAGCTGTGACTGTTAACGCCCAGGTGGCTGGTAAGGCATACTTGAAGCCTATGGTAGGTGCTACACTAGCTACTGTGACTAACAACGACAACGACATGAAGTTTGGTCTGGTGGCCGGTGCCGAGGTGGGCTATATGTGCACCGACAACTTCGGACTGACAGCTGGTCTGCTCTACACCCAGCAGGGTGCTAAGGCCGACGGCACGAAAAACAATCTGGAGTATATCAACGTGCCTGTACTGGCCAACGTGTATGTGGCTCCTGGTTTGGCCCTGAAGGCTGGTGTACAGGTTGGTTTCATGACCAAGGCTAAGGCTGAAGGTCTTGACTTTAAGGAGCTCTGCAACAAGACTGATTTCTCAATTCCTCTGGGTGCTGCCTACGAGTTTGGTGATTTCGTTGTCGATGCCCGTTACAACCTCGGTCTTACTAATGTTGGTAAGGATGTAGGAAAAAACAAGAACAGCGTGATTATGCTGACTCTGGGCTATAAGATCCCATTCTAAAAAGAATCCATTTTTTTAAAAGAGAATAATGTAGAATAATTCGGCAGAGGCCTGCAGTGATTGCATGCCTCTGTTATTTTTTTATGCCAAAACATACAATTTTGTACAAAAATGAACGATATTCCTAATGGAGTTTCGCAATTATTCGCTATCTTTGCAGCAAAATTACTAAAACATTAACTATCTATGAAGGAAAATTACTTTGCGGATAAGAACCGCTACGATAATGGGATGGAGTTTGAGCGTTGCGGACGCTCGGGTGTGTTGCTGCCAAAGGTGAGCTTAGGATTCTGGCATAACTTTGGTAGTGTTGACCCCTATGAGCGCAGTCGCGAGATAACACATTATGCTTTCGACCATGGCATTACCCACTTCGACTTAGCTAACAACTACGGACCGGTGTATGGCTCGGCCGAGGAGACGATGGGCCGACTGATGGACGAGGACTTCCGACCCTATCGCGACGAGCTGTTTATTTCGAGCAAGGCAGGTTACGATATGTGGCCTGGACCTTATGGCAACTGGGGCAGCCGCAAATATCTGATGGCGAGCCTGGACCAGAGTCTGAAACGCATGAAGATAGATTACGTGGATTTGTTCTACAGTCACCGTTACGACCCGGAGACACCACTCGAGGAAACGTTGCAGGCATTGGTGGATATCGTCCGCCAGGGTAAGGCTTTGTATATTGGCATTTCGCGTTGGCCGCTCGAAGCAGCTCGATTTGCTGCCAAGTATCTGCGTGAGCGCGATGTACCGTTGTTGATTTATCAGGGTCGACTGAATATGTTGGATCGTGAACCAATGGAAGAGGGCATTCTGGATTTCTGTGCCGAAGAGGGCGTGGGCTTTATCTCATTCTCGCCACTGGCTCAGGGATTGTTAACCGATCGCTATCTGAATGGCGTGCCAGCTGATAGCAGAATGTCGAAGGGTAAGTTCCTGAAGGAGGAAATGCTGACACCCGAGTTGTTGGCCAAGCTGAAGAGATATAACGAGATAGCTACCAGTCGCGATGAGACATTGGCCGAGATGGCCCTGGCATGGGTGCTGCACCAGAAGGGTGTGACATCGGTATTGGTAGGTGCCAGCTCAACCGCACAGTTAGAGAAGAACCTGAAGTGTGTAAGTGCTGCTCCGTTTGATGATGTGTTGTAAGATGAAACGACTGTTTGCACTATGCATGATGGCTTGCGCGCTGGGCGCGCAGGCACAGGTGGCCGAGGCACCAAAGGATGTGAATGGGGTGGTGGACAACACGCCCGACAGTATAGCCAAGGCGATGACGGCACGCCCCGTGCCTGGTTCGAGTAGAAAAGGTAACAATCCCGTGCTGTTTCTGATAGGTAACTCAACCATGCGTACGGGTACCTTGGGTAATGGTAACAACGGTCAGTGGGGCTGGGGCTACTATGCACACGAATACTTTAATGCCGATAAGATAACCGTTGAGAATCAGGCACTTGGCGGTATGAGTAGTCGTACCTTCTACAACAAGTTGTGGCAGCCCATCAAGCAGGCTATCCGTCCGGGCGACTGGGTGATTATCAGTATCGGCCATAACGATAACGGACCCTACGACGAGGGCCGCGCGCGTGCCAGTATCCCCGGCGTGGGCGATGACTCGCTGCAGGTGGTGATCAAGGAGACCGGCGAGCACGAAACCGTTTATACCTATGGCGGCTACATGCGTAAGTATATTAATGATGTACGTGCGCAGGGCGGTAACCCCATCCTGATGTCGCTCACCCCGCGCAATGCCTACGACGAGAACGGCAAGATTATCCGCAAACCTCACACCCAGTGGCTGATGCAGGTGGCTGCCGAAGAGGGCGTGCCCTTTATCGACCTGAACGAGATATCGGGCCGAAAGCTGGATAGCTATGGTGCCTGGAAAACCGATTACCACTTCTTCCTGGATAAGATTCATACCAGTCGTTTTGGTGCGATGATGAATGCCCGTTCGGCTGCCGAGGGCCTGATGGCCAGCCGCAACCCTGCGCTGAACCCGCTGAAGGCGATGATGCAGAACGTGGAACTGAACACCTGGCAGGTGGACCGTACCGATGGTAAGCCCGTGGTGTTTATCACTGGCGACAGCACCGTGAAGAATGCCGATAAGGATAAGGACGGCATGTGGGGCTGGGGCGCCGTGGCCAATACGGTGTTTGATGAAAACAAAATCAGTATTGTGAATGCCGCCAAGGCAGGTCGTAGCTGTCGTACCTATCTGAACGAGGGCCGTTGGGAGCAGGTGTATAACAGCTTGCAACCCGGCGATTTCGTGCTCATCCAGTTTGGTCATAACGATACGGGCGCCATCGATGCACCCAAATATCGTGCAGCCATCGCCACAGGCCAGGACAGCTGTCATGTATATCGCCTTCAGAACGGTTCGTACGAGGTGGTTTACAGCTTTGGCTGGTATCTGAAAAAGTTTATTCAGGACGTACGCGAAAAAGGTGCTACACCTATTCTGGTATCACTCACCCCGCGCAACGAGTGGGAGAGCGGTAAGATAGAGCGTCGCAACGACTCGTATGGTGCCTGGTACCGTCAGGTGGTAAAGGAAACGGGCGTAGAGTTTGTGGATCTGCACAATCTGGCTGCCGACTTCTACGACCAGAAATGTGGCAGCAAGGCCAAAGCCGAGAAATACTTTAAGCAGGACCACACCCACACATCGCTGCTGGGTGCCAAAACCAGCGCCCAGTGTGTGGCCAAGGGTCTGCGCGCCAACCATAGTGCATTAGCAAAGTACCTAAAGAAGAAATAATAACGTAAAACCAAATGAAACGATTTGCATTTAAGATGCAGCTGAAACCCGGTTGCGAAAAGGAATACGAGCGTAGGCATGCTGCCATCTGGCCCGAATTAGTAAAAATGATTAAGGATGGCGGCGTGAGCAACTACAGCATTTATTGGGACAAGGAAACCAACATACTGTTTGGTTATCAGGAGTGCGAAGGCGAGGGCAACTCGCAGGATACCGACAACGTGGATCCCATCACCCAGAAATGGTGGGACATGATGGCCGACATTATGGACGTGAACCCCGACAACTCGCCTGTAACCAAGCCTCTGCAGGAGGTGTTCCATCTCGATTGATATGAAACTGAAGTTAATGGGCTGCTTGTTGATGCTGGTGCTTCCCGCACTGGCCCAGCAGCGTATCGACCTGAGTGGCGAGTGGCAGTTCAGTAGCGAACGCGAAACAGGAGTGGTGCGATTGCCCGGCTCGATGCTGACAAACGGCAAGGGCGACGAGGTAACCGTGAACACCAAGTGGACCAGCTCGCTCTACGACTCATCCTACTATTTTAACCCCTACATGGCGCGTTATCGCCAGGCAGGGCAGATGAAGTTTCCGTTCTTCCTAACCCCCGACAAGCATTACGTGGGTAATGCCTGGTACGAGCGCACGGTGATGGTGCCCAAACAATGGAAAGGGCAGCCGGTGATGCTGTACCTGGAGCGCCCGCATATCGAGACCACGGTAATGGTGAATGGTCAGCGGGTAGGGCATCAGCAGTCGCTGTCGGTGCCGCATGTTTACGATGTTACACCTTATATAAAATACGGCAAGCCCAACCAGCTTACCATCCAGGTGTACAATGGCATCGAGAACGTGTGCGTGGGTCAGGATTCGCATAGCGTAACCGACCAGACGCAAGGCAACTGGAACGGCATTGTGGGTAAGATAGAACTGCGCCAGGGCCCGCACATCTGGCGCAAACGGGTGGTGCCCGATATGCAGAACGGCATGGTGGACATCACCATCAACGAGACTACCTATCGCCTGCCGTTGGGTAGCGATACCGTGCGCTGGGACGAGTTCCATCCGCAGCTATACACCCGCACCGTAAACTATCAGGGCACCTCAGTGAACGTAACGTTCGGTCTGCGCGAGTTGAAGATTGACGGCGCCCGCATGCTGATTAACAACCACCCCATGTACCTGCGTGGTACGGTGGGCAACTGTTGTTTCCCCGAAACGGGGTATCCGCCAACCGACGAGGCCTCGTGGGAGCGTGTGCTGGGGAAGTGCAAGGCATGGGGCATCAACCACATCCGATTCCACTCGTATTGTCCACCCGAAGCCGCCTTTGCCGTGGCCGACCGACTGGGATTGTATCTGCAACCCGAGGGTCCGTCGTGGCCCAACCATGGCGTAAAACTGCGCAGTGGTATGGCCATCGATCAGTACCTGATGGACGAGGGCCGGAGGATGATTGATGCGTACGGTCATCACCCCTCGTTCTGCATGATGGCGGCTGGCAACGAGCCCGCTGGCAACTGGGTGCCTTACACCAACGAGTGGGTGCAGCAGATGAAAGCCTACGACCCAACCCGACTGTACTGCGGTGCATCGGTAGGTGGCGGCTGGGCTTGGGACGATGGTTCGGAGTATCACGTAAAAGCTGGTGCCCGCGGACTGGATTGGGACAAGCATGCACCCAGCAGCGATGATGATTATTATCAGCAGCTGCTATTCCCCCGCAATTACAAGTCAAGCGAACCTAATAACTCGCCCATCATTGCCCACGAGCAGGGACAGTGGTGCGCCTTCCCCGATTTCAAGGAGATACCGCAATACACCGGTGCCTACAAAGCCAGGAACTTTGAGATATTCCGCGATTTGCTGGCCGATAACGGCATGGCCAGTCAGGCTGAGAAATTCCTGCAGGCCAGTGGACGACTGCAGACGCTGTGTTATAAATACGAGATTGAGCGCAACCTGCGTACCAAGGATTATGCCGGTTTCCAGCTGTTGGGGCTGAACGACTATTCGGGTCAGGGAACCGCGCTGGTGGGTGTGCTCAATGTGCATTGGCTGGAGAAGGGCTACTGCAACCAGCAAGATTGGGCGCAGTTCTGTTCGCCCATAGTGCCCCTGGCCAAGTTCCCCAAGTTTGTATATACCAACAACGAGCGCCTTGAGGTGCCCATCGAGGTGTATAATGCCTCGGCTGCTGCGTTGCGTGGTGCCCAGGTAACATGGCGCGTAGCCGGCCACACTGGCATGCTGCCTGTAACCACCATCCCCCTTGGTAAGAACATCCAGTTAGGTAAGGTGCAGTTGGATTTGGCCGCTTATCAGCAGCCCACCAAACTTACGCTGCAGGTGGCCATTAACGGTAAGGCCAGCAATCAGTGGGATTTCTGGGTGTACCCCAACGATTTGAATTGTGACAAAATACAGTGTGACAGTTTGTTTTTCGCTGATACCCTCGATGCCAAGGCCCTGCAAGTGCTGGCTGATGGTGGCGATGTGCTGCTGACGGCCGCTGGCAAGATACATTACGGCAACGATGTAAAGCACACGTTCCTGCCTGTGTTCTGGAACACGTCGTGGTTTAAGATGCGCCCGCCGCACACCACCGGCGCCTATATCCAGAGCAACCATCCCGTGTTCGGCTATTTCCCAACCGACGATTGGCAGAACCTGAACTGGTGGGAGCTGACCAACCGTGCGCAGGTCGTCAATATGGCCGAGTTCCCCGCCGATTATCAGCCCATCGTGCAGCCCATCGATACCTGGCACGTAAGTCGTAAACTGGGTATGCTGTTAGAGGCGTGCGTACTGAACGGCCGCCTGCTGATGACCACGATGGACATTACCCGCAATCTGGACCGCCGACCCGTGGCCCGACAGTTGCGTTACAGCATACTGCGTTACATGGCATCGGACGATTTCAAGCCCGCCATCCGTGTGGCACCCGAGGTGATTCAGCACCTGTTTGAGCGCGAGGCACCCAGAGTGGATATGTTTACGAAAGAGAGTCCCGACGAGCTGAAACCTAAGTTAAATTAAGCGTATTGTACGCCAAAAATAACTAAATCCGTACGATAAGATAGCAATTAGTACAATTTGTATCGCTGCTAATTCGGAAATAATCCGTAATTTTGTAGGCGATTAAAACAAATAACTGAAAAATGAGAAGAATAGTGCTCTTGTTGCTTGCCGTGGCGCTGGTTGCTACGGGAGTTGCAAAACCCAAGAAGAAACCCGCCGTTGAGGTTTGGCCCGACCAGACCGTGATGGACGCGTGGTTTAAGGATACTACTAAAGTTGATGTGGCTAAGCTGGGTAAGCAGTATGTGATTACCGACTTTGGTGTGCGTCGCGATTCTACCGTGGTGCAGACCAAGGCCATCCAGGCTGTCATCGACCGTGCTGCCCAAGAGGGTGGTGGCGTGGTGGTTATCCCCGAGGGCACTTTCCTTACAGGCGCCTTGTTCTTTAAGCAGGGTACGCACCTGCATGTAATCGGACGATTGAAGGGCTCCGATCGCATCATCGATTTCCCCTATATCAAGACCCGTATCGAGGGCGAAACCTGCACCTACTTCTGTGCCCTGGTGAATGCCGACGGACTGGACGGTTTTACCATCAGTGGTAAGGGTACCATCGATGGTAACGGACTGAACTACTGGCAGGAGTTCTGGATTCGTCGCAAGTGGAACCCCCAGTGTACCAACAAGGATGCGCAGCGCCCACGACTCACCTATGTGTCGAACTCAACAAACGTCACCATTCAGGATGTGCATCTGGTTAACTCGCCCTTCTGGACTAACCATGTGTACAAGAGCAACCACGTGCGCTATCTGGATTGCTACATCTATGCCCCCACCGAGAATATCTGGGAGCCCGACCCCACACGTGGCGCGCCATCGAGCGATGCCATCGATATCGACGCCTGCACCGATGTGCTCATCAACGGCTGCTATATGCACGTGAACGATGATGCCGTGGTGCTGAAAGGCGGTAAGGGAACCTGGGCCGACAAGGACGAGACCAACGGCGATTGCGAGCGCATACTGATTCAGAACTGTCACTACGGAAAGGTACACGGCTGCCTGACGCTGGGTTCGGAGTCGCTGCACGACCGCAACGTGATTCTGCGCAACTGCTACACCGAGCGTGCCGACCGTGTGCTGTGGTTGAAAATGCGTCCCGACACGCCGCAGCACTACGAGTATGTGCTGGTTGAGAACATCACCGGTCACTGCAAGCGCTTTTTGTTTATCCACCCCTGGACACAGTTCTTTAAGCCCGAGCAGCGCGACGACATGCCGCTGTCGAGATGCAACAACATCGTGATGCGTAACATCCAGGTGGAAACCCCGACGCCTTACGACGTGAAGACATCGGATAAGTACGAGCTGGTAGATTTTACCATCGACGGCAAGCCGCTGGCCTTTGCCAAGAACCCCGTTTCGAAAGAACAACTACAACATATGATATATGAATAATCAAAAATACTTTTTTTCGGTAGACCTTGGTGCTACCAGCGGTCGAACCATCATCGGCCGTATCAACGATAACAAATTCGAACTGGAAGAGGTGACCCGCTTTCCCAATAACCTGATTGTGCAGGGCGGTCATTACTACTGGGATATCTACGCCCTGTATTTCGAGATTATCAAGGGCCTGAAAGAGGTGGCACGCCGCGGACTGGATATCGTGAGCATCGGTATCGATACCTGGGGTGTGGACTTTGTGATGATAGGCGAGGACAACGCCATCCTGCGTAATCCGCGTGCCTACCGCGATCCCATCACCTTCGAGGCGATGGACGATTATCTGCAGAACGTCGTTACAAAGAAAGAGGTGTATGATGTAACAGGCATACAGTTTATGTTCTTTAACTCGCTGTTCCAGCTCTACGCCATGCGCAAGGAGAATAACAGCGCGCTGAAGCACGCCAAGCAGATACTGTTTGTGCCCGATGCACTGAGTTGGATGCTGACGGGCGAGGCCGTGTGCGAATATACCATCGCATCTACCTCGCAGTTGCTCGACCCACGTACCAAGCAGCTCGACGAGCGCCTTCTGGCATCGGTAGGATTAGACCGCGGTAAGTTTGGCAAGATGGTGATGCCTGGCACCCGGATTGGTGTGCTGACCGACGAGGTGCAGCAGCTGACCGGACTGGGCGCTGTGCCCGTGATAGCTGTGGCTGGTCATGACACCGGTTCGGCTGTGGCAGCCGTGCCTGCCAAGAACGAGCAGTTTGCCTATCTGAGTAGCGGTACCTGGAGCCTGATGGGTATCGAGACCAAGGATGCCATCATCAACGACCTCTCGTACGATCGCAACTTTACCAACGAGGGTGGCGTAGAGGGTACCACCCGTTTCCTGAAGAATATCTGTGGTATGTGGCTGTACGAGCGCTGCCGACTGGAGTGGCCCGACGAGGTGCGCAAGTTGTCGCATCCCGAGCTGCAGGGTTCGGCCATGCAGGTTGAGCCATTCCGCTCAATTATCAACCCCGACGACCAGCTGTTTGCATCGCCCAAATCCATGATTGGTGCCATCCAGCAGTACTGTCGCGACACCCATCAGCCTGTGCCCGAAACACCGGCCGAAATCTGTCGTTGTATCTTCGACTCGCTGGCTCTGCGCTACAAACAGGTGTTCCAGTGGCTGCAGGAGTTTGCTCCATTCGAATTAAAGACACTGCACGTGATTGGTGGTGGCAGTTTGAACAAGTATCTGAACCAGTTTACCGCCAACGCCACCGGTGCAACCGTACTGGCCGGTCCACAAGAGGGTACCGCCATCGGCAACATCATGCTGCAGGCCCAGGCTGCCGGACTGGTAAATGATATCTGGGAGATGCGCCGCATCATTGCCAACAGTCTTGATCTGGTGAAGTACGAACCCACCGACCAGACTGCTTGGGATGAGGCTTATGAGACATATCTGAACATAACTAATAATAAATAGAAAACAATGAAAACAGAACTAATTGAAAAAGCGTATGCCGTAGCCAAAGAGCGCTACGCTGCCGTAGGCGTTGATACCGACGCCGTGTTGAACCAACTGCAGGCACAGCAGATTTCGCTGCACTGCTGGCAGACTGATGATGTAGTGGGCTTTGAGCGTAACGAGGCCCTGAGTGGTGGTATCCAAACCACTGGTAACTACCCCGGACGTGCCCGTAATATCGACGAGGTGCGCCAGGATATCGAATTTGTAAAGACCCTGCTGGCTGGTAACCACCGCCTGAACCTGCACGAGATATATGGCGACTTTGGTGGAAAGTTCGTAGATCGCGACCAGTGTGACGTGGAGCACTTCCAGAGCTGGATCGACTGGGCCAAGGAGCAGAACATGAAACTCGACTTCAACTCGTCGAGCTTCTCGCACCCCAAGAGCGGCAGTCTCACTCTTTCTAACCCCGATAAGGCCATCCGCGACTTCTGGATTGAGCACACCAAGCGTTGCCGTCGTATCGCCGATGCCATGGGTAAGGCGCAGAACGATCCCTGTATCATGAACATCTGGGTACACGATGGAAGCAAGGACATGCCCGTACAGCGCAAGAAGTACCGCGAAATCTTGGCTGCCTCGCTCGATGAGATTATGGAGGAGAAGCTGGATGGCGTAAAGAACTGCTTCGAGGCCAAACTGTTTGGTATCGGACTGGAGAGCTACACCGTGGGCAGTCATGATTTCTACACCGCCTACTGTGCTACCCGCAAGCAGATGTACACCATCGATACCGGTCACTACGAGCAGACCGAGAACGTATCCGACTTTGTATCAACCCTGCTGATGTATGTGCCCGAGCTGATGCTGCACGTAAGTCGCCCAGTACGTTGGGACTCTGACCACGTAACCATCATGAACGACCAGACACTCGACCTGTTCAAGGAGCTGGTACGTAGCGATGCGCTCGATCGTGCCCACGTGGGTCTCGACTACTTCGATGCCTCAATCAATCGTATCGGTGCTTATATCATCGGTGCCCGTGCCACGCAGAAGTGCATCCTGCAGGCCCTGTTGGAGCCAAAGGAGCTGCTGCGTAAGTACGAGGACAACGGACAGAACTTTGAGCGTCTGGCCCTGATGGAAGAGGCTAAGAGTCTGCCTTTCGGTGCTGTGTTCGACTACTTCAACCTGAAGAACAACGTGCCTGTAGGCGAGGAGTTTATCGCTGCCATCCAGCAGTACGAGCAGGATGTGACTTCAAAACGCTAAGACGATGGCTAAGTCGAGTTCGCTGAAGAGCACGCTGGCCGTGTCTCTCAATAACTACCTGGATGCAGGCGCCATCGTTGCTGGTGCCAGTGGCGTAACGCTGTGGCAGAACTACTTGGGTTTGAGCGAGATGCACTTAGGTTGGCTGAACGCACTCAGTGCCAATGCGCTGGGTGCCGCCATCGGTGCTATCATCGGTGGTTTCCTGGCCGATAAGTTCGGTCGTAAGTTCATCTTTACCTACAACCTGCTGGTGTATATGACGGGTGTGCTCATCATCATGCTGTCGATGAACTTCCCCATGCTGCTGGCTGGATTCCTGGTAACAGGTATCTCGGTAGGTATCGGTGTGCCCGCCTCGTGGACCTATATCTCTGAGAGTTCGGAGGTGAACAACCGCGGTCGTAACATCTGTATCTCGCAGATGTCGTGGGGCGTAGGTCCGATGTGCATCCTGCTGTTCGGTATGCTGTTTGCGCCGGGCGGTTATCTGTACGGTCCGGTCGAGGCTATCGCCCACGATATCATCGGTGCCGATGCGGCTCAGGCTGCTGTCGAGGTATTCTCTTCGCGTGTAGTGTTCGCTACCCTGTTTGTGGTGGCTTTCATTGCCTGGAACCTGCAGCGCCAGCTGGAGGAGAGCGCCGAGTTTACCGCCAACAAGGAGAAGGACCAGAGCAGTATAGTAGATAACATCAAGCTGCTTTTTACCAATAAGATTGCTGTGAAGACAGTGGCTTTCCTGGCAGCCATCTACCTTACCTGGAACCTGGTGGCCAGTGTGATGGGATTCTTTATGCCACACATTTACGAGACCGCTGGCGGACTGAGCAACGAGGCAGCCAACATGCTGAGTTGCATTAGTTGGGTGTTTGTAGTGGTAACCACGTTTATCATCTCGTTTATGGTTGATAAGGTGGCACACCGCTTCTTCTATGTGTTCGGTTTGGCAGCAGCGCTCACCGCGTGGATTCTTATCATCGGTGGTGGCGTGTCAACCATCGCAGGTATCTGGGTGTTCACCATCCTGTGGGGTGTTAACAACGGTAGCTCGGTACAGGTGTTCTACGCCTTGTGGGGCTCGGAGCTGTTCCCTGCCAAGTTCCGTGCCGGTGCGCAGGGACTGATGTTCTTCATCGTTCGTGGCCTGTCGGCTGTATGGGGACTGGTGTTCACCTTTATCTATGGCAACAATGGCGAGGGCTTTACACTGGCTGCCTACTGCATGGTGGCCCTGCTGCTGGCATCGCTCGTGGTTGGTCTTATCGGTATGCCTAACACCCGTGGTAAATCATTGGAACAAATAACAAAAGAAAGATATGGAGAAACAGTTTAATAGCATTTTGGACGGCCGCGAAGGTTTGAAAGCGGTTGTTGACCAGATAGCCGAGGTAACAGGTTATCTTTGGCAGAAAGGTTGGGCTGAGCGTAACGGTGGTAACATTACCGTGAACGTAACCGAGTATATGGACGATGCCTGCAAGCAGATGCCTGCCATCGCCCCTGTGAAGCAGATTGGTATGACACTGCCTCAGCTTAAGGGAAAGTATTTTTATTGCAAGGGTACAGGCAAGCGTATGCGCGATCTGGCTAAGCAGCCTATGCAGAACGGTAGTATCATCCGCATCTGCGACGACTGCGCCAGCTACGAGATTATTGCCGACGAGCCCGTGGCACCCACATCGGAGCTGCCCACACACCTGGCGCTGCACAACTATCTGTTGGAGACAGGTTCTACCTACAAGGCTACCCTGCATACGCACCCCATCGAGCTGGTGGCTATGAGTCATATCCAGCGTTTCCTGAAGGGCGATGAGATGACACGCGTGCTGTGGTCGATGATTCCCGAGACACTGGCATTCGCACCACTCGGCATCGGTATCGTACCTTACGCTATGCCATCGTCGGTAGCACTGGCCGAGGCTACACTCGAGCAGATTAAGACCCACGACGTGGTGCTGTGGGAGAAGCATGGCACCGTGGCTGTTGGTACCGATATCATGGATGCCTTCGACCAGACCGACGTGCTCTGTAAGGCAGCCAACATCTATATGTGTGCCAAGTCGATGGGTTCGGAGCCCGATGGCATGACCGACGCACAGATGAAGGAAGTGCAGGACGCATTCAATCTGCCCAAGAAGCGCCCCTGCTAATGAATAAGCTACAGATAGCTATAGTCGGACTAGTGGGCATGGTCCCGCTATCCGCTATGTGCCAAACCCATGGCACACCCGCTCCTCGCACCTTGCAATACCAGCCAGGTGCGGGGGGCGCTTTTGTTTGTGCAGATGGTAACAACCGTTACACGCGTGCTCTCTACGGCAGTCATACCGACTGGCGCCTGGAAACCAGCGACCGCCCCATCTTTGCCGTGGTAAAGAAAGGCTATCATCGTAACATCCGACTGGTGGCTCAGGTGGATGGCATCGACTATCCGCTAGAGCAGGTGAGTCCTTGTACGGCCAGCTACGTGGATGGCCAGCGCACGTATCAGCTTACGGGCTGGGGTGGGGTGCAGCTAACCATCCGTGTCATCGCCTTGCCCGATAGCGAGGCGGCCATCTGGCAGTTCTCGTCGCCCGCATTGGCTGGCAAGGCTCGTATCAAGGCTTTGGTGTGCGAGATTGCTCAGCCTAAGCTCAGTCGCAATGGCGATATCGGTGCCGATAAACCAGGCGTGCTGGAACCCAAAGGCGAGGTGCTACAAACCGCCGAAGTGGCGCTGGATGGCAACACGGCTTACATGCTGGTGGATGTGAACGTGATGAAACCGCTGGCGGCTGCCGATGGTGCCAAGCAGTTTGCCGCTGCCCAGCAGTATTACGAGCAGTTGGCTGCGCGCATACAGTTTACTACGCCCGATGCCTACATCAATACCTTAGGTGGTGCCCTGGTGCTGGCTGCCGATGGCGATTGGGACGGACAAACGTGGCTGCACGGTTGTATCGGTTGGCGTATGCCGCTGGCTGGTTGGCGTGCCGGTTACTTGGGCGATGTGTTGGGTTGGCAGGATAGGGCAGTGAGTCATTTTGATGCCTACGCCAAGAGTCAGGTAACCCATGTGCCTGCCACCATCCCGCATCCCTCGCAGGATTCAACGTTAAACATGGCGCGTGCCGAGAAGCGTTGGGGCACGCAAATGTACAGCGATGGTTACATCTGTCGAAATCCAGAGCGTAATGATCAGATGCACCATTACGATATGAACCTGAACTACATCGACGAGCTGCTGTGGCACTTCCAATACGATGCCGATACCGCTTATATGCGTAAGATGTGGCCTGTACTCAAGTCGCATCTGGCATGGGAGAAACGCAACTACGATGCCGATGGCGACCATCTGTACGATGCCTACTGCTGCATCTGGGCCAGCGATGCACTCTACTACAGTGGTGGTGCCGTTACTCATAGTTCGGCCTACAACTATCGCGGCAACAAGTTGGCTGCCCGTATCGCCGAAATCATTGGCGAGGATGCGCAGCCCTATCGTGATGAGGCCGAAGCTATCCTGCAGGCCATGAACCAGCGTTTGTGGCTGTCGAAAGCAGGCGTGTGGGCCGAGTATCAGGATGGCATGGGCTTGAAACGCACCCACGATAATCCTGCCGTGTGGAGCATCTATACCCCGATTGACTGTGGTGCTTGCACCACCGAACAGGCTTACCAGGCTACCAACTGGGTAACCCGTAACATTCCGCACATCCCCGTGGAGCAGTCGGGTTTACAAACCATCTCAACCAGCAACTGGATGCCCTACAGCTGGAGCATTAACAACGTGGCTGCTGCCGAGGTGATGCACACGGCGTTGGCTTACTTTGAGGCCGGGCGTGCCGACGAGGGCTACCAGCTGATGAAAGCCAACATCATGGATCAGATGTACTACGGACAAAGTCCGGCCAACTTCGGACAGATTAGTCATTACGATGCGGCCCGTGGTGAGTGTTATCGCGACTTTGGTGATTGCATCGGCATCAGCAGTCGAACGCTGTTGCAGGGCTTGTTTGGCATCATCCCCCAGGCGCTCGATGGCAAGTGCATCATCCGTCCGGGGTTCCCCGCAGAGTGGGATAGTGCCAGCGTAAAAACGCCCTACCTGTCGTACAAGTACACGCGAAAGAATGGCAAGGTGCGTGTTGAAATCACCCAGAACTTCCGTCAGCCTCTGCAAATCATCTTCCGTCAGAATCTGTCCGGCGGTCAGTATCGAGACATCAAGGGCACCACAGCCCAGCATCAGGTGATAGAGTTCGACTTGGATTATCAGCCCGTGAAACTGGCTAAGTATTTTAACGCCAGCGTGAGCGATATCTTCAAGAACCAATATCTCAGTCCGCGTCCACAAACCACCACGTTGCAGATACCCGTGCAGGGCATTGGTGAGTGGTGCCATCCTAAGAAGACTGCTGAGATTAACGACTCGGTGTTCCGTACCAAAATCGTGAACGGTGTGTTTAACATGGTTGGCATCCCCTTCAGTACCCCGCAAAAGGGTGAGAACATCATCTACACCAGTTTGTGGGATAACTACCCCGATGCCGTTACCATCCCCTTGAAGGGCAAGGCCCAGAAGGCTTATCTGCTGATGGCTGGTTCTACTAACCACATGCAGAGCAGGATTGACAACGGTTTGGTGATTGTGACCTATACCGACGGTACGACCGACACACTTGCCCTGCGTAATCCTGATAACTGGTGCCCCATCGAGCAGGACTACTATGTGGACGGCATGGCGTTCAACGCGCCGCAGCCCCGTCCGTATCGTGTATGCTTCAGCACGGGCGATGTGAGCCGTAACTTAGGTAGCATCATCCAGCTTGGTGGTGAGTACGGTAGAGAAATCCCCGGTGGTGCTGGTCAGATGTTAGAGATGCAGCTCGACCAGCAGAAACGCTTGCAGTCGCTCACCATCCGAACGCTATCCAACGATGTGATCATCGGATTGATGGCCGTAACCCTGCAGCCCTGAAAAGTAGCTTTTTGATCAGTAAAAAGTAACTTATTGATAAACGAAAAGTAGCTTCCCGATAGTCGGAAAGCTACTTTTTATTTGTATGGTTATAATAGGATTAATAACCAGGGTTCTGCCACATGGTTTCCTGTGTTGCGCTGTACTGCAGTACACCACCTGCATCCTGTGTCACAGCTGCGTCGCCACGGTTGGTAACCGACTCCAGCTCAGAGAGTGGGATAGGACGGTAGTAGTGCTTCAGGGCAATGTTGCCACTTGCCTGAGCATTGTACTTCTTCACGTGGTCGATCAGGGTGTGGGTACGCTTCAGGTCGAACCAGCGCTGGTACTCACCGCAGAGCTCGATAGCGCGCTCCTTCAGGATAGTCTCGATGGTTACAGTACCGCTGATGCTGTTGTCCTTGCCAGCGATGGCGCGGGCTGCACGCAGCTGGTTGATGGTCTTCAGGGCATCGCCGCCTGTTGCCAGCTCAGCCTCGGCCTTAATCAGGTACATCTCGGCTAAGCGCAGTACCATGATGTCGCGGTGTGAGATATCGAAGGTAGGATAATCCTCTTCGTACTGATCGTCGAGGAACTTCTTGATGCCAGGGAACGAACGGCGACCTTCAATCTTCTCGCTCTTGTAGCGGGCGTCGCCATATACATCGCTCTTAGCCTTTCCACCCTCGGTAGGCAGGGCTGTAGCAGGATCGCCAGAGGTGTAAACAGGAATGTCGCCACCGAATGCGAACTGCAAGCGATACTTGTCCTTGGCCTCGGCCTGCAGAGCCTGACCCTCGGCTGAGTTACCATCCATCAGGGCGTACTGGATACCAATCACACCACCGTTGAAGTAGTTACCATCCTCGGCGTAAGCCTCGTCGTAGGTCTTGTAAGTCTGATCGGCCATCTTAGGATAGTTGGCAGCATTGCCAGCCAGGTCGGGATGTACGCGATATTCGGTGAGCAGGGTGCCATTGTAACGCTGGTCGGTACCCTTGATCTCATCCAGAATCTGCCAGAGATAGAGTGAAGGCAGGTAGCGGGTGAAGCCACGGCCGTAAGGAGAGTAGTACTTACCAACCTCAACATCCTTACCTGTGCTCTTGCTCTTGATGGTGGTCTTACCGGCTGCCATACGGAAGAAGATAGAGTTGTTCTTCTGTCCGTTAGGACCGATATCGTCGCAACCGTTGTTCCAGAGTGATACGAACATCAGCAGTGAGGCACTACCACCGTTACGACCATAACCGGTACGGGTGATGAGTGAGTTGAAATTGCCAGTACCCTCGCTTGAGAAACGGTAAGGTACGCAGTTGTCGCGACCGGCGTTCAGATCGTTAGAGTAGTGAACGGCAAAGAGGTTCTCGGTATTGGTGGTTGCCTCTTCATTGTTCATATTCCAAGTGTCGCTGAAACGGCTGTAGAACTTCGCGCCAGAGTTGTTGATCACATCATTGGCAGCATTCAGAGCCTCGGTATAGAGATTGCCATAACCGCTAACGGCATTGGCACCCAACCAAGATGCAGCGTAGAGGGCTACGCGGGCATAGAGGGCCTCGGCTGAATAGTAGTAGGCACGACCATCGGCAGTGGCCGACTTGCCATCCATGATGTTTGCCTTCTTATAGTTGTCCATGGCCTGCTTCAGGTCGTTCAGGATGTTACCATAAACCTCAGCCTCGGGCACACGAACAGGGTTGTTGTTAATCGCGTTGATGGGCTCGGCATTGTAAGGGATTGGTCCCCACATAGCTACCATCTGAGAGTAGTACAGAGCGCGCAGGAAGTAAGCATCGCCCAGGTAGGCGGCCTTCTTGTTATCGTCGATAACGCTGCACTCGGGCACATACTTCAGGGCGTTGTTACATACATCCACGCCAGCGTAGAACATCTCCCAGTACTCGTCCAAGCAAGGGTTGTCGGCTACGTTGCTACCAAGAGCCTCGGCAGAGATATCGTATTTCAGCATCGACTTCTGCTTGTTGTCGTAGCCAAAGTAGAACAGGTCTGAGCCCATTTCTGCAAGACCCAGTGATGGCTCCTTACCCCACCAACCGTGTGTGTAGGTATAAGCCGACTGGATGAGTCCGTCGATACCCGATACGGTGTTGTAGGCCAGGTCGGCAGTCTCACCGGTCTTGTTGTCCTCGTCCAGGAAGTCGGAGCAGGAGGTTGCGCCGAAGCTGATGGCAGCGGCAGCAAATAACATACTATATATCTTTTTCATATCGATAATCAATTATTTGATTTAGAAAGTTACGTTAAGACCTACTACAACCTGCTTCATCAGTGGGAAGTTGACTGAACCGCCACGCTCTGGGTCGTAGTTGTCGAAGTGACTGAATGTGAAGTAGTTCTTGAGTGAACCGTAAATGCGAACATTGCTCATGTAAACCTTCTTGATGAGGTTCTTGGGAAGGTTGTACGACAGGGTGATGTCCTTAATCTTGAAGTAGTCGGCCTTCTGAATCTGAATGGCGCTCTTGTAGAATGTAGGAGTAGCACCTGTGGCACCTGGAGATGGGATGTCGGCACCCTGGTTCTCTGGTGTCCAGTAGCTCAGGTCGCCCCAGTTGGCGTTGTCGTACAGATAGAGTCCGTAACCGCTGTAGTTCAGGTAGCCACCCAAGCGGGCCATGGTCTGAACGCTCAGTGAGAAGTCCTTGTAAGTGAAGGTGGTGTTCAAACCAAGAATAGCCTTGGGCGAGCGGTTGTAGATAATCTTATCGCTATCGTCGATCTTGTCGTCGCCGTTTACGTCAATCACCTTTGGTGTACCAGGATCACCGTAGTCGGCCTGTGGCTTCTCGAAGTTGGGGTGAGCAGCCAGATACTTGTCGAACTCGCCAATGCCCCAGCAGCCGTCCATGTCGTAGCTGTAGAAAGCTGAAACAGGCTCGCCAATCTTCAGGATGCTGGTGCCTGATACTACCTGCTCGATACCGTCGGCCAACTCAGAAACCTCGTCGCGGGCAAAGGTAGCCGATGCGCTCAGATCCCAAGTAAAGTCGTTGGTCTTAACGGGTACTGCACCGAGTGAAATCTCGAGACCGTGGCCCTTGGTCTTACCAACATTAGAGATAGTGCTGGTGAATACCGATGAGGCAGGAGCGGTCTTGTAGTACAGCAGGTCGTAGGTCTTGCTGTTATAGTAGTCGATACCTCCATAGATGCGACCATTGAGGAACGAGAAGTCGAGACCAAAGTCGAGGGCGGCGGTCTTCTCCCATGTCAGGTTAGGATTAGCCATGGTCATAGGAGCCTTGTCGGTAGAGTTTGGCACGATGCTCTGGATGGTGGCCAGTGTCTGGTAGGCAGAGATGGCTGAGTTGCCAGAGAGACCCCAAGATACGCGGAACTTCAGGTTGTCGAGCCATGACTTGGTGCCCTGCATGAACTTCTCCTCGGAGATACGCCAACCGGCACTTACTGATGGGAAGTAACCCCACTTGTGACCTTCGGCGAGTACTGAAGAACCATCGGCACGAACCGATGCCTGCAACAGGTACTTGCCATCGTATGAGTAGTTGGCACGGGCAAAGAATGAAAGCATAGAGCTCTTGGTGTAGCCTGTGCTTACAAGAGGTGACTGAATCTTGCTGACATCGTAGAAGCCGCTCTTCTTGTAGCTCTCAGAACCGGCAACACCAGAGATGCTGCTGCTCTCAGATACGTACTGCGACATCTCATGACCCAGCAGGAAGGTCATATCGTGCTTAGCAATGGTCTTGTTGTAGTTAGCAGTGTTCTGCCATACATACTTGGTACCAGTGCTGCGGTCGTTGGCAATATAAGTAGTGGTAGGCGACTGATAGCGTGCCTGGCTGTGGTAGTCCTGATAGGTACCTGTGCGCGAGGTGCTGCGGTCGAGTGTGAACTGCGACTTCACGATCAGACCCTTGATAGGATTGAGCTGCAGATAACCACTGCCGAAGAAACGGCTGCTCTCGATATTGCGCTGGTAAGCGCCATCCTCGTCGAGCAGAGGTGAGCAGTGAGCTGCATACCATGGGTTAGGAGTAGCGTTGATAGAACCGTCATTCAGATAGGCGTGAGTGATGGTGGTCATCTTCTGAGCCTGGTTATAAACACCGCCGTTACGCTTGTCGTTGCTCTTGTAAGTGTAAGAGAGGCTGGCGCCAATCTTCACGATGCGGTTGATATTGTGATCCAGGTTGATGCGGCCGGTGTAACGGTTGAACTCATCACCCTTCATCAAACCTTTATCATCCATAGCGGCCATCGACACATTGAAGTTGGTCTTCTCGTTACCACCCTGAACAGATACTTCATAGTTCTGAGATACGCTGTTGTCAAGAATCATATCGAGCCAGTCGGTATATGACTTGTCATTGTAGATAGACAGGGTCTCTGTACCATCATCCAGTTTGAAGGTCAGCACGTCGGCAGCAGTAGCTGTGTTGCTGAAGGCCCAGCCATTGGCAGCGGCTGTCTCGTAGTTCTTCTTGTCAATCAGGCGCTGTACTTCCTTGTCGCCATACATTGGCTTAACAATACCTGTGGCACCGTTGAATGAGAGGTAGCCGTTGAAGCTAACCTTGGTCTTACCGGCCGAACCACGCTTGGTGGTAATCAGGATAACACCGTTAGCACCCTTGGTACCATAGATAGCGGTAGAGGCAGCATCCTTCAGGATATCCATCGACTCGATATCGGTAGCTGGGATGTCGAGGGTAGAACCATACTCTACACCATCCACGATAACCAGTGGTCCGTTACCAGCCAACAGTGAACGGTTACCGCGCAGGGTCATGCTCACACCGGCACCGGCCTCACCACCGCCACTCTGCTGGAGGTCAACTCCAGGCACCTTGGCCTGCATGGCCGAAAGGGCGTTGGCACCTGCCACCTTAGCCAGATCCTCGGTTTTAACCGAAGCAACCGAACCGGTCAGGTCCTTCTTCTTCATCGTACCATAACCTACTACTACCACCTCGTCGAGGGCAGCAGCATCTTCCTGCATGGTAACGTTAAAACTGTTCTTACCGGCTACAGAAATCTTCTGCTCCTTGAAACCGATGTAAGAAATCTTCAGGACGGCCTTTTCAGATACGTTCTGAATGGTGAAATTACCGTCGAAGTCGGTTACACCACCGATAGTGGTACCATCGACAACTACGCTTACACCAATCATAGGTTCACCTGATGCATCCTTCACTGTACCTGTGATAGTCTTCTGGGCATAGGCCACGAAGCAGAACACAGACAAAAGCAAAGCCATAGAGGCTCTTTTGATTTGATGATTCATACGAACGTTAGTTTTAGTTGTACTTAATATTATTTTTATAGAGTTAAATATTTAGCGTTTTAAGCTCCTTGCAGAACTTTACGGGTGCAAAAGTATTATTAATTGTGAAACAATGTATACTTTTCTATAAGAAATCCCCTGCAAACGTTTACGTTATGCAGGGGTGTTATCGCACACAGCAAAATGGCGCTGTTAAATTACGCAATTATTGCATTTTTTGTAGTCCTTCCCAACGTACGTTCCAACGGCCATCTTGGGGGAATCCTGGGTTCAGCGGCTGGCTGCAACCATCCCATCCGGCGCACATCATGGCCACGGCTGTAAGCAAGGCGCCATTACCTGGCAGATAGATGCGCAAGCGGTCGGCGGTCTGGAAATTATGACCGCTAGGCAGATAGGTATTCTTCTGGGTATCGATGAGCAGGGCATTGAGGGCTGTCTCGGGTTCGCCTAAGCGGGCGGCGGTCATGGCAATCATACCGTAATCCCATCCCCAGGTGGTTTGCCAGTTCCAGTTCTGCATCACCCAGTTGAGTGTGCGCTGCATCTGCTCCTTATTATATAAAGAGGTGTATGGCAGCATGCCGCAGGCACCCAGCACGGCAGGGTGGTCGTTACGGCACTTATCGGCAAAGGTCTCAACTTTCTTGCTGGTAGCATCAAAGGGGTCGAATGCCTCGTGGTTCTTGTCGCTACCTATCTGTATGCCGGCTGTATAGATGCCATCGGTCTCAGGCAGGGGCGACAGCTTGGCAATGATATCATCCCATTTGGCGATACGTGCCTTGCCTTGGCGTTCGCGCCACTGCTGGGCCACCTTCAAACCGTACTGCCAGTAGGCCAACTCAAAGGGCTGATTGTACGAGATGTCCTTAGTCATGCACTCCTGCATAGCGGTGGCACCTTTCAGGATGTAACGCTTCTGCTGGGCATCGTAGGTAACGTAATCGGCCATAAACTCGGCGGTGGCTTCTACCTGTTCACCATAGGTTTTCAGTGTCTCGGCAGTAGGATTGGCGCGATACATCTCCTCGGCCAGATAGATGTAGTGGGGCTGCTGCCAGATGAGGAACGAGCCGGTGTTAGATGGAGCCTCGCCAGCCCATGGGTCGGTCATCTTCATCCAGCGCACACCCTTAAAGCCTTGTCGCTCGGCAATCTGTCGGGCCACGGGATAGGCTACCGTATTGTACCACTGTAGCATCTGTGCAACCACCTCCGGACGGTTCCAAAGAGTAAAATCTACGGCATGCCACCAGGTCATCTCTAAGTGTGGGCGACCGAACCAGCTGTTGTATGTAAGTCCTGTTTCCTGTGGCGGCATGTTGTTGGCACAGTTAATCTGGGTGAGGTATTGCGAGAGTACCACGCGGCGCTCCAACTCCTTGGCGCGCTGATCGGTACACTGCGAGAAATCCACGATGGCACCTGCCTTCCACCAGGCATTCCAATGGCGCAACGTGGCTTTATGGTACTGGTCGTACTCAAAAGCCAAAGCCTGACTGGTGGGCAGACTGTTCAGATATTCGGCTGATACGGTGAGCACATCCTCGTTGGCTGCCAGCTCAAACTCATGACTATCGCATCTGCTGAGTGTGGCCTGACCTTCCCACTGCAACAGCACGTAATAGGTGGTGGCATCAAGGGTGCGCTTAATCAAGGCTTTCTGTGCGCTCTGCTCTACAATCTCCGACTGGTGCTTTTCGGGCTGGTTCCAGTCGCTGGCATCATCGGCATGCTTGCCGGTGGGATAGGGGAAACGCAAACGGATGGTGGCACGCTGTTTTTTGAGCAACTGGCTTACGATACGGGCATACACCGCATCTTTGGCAGGATGAACACCTGTTGTCACCTCAACCTTCTGACCATCGGCTGTAAACACCGATTCAATCTCGCCATCCAGCAGTTTCTGTTCCTGACGAATGTTGGTAAGCTGATTCAAGGCGATAGGTGTGCCGTTGGCATCGGTAAGGTGCAGGCCCAGTGCGCCTAAGTTTAAGCGGTGGGGGTTAATACGAAAAAAATCGGTTGCCTCTTTGTGGCGACCGTCCTCTGCTTTCTTGTATTCTACGGCATATACCTCAGGATGCCCATGCCCAAAGTCGTAGGCTTTTTCCGATTCCGAAGGTTTCAATCCCTTGGTGTTCGGAAACTGATGCCACCCCCAATCACTCATGGCACACAACGGTACACCTGTCTGATAATCGTTGGGGTACGACTGTAAACCCGTGACATCCACGGTGGTTACAAAGTGACCGTTACCAACCGACAGCGACGACAGCGCATCGGCTTTGGTGATAAGAGGGTTGTTGCGATTAACAACAGCGTGACGGTCTATAGAGGCCGTCACGTTGTTGATATTGTATCCTAACTGTTCCATTTCGAGCGAGGCCCAGATAAACGGGCCAACACCTTTGGCATCGTTGTCGCGAATAGGTTCCGACAGATAGTAGTTGAAACCGCCATCACGTCGGGTATTCTCATTTACCGTTGCCTTGGGGTTTATCTTCTTCAAGGCCGCCTGTACCTCGGGTGTGGCGGCCGGACCGAGTCCTGCTACCGAACAACACTGAGTGAGCGAGATGGTTTGATCCTCGTTTACGCGGATAAAGTTGTTGATGATACCTTTATAGGCTTTGATACCGGCATCGCGATATTTGGTGCCCAGGTAACCTTTGTTGTAAGCCTTGAGCAGCACATAGGCAAACATCGACGAGCAGGTTGACTCCAGATAGTTGCCTTCGCGACCAGGCTGCTCCATCACCTGATACCAAACACCTGTTTTCTTGTCCTGCCATTTGATAACGGCATCCAGATCCTTCTTCAGCAGGTCGATTACTTCCTGGCGACGGGCGTAATCCTCGGGCAGGGCATCGAGCACCTCGATGAGTGCCATCGAATACCAACCCTGCGCGCGGCCCCAGCAGTGCTGTGAGAGACCTGTAGTCTTATCGGCCCAGAAGGTGTTGCGGGTTTCGTCGTAGGCATGACGGTTCAAACCTGTCTTGGGGTCGAGTGTGCGCTCGTAGGTTATCTTCAGCTGGTTTACAGCATCGTCGTAAATCTTGTTGATGGCACCTTTTTTAGCCTCCTTGGCGGTGGTGGTGATGGGGGCAGTGAGTGTGCGGAAGGGCAGACCCATGAAAATACCATCGAGCCATACCTGGTAGGCATAGATGGCCTTGTGCCAGAATACCTTGTCGGCGATGGTGCGGGGCTGATTCTGCAACTGCTTCATCATCGTCTTCATCGCTGCCAGGTTCTTTGCCTCGGGCCACTGCTGATACATGCGGGTTACGAAATGACCAGTACGCACGTTGTCGAGGTTGTAGTCCAGGATGTCGTAGTTGCGAATGACGCCTTTGGCGTTAATCATCGTGTCGGTATATTCCTGACAGTACTTGCGGATATCCTCACCACCATATTTAAGATAGGTGTCGAGCATACCTTCCAGTTCAATACCCATCACGTAACTCCACTTGGGTTTCTGCGAGAAGTCCAGCAGGTAGCTCTTAGGGGTGCGCTGCATCTCGCTGTAGGTCATCCACTCCGAGTAGTTCTGGTATGGGGCCTTGAGCAGTGCCAGCGAACCATTGATAAACAAGCGGTCGAAGTTGACGTTGCGGGTCTTGCCGCTCATAAAGTTGCCACTCTTGACGCCGTTGAAGTGACAGTTCTTGACATTGATGTCGTAAACAAATGTATCTTCGTCGAGACCGATAATCTGCACACCATACTGCGACTGCTGACTGGTAACATTCTCCATATAAACGTTGCGAACGATGGGGTAGTAGCCACGGCAGCATATCTCGTTGTGCTCGTAGTCGAGGTTAATCTTCAGCACACTCTCCTTACACTTGCCAACGGTGATGTTACGCATGTTGATATTCTCGATGATACCACCACGGCAGCTGTTGGTCTTGATACGCAGCACGCGCTCCAGCTCTGGCGAATCCATCACACAATCGTGAGCATACACATTCTGGCAACCGCCCGAAATCTCTGAGCCTACTACCACACCGCCATGGCCATTCTTCATCTCGCAGTTGCGGATGATGATGTTCTTGGATGGCATGTTACGCTCACGGCCGTCGCGATTACGTCCGCTCTTGATAGCGATACAGTCGTCGCCGGTGTTAAAGAAACAGTCCTCAATCAGCACGCGGTCGCAGCACTCTGGGTCGCAGCCGTCGCCGTTAGGTCCGTCGTTAATCATTTTTACACGACGAACAGTAATATCGGTAGAGTGCAGGGGGTGAATCACCCAGAACGGCGAACGCAACAGCGTTACATCCTCCAACAGAATGCCTTCGCACTTGTTAAAGCTTACCAGCTGTGGGCGCAGACCATCCTGAGCTGTAAACACGCGCTCGGGGCTACGCTCACCTTTCTCATTATACATAGGTACACCGTCCTCACCATTCTTAAGCAGGCGCGCACGTGAGCCGCCACGCTGACTGATGGTGCCCTCTTTCCAACCAAAACGGGGATTACCATTCCAAGGCCACCAGGTGTCGTTGCTACCGCCACCGTCGATGGTTCCCTTACCGGTAATGGCAATATCCTTAGCCTTGAAAGCATATACACAAGGCGAGAGGTTGAAGCACTCCAAACCCTCCCATGAGGTTTCTACGATGGGGTAGAGCTCGGGCTGGAAGGCAAACTCGAGTACGGCACCTTCCTGCACCTCCAGGTTCACACTACTCTTCAACTGGATGGCACCTGTCAGGAACTTCTGATTTGCGGGAATTACTACGCGGCCGCCGCCCTTCTTCGAGCAGAGGTCGATGGCTTTCTGGATAGCCTTCTGGTTCTTGGCGGCTGTGTTGGTAGTCTTTGCGCCATACTGAGTAATCACATAAGCCTTGTCGGCAAAATGCGGTGTGCGGATACTCTGCTCAATCTGACGATACTGAGTTTCGTCCCACTGCTGAGCTGCTGCTAACAGGGGTGTCAGCACGCAGAGCATCGCAATCTGAAAAATTCTTTTAATCATCTGTATTTAGTAACGTTTATTAGTTTGCAGTCTCGCAATTTTGCTGCAAATATACAACAAAAGTGCTAAACTACAAACTAATCAATACGCAAAATTCTACGTAAACGTTATCTTTCAAGGGCGTCAAACAGTTTGTCGAGGGCCTCGTCGGCGTTGTTGCTCTCATTCAGCAAGGTTACAAACTTCGAACCGATGATGGCACCTGCGGCATTCTGCTGGGCGGCTTCGAACGTCTGCTTGTTGCTGATGCCGAAACCAATCATACGTGGGTTGCGCAGATTCATGGCGTTGATACGACGGAAATACTCTTGTTTGGCTTCGTCGAAACTCTTCTGTGCACCAGTGATGGCTGCACTCGACACCATATACACAAAACCATCGGTATTATCGTCGATAAAGCGGATACGATCCTCACTGGTCTCTGGCGTGATGAGCATGATGATGCGCAGGTCGTATTTATCAGCAATGGGTTTTACTACCTCCTGATAATCCTTGAATGGCAGGTCGGGGATGATGGCACCACTCACGCCAGCCTCTACACAACTCTGACAGAAAGCCTCGATACCGTAGTGCAGAATAGGGTTCAGATAGCCCATCAGTACCAGTGGAATCTGCACCTGATCCTTGATGGCTTTCAGCTGATCGAAAAGGATATGCAGGTTCATACCGTTTTTCAGGGCCTGGGTGGCGGCAGTCTGAATAACAGGACCGTCGGCCAGCGGATCGCTGAACGGAATGCCAACTTCAATCATGGCAATACCACGACGCTGCATGGCGAGAATCACATCGCCTGTGCCCTCGAGTGTGGGGCAGCCTGCGCAAAAGTATAGCGACAGGAGTTTCTGGTCCTGACTGTTTGCGAAAAGTTGATTGATCTTATTCATCTTATTACATTTTTACATTATCTCATTTTTACATTTTTACATTCTGAAAGAATGCCTTGAGTTTTTCGGCATCCTTGAGAGCAGGGACTGATTCGAAGCGTGAGTTCAAGTCGATACCAATGCACTTGTCGTGCTGGAAGTTGCGAACACGCTCAGCATCATCGGGACCGATACCACCACTCAGCAAGAAAGGTGTGTTGCCTGTGTAGGCGTCGAGTACCGTCCAGTCGAACTTCTCACCGTTGCCACCCACGCACTTTCCTTTCGTATCGAAGAGAAAGATATCTGCCAATCCTTCGTAGGGTTTGGTCTGCGCCAGGTCGTTGGTAGTGGCGATGTTGAAGGATTTAATTATTTTTACATCGGCGGGTAGATGTGGCTTCAACTGAATGATGTAGCTGGGCGACTCCTGACCATGCAACTGGATATAGTTGAGTGCAAAGCTATCTACGGCCGACATGATGTCGCCGATGCTGGCATCAACAAACACACCCACGCGCTGGCAGTGCTTTGGCAAGTAAGCTGGCACTTGGCTCACAAACCTACTCGACTTAGGCCAGAAGATGAAGCCCATCCAATCAATTGAACATTGATCATTTAACATTGAACATTGTTCAACCTCGCGGATGTTCTCCGCCTCTCTCATACCACAAACCTTGATTATCATAGCTTCTCAATCAATTCACGTAATGCTGATCCTGGATCGGCTGTCTTCATAAAGTTCTCGCCAATCAGGAAACCACGGAAACCAACCTCACGTAAAGCCTTCACCGTATCAGGGTTCGAAATACCACTCTCGCTCACCTTTACGGCATCCTTTGGTAATAGCTCAGCCAAGCGGAATGAGTTCTCTACGTCGGTCACAAATGAACCTAAATTGCGGTTGTTGATACCGTACATATCTGGCTCTAACCCAGCGTATTCCAATTCTTTGTTGGAGTGCATCTCTAAAAGAACTTCCAGACCTAACTGGTGGGCGGTGTTCAGCAGACTTTTACACTCGGCTATCGACAAGTCGGCGGCAATCAGCAGTACAGCCGAAGCCCCGCACAAGCGTGCCTGGAACAGCTGGTACTCATCTATCACAAAGTTCTTGTAAAGGATGGGGATGTTTACACCGCTGTGACGGGCCGTGCGAATAAAGTCGTCGCAACCGCCAAAATACTTCTGGTCGGTAAGTATGCTCAGTGCAGCAGCGCCATTCTTTTGGTAGCTCAATGGGATGATGTCGGGTTGGCCCTCCTCTTTGATCCAACCCTTTGAAGGTGACTTGCGTTTGAACTCTGCGATGATGCCCGAGTCGGATGCGGTGAGGGCATTTTTCATCGAAGCCACGCTAAAGTCGAGAATCGCCTCCACCTGTTTGTGCAGCACTGCTGGTGCTACAGCCAACTTGGCTGCTTCAACTTCCACGCGCTTGTTCGCTACTATCTCTTCTAATATATCCATTGTTATTTATATTTACAATAGGTAGTGCATAATCTTTAGGTCCTGTAGTCCGTTGCCCAAAATTAACTGTTCAACTCAACGAACTTCTTGAAGGTGCGGAGGGCGGCACCGCTGTCGATACTCTCGCGGGCAATCTCTACACACTCCTCGATGCTCTTCTCGCCCTTCTCCAGAACCTGGATACCGAAGGCGGCATTGGCCAGTACGATATTCTTCTGAGCGGGCAGGGCACGGTTCTCCAGTACGCTGTCGAAGATCTGTGCTGCCTCCTCTTCGGTAGCACCGCCAACCAACTCTTCGGGCTTGGCAATTTCAAAGCCAAGGTCGCTGGGCTTAAAGATACGCTCGTAATGCTTGGTGGTTACCTTGAAGTCGCCTGTCAGCGAGATCTCGTCGTAACCATCGATAGAGTTCACGATACCGTAGTCGATTCCAATCTTTTGATATACCTGGTTGTACAGGCGCATCTGGTCGAGGTTGGCTACACCCAATAACTGGCACTGTGGCTGTGAGGGGTTAACCAGTGGTCCTAACAAATTAAAGATGGTAGGGAACTGCAGGGCCTTGCGGATGGGGCCTACAAACTTCATGGCCTTGGCAAACAGCTGGGCGTGCAGATACACGATGCCAGCCTCGTTCAAGCTGCGGTTCAGTTTGTCGATATCATCGGTAAACTTAATGCCGTGGTGCTGAATCACGTTCGATGCACCCGATACCGATGTAGCTGCGTAGTTTCCATGCTTAGCTACCTTGTAGCCCGCACCAGCAATCACAAAGCAGCTGGTGGTCGAGATATTAAAGGTGTTCTTGCGGTCGCCACCTGTACCTACCACGTCGATGTAGCGATCGGCATTCAGAATGGCTGGCACGCCTGTTTCCAAGATACCATCGCGGAAACCCAACAGTTCGTCGACTGTTACGCCACGCATCTGCAGCGCGGTGAGCAGAGCAGTAATCTGCTCGTTGGGATACTCGCTCTGGGTGATACCAATCAGAATTTCTTTCATTTCTTCACGAGACAGTTCCTCGTGGTTCAGCATCCTGTTCAGGATGTCCTTCATTGTCTGTGCCATATCTCTTTTAATGTTTAATCTTTAATGTTCAATGTTAAAGAAACATCCAGTTTTGCAGCATTTTCTTGCCGTCGGGTGTCAGTACGCTCTCTGGGTGGAACTGTATGCCGCGGATGTTCATCGTTTTGTGGCGCAGGGCCATAATCTGTCCTTCGTCGCTCTCGGCGGTTACCTCTAAGCAGTCGGGCAGGTTCTCTTTTGATACCACCCACGAGTGGTAGCGACCGATGGTGATATTTCGCTCTATGCCACTGAAGATGGGGTCTTCTACGGTAATATGACAGGGTGTTGCTACGCCGTGGAACACATCGCTCAGGTTTTCCAGCTTACCACCGAATGCCTCGCCGATGGCTTGATGTCCCAGACACACACCCAGGATAGGCTTCTTACCAGCATAGCTCTTAATCACGTCGAGCAGCAGACCTGCCTCGCTGGGGATACCAGGCCCCGGACTCAGGATAATCTTGCTATATGGCTCCAAATCCTCAAGCTTAAACTGGTCGTTACGCAGCACCGTTACCTCTGCGCCCAGCTCCTTTACTAAATGACTCAAGTTGTATGTAAACGAGTCGTAGTTATCAATAATGACTATTTTCATAACAAATCCGTGTTAATCCGTGTAATCCGTGCCTTATTACATCTTCTCCGCCATCAGTATAGCCTTGCGCAGGGCGCCAAGCTTGTTGTTCACCTCCTGCAGTTCGTACTCTACATCGCTCTTAGCAACGATGCCACCACCTGCCTGGAACCACAACTCACCATTACGCGATACAAAGGTACGGATGGTGATGGCCTGATTCAAACTGCCATCCAGTCCGATGTAGCCGATGCAACCGCCGTAGGCACCGCGGTTATGTGGCTCGTACTCGCTGATAAGCTGCATGGCGCGTACCTTGGGTGCACCTGAAAGGGTACCTGCAGGGAAGGTGTCGATGAAAGCCTTGATAGGATCAGCGTTGTTATCGAGCTCGCCTGATACACGCGATACCAAGTGGATGACATGACTGTAATACTGCAAATCCTTATAGAAATCTACCTTTACACCATGACAGTTGCGGCTCAGGTCGTTACGTGCCAGGTCAACCAGCATCACGTGCTCGGCATTCTCCTTAGGATCGTTGCGCAGATATTCAGCCCCCTGGCGGTCGGCCTCAGCATCACCTGTACGTTTGGTGGTACCGGCAATAGGGTCGATATAGGCTTTATGGCCTTCGATACGACAGTGGGTTTCGGGACTTGAACCGAAGATACGGAAACCGCCAAAGTCGAAGTAGAACAGATAGGGGCTTGGGTTGATTGAACGCAGGGCACGATACAGTTTGAAATCGTCGCCCTCGTATTGCTGGATGAATCGGCGGCTCAGCACAATCTGGAACACATCGCCACGCAGACAGTGCTTAATGCCTCGACGGATGTTCTCACGATGCTCATCATCTGTCAAGGTAGAGCGCACATCGCCTACAGGGTGGAAATCGTATGCCTTTACATTGGCCTTGTTCATGGCCTTTACTACATCATCGAGTTTGGTATCGCCTTCCAGCGAAACAAGCTTGATGGTATTATTAAAGTGGTCGAACACAATCACCACCTTATATAATATATAAAGCAAGTCAGGGGCATCGTTCTTGGCCTGAGTCTCGTCCTTTACGTTGATATCTTCAAAGTAGCGTACGGCATTGAAGCTGGTATAGCCAAACAGTCCGCAAAGCTTGGCATCGTCACCCTCTACGTGTATGCGATCTATCAGTTCGTGGATAGCCTTATCGCTGCGGTAATCCTTGTTTACCTCGTGCTGCAGTGTGGTGCCATCAGGGTAGGTGATAGTGGCCATGCCGTGACCGATAGCTACGCTGGCCATGGGCTCGATACCGATAAACGAGCGTGAGTTGTCCTTCTCGTGATAGTCAGAACTCTCCATCAGCGCGCTCTGTGGGTACAAATCTCTCAGTCGCATATATACCCCCACTGGCGTATACAAATCCGCCAGAATGGTTTTGCTTGTAGTTGTATAATTGAAATTACTCATAATGTTCAATGTTCAATCAAAAATATCCGTATTCACCAGCCATAGCCTTATTCTTCAGATAGGTCTCTACGTCCTTATCGCCGCGACCGCTTACCGTCAGCACTACTACATCGTCCTTCTTGAACGTGAGTTTCGAGAGTGCTGCAATGGCGTGGGCACTTTCGATGGCGGGGATGATACCCTCCATACGCGTCAGCTCGTAACCGCCACGGATAGCCTCATCGTCGTTGATACTCAGTACCTGTGTGCGCCCTTTCTTCGCCATGTTGCAGTGCATGGGACCAACGCCGGGATAGTCCAGACCTGCGCTGATGGTGAAGGCCTCCTGTATCTGTCCGTTCTCATCCTGCATCACCAGCATTTTTGAGCCGTGAAGAATACCTGTTGTACCTTTATGGATGGTGGCTGCAGTATGGTCGGTCTGCCAACCGTGTCCGCCAGCTTCGGCCAGCACAATCTTGGTGCGCTCTTCGTTCACGTAGTGATAGATAGTGCCGGCTGCGTTGCTACCACCACCGATGCAGGCTATCAGATAGTCGGGATAGTCGCGACCAATCTGGGCCTCTAGCTGCCATTTGATTTCTTCGCTGATCACGCTCTGCATGCGTGCCACCAGGTCGGGGTAGGGGTGTGGGCCCATGGTGCTACCTACGATGTAGAAAGTGTCAGCAGGGTGACAGCACCAGTCGCGTATAGCCTCGCTACAGGCATCGCTCAGCGTCATGTTACCTGTACGTACGGGGTGAACCTCGGCACCCAGCATCTTCATGCGCTCCACATTGGTGTGCTGGCGCTCCACGTCGGTAGCTCCCATAAACACCTCGCACTTCATGTTCATCAGTGCGCACACGGTGGCAGTGGCCACACCGTGCTGGCCGGCACCTGTCTCGGCTATGATGCGTGTCTTGCCCAATTTCTTGGCCAGCAGAATCTGTCCGATAGTGTTGTTGATCTTGTGGGCACCCGTATGGTTCAGGTCCTCACGCTTCAAGTAAAGTTGGCAACCATACTTCTCGCTCATGCGCTTAGCGAAGTACAGTGGACTGGGGCGACCAACATAATCTTTCAGCAGGGCGTGGTATTCTGCCTTAAACTCTGCGCTTTCAATGATAGGCAGGTAAGCCTCCTGCAGGTCGTGTACACACTTGTAGAGTATCTCGGGAACATACGCCCCGCCAAACTCTCCGTAAAAACCTCTCTCGTCAGCAAAATAATTTTCCATATCTATTTATATTTTCAATTTTCAATGTTTAATTAAAAAAGGCCCGTCGCTGTCGCGACGAGCCTTTTTATACTATATCTATAGGTATACGGCATTAAACCTCGCGACTATTTAATCTCGAGCTCTGCCACCACCAATAGTTGTTCTGAATTCTGTTCATATTCTATGTTGTCTTTATAACATTTCGGCTGCAAAAGTATATATTTAATTTCAAACCGCCAAACATTTTACCAACTTTTTAATAAAAAAGTAAGCAAAAGTTGCTATTTGCTTACAAATTTACCCTAATACTAACCATGCTTTACCCTGATAGTAGAACAAGGTTAGTGTTAGGGTAGAGGTGAAGTTGCCTTCCGCTTTTCAATTCTTATTTGTCTAATATCTCCTTGATAAAGCTAGGTGTGTAGCCTCGCTTACTTTTTGCTACTTGCTGGGGAGTACCGGCACAGAGAATTTCGCCACCGCCGCGACCGCCTTCGGGACCGATATCGATAATCCAGTCGGCCTGGCGGATTACATCAAGGTTGTGCTCAATGATAATCACTGTGTTACCACGATCAACCAGCTGCTGCAGAACCTGCATCAGAATACGGATATCCTCGAAATGCAGACCGGTTGTAGGCTCGTCGAGAATATACATGGTTTTGCCTGTATCGCGTTTGGAGAGTTCGGTGGCCAGTTTGATGCGCTGACTCTCACCACCAGAGAGGGTGGTAGAGGGCTGACCTAACTTGATATAACCCAAACCTACATCCTGAATGCTCTTGATTTTTCGCAGGATGTCTGGCACGTTCTCGAAGAACTCCACAGCCTGGTTGATGGTCATATCGAGCACATCGGCAATCGACTTACCTTTGTAGCGCACCTCGAGGGTTTCGCGGTTATAACGTTTGCCATGACAATCCTCGCAAGGCACCTGGATGTCGGGCAGGAAATTCATCTCGATGGTCTTATATCCATTACCACCGCAGGTTTCGCAACGACCACCCTTGACATTGAACGAGAATCGGCCAGGTTTGTAACCACGAATCTTAGCCTCAGGCAGGTTTACAAACAGTGAGCGGATATCGGAGAATACGCCTGTATAAGTAGCTGGGTTTGAGCGTGGTGTACGACCGATAGGACTCTGATCCACACTCACCACCTTATCTATCAGGTCGAGACCCTCGATGCTCTCGTAGGGCATGGGGCGTTTGAGCGAGCGATAGAAATGGTGCGATAGGATGGGTTGCAACGTCTCGTTGATGAGGGTACTCTTACCCGAGCCGCTCACACCGGTAACGACGATGAGCTTACCCAATGGGAATTCGGCATCGATATGCTTGAGGTTATTACCTGTACAACCGCGCAGTACCAGACTCTGCCCAGAACCCTTTCTCGGGGTGAGCGGTGCAACGTGAGTGGTGAGCGATTTGTTGAGGTATTGCGCTGTGAGGGTATTGGTTTTTAACAGCTCGCTTGGAGTGCCTTGGAATACCACCTCGCCACCTTTACGCCCGGCACGGGGACCAATATCCACGATGTAATCGGCACTGCGCATCATATCCTCGTCGTGCTCTACTACAATCACAGTGTTACCGATATCGCGTAGTTCCTTGAGCGAGTTGATGAGTCGCTCGTTGTCGCGCTGGTGCAATCCGATTGATGGCTCGTCGAGAATGTAGAGCACATTAACGAGTTGCGAACCAATCTGAGTAGCCAGTCGGATGCGCTGACTCTCACCACCCGACAGGGTTGCCGACTGGCGGTTGAGCGACAGATAGTCGAGACCTACATCGAGCAGGAAATCCAAACGGGTTTTGATCTCCTTCAGAATCTCCTTGGCGATGGTATATTCCTGTTTCGATAAGTTATTGCCTATTTCCAGTTCGTCGATCCACTTACGCAAATCAATCAGATCCATATTGGCCAAATCGGCGATATTGCGACCACCGAATGTGTAGGAGAGGGCCTCGCGATTCAGTCGCTGACCATGACATTCAGGACAGGTGATTTCGGCCAGGAATTGGTCGGCCCATTTCTGTCCAGCCGACGAGTCGTCGTTCTCCATCACACCACGCAGGTATTTAATGATACCATCGAACGATACAAAATAGTCGCTCGATGTGCGTACCAGATCCTTATCGATACGTACATCCTCTAGCGAACCATAGAGTAGTTCGGTCATCGCATCGTCGGGGATGTCGGCGATAGGGGTATTTAAATCACACTCGAACTTCTTCAGGATAGCCTCTACCTGCCAGAATATCATCTGGTTTTTGTATTTGCCAAGAGGCACGATGCCGCCCTCGCGGATGGTAGCCTGCTTATTGGGAATCACCTTGTCGAGGTCGATCTCGTTGATGACGCCTAATCCCTTACAGTGCGGACAGGCACCTTGGGGCGAGTTGAACGAGAAGTTGTTAGGTGCCGGATCGCTGTAGCTGATACCTGTGGTGGGGCACATCAGACGTTTTGAGAAATGCTTGACAGAGCCTGTGTCCTGATCAAGAATCATAATCAGTCCGTCGCCCTGTTTCATGGCGAGGGTGACTGTCTTCTGCAAGCGCTCCACATCGGGCGTTTCGGGTACTTTGAGCTTGTCAATCACTACCTCGATATCGTGATTCTTGTAGCGATCCACTTTCATGCCCTGTACAATGTCGAGCATCTGACCATCTACACGGATATGCAGATAGCCTTTGCGGCGCATACTCTCGAACAGTTCGCGGTAATGACCTTTACGACTGCGAACGAGTGGTGCCAGGATGTAGATTTTATGACCGGCATAGTCGTGCGTAATCATATCCAGCACACGCTCTTCGGTGTAGCGTACCATCTCCTCGCCTGTAGCAAAGCTATAGGCACGACCGGCTCGGGCAAAGAGCAGACGCAGATAGTCGTAAATCTCGGTGGTAGTACCAACTGTTGAACGTGGGTTCTTGTTGGTGGTTTTCTGCTCGATGCTGATAACTGGCGACAGGCCGGTAATCTTATCTACATCGGGGCGCTCCATACCACCCAGAAAGTTGCGGGCGTAGGCCGAGAATGTTTCGATATAGCGGCGCTGGCCTTCGGCAAAGATGGTGTCGAAGGCTAACGACGATTTGCCGCTGCCACTCAATCCCGTAATCACCGTGAGCGAGTTGCGGGGAATCTCTACATCAATATTCTTAAGGTTGTGTACGCGTGCGCCGTACACATTTATCTTTTCATCTTCTCTGTTCATCTCCTCTTAGTAAGTTTACGTCTTTGCGTATGTTGTATATCACATCGTCGGTGCCACGGGCTTTTACCAGCACAAAGTAAACACCAGGTTTCACATCGTTTCCATGATATTTGCCATCCCATCCTTCGGCAGGATCGGTCCACTCGTAGAGTTTCTGTCCCCACCTATTAAATATGTACGCGCGAAACTCGGATAAGTTGCGGTACTCCTTGGCCTTGTAAATATCGTTATGCCCATCGCCGTTGGGTGTAAAGGTATTGGGCATAATGAGCTTGCTTTCGACGCCTGTATTGGTAGTCGAGTCGATGGCAGCCGAATCGGTCTGTGCGCTGACCGAAAGCGATGCAAACAAGGCTAAAACGGTAGGAAATATCTGTCGAAATATCATTTTTTACTCATTTAAAGTGCAAAGATACTAAAAAAATGATAATTGGCAATTCTTTTTTAAAAAAAGCGGTAAAACCGAGCGGATATTTGATAATTATTTAGTACTTTTGTACGCGAAATGACTAAATTTTGAAAATATGACGCGAGTTTTAAGATATTTTTTGTTCTTAGCTGCCCTCTGTCTGACAGTTGGTGTGGCCTCGGCTCAAGAGGGTGAACAGATACGCGGATTGCATAAAGTAAAGAAGAAGGAAACCATCTTCGGCATATCGCGTATGTATGATCTCACCATCGAACAGCTGATGAAGGCTAACCCCGAGATGAACGAGCCTGGCTACGAACTGAAGAAAGGCGACGTGCTGAAGATTCCGTTTGCTACCCTGCAGGTAGCTGACCCCGTGGCCAAAGAACCCGATATGGATGCTACCGATGATGTTCGTAAGCGTGCCATCCGACTGGGTGTGATGCTGCCACTGCACAATGTGAATGGCGATGGCAAGCGCATGGTAGAGTACTACCGTGGTGTGCTGATGGCTTGCGACAGCTTGAAGCAGCGTGGCGTTTCGGTTGATATCCATGCCTGGAATGCAGCTGAGGACGGCAATATCAACGAGATTCTGAACGATGAGGCTGCTGCCAAGTGCGACCTGATTATCGGTCCGCTCTACTCTAAGCAGATGGCTGCCCTGTCGGCTTTCGTCGAGAAACATAAGATTAAACTGCTGATTCCATTCTCTATCAATGCGCCCCAGTTGGCCGATAATAAGTACATCTATCAGGTGTACCAGAGTCATATTACCCAGAACTCGGCCACTATCGAGCATTTTGTGAAGGGATTCAAGAACTACCATACGGTGATTATCGACTGTAACGACTCTACCAGTAATAAGGGTGAGTTTACCACAGCCCTGCGCCGCCAGTTGGAGCAGCAGAAGATGACATGTAACATTACCAACCTGAAATCAGGCGAGAGCGATTTCTCAAAGGCATTCAGTCGTACCAAGCCTAATGTGGTAATACTGAATACCGGTCGTTCGCCTGAGCTGGGTGTTGCTTTCTCTAAACTGAACGGCTTGAAGGTTACCGATCCTGATCTGGCTATTACGATGTTCGGTTATACCGAGTGGTTGATGTACACCCGTACACATTTGGAGAACTTCTACAAGTTTAATACCTATATTCCGTCGGTGTTCTACTATAATCCGCTGTCGGCATCAACCAAGCGTCTGCAGCAGAAGTTCCGTTGGAATTTCCATACCGATATGCAGAATAATCTGCCACGTTTTGCACTTACCGGTTTCGACCATGCCTACTTCTTCCTGATGGGCTTGCACCGCGAGGGACGTAAGTTCTTGGGCGCAGAGAGTAATCCCGACTATGTGCAGACACCGTTGCAGTTTGAGCGTTATGGCAATGGCGGATTGCGTAACCATACACAATTGTTTGTTCACTACACTCGCGATAGCCGCGTGGAAACGATTAAGTTCTAAAGAATGAGGGATGTAAGGATGATAAAGCGTATATTTGTAATTTTTTCATTTTTCCATTTTTTCATTGCAGCGGCTGTTGCTCAGGTAGGCGACTATCGTAACGACTTGGCTGTTGGTGTGAACGGCGGTTATGTGATGAGTAATGTGTCGTTTGTGTCGAAGGTACCACAGTCGATGTTAGGTGGCATTACCGGTGGTATCACGGCCCGTTACACATGTGAGAAATATTTCAGCAGTATCTGTGCCGTAACGGCTGAGCTGAACTTTGCGCAGATAGGTTGGCAGGAAAAGATATGGGATATGAACGATCAGCCCGTGCCCCTGCATACCGATCCTACGCAGAATCTGGAGTATAAACGTAAGATGACCTACGTGCAGATACCACTGCTGGCCCGACTGGGATGGGGGCGTGAGCGCAATGGCGTGCAGGCCTTTATCCATCTGGGGCCTCAGATTGGATTCTATCTGAACGATAAGGTGGAGAGCAACTTTGATGTGCACGATCCTGCCTTTAACCCAGCTATCAAAGATGGAAAATTCGGTCCCGACTACGTGTATGGTGACCTGCGTGCATCGCATGTGGTGGCACAGGATACCATGGCCATCGAGAATAAGTTTGATTATGGTATTGCTGTAGGTGCAGGACTTGAGTTCAGCAATCGCCACTTTGGACATTTCATGATAGAAGGCCGCTACTACTACGGATTAGGTAACATATATGGCAACACAAAACGCGACTATTTTTCGCGATCTAACTTCGGTAACATCGTGATTAAGTGTACTTATCTGTTTGACATCATCAGAACAAAGAATTCTAAAATCAAATAAATAATTAATTATGTTCGAAAATCAACCCAAAGGTTTATTTGCGTTGGCCCTGGCCAACACAGGCGAGCGCTTCGGTTATTATACCATGCTTGCCGTGTTTGCTCTTTTCTTGAGAGCTAATTACGGATTGTCGCCAGCTATGGCAGGCACAATCTACAGTTCGTTCCTTATGCTGGTTTACTTCCTGCCCCTGATTGGTGGTATCCTGGCTGATAAGTTCGGTTTCGGAAAGATGGTTACCACAGGTATCATCATTATGTTTGCCGGCTATCTGTTGCTGTCGGTGCCCCTTGGTGGCGATACCGTAGCGCTGGTAGTGATGCTGGCTGCCCTGTTGCTGATTGGTTTTGGTACCGGTTTGTTCAAGGGTAACCTGCAGGTAATGGTGGGTGACTTGTATAACGATCCGCAGTATAAGGATAAGCGCGATGCCGGTTTCTCTATCTTCTACATGGCTATCAACATCGGTGCCCTGTTTGCACCTACTGCTGCTATCCGTATCAAGGAGTATGCCGAGACCGCGCTTGGTTATTCATCTAACGATGCTTACCACTTCTCGTTTGCAGTGGCATGCGCATCGCTGGTACTCTCGATAGCCATCTATTACATGTTCCGTTCAACCTTCCGTCATACTGAGGGTGGAACCAAGAAGGCTGCTAAGGCTGATGCTGCAAGCACCGAGCCTGAGCTCACCAAGGAGGAAACCAAGCAGCGTATTGTGGCTCTGTGCCTGGTATTTGCTGTGGTAATTTTCTTCTGGATGGCCTTCCACCAGAACGGTTTGTCGCTCACATACTTTGCCGATGAGTTTACTGCTCAGAGTGCTCAGGGCCTGCAGGCCATGTGTTTCGACGTATGGAACCTGGTAGCCATCGTATTCATTGTGTATGCTTCGTTCTCACTGTTCCAGTCGAAGACTCCAAAAGCAAAGGCTATCTCACTGGGTGTGATTGTGTTGGCACTGGCTTTCCTGTTTATTCAGTATGATGCTGAGGGTACAGTAACTGTTTCTGCTCCTATCTTCCAGCAGTTCAATCCCTTCTATGTAGTAGCCCTCACACCAGTATCGATGGCTATTTTCGGTTCGTTGGCAGCTAAGGGCAATGAACCATCTGCTCCCCGTAAGATTGCTTATGGTATGATTGTGGCCGCTATCGCTTATGCATTGATGGCCTTCTCATCATTCGGCCTGCCAATGCCTCAGACCGAGGTAGGTGCTGATGGTAACCCTGTTGCTGTTCATGTAGCTGATGTTACACCAAACCTGCTGATTATGGTTTATCTGGTGCTGACATTCGGTGAGCTGCTGCTCAGCCCAATGGGTATCTCATTTGTATCAAAGGTTGCACCTCCAAAGTACAAGGGTATGATGATGGGTGGCTGGTTTGTTGCTACTGCCATCGGTAATCAGCTTGTTGTAGTAGGTGGATTGCTGTGGGGTGCAGTACCCCTCTGGATCTGCTGGAGTGTGTTCCTGGGCGTTTGCTTGGTAGCTGCAGTATTCATGTTCGCTATGATGAAGCGTCTCGAAAAAGTTTGCTAAATGATTTCATTTATCCCATTCATAGTACTGATAGTACTCATTACATGTTGCGTTGCCGTTTTTGGCAACGCAACTTTAGATGGTGCCAGTCAGGTGTCGTTGTTGGCGGCATCGGCAGTTAGTGTGTTAATAGGCCATTTCTCCAAACGACTGGAATGGGAGAATCTGGAAAAAGAGATAACGGATAAGATAGCCAGTTGTACACCGGCTATCATTATCCTTTTGTTGATCGGTGCCATCGGTGGAACCTGGATGGTATCGGGCATTGTGCCTACGATGATCTATTACGGCATGCAGATTATCCGCCCCGAGGTGTTCTTGGTGAGCAGTAGTGTGCTGTGTGCATTGGTGAGTTTGATGATCGGTTCGTCGTGGACTACCGTTGCTACCATCGGTGTTGCGCTGATGGGTATCGGTAAGGCACATGGTTTTGATGATGGCTGGATTGCCGGTTCTATCATCACAGGTGCTTATTTTGGTGATAAGTTGTCGCCATTGAGCGATACTACTGTGTTGGCTTCGAGTGTATCGGGTACGCCGTTGTTTACGCATATCCGTTATATGCTTTATACCACGGTGCCTTCGTTCTTGGTATCGCTTTCTATCTTCCTGATTGCAGGACTGATGATGAACGTATCGGGTCATGGCAATGTGCAGGAGTTTATGGACGGCTTGCAGCATACGTTTGTGATTTCGCCTTGGTTGTTGATAGTACCTGTACTGACAGGTGTGATGATTGCGCGCCGTTGGCCATCGATGGTGGTACTGTTCCTGGCTATTCTGTTGGCAGCCGTGGTAGGCTTGTTGGTACAGCCCGACCTGATCCGACAGATTTCGGGTCACGATGGTTTCCTGTCATCTTACAAAGGTATGATGCAGGTATGTTACGGCAGTACGAATATTGAGACGGGTGTGCCGATGCTGAACGATCTGGTGCAGACCAGTGGTATGGGGGGCATGATGCCGACTATCTGGCTGATTATTTGCGCACAGACTTTCGGTGGCGCGCTGACGGCAACCGGACAGTTAGCCGACCTGATGAAGGTGGTGCTGCGCTGGGTGCGTGGTACAGCTTCGTTGGTAGCTTCGACGGTTGGCACCTCGCTGTTCTGCAATATTGCGATGGCCGATCAGTACCTGTCGATTATGCTGGCCAGTTCGATGTTTAAGGATGTATATAAGAAAGGTGGCTACGAGGCCCGTTTGCTGAGTCGCAGTTGCGAAGATGGTGCAACGGTAACCTCGGTACTGGTGCCTTGGAACACTTGCGGACTTACCCAGAGCACCGTGCTTGGTGTGGCTACGCTCACTTATCTGCCTTATTGTTTCTTCAATATCCTGTCGCCTATCACGAGTATCCTTGTGGCAGGGCTTGGCTGGAAAATCAAGCGTAAATGATACTCAGTCTGCTGTTATCGGGCTTCTTGACATTTGTAGAGTTGAACTGCGAAAACTTGTTCGACTATACTCACGATGCTGGTAAGCAGGATACTGAATTTCTTCCAGAATCGGACAGACATTGGACGTCGAGACGTTATTGGCATAAACTGAATATGGTGGCTCAGGAATTGCTTTCGTGTTCGGATGAAGGTAATGGTATCCCTGATTTGGTGGCATTATGTGAGGTTGAAAACGATTCGGTGATGCGTGATTTCACGCGTCGCTCGCTGTTGCGTCATGCTGGCTATCAGTATCTGATGACTTCTTCGCCCGATGAGCGCGGCATTGATGTGGCGCTCCTTTATGCGCCAGCTTCGTTTGCACCCATCCGTAGTTATGCTATTCGTGTGAATCCTGTCGAGGGCATGCGTGTTACACGAGATATACTGTATGCCTGTGGCGAAACTGTTTCTGGTGATACACTCCATGTATTTGTGGTGCATCAGCCCAGTAAGTTTGGTGGCGAGAAACATAGTCGCCCATTCAGACTGGCTGTGGCAGATCGACTTTGCCAATCGATAGATTCTATCCGAGCCATCTCTCCTGACGCTAAACTGATGGTTGCGGGCGACTTTAATGATGGTGCCCTTAGTCCAAGTCTGTTACAGTACGAGCAACATGGTTTGGTGAACCTGACCAAACATGCCAAGGGTGCCAATGGTGTTCGTGGCACCTATCGTTACAAAGGCGAGTGGGAGAGTATCGATCATATATTAGGCAGTTCCTCTATTAATAATAAGGTGGATACCGCTTTTATTCATGCACCGAAGTTCTTATTAGAAGAGGATGCCAGATATGGCGGGTATCGACCACGAAGAACGTATATCGGTCCTCGCTACCAGGGTGGTTTCAGCGACCACCTGCCATTAGTTGTACGACTTATTTTTTAATATTCGGCAGTTGCAACCCGTAGTTCTTTTTCTTGTCGATTACCAGTATGGCAATCGCTGTTACAGCTGCGCCTAATGCCGTAAATCCAAAAATCAGCATCGAGGTAGTGTAGGTAGGATCAGTTTCATTAGCTCGTCCTACACACATGGGAATCACAGCACGTCCGAAGTTCTGGATAAAGAAAATCATGGAGTAAGCGGTGCCTAAACACTTCAGTGGGATAATCTTTGGTACGCAAGGCCATAAGGCGGCAGGTGCCAACGAGTAGCCAATGCTGAGTGTTACCATCAAAGCGATAGCGATGGTGCTGCTGTGAATAGGCAGTGAGAAACCGAAATGAACGGCTGTAAGCATAAGTGCACCTGTAATTACTAAGGTTACGCCTTTGCCATAGCGGTCGTAAATCAGTCCGAATAATGGTGTCATCAGAATGGTACCGAAGGGTGCAATCGATGAGAAGAATCCTGCGATATCGGGATCAACACCATATTTCATCACCATCAGTTTGGTTGAGAACTTGAGGAATGGAGATACGGCCGAATAGAACAATACGCAGAACAGTGTAATGAGCCAGAAACCGGGATTACGAAGGGTGACGAGGATATCAGAGAAATGGAATTGCTCCTCATACTGCGTGTTATCAGCGTTATCCTCTGTTGTTTGTCCACTATCATCTAACTTGCGGTCCATTACGCAGAATACCAGGAATGCCAACAGACCGATGATTAAGAATGCCAGTGATATTAATAGTGGCATGGAGAGTGTGTAGTGGCGGGCGATGGGGGCTGAGATGCTCAGGGCTGCAGCGGTGCCCAAACGGGCCATGGCCAACTGGATGCCCATGGCCAAGGCTAACTCGTGACCAGTGAACCATCGTACCATGGCTTTTGATACACTGATACCTGTCATCTCGTAGCCTACACCGAATATAGCAAATCCCAAGGATGCCCAAACGGCTGAGGCGGGCAGCTGATAATCGAGAAATGCTATGGGCTCGTTACCGAATTCGGCCGTTACGGCATAATACTTTATCAGTGTGCCTAAGGCCATCAGCGAACAGGCTAACGTGCCTGTAAAACGGATACCCATCTTGTCGAGAATCAATCCCGAGAAGAAGAGCATCAACAGAAATACATTGATAAAACTGCCTGCGCCTGAGAAGAAACCATAGTCGGATGGTGTCCAACCTAAGCCTCCCTGCTCCTTGGGCAGTTCAAGGAGCGTTTCGAGTGGCGACATAACGTCGTTAACGAAATAGCCCATCATCATGGCGGTTGCCACGATGATGAGCACTATCCATCTCGCAAAAGGCGAGTTATTTATTTTTTCTTTACTGGGTCGCATGTCAATCCACAACCTAATTTCTTGAAGATCTTGCGGTCAACCTCGCTCAGCATAACGGTGGTGTGTACCTGACAGCCGCGCAGCTTGGGCAACTGCTCCAAGGCTTTGCGACATTTCTCGTCGTCGTTAGAGAGTACGCTCAGGGCTACCAGTACCTCGTCGGTATGCAGGCGGGGGTTCTTACCACCTAAGTATTCAATCTTGGTCTTCTGTACAGGTTCAATCAGACTCTGTGGAATCAGCTTCTCCTCGTGATTTATCTCTGCCAGATATTTCATGGCATTGATAAGCAGAGCGGCACTGCAACCTAACAGTGGCGACGACTTGGCGGTGATGATAGTACCATCCTCAAGCTCGATAGCAGCAGCCTGCAGACCTGTCTCGATCTTCTTCTCGTAGGCAGCTGTGGTAACCGGACGGAAGGCGGTAGTAATCTTGGCCTGATTAAAGAGCATACGTATCTTGTTTACCTCGCTCTCGTTATCAGCACCGTCGGCCATCTTGTTGGTTGCATCGTAGAAACGGCGGATGATCTCATCCTTCGAAGCCTTGCAGCAAATCTCATCGTCGCTGATGCAGAAACCAATCATGTTCACACCCATATCGGTGGGCGACTTGTAAGGATTCTCGCCATAGATGCCCTCGAAGAGAGCATTAAGCACGGGGAAGATTTCGATGTCGCGATTGTAGTTCACGGCAGTCTTGTTGTATGCCTCCAGGTGGAAGGGATCGATCATGTTCACATCGTTCAGGTCGGCAGTTGCAGCTTCGTAGGCGATGTTTACAGGATGCTTCAAAGGCAGGTTCCATACGGGGAAGGTCTCGAACTTTGCATATCCGGCACGGATGCCACGCTTGTTCTCGTTGTAGAGCTGACTCAGACAGGTAGCCATCTTACCGCTACCAGGACCAGGAGCTGTTACGATAACGAGTGGACGTGAGGTCTCTACGTAATCGTTCTTTCCAAAGCCTTCGTCGCTGGCAATCAGCTCCACGTTGTGTGGGTAACCGTCGATGGGGTAGTGGATGTATGATTTGATGCCCTCGCGCTCCAGACGATGACGGAACTGATCGGCAGCATGCTGACCGTTGTAGTGGGTAATAACCACACTGCCCACCATGAAGTTGCGGCCCATGAACTCATCGCGCAAACGCAGTACATCCTCGTCGTAGGTAATGCCGAGGTCGGCACGTACCTTGTTCTTCTCGATGTCCTCGGCGCTAACCACGATGACAATCTCGATGCTGTCGCGCAACTGTCCCAGCATGCGCAGCTTACTGTCGGGCTTGAAACCTGGCAGAACACGCGATGCATGGTGGTCGTCGAACAGTTTGCCACCTAACTCCATGTAGAGCTTGCCGTCGAACTGAGCGATGCGCTCCTTGATATGCTCAGACTGAATCTTGAGATACTTGTCGTTATCGAAACCTATTTTCATAATTATTCTGTGATGTTTGGAAGTTCAAGACCAATACCTTTCTTCTTATCTACCACCTTGAGCACGAAGCCCAGGATGAGGGCTGCTACACCAAGCGAAGCCAGCATAACCAGAGGTGCTGTGTAATCGAACTGTGTAGGATCGGTTACGCCAGGGTTTGTCTGGTCGAGTACCTTACCAATCAGCAGTGGGAACAACCACAAACCGATGTTCTGAATCCAGAAAATCAGAGCGTAGGCCGAACCGATTACCTTGGCATCAACCAGCTTGGGCACTGAAGGCCAGAGGCTTGCAGGTACCAGTGAGAACGAAGCACCCAGCACCAGAATAGTGGTGTAAGCGATGATGATACCACCAACAGCATTGCCCTTGAACATTGGCAGAACGAAGGCGAAGGTGAGGTGACAGGCAATCAGCAGGATTGAACCCAGTACCAGCATGGTGGCTGCCTTACCGTGGTGGTCGAGATAGCTACCAAGGATAGGTGTGATGAGTACAGCCAGCAGTGGGAATACTGCAAAGATACTCTCGGCTGACTGACGCATGAAGCCCATATAACAGTAGGTAATGAGTGCTAAGATTGAGAGAGCCAGCAGACCGTACTTCAGGTTGGCCTTCTTCTGGAAGTTTGAGGCGAAACCTGCAGCAGCCACAATCAGCATGATGATGTACTGAACGATGGTAACATCGGGCTGAGCCCAGAATGAGTTAGCATCGGGGGCTGTAAGAGTCAGGTTACACTGCAGCATGTTTACAGCATACTTCTGGAAGGGGAAGATGGCTGAGTAGTAAAGCACGCAAAGCAGAGCTACAATCCAGAAACCAGCATCGGTAAGAATCTTACCCAGGTCGCTGATCTTAAATGGATCGTCTTTCTCCTCAGCCTCACCTGTCTGTGCATCCAGCTTCTGGTCCATGAAGAAATATACGATGGTCATGATGAGAGCGATACACATCAGTACCACACCGAAGGCTACTGAACGGCTTACTGAAACCTCACCACCCAAACGGGCAAAGAAAGGCGAGAAGATCATACAGGTGGCAACACCCAGACGGGCGAGTGCCATCTCTGAACCCATAGCCAAAGCCATCTCACGACCCTTGAACCATTTTACAATACCACGACTTACGGTGATACCGGCCATCTCACAGCCACAACCAAAGATCATGAAGCCGCAGGCAGCAAACTTAGCCGAAGCAGGCATGCCAGCATAGAATGGTGATACACCCAGTTCGTCGAATACGGGGATATAATTAAGATGGTTGTTAAACCAAGTCTCGAGTCCGGTTCCCATGAAGCTCTCGCTTACGGCATACCATTTTACGCAGGCACCAACCACCATTACAGCAGCCGAAAGCACAGCGGTGAAACGAACGCCCATCTTGTCGAGGATGATACCTGCGAAGATGAGGAAGAACACGAACACGTTAAGGAATACCTCTGAACCCTGCATGGTTCCGAATGCTGTTGAGTCCCAACCACGGGTCTCCTGCATCAGGTCCTTGATAGGTGAGAGAATGTCCATAAAGATGTAGGCACAGAACATGGCCAGTGCCAGCAGTAAAAGCGCAGTCCAGCGCATTCCAGCGCTGTCGCGAAGGGTCTTTTGAATTGCTTGAGTCATTATTTTGTTTCTATTTAATTACTTTTCGTATTTATTCCCACGTTGGGAACATATTATTCCCACACTGGGAATGAATTGTTCCCAACGTGGGAATATATTGCTTGCTTATTTCAACCAGCGGTCCAACCAGTTAAAGAAGGTGCGCTGCCACAGTACACCGTTCTGTGGTTTCAGTACCCAGTGGTTCTCATCGGGGAAGATGAGCAGCTCGGCTGGAATACCCTTCATGCGTGCTGCATTAAAGGCCGACATACCCTGAGTGGCGTTGATACGGTAGTCCATCTCGCCGTGAATCACAAGGATAGGTGTATCCCACTTGTCAACAAACTGATGAGGTGAGTTCTTATAGGTCTTGTCGGCATTAGCGGTACGATCCTTGTTCCAGTAGGCATCGTCGTACTCGAAGTTAGAGAACCAGTTCTCCTCGGTCTCAGTGTACATGGCCTCCAGGTTAAAGGCACCATCGTGAGAGATGAAGGCCTTGAAACGCTTATCGTGATGACCTGCCAGATAGTAAACCGAGAATCCACCGAACGATGCACCTACGGCACCCAGTTTATCCTTATCTACGTATGGCAGATTGTTGGCTGCGTCGTCGATAGCTGCCAGATAGTCCTTCATGCACTGACCAGTCCAGTCGCCAGAGATCTCCTCGAGCCACTCCTGACCGAATCCGGGCAGACCGCGACGGTTAGGTGCTACTACTACATAACCCTGCGAAGCCATGATCATGAAGTTCCAACGGTAGCTCCAGAACTGTGATACAGGACTCTGAGGACCGCCCTCGCAGAACAGCAGGGTGGGGTACTTCTTATTCTCGTCGAAGTTTGGTGGCAGAATTACCCAAACCAGCATCTGCTTGCCATCGCTGGTCTTTACCCAACGCTGCTGTACGGTTGGCTTAGCCAGCTGATCAAGAATGTGCTTGTTCTCGAAAGTAAGCTGCTTGGTCTGTGTCTTCTCAGGCTTCTTGAAGTTTGGAGTAACAATATACAGATCGGCAGGTGATGTGTAGTTATGACGCTCCATCAGCAGCTGCTTTCCATTGTTCATCAGGTGAATCTGTCCGAAGTCGTCCCAAGTGTTGGTCAACTGCTTCAGTTCACCCTTCCAGTTTACGGCGTAGAGGTTGATGGTAGCGTGCCAAACACCGATAAAGTAAATCATCGCGTCCTTAGAATCGCTCCAAACAAAGTCCTCAACACTTGAATCAAAGCTCTCGGTTACGTATTTCTTCTCACCAGTAGCCAGGTTGTAAACACACAGGCGCAGGCGATCAGCCTCGTATCCATCACGCTCCATCGAAGTCCAGGCAATATACTTGCCATCAGGCGAGAACTTAGGATTCTGATCGTAACCTACGTTATTCTTCAGGTTCTCCTTGGCATTCACACTCTGATACTTCAGGGTCTTGGTAGGATTAACCTTAGGTGCCTTGTAATCTGCAGGCTTGCAAAGGTTCTTGGTCTCGCGCGTACCTATTATATATAAATAGATATCTGAGTCGGTAGAGATAGAATACTCCAGACCGGTCTTCTTACGACAGGTATAGGCAATCGACTTAGAGTCGGGTGCCCAGTCTAACTGCTCGATACCACCGAATGGCTCCATGGGGCACTCGTAGGGCTCGCCCTCCAGAATGTCGATACCATCCTTGATGCCATCCTCTGTTACATCAGCAACAAAGGGGTGCTGGATGCTCTCTACATAGTGATCCCAGTGGCGATACATCAGATCGGTTACCAAGCGGCCAGTAGCCTTTGGCAGATCGTCGGGATTCTTCTTGATAATTTCGTTGAACTCGAGTGAGTGGAGCAGAATCACCTTCTTGCCATCAGGCGAGAACTTGAAACCCTCGATAGGTTTCGAGGTGTTCGAAATCTGCTTGCGGTCAGAACCGTCGGGGTTCATAGTCCACAGCTGTCCACCTGTCAGGAAAGCAATCTTTCCGTTATACCAGGTAGGATCTGTCTCGCTCTTGCTACCAGTGGTCAGAGTGGTGTTGCCTGTACCATCAGCGTTGATGATGGCAATCTTCTGCTGACTCTTATTAGCCTTTACGCTGTAGTAGCCAATCTGGTAAACAATCTGCTTACCATCGGCCGAAGCCTCGGCAGCACCTACACGACCCATGGCCCAAAGTGCCTCGGGTGTCATCAGGTTGCTGGCAAGCTTGATATTCTGTTTCCCTATCTTCACGTTTTCTGCTGCTTTAACGGGATTAGCTAAAAGCATCATTCCCAATAGTAAAACTGGAATTCTAAATTTCTTCATAAAGTTTATCTTTTTTGTTGGTTCATTCTCTGTTTCTGCAGTTCCTCTGCCTGCTTCTGCATAGCCTCCAGACGGGCTGCCAGACCAGAAGTCTTCTTCTGAGGATTGTTCTTGTTCTCCTTGTACTTAGCCTCCAGGATGGCGAGCAGTTTCTCGTCGTTGGTAGTCTTGCGGAGTGTCCACATGATGGCAGCCGAGAAGAACAGTGAGATAAAGTAGTAGAAGTTCAAACCTGATGAGTAATCGTTGAACATGAAGAAGAACATTACTGGCATCAAGTACATCATCCACTGCATCATCTTCATCTGCTCAGCCTGCTGACCAACCATCTGGTCGCGCTGCTGGCGCATAGTCATATAGCTATAAAGCACGTTGGCTACACAGAACAGGATACAGGTAAGCGACAAGTGATCGCCGATTCCCCAGATCTGAGTGCCCCATTCGATGATTGGATCGTAAGTAGAAAGGTCGCTGATCCACAGGAACGACTCGCGACGCAACTGGATAGCGTTAGGTACGAAGAAGAACATAGCCATCCAGATTGGGAACTGGATGAGCATTGGCAGACAGCCACCCAGAGGTGATACGCCATACTGTGAGTATAACTGCATCATGGCCTGCTGTTTCTTCATCTGATCCTCGGGTTTATCATACTGCTTGGTAGCCTCGTCGAGTTTTGGCTTCAGCACACGCATCTTGGCAGATGACATGTAGCTCTTCTTCACCATTGGGAAGGTGATGACCTTGAGTAGCAAGGTAATCAGAATCAGTACGATACCCATTGAGAAGCCCCATGAGGTGAGCCAGTCGAATACGTAAATGGTAAACCAGCGGTTAATCCAGCGTACCAGCCACCAACCCAGGTTTACTAACTGCTCCAGGTCGAGGTCCTTACCGAATGCACTCTGCTGCTCCACGTCCTTAATCAAACGGAAGTCGTTAGGACCGATATACATCTCGAACTCAGTAGCCTTAGCACCTGTGGGGTCGAAGGCTGTCTTCAGTTTAGCATTAAACTGCTTCAGGTAGCCTGAACCCTTCTGCTGAGGAATGCTGGTAAGCAGTGAATTGGCTGCAAACTCATCCTTAGCAATCAGAGCAGCTGAGAAGAACTGGTTCTTGAAAGCCACCCAGTCCAAAGCCTCATCAATATTCTCGTCAATCTTTTCAGATGTCTCGCTCAGATAGTCGGTACCACCATTCTTCTCCTTATAGGTAACCGAAGTATAACGGTTCTCAAAAGTAAAACCTTTCTCCTGCTGACGTGCCAAGTCGGTCCACTCAATGCTCATCTCCTGATAGTTAGGAGCAAACATGCCCTGCAGGCCATTGGCCTTCATGTTGAAGTGCAGCATGTAGTCTTTACCCAGGACGTAGTTGAATTCGATGCTACCACCATTGCCAGCCAGAGCTGTCATGGTGAGGGTAGAATCGGTAACGTTTGATGGAGTGAAGAACAGGTCCTTGGTGATGATGTTCTCCGACTTACCAGCCAACATAAAGTTCATCTGCTGGGTGTTCTCGTCGAACAGGGTTACACCCATCTGGTCGTTCAGATTCTCGAAATTCTTAATCACTGCTTTAGCAAGTGTACCACCTTTTGTGTTGAAGGTCAGCTCAACCTTGTCGTTCTTCAGAACAACGGGCTGGTTCTTGCCGTTCAGTGCGGCATAGAACAATGCTGTTGTGTCACCCTGAGCAGCTGCTGCAGCCTGTGCTTTACGTGCAGCCGCTTCTGCTTTCTGCTTCTTGGCGGCATCCTGTTGCATCACTGTAGCAATGCTGTCTTGTTTTCTCGCAGCTTCCATTTCCTCCTGCGAAGGCTGGTTGTACCAGCTGAAGCCGATAAGCACCAGCGCAATGAGGACGAAGCCGATAATAGTGTCTTTATTCATTTCTATTTTGCTTTTTTATTAATGTACGCGTAAATCAAGGTGCAAAATTACGAAAAAAATGCGAAAAGAATGCATACTATAGGCAAAAAATTGTATCTTTGCACCAGATATGAGAAAAGTTGCATTATTATTCGCAGCATTTTGGACGCTTAGCGCCTCTGCTGCTCAACCAAAAGATACATTAGACGGACGCTATTTTCGTTTGTTTGCACCAGTCACTTTCTACCACAATGTGGCTAACAAATCACTTTCAATCCAGCCCGATTCGGCTGGTCAGGACCCTGTGGCTGATGCTATTGACGAAGCCTTGTTGCATATTTATCTGAACCGTCCTGATCTGGTGAATACCACCGAGTCGGAACTTCAGCAAACCGGTAATATTCGTAAGGATGTGGATCAGCCCATTAAGAACCAGGTAAAGCTGGTTGAAAAGGTTGAAAGTCCTGTTATCGATACCCCCGACGATGTGCCTACTACCATTCTGGTTCAGAAACCCGATTTCTGGACAAAGAAAGGTGATGGCTATCTGCAGTTTATGCAGAACTATGTAAGTGGTAACTGGTATAAGGGCGGTGAAAGTAACTACTCGATGGTGGGTTCGCTGACCTTAGAGGCCAACTACGATAACCGTAACAAATGGAAGTGGGATAATAAGTTGGAGATGAAACTAGGTTTCCTGCGTTCACGTACTGACTCGATTCATAAGTTCAAGTCGAATGAGGACCTGATTCGTCTCACCAGTAAGGTCGGCTTGCAGGCTGCCAAGAATTGGTACTATACCTTGCAGGTTCTGGCTTATAGCCAGTTTACACAGGGTTTGAAGTCAAACGATCGTAATGTCTATTCCGATTTTATGTCGCCATTCAACCTCAACTTCGGTCTTGGTATGGATTATAAACTGGCTACCAAGGATAAGAAATGGTCGGGTACCGTCAACCTGTCGCCATTGGCTATCAACTACCGTTATGTTGATCGTTTAGACCTTGCCACCAGCTATGGTTTGAAGGAAGGTCGTCATTCGCTGGTTGATTTCGGTTCGCAGCTCACTGCTGATGTGACATGGAAAATAAACGATGTGATCACATGGAAGTCGCGCCTCTATGCATTCACATCGTATAAGCGTACAGAGATTGAGTGGGAAAACACTTTCGCTCTGCGTGTATCAAAGTATATCTCAGCTAACCTGTTCTTCTTCCCTCGTTTCGACGATACAGGTACGAAGGACGACGACTTGGGTTACCTCCAGTTCAAGGAGTATAGCTCTATCGGATTCTCTTACGGCTTTTAGTTTTCCGTCATTTCTCCCTCAATATAGAGGCGGGTCATCTCAACTACACCATTGGTGCGGATAGTGATCGACTTCTTGAAATGGCCGGGGAACTTGCCTGCGCCGTTATAGGTTACCTTGATTTCGCCTTTCTCGCCTGGCTTGATAGGAGCCTTGGTGTACTCGGGTACGGTGCAGCCACAGCTGGCCACAGCCTGATTGATAACCAATGGCTGCTCGCCTACGTTGGTATAGGTGAAGGTGTAAGTAACAACAGGACTTTTCTCAGAGAAACTTCCGAAATCATGTGTCAGTTTATCGAACTTGATTTCTGCAGGTTTCTGTGCCAATGCGGCTGTCAATCCGCAAATCAGCATCAATGCTATAAATGCAATCTTTTTCATCTTTTTGTCGTTTAAATGATTAAATCAGTGCAAAGTTACTATAAAAATATGAATTAATCACGAAGAATTAAGAAATATGTTTGTCTATTATCAATTTTTTATGTAATTTTGCACCTTAAATGAATAAATAGCAATTAAATATGTACAGAAGTAAGACTTGTGGAGAGCTTAGGCTCCAGGATGCCGGTAGTGTTGTAACACTGGCCGGATGGGTACAGCGAAGTCGTAAGATGGGTGGTATGACCTTCGTTGATCTTCGCGATCGTTATGGCTTGACTCAGCTTGTTTTCAACGAGGCTGACGATGCTGAACTGTGCGAGCGTGCCAACAAACTTGGTCGTGAATTTTGTATTCAGATTAAGGGCGAGGTAAGCGAACGCCAGAGTAAGAATCCCAAGATGCCAACTGGTGATATTGAGATTCTGGTAAAGGAACTGAACGTGCTGAGCGAGAGTCTCACACCTCCATTCACCATCGAGGATAACACCGACGGTGGTGATGATATCCGTATGAAGTACCGTTATCTCGATCTGCGCCGTGCTGCTGTTCGTAAGAATCTCGAACTGCGTCACCGCATGACCATCCTGATTCGTAACTTCCTCGATGCTCAGAACTTTATCGAGGTTGAGACACCAATCCTGATTGGTTCTACACCTGAGGGTGCTCGCGATTTCGTGGTTCCTTCACGTATGAATCCAGGTCAGTTCTATGCCCTGCCACAGTCACCACAGACCCTGAAGCAGCTGTTGATGGTATCAGGTTTCGACCGTTACTTCCAGATTGCCAAGTGCTTCCGTGATGAGGACCTGCGCGCCGACCGTCAGCCTGAGTTTACTCAGATCGACTGTGAAATGTCGTTTGTTGATCAGGAGGATGTGCTCCAGATTTTCGAGGATCTTGCTCGTCATCTGTTCAAGGAGGTTCGTGGTATCGAGCTGCCTGCACTCCAGCGTATGACATGGAACGAGGCTATGCGTCGCTTCGGTAGCGATAAGCCCGATTTGCGTTTCGGCATGGAGTTTGTTGAGCTCATGGATCAGCTTAAGGGTACAGGTACTTTCCCTGTATTCAATGAAGCAACTTATATCGGTGGTATCTGCGTTCCAGGCTGCGCAAACTATTCTCGTAAGCAGCTCGATGAGCTCACCGAGTTTGTAAAGCGTCCTCAGGTAGGTGCTAAGGGCTTGGTATATGTTAAGTTCAACGAGGATGGTACTGTTAAGTCGTCTATCGATAAGTTCTATACTCCTGAGGTTTGGGCTCAGGTTAAGGAGGCATGTGGTGCCAAGGATGGCGACCTGGTACTGATTCTCAGTGGCGATAATGCCAACAAGACTCGTGTACAGCTCTGCACACTCCGTCTGGAGATGGGTGACCGTCTCGGACTGCGCGATAAGGATAAGTTCGTATGCTTGTGGATTGTCGACTTCCCACTCTTTGAGTGGAGCGATGAGGAACAGCGCCTGATGGCTACTCACCACCCATTCACAATGCCTAATCCCGACGATATTCCTCTGTTGGATACCGATCCTGCTAAGGTTCGTGCCGTTGCTTACGACTTTGTTTGCAATGGTGTCGAAGTTGGTGGTGGTTCACTGCGTATCCACGATGGTAAGTTGCAGGAAAAGATGTTCCAGATTCTGGGCTTCACTCCCGAGCGCGCTATGGCTCAGTTCGGATTCCTCATCAATGCCTTTAAGTACGGAGCACCCCCTCACGCAGGTCTGGCTTTCGGTCTCGATCGTTTCGTCAGCCTCATGGCTGGTCTCGATAGCATTCGTGATTGTATCGCATTCCCCAAGAATAACAGCGGTCGCGACGTGATGCTCGATGCCCCAGGTGAGTTGGATCAGAAACAACTTGACGAACTTCAGCTTAAGGTTGAACTGCGTTCTACCTCCTCCTTGCAAGGCAGTGAATAAAGTTCACTGCGCTTGCTTCGTTCGTCGGTTGACCTACATCAAGAATAATTTACATTCTGCTAAAAAAGCCTAAAAATCAGCGAGTTGTCCGGAATAAAAGCGGTATTTTTGCATTCGAAAATTAACAGAAGTATAACACTTCAAATAGAGTATTAATTTTTTAGAACTATGGCAGAAAAGAAAGCAACAGCTAAGAAGGCTACCGAGACAAAGGCAGCCCCAGCTAAAAAAACAACCGTAAAGAAGGCCGCAGCTCCTAAGGCAGCTGCAAAGGCAGTTCTCGCAATCAACGCTGAGAATGTAGGTTTCAAGGCAGGTGATGTATATCAGGCACTTGCAGCAGCAGGTAAGGCTCTCACTGTAAAGGAGATTGCTAAGGCTGCAAAGATTTCTGAGGAGGAGACTCTTCTCGGTTTGGGTTGGCTCTTCAAGGAGGGCAAGCTCGCTAATGATGGTGAAAAAGTTACATTGGCTTAAGCCTTTTAACGAATGATAGAAAAAGGTCGGTAATCGCTTTTACCGGCCTTTTTTAAGCGAATATAATGACATACGATCAGCAGATATTAAGTATACTTACAAGTGTGGGTGATAAGGGCATCAGCGTTATGCAGGTGTCCAAGCATGTGTATAATATGAATTTGAGTTTTTTCTACACACCCGATCTCAATGAAATTCGTGCTTATGTGCAGCAGTATCTGCTTAAGAATTCCAAGTCGCCTCAGTCGCTCATAGAGTCCACAGGTCGTCGTGGGTATTACCGTTTAAATACCCAGAACAATCCCGATGCTCGTCAGCTGATGTTGGAATTCGGTAGTTCTTTGTAAACCGTTTCGTATAGTTTCAGCAGTTGTTCGGCAGTTTTGCGCCACGAGAACAAACCTGCTCTTTTTAGTCCAACTACTTTTTGTGCCTCATAGTAGGCTTCGTCGTATTCCAGACGTAACATCTGTGCGGCAATCTCATCAGGATTCTCTGGGTTGATGAGGATAGCCTCGCTGCCACCAATCTCTGGCATCGACGAGGTGTTAGAAGTAATCACGGGTGTGCCGCAGGCCATCGCCTCAAGGAGTGGAATACCAAAGCTCTCTCTGAGCGAGGTGTACAGAAAGGCAAAGGCGCTGTTATAGATGTATGGCAGATCGCTGTTTACGATATAACCTGGCATCACGATATACGGTCTGATGTTCTCAATGTTGTTTCGTTCAATAATGCCATTCAGGTAGCTTTGGTCTAAATCTGCCATCAGCAACTTACGTCTTATGGTCGATTCCTTCAGGTATTTCGAATAAGCAATCAGTGTACGCTCTGTATTCTTCTTGGGGTCGGTGTTACCTAGGAAGAAGAAATAGCCGGGCTTTTCGATATACGATTGGTAGATATCAGCCACATCCCTTAAAGGCTTGAACCAGTCGTTATAGCCATTATAAATCATCGCCATCCGCTCTTCGGGGATGTGCAGTTTGTTAATGATATTCTGTTTCTCAAAGTTCGACACTGTAATGATGCGACGACATTTCTGCAGAATCTTAGGCACCACCTTGCGTCGGTACAGCCAGCCTAGGTTCTGGTAGATAGACTTGTTGTTCTTATCTCTTGGTTCTAGGAAGATAATGTCGTGCAGCGTCAGTATCAATGGAACGTCGCAGAATATCGGTGCTGTATTACTGGTGCAGTGCAGGATGTCAAGATGGTATTTCTTTACAGCCCTTGGCAGGGTTATCTGTTCCCAAACGGGGTAGAAACTTTCGCCGATAACGATGATATGTACGTTTTTGGTATCCTTCAGGCATCGGTCAATACCTGGTGCCACAAACACAAAGTATTCGTTCTGCGTGTCTATCTGCTGTAGCTCTTTAATCTCTTGCAGAACCACGTAGTCCATACCGTGCTTGTTACGGCGGAACACCCTTTGTGCTTCGATACCTATTCTCATATCTGCTTGATCACTTTTGCTGGTACCCCTACTACAAGCGAGTGGGGTGGTACATCCTTGGTTACTACTGCACCTGCTGCTACTACGCAATGGTTACCAATCGTAACGCCTGGCAATATCACGGCATTCGCACCAATCCATACGTCATCCTCGATGGTTACGGCATTGGTGCTTACACCTTGCTCGTCTATCCGTTTGTTGGTGTCGTCAAAATTGTGGTTCAATGCTGTTACGGTAATGCCTTGCGCTAAGTTTACATGGTGACCAATCTTTACCGGACCGATAATCGTATTGTGTAGACCTATTCTGGTGTAATCGCCAATCAGCACATCGCCCACAGCATTGTTGATGCAGGCAAACGATTCCACCACCGAATAATTGCCAAGTGAGAATTTTCGGTAGGGTGGAGTGTCCATTCTGGCCGAACGGTGAATCACCGAGTGTTTACCTCGGTGCTGGTATAATGGAGCCAATAATCTTACAAACCAGCGTGGTCTTGTCTGCACCTGGTTCATAATCACCCAATCAATCAGCTTTTTAAGCTTGGGACTATTTTTTAAATTAGCTCTTACGGTTTCGTTGTCCATCACTTTCTATCAGCGTCTTCCATTGCTCAGCAATCACGTTCGCATTGAAACGTTGCGATATCATAATTGCCTCGTTCGATTTTAACTGCCAATCCATGTAAGTGGCTTCCTCCAGTCGTTTGGCAAGATCGTCCACATCACCATTCTTAAAGTACATGCCGAAATCGCCCAGTATCTCTTTACTCGATGGTAGGTCCGACGAAATCACTGGCAGTCCGTGTGCCATTGCCTGTACCAATACCAGTCCGAAGTCTTTCCATCTCGAACTTGATACATAGATGCTGGCCTGCGAATAGAACATCTGGATGTTCTCGGTAAAGGGATGTATCTTTATTCTTTTCGTCAGATAGCGATTCTCAATCATCTTGTTCAGTGCCTCTTTCTCTGGTCCATCTCCTACAATATCCAGATACCAGTCGGAATTGCGCTGAGCAAACTTGTCGAAGGCTTTTATCAGCAGGTCGAATCCCTTATGTTTTGGGGTTAATCTTCCTACTGCTAAGAATCGTTTATTCTTTCCTGTTGATGGAGCGCCTGGTTTGAGTGTCAGTGGATTTGGAATCACAAAAGGTGAGAATCCGTAGGCATGATAGTACATCTCCGAATCCTGCAGGTACAGCAGTACTGTCTCATCCAATTTCTGCAACTGTCTACCGTAGTGGTATTTTAGCTCAGTGCCTAAGTAAGGTGAACCCTCTCTCAGGAAAGCATTGAACGAGTTGTAAATCCAGCCGATAGCTTTTACATCGCCCAAGTCTCTTTTGATGGTTGCCAGTCGCATGGAGAGATATGAGTTTACTGCAATAATCGTGTCGAAATCGCCTTCTTTTAGTATTTTTACAACAGCTTCTCGCATCTCTCTGGGAAAAGAGCTGTGCGCATATAAATCGGAGGTGATGGCTGTTTTTGGCAGAGCGTTTTTATACAGATAGCTGTATGCGTTGTATAACATGCTTTTCCATTTTTCGGTTTTACGAAAATGGGTAAACACAATCTTCACGGGATAGTCTTTCAACCCATACATCGATAAGTCTTCTTGCTCCGGTTCTTCAAAACTTACGATGGTCACATCATATTGTTTTGATAGCTCCTCGGCAATTACGGCAGTCACTCTCTGCATGCCGCCCGACTTAAAAATACTATCTGTTATAAAACAAATACTCTTCATACATGTATAATCAGCCAAATTATCGTTGACAAAAGTACAAATATTTTTGGATTATTCCAAATTTTATGCAATATTTCTATTAAATATGTTCATTTAAGTCAAAAGATGAGAGTTTATTTTAATCCGATAACTTTAAGGTAACCAGATTTTGGAGTTTTCTCATATACAGAAAAATAGTCTATTAGGGTGGAATATGTCAAGTATAAAAAACTTGCTTAATGTGTGTCTTGTGAAATTCTTAATAATTGGAGATTTCTGATATTTAAGTAGTTCAACAATTACTGTTAGGTAATTATCCAAATCCTGTTTAGAAAAAAACTTTCCAATTGTTGACGCATTTCTAATGCCGGTGTTATTAGTGTTTGGTACTAATTTTAATCATTGTAGAATATTTTTGCCACAAAGAAAGCAAAAACTACTGAATTATTTGCAATTTTCGTTTTTTTTTTGTATTTTTGCCAAAGAAATAATTTAGCATATGTCTTTCAAACAATATAAAATAGTTTATTGTACACCTGCGTTATATATGGCAGGCGGTGTTGAACGTGTTTTGACATTAAAAGCCAATTATTTTGCAGATCATTATGGTTATGATATTACTATTATCTTAACTGAAGGAAAAGATAAACCGCTATTCTATCCACTTTCTGATAAGGTAAAGGTAGTCAATTTGGATATTGGTTTTGAAGAACTATGGACTTGCTCTTTTTTTAAGAAAATATTCGTTTATCTAAAAAAGCAACGCTTATATAAAAAACTGCTTAAGCAAGAATTGTTGCGTATTCACCCTGATATTACTATCAGTTTGCTTAGACGTGAAATTAACTTTCTAACATCAATAATAGATGGTAGTAAAAAAATCGGTGAATTACATGTTAATCGGTCTAATTATAGGAATTTTGAACCGGGTGAAACAAATGTACTTAAGAATCTTTTCTCAAAATTATGGATGAATAATTTAGTTTCTAATTTGAAACAACTTGATAGATTTGTTGTTTTAACAGAAGAAGATCATCGTAATTGGCCAGAATTGAATAATGTAGTAGTCATTCCCGATCCTCTGACTTTTTCATCCTCTACCTATAGCACTTCCACTGAAAAGCGTGTAATTGCCGTTGGCAGATACGTCTATCAAAAGGGATTCGATCTTCTTTTGAGGTCGTGGGCACTTGTTGAAAAATCCACTTCCGATTGGATACTGACTATTGTAGGAGAGGGAGACCGCTCGCCATATGATTCTTTAATTGATGAGTTAAACATAGATAGGACTCGTTGTAAACTATTGGGACCTACAGATCGGATACAAGAAGAGTATATGTCGAGCTCATTTCTTGTAATGAGTTCTCGTTTTGAAGGATTTGGCATGGTTCTTGTTGAGGCTATGGCCAATGGCTTACCTGTCATCTCATTTGATTGTCCATGTGGACCTAAGGATATTATTCAGAATCATATTGATGGATTATTAGTAGAGAATGGTAATGTAGAAAAACTGGCAGAAGCAATAATTTGGATGATACAACATCCAGAAGAACGTCAGAAAATGGCAAATAATGCGGTTGAAAATGTACAGCGCTTCAAAATTGAACAGATAGCTGAGCAGTGGAAACTATTATTCGAAGCTCTATAAGATGAATTATGATGTTACCATAGGAATACCTGTTTATAAAGCTATTGACTTCATTGAGAATACAATAGCTTCAGCCCTCAATCAGACATTTGAAAGCATCGAATATCTAGTTGTGGATGATTGTGGTAATGATGGCTCGATTGAAATCGTTGAGCGTTTTCAAAGAGAGCATCCACGAGGAAGGAATATTCGTATTCTTTATAATAAAGGTAATATGGGAGTTGGTATGACTCGGAATAGAATCTTGGATGAAGCTCAAGGTCAATATCTCTATTTTCTTGATTCTGATGATTTAATAGAGCCTGACACTATCTGTTGCTTGTTTGAAAAGGCAACAACGAATCGGGCAGATGTAGTATATGGCTCTTTAGATATGATTGATTATGTTAAGGGATCTCCATCTCAATCATATATATTGCCAGACGTATGTTTCCTGTCTGATGATGAAATGGCTCTCTATGCATTCCGTAATTATAGTTCTTTCCAAATTTCAGTATGTAATTGCTTGATGAGACTTGATTTCCTTCGTAAAAGCAATTTGCGTTTTTTGAATTCTGCTTTTTGGGAAGATCTGGCATTTACATACGAAATGGTTCCTCGGGTTAGTAAGGCAGTTCTTCTGTCTAAGATTACGTATCATTATTTATGTCGTACGGGCTCTCTCTCTCATTATCAAAATAGAGATATGCTGAAAAAAACAGAAATCATTGAGAATGTTTCAGTATTAGATTATCTTAAGGGTAAAATTGCAATGTTTGTTGGGAGACCTTTCCTTCCATATTATTGTTATAATCTTGAGATGAATAGCTTCTATTTGGTTTGTTATATTTTGAAGTATTATCAGCGAATTGTTCCTGTAATTTCAAATCATGAGATGCAGAAAATTCTCTGGTTTCCTGTGAATTTCTGGCAGATTCTTCTATTCCGCCACAAACGTTTACAGAATATGTTCTTATGGGGATTAAGTCGTATACCTTCTTCTTTATCCTTGTTTTTTGTTAGATTGTTGGGAAAAATGAAAAAAGTAATATAAATATGCGGATACTATTCTTAGTCTATCATGGCTTCTCTGAGCATAGTGGAATCTCTAAAAAAATCCACTATCAAGTTAAAGGCTTGCGTGAAAATGGGCATGATGTCAGACTCTGCTACTATGGTTTTGCGGAAAATGGGCATAGGTGCAGATATATAGATGGCACTATACTGAAGGACTATGGTGTGGGACGTTTGGCAGCTCTTCGTCAGCGTATAAACTATGAATGTATATATAACTATTGTATTCATGAGAATATAGAGTTTATCTATGCTCGGAGTTTTATGAATGCTAGCCCCTGGCTTGTCAGTCTATTCAAGAAGGTCAAAGGTGCTGGTATTCGTGCTGTAACAGAGATCCCGACATATCCTTATGATTCAGAGTTTAGTCCCCATATATGGAAACAGCCGTTACGTTTAATCCTTGATAAATTTTTCCGCTGTAGTCTTTATCGTTATATGGACGCTATGGTTACTTTCTCTGATGCGACAGAGATCTTTGGTCAACGTACAATAAATATAAGCAACGGTGTGGATTTTGATAGCATCCCTTTGCATAATTATCAGTTTCCTACTGACGGCTCCATCCATTTGATTGGTGTTGCTGAAGTTCATATTTGGCATGGATATGATCGTCTGATAGCGGGAATCGGTGAGTATTACAAAAATACACAGAATCCTCGTCAGGTTTTTTTTCATATAGTCGGAGGTGTCCATCCACATCAAAGGTATAAGGATAATCATTTCCACCCAGGATTGCAAGTAATTATTGATAAGTATAAGATACAGGATTATATTATTTTTCATGGTCAGCTATTTGGTGAAGAATTGGATAAAGTCTTTAATGTGTCTTGTTTCGCAATAGGTTCACTTGCACGTCATCGTAGTGGCATCACTGTTATAAAGACCTTAAAGAATCGTGAATATGCTACACGTGGAATTCCTTTTATCTATAGTGAACAAGACAGTGACTTTGATCATCAATCATATGTATTGAAGGCTCCAGCTGACGAATCGCCGATTGATATCCAAAAAATTATTGATTTTGTAAATAAATTCACGATGAAACCAGAATATATACGCAAAACAGTTGAACACTTAAAATGGGAAAATCAGATGCAACGTGTTTTGGATGCAGTTTTTTAAAATATTCTTTGTATTTTGTTTTTTTATTTGTATATTTGCAGAAAAGAATTAATATGAGAAAAATAACTTCTGATGAACTGAGATCCATTCAGTTGGATTTGCTACAAAAGACTGCAGACTTTTGTGAAGATAATGGTATAAGATATTTTCTGTGCGGTGGAACGCTTTTGGGTGCGATTCGTCATAAGGGTTACATACCATGGGATGATGATATTGACATAGCCATGCCTCGACCAGATTACGACCGATTTTGCATGACATTCAATCAGCCGGATAGTGAATATAGGGTGAAGAGCTTATCTACCCATCCTGATTATAATTACGCTTTTGCTAAGGTGTATGATGATCGAACCATGTTAAAAGAACTCCATTACAAAGGTGTACATTTTGGCGTATATATTGATATCTTGCCCATAGATGGCGTTAAGGATTCTGCCCAGATTAAAAAAATTATGTTTCTTCATAAAGTACTTAATACAAAGAGGCCAAATTATTATAAAAGAACGCTATCCAAAATAATTGTTAATACTTTTGGTAAATTATTGCTGCTACCATTTACTGCTCATCAAATTGCACGTTGGATGGACAATGAAGCTCGTAAGTATGCTTTTGGAAGTATGCCCTCAGCAGGACTAATAGCTAACCCCTTAGGAGTAGGAGAACAAGTCGACAAACATGTGTTCGATAGTGAAGTTTATATGGTATTTGAGGGCCGCCAATATCGGGTTCCTGTGGGTTATGATGCATACCTCAGTAGTATTTATGGTGATTATATGCAGCTGCCGCCAGTAGAGCATCGGGTTACACACCATACTTTTGATGCTTGGTGGAAAGATGATATCCAAAAATGATGACCGTAATAAATCGATTAAAACTATGAATATTGCAATAATTATTGCTGGAGGTTCTGGCAATCGTATGGGGCAGGATATTCCCAAACAGTTTATCAATGTGTATGATAAACCTGTACTCATCTATACCTTAGAGGGGTTTCAGCGTCATCCAATGGTGGATGCAATTGAAGTCGTTTGCCTTGACGGATGGCATGGAGTTCTTTGGGCATACGCACACCAGTTTAATATTTCAAAACTGAAGTGGGTCGTTTCGGGTGGCAATACTGGCCAGGAAAGTATTCGAAATGGCGTATATAACTTAGAAGACAAGGTCAGTGATAATGATATTATCATAATTCATGACGGTATACGTCCTTTGGTGGATGCTAGCGTTCTGACGGATGTTATTCAAAAAGCCAAGCAATATGGTAATGCAGTTACTTCATTACCTTATAATGAACAAATATTTATTGTGAATCCTGAGGATAAAGAAACAACGAAGGAATATATTCCACGAGAGATATTACGTCGTGTTTCTACGCCTCAGGCTTATAGGTTTGGAAGGTTAGATTCTGCCTATCATGAGGCATTTGAAAAAGAGATCGGCATTTATGGCTCTGCTTATACTAATACAATGATGGTTGAACTCGGTGAGACGCTTCATTTTGCCGCAGGTTCTGACAAGAATATAAAACTGACAACGAAAGATGATCTAGAGTTGTTCAAAGGCTATTTGAAAGTAGATAAAGATACATGGCTGAAATAAAACTTAACAAATGACATCCTCTGTATCAGGAGGACCTAACTAGTATATTGGAGATTCCTGAGTTGGAGAAGATATAGAAAATGTCTTTTCTGATAACTGGTGCAACAGGTATGATAGGTACATGTCTTATTGATGCTTTAATGTGTTATAATTATCATGGGGCTGATATTCATATACATGCTGTAGGAAGAAATTGGGAGAAGGCGAAATATCGTTTGGGAGAATATGAGGAAGATTCACATTTTTTTTTTATTGAACAGGATGTTCGTCACCCATTCCCCCCCAAGATATAAAAGTGGATGTTATAATACCTTTGGCTTATAATACTCATCCTTTGGCTAAGGCTTTAGAATGTGATGCGACGGTGCTTTATCCCTCTTCTGTGGAGGTTTATGGCAATGTAAGGGGGAGCGATATCTTCATGGAGGATTATACGGGTAAGTTAAATCTTGCTAATGCGCATTCATGTTATCCGGAATCTAAACGATTAAGTGAGGCTTTGTGTTATTCTTATATGGCAGAGCGTAGTGCTAAAGTGAAGATTGCTCGTTTGAGTCGCGTATTTAGTCCAACCATGCTTGCATCTGACGCCAATGCCTCTTCCCAGCTCATTTTAAAGGCTTGGGCAGGCGAGGACATTATTCTCAAGATCAAGTATGAACAGTTCTTTTCTTATACTTATGTTGCTGATGTGGCGAGGGCGATGCTTTTCATCTTACTACATGGAGAATATGGTAAGGCCTATAATGTTTCTAGTCAGGACAACAATGTGATGTTGAGGGATTTTGCGGGAGCCTGTGCCCGTTGGGCAAGTAAGTCTTGATAATGCTCTTCTTCAGTCCATTGGCTGTCAACTTCTCTTTCCCTTTGGTGAAGCCATCTGTCGTACGCTTGTTGTCCTGGCTGATCTTTATAAAAAACTTCTTACCCAATGCAAAGATAATGATATATCTGCATGGTTGATTGACTAAGCTTGAAATCTGCTATATTTTCTAATACAGTATATTCACAGATGCACTGCATCATTATATCGGGAATTATAAATTTATAGTCATATGAACCATCTTCCAATATGAAATGCCGGTCATGATATTTCTCCATGCATTTTCTTAAATAGGGATTTCCTGCATGAGCGCCGAATATTGCGGCCTCAATATATCCCGAGTCGGAATTCTCCTTGGATAAAACATAGTCGAGTTCTATAAAGGGGGATAAATCTTTCAATACTTCAACGTCGCAGTCAAGGTAAAAACCACCATATTTATATACGGCATACAGACGGATATAGTCAGAGGCATGAGAATATACCTTAGCTTCATATGCTTCATAAACCCAAGGCTCATTGATCTCCTCAAGGCATGTTTTATCCCAAAGACGAAACTCCCATCCAGGAAGTTGTTTTTTCCAAGAGTTAATACATTTCTTAAACAATGTAGGAAATTCGTCTCCACTTAACCAGCAGTAATGAATAATTTTGGGTATCATATTTTGAATTATTGAGTTAATTAATTGATGCAAATTAGTTTTTTTTCTGTGGAAAAAATCAAACAGATGAGCTATGTGTCCTACTATTTTTATCATATAGTAATAATGAGAACGAATAAATCTAAATCTAAATAAATATATGAAGGGTCTATATTCAAGCAAAAGGAAGCAGGCAATGAGAAACCTTCCGTCTTTTAATGCAAGAGACATTATCTTGTTTCTAAAAACTAAAATTTGGTTGTAGTCTTTCTTTTCATATGGAAACAAAAATATTGCGCGCAGATGTGTACGTTGTAGATAAAGCAAGTAATCAACCTCTAGGTTGTGCTTAAAATCTTTGCTATTAGGTCTACGTGATAGATAATACTCAAAAACGGTTTTCCAACTGTTCACGTATCTTTGTGCCCTTTCAGGATTTAACGCTCCGTGGTTTGTACTTTCTGGCGCTTCTTCATAAAAAAATGTGGTATGGGGAAGTAATAGCATGGAGTTTATATGGGATACGAGGTAATAAAGCCATGGCTGATCTTGAAGGTAGATGTTTTCGATGAATAATAGTTTATTATCGGTTATGCATTCTTTTCTTACAAGTTTGTTCCATGATGTGATGAGATATTTCATTGTAAGGAATCCATGAATGATAGACTCTTTACCTTCCAATAATTCTCTTTTTTTTGATATCGGTTTTGTTTTTGATGATTGTGCTTCCAACCACCATGTCAATTGCCGGGTTTATAATAATTTCATCTGCAAATGTTTTGAGACAATTGGGGAGTATATAATCATCACTGTCTATAAACATGATATATTCGCCAGTGGCGTATTCTAAGCCAATATTACAGGCTACTGAACGTCCCTTGTTCATCTCATTTCTAAGACAGATAAAATGGATGCTCTCGTATGGCTTAATGGCTCCCTTCGCAATTTCCATACTTTTGTCGGGGGTACAGTCATCTACCAGAATGCATTCCAAATTGTATGCAGATCCGATGCCTTCCTGGGTGGCCACAGATTTTATGCATCGTTCAATATAGGCTTCAACCTTATATACAGGGATGATAATGCTGATGTTAATTCTCTTGTTTTTTTCATTGTCAAATTTGTTGCATAGATTGTTCCTTAATATATTTTTTTTGTGGAAAATCGAAGAATACTTCGTAAAATACTCTCAATACATGGATGGATGTTATCCTCCACGTTATAAACGGGTACATTGCTATTTATTCGTATTATCCGGTTCTTCTTCATTCTTTCCTATTTTTTCTGCAAATATAGTATATTTCTGTGAAACCTCCAAATTTTAAGGTTTTTTTGCAGATTAAGATGGTGATATGGTGTTGGGACCTGAGGATGAAGGGGTGGAATAGGGCGATATTCAGTATATCCTACCTCCTATGAATATCATCATAGAAATACTTGTGTCATTTTCTGTTATTAACAAAAATGAATGATAAATATGAAAAAATGTGTTTTTTTTAAAGGAATTCTTTGAATATGTTTTTTTTTTTATATTTTTGCACTATAAAATGGTAATATAAAGACAAGACAGTAGTAACTATTTTAATTGTGGTATGGCTTGGTACGATAAATACATGGCAATTTACGGGAAAAAATTATGTGAGATTCCTCAAGTAGTAGTTGAAGACATCCGTTTTCGATTGTCAGATATACAAAGTGATAATCCTTTGATTAGCATTGTGGTGATAGCATATAATGAAGAATGTAGGTTAACATCTTGCCTTTGGTCTTTAGCTGATATGCAACTGTCATATCCAGTAGAAATCATTGGAGTGAATAATAATTCAGCTGATAAGACCGAGGATATATATAAATCGCTCGGAGTCCAATACTATAATGAAATGAGACAGAGTCCTGGTTATGCGAGAAAATGTGGTTTAGATCATGCTCGAGGGAAGTTTTATTTTTGTATTGATGCCGATACTATCTATCCTAAGAATTATGTGGATTTGATGATGAAAGAACTATTGAAACCAAATGTGTCTTGCATCAGTGCCTTTTGGAGTTTCTACCCTGATGAAAACCATTCTCGATTTGGTTTGTTCTTTTTTGAAATGATTCGCGATATGTTCTTGTTCGTTCAACATTTCAAGCGTCCAGAACTTTGTGTTCGTGGAATGGTATTCGCATTTAATGCCGATTATGCCCGTCAAGTTACGATTCGTACAGATATTCGTCGTGGCGAAGATGGTTCCTTGGCTTTGTCTTTAAAACCATTTGGTAAGATTGCTTTCCTTTATAATCGTAAAGCTCGCCCTGTTACAGGGTATGGAACTCTTGGCTCCCAATCTTTGTGGCAGAGTTTTGTTGAGCATGTCAAGGTCCAGGGAAAAGGCTTGTCTCGTATTTTCTATAAAAAAGACCATTATGAGGATAGTGACGATAATTTGGTAAAAAGGGGATGAGACTAATTTATGTAACGGATGCCTTTGCGGTATGGGGGGGACTGGAGAGAGTTCTGGCAGATAAGATGAACTATCTGTCAAAATGCTATGGTTATGATGTCATTCTTATGACAGTTTTTCATGGAGAGCATACAATCCCATTTTCATTGAATCCTAGGATTAATCATATAGATGTGGGTGTTATGTTACATAAACAGTATGAGTATAGTGGAATTAAACGCTACCTTGTACATAGGCGATTATTCGTCCAACTGAAAGATAAAATCCAGAAGACATTGCTTCAGATTAATGGTGATATTATTGTTTGTGCTAAGTTGGATTTTGTTGGAGTGTTGAATGAGGTTAGGGGAAGAATTCCTTTGATAGTAGAATCTCATACACTATGCAAGGCTGATTATTATGAAAAGTGTGGCTTGCTTAGAAGACTTCATATCATGGATTACAAGCTTCAAGTCCAAAAGGCTGATGCTGTAGTTGCACTGACAGCGGGAGATGCAAAAGATTGGCAATTGTATAATAAAAATGTATTCGTGATACCCAATGTCGTACATGTAAATGAGTCATATAACTATAGTGAATGTGTTGAGAAAAGAATTATTTTTGTTGGCAGGTTTACTAAACAAAAGGATTTTAAAAGCTTATTAAAAATCTGGTCATTAGTTTTTTCGAGACATCAAGATTGGACTCTTGATGTCTATACAGATGGAGAACTTCATGCCCCTGGTGTTCGCGTTTTTAAGCCTGTTGCTGATATTATGGAGAAGTATCGTAATAGTTCCATATTATTATTAACTTCGTCTTTCGAACCATTTGGCTTAGTGCTTTCTGAAGCAATGAGTTGCGGACTACCTGTTGTTTCTTTCGATTGCCCTTATGGACCGGCTGATATTATTACGGATGGGGTGGATGGCTTTTTAATCAAGAATCGTGATGTTCAGGCGTTTGCTGATCGGGTTTGTCAATTGATTAAGGATAAGGAACTTCGTGTACGAATGGGACAGGAAGCCATCAAATCGTCACAACGCTATCGGGCAGATGTTATTATGCCGAAATGGAAGGAGCTTTTTGAGAGCCTTTGCCGAAAAGAATAGGTCATTTACTCCTGTAGATGATGATGGGCAATAGCACGATTTCTATCACGAATGCTATGATAAGGCATTCGTACCAATTGTAAATGATGTTTGGACGATGGAGAAAAGTCTCTATCCCGAAATCGATGATGCCAATCATTATTCGGTGGAGGCCAAAGATAAGCATGGTGCCAATGGAAATCAGTGTTATCAGTCTGCTTTTGATGTTGTTGAGCGACTTTGATAGGTATATGAAAGCATACATAGATATGAAGTTTACCACATAATATAGTATAATGTGGAGAATGAATCTGTCTTCGTGGATATGCCAATAGAATAAGATGAGGCTGAATAATAGGGCAGTGGTGCCGATGACTATATCTTTTCGTATATTATGTGTTTGGAGCCAACCTTTCTGTTGGAAGAGGTTGCCCATAAAGAAGAAGCAGAGGCAACGTATCAATCCGTGATAGGTAATGTATGGGGCATAGTGATAGTACTTGTTGGTACCATAGAGAATCATGGTGATGATGGAAAGTATCAGCATGATGGTTTTGCCATGTTTGCTCTTATTGAGCACATCTGTTAGGATATGCATGATGAATAAGGCAATAAGAAACCAGGTAACACCATTGAGCTCACAGGAAAAACTACTGTTTAGTTGTCCCAATAGCGTGCCGATAATGGGTTTTACAGCATCCCCCCAGGTTATGCCGCCATGCTCTATGTAGAATTTGACGAACCAATAGGGGTAATATATTACATTATATATAATATAAGGAATCAAGAGTGCATAGCCGTATTTCTTGGAAGACTCTTTGACTGTTAGGCCCCTCTTCTTCAGATAGCCTGATACGAAGAAGAACGTTGAGAGGATGACTGAGGCTAAAAACTGCAGATAAAAAGTGTCTTCTTGCTGGGGTAGGTGGCAGAATACCACTACCGTCATGCAGAATGCTTTTGCCCAATCTATCCAATTAATTCGGTTCATGTTGCAAAATTACGAAAAAATATCCATATTGTGGATTCTTTTTAGTAATTTTGCACAAGATATGGCAAAACAACGAATTGAATACATTGATGTGATGCGAGGATTTACGATGATTCTCGTAGTGTTTGCGCATGTGTGCCATTTCTGTTTGGGTGATTCGAGAATGGGCTATAATGCGGTGTTTATTCTCTTTCGTTTGCCATGTTTTTTTATGATTAGCGGATGGTTGTTCGAGTCGGTAGCTCAGCGTCCGTTTAAAGAGGTTGCAAAACATAAAGCGATGGTACAGTTACTACCCACCTTTATTTTCCTGCTACTTTTGGCACCACCACCAGAGTTCTTTCATCAGTTGGGGGCACTTAAAGGTGGTTATTGGTTTACCTTTGCACTTTTTGAGTATTTTATTCTTTATATGCTGATGATACGTATCAGCAGGAAGTGGACACCGTTGATGGCGGTGGCGTTAACTATTGGAACATTCTTATATGCCCGATATTACGATAGTCTTCGTTCTACAGCCGATGGCTATCAATTGTGGTTGATTGATTTCTTTGGTTTCCTGAGTGTAACCACATGGCGTCTTTTCTTATTCTTTTATTTAGGTACCTGTATCAGACGATATTTCGATACTTTTATTCGATGGACGGATAAACCTGTTGTAATCGTATTAATCACTGCGGTTTTTGCAATGATAGCTTCCACCTCGCATCATGACAATCTGATGTTCGAGATGTTCAGGTTTTATGTCGGGGGCATTACAGGTATGGTTATGGTTTTTACGTTCTTCCGACTTTCTGCCTCATGGCTTAAACGTTGGCATATCTCACAGCCTTTGCAATACGTGGGAAAGCGAACATTGGATATCTATCTGTTGCATTTCTTCTTCTTGCCACGATTCCTGATGGTTTATTCGCCGAAATTGGCCGCTTTTGATAGTCGTTTTGTTGAGTTTTGGGTGATACTTGCTGTATCACTGATTGTTCTGGCGCTAACCTTGATTGCCAGCTATACTATTCGCCTGAGTCCTTTCTTGGGGCATTATTTGTTTGGCGTAAAGTACGACAAGACGGCCTAAGTCAGGTTTTGACAGGTATAGTACCAGAGTTTGTGCCACCAGTTATGGAAGGTGAAACCATCGCCCATCATTTCGCTCAGGATATACTGACCTTCTTCCTCTAGTGGCTCAACAGGCATGTGATTAGTGTCAAGATTAAATATCTCTTTCATCAACCACATAGTTCCTTGTGAAAAACGAGTCAATCCTAATTCTTTGATCTCGCCATCAATCGTAGTCTGCGAGAATTGGAACAGTTTACCGCTACCATCACCAAAACGGAGTACATAGAACAGGTCCATGAGGTTGCGCATCTGTAAACGCTTCTCTAAAAAAAAGTTATATAGATGAACAATCTGAAGAACAATTGTCATGGCATGCGAGGGCACAGTCAGTTCGCCTGCTTTGCGAAACATCAGGTCGTTGTTCTGCAACATCCATTTTTCAAGTCGGGTGTTACGTTGAGATGATTTGCCTGCGTGCAGTTCGGTATGAATACGTACATTGATGTCGGCCCATTGGTTCAGGTCAACCTGATTCTTATAGCCGAATACATAGAGATCAACCCCCTTGGTATAGCGAAGTGGTTGTAGCTCACGGTCGTAGAAACGAACCAAGCCTGGTCCCGTAACCACCGATGAACGTAGATGGTGCGAGTGTAGCTCGTCTTGTAGTGTAACTAGTCTGCGACTCCTGCCGCGATTCTGTTCTTTGATATCCTCTGCCTCAGCCATCCAGTCGAGCGATAACTCCTGAGGAGCCACCAAACCGTAGTCGAATAGTTTGGTGATACCATGATAACAGATACCAGCAACCGTGTGACGCTTGGCAAGTTCGAACAATTTCTTCCATTCATCGGGCTCTGGAAATCTGCTTACACAATCCAGCTGGCCCACAGAAACCTGCATTAATTCGAAAAATAGTTTCCTTATCATGATAATCGATGGATGTACTTAATGATAACCAATGTAATTCCTAATGCCGATACCGATGATGCAATACATCCCAGTACGGCATAAACCATCATGGCAAAAGCATTGATGGGGGCAAAACCACCTAGAAGCATACCACAGAACAATAGTGGGAGAGAGGCTAATGCTAATGCAGAAAGGTTGGCGATAGTTGGCGACAGAATGGCTAACAGACTGGTGCGCATAAAAGGTACCAGGGCTTGCCATTGCGATGCACCATTACCTAACATAAAATCATATTGCCCGCGGTTGCGTTGCGACATCGTTACAAAATTGCCGAGACCTCTTACTTGCATAGCTGACGAATGTCCCAATAGTACCGCCATGACAGGTATAAACCAACGGGCAGATATATGATCGATAGGTAGAACTGCTACCAAAAGCCATAGTCCAATCAATAACACGCCAACAAATAGTCCTGCACTTGTTGGGAAAAGATAACTTTGGATGGTCAGCTTGCATTTGTTGATAACCAAGAATCCTGCCCATACAGCAATCACTAATAGCCATCCAATGGATAGCCAGATGTTATCTACCTTATATACGCCCCATGCAATCAGCGAAAAGATGAGTAACTGCACAAATCCTTTCGTTAATGCCACGGCGAGTGGTTTCATGGTGGGGCGGTCTAACAAATAAAGTGCTCCAAAAGGTAAAATTAGTAGCAAAAGTGCTAAAATGGTATGTAGTATCAATGTTGTAGTCATATCTGAAACTGGTTTAAATCAATTACATGATGGGCATATGTTATAAGTTGCGGGTTGCGACTGGCTATCAAAACGCATTTGCCTTGTGCTGCTTGCTGTTGTAATAACTGTAGTATTTTGGGTGTTAACTCTGGCGAGAGGTGCGAGGCTGGTTCGTCTGCCACCAGAATCGGCTTGTTGGTTGCCTCTGCTATGGTTATGCTTGCCAAACGTAGCACCTCTTCGGGCGACAATGGCTCTGTCTCTGGTATTTCAGCAACAGATGGTAACTCGCTATTCCAAACACCATACTCTTCAGCTTCTACTTGTGGCGATAGCGGTTGGTATAGTTGGTTACGCAACAGGTGGATGTTCTGAGGTAGATAGCACATCATCTTTCGGAAAGCAGGCGCAGATTGTACCGTCAACAATTCTCCATCCACACTCACAAAACCATCGGTTACAGGTAGGAATCCCATTAGGGTACGCAGGAAAGTAGTCTTGCCCGAACCTTCTGGGCCCGTGATGCATGTGATTTTTCCATCGTCCGCTATAAAGGACAGGTTCTTTACCAAAACCTTTCCCGAAACGGCTATTGTCGCGTCTTTAACCTCTAACATATTAAATTGTTTGTGCAAAAATACAAAAAAATCTCATCATGCCATCAGTTATTACTCATTTTTTTGTAACTTTGCGCCAAAATTATGAGCATAGAAAAAAATAACGCAACAAAACAGTGGCGTCTACCTGCTGAATGGGAGCCACAATCAATGGTGCAGCTAACTTGGCCGCATGCAAAAACAGACTGGGCACCCATGCTCGATGAAATCACTGAGACTTACGAAGAAATGGCTCGCGAAATATCAAAACGTGAACCTCTTCTCATAGTTGCTCCTAAGAATGTTGGCTCAACTGTCAACTATCAATTGTCAACTATCAATTCGAACGATACTTGGGCGCGCGATCATGGTTTCATTACATTGGTTGATGATCAAGGTGATGCTCGCTTGTTGGATTTCTGCTTTAATGGTTGGGGCGAAAAGTTTGAGTCTGAGTTAGATAATGCCATTAATCGTCGTATCTATGATGAAGGTAAGGTTAAAGGCGAATATGTGGATTGTCTGGACTTCGTACTCGAAGGTGGTTCGATTGAGAGCGATGGTCAGGGTACCATTTTTACTACCTCTTGTTGCTTGTTGGCTCCTCATCGTAATCAGCCAATGACAAAAGCTGAAATCGAAGCGCGACTAAAGCGTGACCTTTGCTCAGAGCGTGTGCTATGGATCGATTATGGTCATTTGGTAGGTGATGATACTGATGGACATATCGATACTTTGGTCCGTATTGCCCCTAACGACACCTTATTATATATAGGGTGCGATGATGAGACTGATGAGCACTACGAAGATTTGAAGAAGATGGAAGAACAACTCAAGACCTTCCGTACCATGGCTGGTAAACCCTATAAGTTGGTGAAGTTACCTATGCCACGAGCTATCTTTGACGAAGGTGAGCGTCTGCCAGCTACCTATGCTAATTATTTAATATTGAATGGTGCTGTATTAGTGCCTACTTATAACCAGCCCGATCTTGATGCTGAGGCTCTGAAATTGATTGGTGAGGCCCACGAGGGTAGGGAGGTTGTAGGTATCGATTGTAGAAGTATCATTAAGCAGCATGGTTCACTCCATTGCTGCACCATGCAATATCCAAAATTATGAGAGAGTTAAAAGTGGGTTTTTTGCAGCAGCATAATACTGCTGACACCAAGGACAATATCCTGAGATTGGGTGAGGGGATCACCGATCTGGCAAAACGTGGTGCGCAACTCATTGTACTGCAGGAGTTGCATAATACGCTTTACTTCTGTCAGACGGAAGATGTGGATCTGTTCGATTTGGCCGAGACAATTCCTGGTCCATCTACTAAGTTGTACTGTGAGTTGGCAAAGAAGTGTGGCGTGGTTATCGTTGCTTCGTTATTCGAAAAACGCGCCCCAGGTTTATATCATAACACAGCCGTAGTCATCGAGAGTAATGGCGAGATTGTGGGTAAGTATCGTAAGATGCATATTCCCGATGATCCTGCTTATTACGAGAAGTTCTACTTTACGCCAGGTGACTTGGGATTCCATCCTATCCAGACCTCGGTGGGAAAATTAGGCGTGTTGGTATGTTGGGATCAGTGGTATCCTGAAGCTGCCCGTCTGATGGCGATGCAGGGTGCCGAGATGCTCATCTATCCTACTGCTATTGGTTATGCCGATAATGATACCCCCGAAGAGCAGCAACGCCAGCGTATGGCTTGGCAGACAGTGATGCGTGGCCATGCTGTGGCCAACGGTTTGCCAGTGATTGCTGTTAATCGTGTTGGTTTCGAACCCGATTCTTCTGGTCAGACTGCTGGCATCCAGTTCTGGGGCACCTCGTTTGTAGCCGGCCCTCAGGGTGAGATTATCTACGAGGCGTCAACTGATGATGAGGAGAGCATCGTGGTAGAGATGGATATGGACCGTTCTGAGCAGGTGCGCCGTTGGTGGCCCTTCTTGCGTGATCGCCGTATCGATGCCTATGGTGACATCACGAAGCGTTTCATCGATTAAAGGTAGGATTGTAAAAGGTAAAAAGATAAATTATATAAGACTATGTCAAATCAACTTAGATTCCAGGTTGTAGAAGAGGCTTTTAAGAAAAAAGCTGTAGAGGTTAAAACGCCTGCAGAGCGTCCCTCAGAGTATTTCGGTAAGTATGTGTTCACCCGTGAGAAGATGTATAAGTATCTGCCCATTACGGTGTACAACAAACTGATTGATGTCATAGATAATGGCGCCCGTTTGGACCGTTCGATTGCCGACGAAGTGGCCGAAGGTATGAAGAAATGGGCACAGGAAATGGGAGCAACCCATTACACGCACTGGTTCCAGCCATTAACTGAGGGTACTGCCGAGAAGCACGACGCCTTTGTGGAGCACGATGGTAAAGGTGGTATGGTAGAGAACTTCAGTGGCAAACTGCTGGTTCAGCAGGAACCTGATGCGTCAAGCTTCCCTAATGGCGGTATCCGTAATACTTTCGAGGCTCGTGGTTATTCTGCCTGGGATCCTACATCGCCTGTGTTCATTATCGACGATACACTCTGTATCCCTACTATTTTTATTGCTTATACTGGTGAGGCGCTCGATTATAAAGCACCATTGCTCCGTTCGCTGCATGCTGTTAACAAAGCTGCTACCGATGTGTGCCAGTATTTCTACAATGATGTGGCTAAGGTGCAGGTAAACTTAGGTTGGGAGCAGGAGTACTTCCTGGTAGATGAGGGTTTGTATTCGGCACGTCCCGACCTGATGCTTACTGGTCGTACCCTGATGGGACATGAGAGTGCCAAGAACCAGCAGATGGACGACCACTATTTCGGAACTATCCCTGATCGTGTGCAGGCCTTCATGAAGGATTTGGAAATCCAGGCACTCGAGTTGGCTATTCCTTGTAAGACCCGTCATAACGAGGTAGCACCTAACCAGTTTGAGTTGGCACCAATCTTCGAGGAGTGTAACTTGGCTGTCGATCATAACATGCTGCTGATGTCGCTGATGAAGAAGGTGGCTCGTAAGCATGGCTTCCGTGTGTTGCTGCACGAAAAACCATTCGATGGCATTAATGGTAGTGGTAAGCACAATAACTGGAGTCTTTCTACCGATAGTGGCGTGCTGCTTCATGCGCCTGGTAAAACACCTGAGGAGAATCTGCGCTTTGTAACTTTCATTGTCGAGACCTTGATGGGTGTATATAAGCACAACGGACTGTTGAAGGCTTCAATCGTCAGTGCTACCAATGCACATCGTTTGGGTGGTAACGAGGCACCTCCTGCTATTATCAGTTCATTCCTGGGTAAGCAGCTTACTGAGTTGCTCGATCATATTGAACTTTCAGATAAGGACGATCTCTTTACTATTAAGGGTAAGCAGGGCATGGAGATCGATATTCCACAGATTCCTGATCTGATTATCGATAATACCGACCGTAACCGCACATCGCCATTTGCCTTTACGGGTAATCGCTTCGAGTTCCGTGCACCAGGTTCTTCCTCAAACTGCGCTTCAGCCATGATTGCACTTAACTCGGCTGTGGCTGAGGCTTTGCAGAACTTCAAGCATCGTGTGGACAAGCGTATTGCCAAGGGTGAGAGCAAGCTTTCGGCTATTGTTGATATCCTGCGTGAGGACATTAAGACCTGTAAGCCAATCCGTTTTGATGGTAATGGCTATAGCGACGAGTGGGTGGCCGAGGCTGCCAAGCGTGGTCTGGATGTCGAGAAGTCAACACCAAAGATTATTGAGCACTATCTGGATAAGGACAGCGTGAAGATGTTCGAGTCGGTAAAGGTGATGAATCGTAAGGAGTTAGAGGCTCGTAACGAGGTGAAGTGGGAGACCTACGTGAAGACTGTTCAGATTGAGGCTCGTGTGATGGGCGACCTGTCGATGAACCATATCATCCCTGTGAGCACACACTATCAGAGTCAGCTCATTAAGAATGTACAGGGTATGAAGGATGTGTTTGCAAAGGCTGAGGCTGAGCGTTTGTCTGCCCGTAATATGAAACTGATTAAGGAGATTGCTGAGCGTACCGAGCGTATCGAGCAGTTGGTTGATGATCTCACAGAGGCTCGTCGTGTGGCTAATCGAATCTACAATATCCATGAGCGTGCCATGAGCTATCATGATACCGTTTGTCCTAAGATGGATGCCATCCGTTATGAGATCGACCATCTTGAGATGATTGTTGAGGACGGTCTGTGGTCATTACCCAAGTACCGTGAGTTGTTGTTTATCAGATAAATAAATCGCACAAAAATGAAGAAACTCTTAACTATATGGATGCTCTTGGTTGCTTTCGTAGCAGCCAAGGCCCAGATGATGGATCCGGTACACTTCACCACTCAGATGAAGGATTTGAAGAATGGTGAGGCTGAACTGGTATTCAAGGCAACGATTGATGCTGGCTGGCATGTCTATTCTACAGGCTTGGGTAACGATGGCCCTATTTCGGCTTCGTTCCACAAGAATAAGATGGATGGTGCCGAACCTGTAGGAAAACTGCAGGCTCATGGCAAGGAAATCAAGCAGTTTGATAAACTCTTTGAGATGGAGGTACGCTACTTTGAGCAGGCCGTGACCTTTGTGCAGAAGATTAAGTTTACCAAGCCCCAATACGATATCGATTGCTATATTGAGTATGGTGCCTGCAACGATCAGGCTTGTCTGCCACCATCCGAGGTTACATTTAAGCAAAGTGGTAAAAGTTCCATTGAGGAGGAAGCTTCTGTTCCAAAAGATGCTCCCGAGGTAGATACTGCGAAAGTAGTGGCGCCTGTAGATAGTGCTGTTGTTGCAAATGATTTGTGGACACCTGTTGTTTCTGAATTGCAGGCTTTCAATGGCAATGCGGCTCCTACCGAGAGTATGGCTCTGTGGTTGATTTTTATTGAGGGATTGCTGGGTGGTTTCATTGCTTTGTTCACACCTTGTGTGTGGCCAATCATTCCGATGACGGTATCTTTCTTCCTCAAGCGTAATAAAGATCGCTCAAAAGCTATCCGCGAGGCCACTACTTATGGCGCAAGCATCGTGGTTATCTATGTGCTGTTAGGTTTGGCTGTTACTCTGTTGTTTGGGGCCAGTGCGCTGAATGCTTTGGCCACTAATGCGGTATTCAATATCTTCTTCTGTCTGTTGTTGGTTGTCTTCGCCGCTTCATTCTTAGGTGCTTTCGAAATCACCTTGCCTGCGTCGTGGTCAACAAAGATTGATGAGAAATCCGAGAGTACTACAGGATTGCTCAGCATCTTCCTGATGGCGTTCACCTTGGCTTTGGTGTCTTTCTCATGTACCGGTCCTATTATCGGATTCCTGTTAGTGGCTGTATCTACGCAGGGAAGCATTGTGGCTCCAACTATCGGTATGTTGGGATTCGCCATTGCATTGGCCATTCCATTTACACTCTTTGCCATGTTCCCCTCTTTGTTGAAGTCGGCTCCTAAGTCAGGTGGTTGGATGAATGCCATCAAGGTAACCTTGGGCTTTATCGAGTTGGCTTTTGCACTCAAGTTCCTGAGTGTGGCTGATTTGGCCTACGGTTGGCATATTCTCGATCGTGAGGTGTTTCTGTCGTTGTGGATTGTTATCTTCGGTCTGCTTGGCGCATACTTGTTGGGCTGGCTCAAGTTCCCGCACGACGATGATAAGCATCGTACCAATGTACCACAGTTCTTCTTGGCTATGGCTTCGTTAGCTTTCACTATTTATATGATTCCTGGTTTGTGGGGAGCACCTTTGAAAGCCATTTCAGCTTTTGCACCACCTATGAGTACACAGGACTTTAATCTGCAGAAGACGGTGACCGAGGCCAAATACAAGGATTACGAACAGGGTATGGCTGCTGCCAAGGCTGAGCACAAACCTGTGATTATCGACTTTACTGGATTTGGTTGTGTAAACTGTCGTAAGATGGAGGCTGCTGTATGGAGCGATCCTCAGGTGGCTGATATCCTGAATAATAAGTATATCTTGATATCGCTTTACGTAGACGACAAGACACCACTCGCTACACCTATCGAGGTGGAGGAGAATGGCCAGAAGCGTACCTTGCGTACTGTGGGTGATAAGTGGAGCTATCTGCAGCGTGTGAAGTTCGGTGCTAACGCCCAACCGTTCTATGTGCTATTAAACGAAGAAGGCCACCCGTTAGCGGGCAGCCGTTCTTACGATGAGGATATTCAAGGTTATATTGAATTCTTGAATAAAGGCCTGAAATAATAAATCCCCGCCAATCGGCGGGGATTCTTTTTATTTATTCTTCAGAGCAGCGATGCTTTCTTTCAGCGCTGCAATTTTCTCTTCAGAATCACTCTGCTTCTTGCGCTCAAGTGCAACTACTGCTTCAGGAGCATTGGCTACAAAACGCTCGTTCGAGAGCTTCTTCTTCACACCTGCCAGGAAACCTTCGAGGTGCTGCAACTGAGCCTCCATCTTAGCAATCTCGGCCTCAACATCAATCATGTCACCAACAGGAACTGCAAACTCGTCGGTACCTACCATGAAGGCTGATGCGGTGGCATCCTTCTCGGTAACTACGTTGATGCTCTTCAGGTTAGCCATCTTGATGGTGACGGCATCAAACGCAGCATAATCGTTCTTGCTAACAACCTGCAGGTCGAGCTGCTCTTTTGGAGCAATGTTCTTCTGGTTACGAACCATACGAACGCCTGATACAATCTGCTTCACGTTCTCAATCTGAGCAGCCAGCTCTTCGTCAGCCTTAGTAGGAGCGTCGAGCTTCAGGCTAACCTTCATGATGCTCTCGCCATCCTTGCGATCGTACAGGTGCTGCCACAGCTCCTCAGTAATGAATGGCATGAATGGGTGCAGCATCTTCAACAGAATCTCGAAGAACTCGAGGGTCTTATCGTAAGTAGCCTTGTCGATAGGCAGGGGCTCACCATTGATATAGGCAGGCTTAACCATCTCCAGGTACCAGCTTGAGAACTCATCCCAGAACAGCTTATAAACAGCCATCAGGGCCTCGCTGATACGGTACTTCTTAAACAAATCCTCAACCTCAGCGTTGGTCTGCTTCAGTTTTGCCTCAAACCACTTGGTGGCAATTTTTCCAGCTTCGGCCTGCTCGATATCTGCAACCTTCCAACCCTTAACCAAGCGGAAGGCGTTCCAAATCTTGTTGTTGAAGTTACGTCCCTGCTCGCACAGTGCCTCGTCGAACAGAATATCGTTACCAGCAGGTGCAGAGAGCATCATACCCATACGTACACCATCGGCACCGAACTTCTCAATTAGTTCGATAGGATCGGGTGAGTTACCGAGCGACTTAGACATCTTGCGACCCAACTTGTCACGAACGATACCAGTGAAGTAAACGTTCTTGAATGGGAAGGTACCCATGTACTCCTCACCGGCCATAATCATACGAGCTACCCAGAAGAAGATGATATCTGGACCAGTTACCAAGTCGCTAGTGGGATAGTAGTATTTAATCTCCTCGTTGCCAGGGGTGTTGATACCATCAAACAATGAGATTGGCCACAGCCATGATGAGAACCAGGTATCGAGGGCATCCTCGTCCTGTTTCAGGTCGCTCATCTGCAGGTTGGCGTTGCCGCTCTCCTTTCGAGCCAGCTCCAGGGCCTCCTCGGCTGTCTCGGCTACAACGAACTTCTCTTCGTCGTAGTAGTAAGCAGGAATACGGTGTCCCCACCACAACTGACGAGAGATACACCAGTCCTGGATATTCTCCAACCAGTTCTTATAAGTATTCTTGTATTTTGCTGGATAGAACTTCAGTTCGTCATTCATTACTGGTGGCAGAGCGATGTCAGCAAAGTGCTGCATCTTCAGGAACCACTGCAGTGAGAGGCGTGGCTCGATGGCGGTGTCAGGGTTGCGCTCAGAGTAACCTACCTTATTAATATAGTCCTCAATGCGCTCCATCAATCCTGCCTCCTGCAGGTCCTTCGAGATCTGCTTACGGCAATCCATGCGGTCCATACCTACATAGAGTGGGCTCTGCTCCGAAATGGTACCATCGGGATTAAAGATGTCGATGGTCTCCAGATTGTGAGTCTTACCCAGCATATAGTCGTTGGTATCGTGTGCAGGGGTTACTTTCAAACAACCGGTACCAAACTCGATATCTACATAACGGTCCTCAATCACGGGGATCACACGACCTACCAGAGGAACAATTACCTTGCGACCTTTCAGCCACTGGTTCTTGGCATCCTTGGGGTTGATACACATAGCAGTATCACCCATGATGGTCTCAGGACGTGTAGTAGCAACTACGGCATAGTAGCCCTTCTCGTCCTTGTGGATGATGTTGCCTTCAGCCTTTAAGGCCTCCTCGTTTTCGAGGGTGGTCAAGCCATCCACATAATATTTCAGGTGGAACAGGTGACTCTTCTCCTCTTTATAAATCACCTCTTCGGTTGAAAGTGCTGTCAAAGCTTTGGGGTCCCAGTTTACCATACGGAGACCGCGGTAGATGAGGCCTTTGTTATAGAGATCTACAAATACTTTGATGACGCTCTTGCTGCGTGTCTCGTCCATAGTGAATGCGGTACGGTCCCAGTCGCAGCTGGCACCCAGACGGCGCAACTGCTTCAGGATGATGCCACCGTGCTCATCGGTCCAATCCCATGCGTGCTTCAGGAACTGCTCACGGGTCAGATCACGCTTCTTGATACCCTCGCCGGCGAGTTTCTTAACCACCTTAGCCTCGGTAGCGATAGAAGCATGGTCGGTACCTGGTACCCAACAAGCATTCTTTCCCTCCATGCGAGCACGACGCACCAGAATATCCTGGATGGTGTTGTTCAGCATGTGTCCCATGTGCAGCACACCCGTTACATTGGGTGGCGGAATAACGATTGTGTAAGGTTGACGTCCGTCGGGCTTACTGGCAAAGAGCTTGTTGTCCAGCCAGTACTGATACCATTTCGATTCGACCTCTTTTGGGTCGTATTTGCTAGCTAATTCCATATATAATATTTTAATATTTTGCAAAAATCGCTGCAAAATTACTAAATTTCCAATTAATATTAGTACTTTTGCACGGAAAAAGATAGTTTTATGCATACAAAAGAAGAAAAAATGCAGGCTTTCGGTCGTTTTCTTGACGTTTTAGACGCGTTAAGAGCAAATTGTCCATGGGACAAAAAGCAGACCAACGAGAGTCTTCGCCCCAATACCATCGAGGAGACTTACGAGCTCTGCGATGCACTCATTAAAAACGATATTCCCGATATTTGTAAAGAATTAGGCGATGTGTTGCTGCACATCTGTTTCTATGCCAAGATAGCTGAGGAGAAAGAGCAGTTTGATATGGCTGACGTTTGTAACGCCCTCACTCGTAAGATGATAACCCGCCATCCGCATGTTTATCATCCTTCGCAGATTGAGGCCGAGAACCCCAAACCGCTGCCATATGTGCCAAAGGAAGTGAATAGTGAACAGGGAATAGTGAATAGTGATTCTGCAAAGGTAACGACAGTTGGTCAGGTGCTTGAAAACTGGGAGCAGATAAAGCTGAAAGAGAAAGATGGTAACGAATCGGTTCTCTCTGGTGTGCCTGATGCTCTGCCATCACTGATCAAGGCTTATCGCATTCAGGATAAGGCTCGCAACGTAGGCTTTGATTGGGAAGACCGTCAGGATGTATGGAAAAAAGTGCATGAGGAACTGGCTGAATTGGAGGTAGAGCTGAATAAGGAAGATAAAGAAAAATCAACTGAGGAGTTGGGCGATTTCTTGTTCAGCGTGATTAATGCCGCCCGATTGTATAAACTGAATCCTGATAATGCCCTTGAAAAGACAAACCGAAAGTTTATCAACCGGTTTAATTATATCGAGGCGCATAGCATTAAGATTGGCAAGCCGCTTAAGGATATGACTTTAGGCGAGATGGATGCCCTCTGGAATGAAGCGAAGAAAGTAGAATTGTCAAATCATTAAATTGTCAAATAGTCAAATGAAAAAGTTGGTTTTTCTGAGTGTGGCGATGGCCGCTATGATGATGTTGAGCTGTGGTGGTAACACGCATCAGGCTGAGCGTGAAGAGGATACGGTGGATGCGTATGATCAGATTCGTGACCATACACTCTATGGACTCTGTGGCGCGATTCCTTCTACATCCCAGTTGAAGGTGATAACTGATGTCGGTGACACGCTGACGCTTGATATCACGCCGGCTCTTGAAAACCATAAGATGTTAGGCTCTGTAAGAGTAGGTGATCGTTTGGCAGTGATGACTAATAAAAATCAGACAGAGGCTTCTGAGGTTATCAATATCAACTTGTTGTTGGGCGATTGGGTGATGCCCGATCCTTTGGATGGCAGCGATGAAATAGGTATCCGTATCAAAGAGGGTGGTGTGGCTGAATCGATTGAGATGACCAACATTACCTATCGTACCTGGCGTATCTTCAATGGCAAACTGGAAATTACGTCTATTCGCGAAGGTGGTGAACAATCTGAGGAAACCAACAGCTTTGATATCCTGAAACTTTCATCAGATACGCTAGTATATAAAACCATTGGTAAGCCACAGGATGAGGAGGAAACCTTTGAGTATAGCCGTTGGCGAGAGAAAGAACAGCCTGACCTTCATGGCTTGAAGCTGGAGGAACATCAGGACGAGTATATGAAATTATAAACATAATTACTGCGTTTTGGAACCATTTAAAGTTCATATATTAGGTTGTGGCAGTGCGCTGCCTACACTTCGTCATAATGCGTCGTCGCAGGTGGTCGAGGTGCGAGAGAAGGTTTTGATGCTTGATTGTGCCGAAGGCACCCAGATGCAGTTACGGAAGTGCAGGGTACGTTTTAATAAACTCAGTCATGTGTTTATTACCCATCTGCATGGTGATCACTGTTTTGGACTGATTGGTATGATTTCAACGTTCGGTTTGTTAGGACGCACAGCCAAGCTGCATGTTCATGCTCCCAAGGAACTTGGAGAGGAATTAGACCGACAACTTAAATTCTATACCCACGACTTGGGCTACGAGGTGGTATTCTATCCAGTAGATACCACACAGCGCCAGGTGGTGTACGAAGATCGCAGCATTACAGTTGAGAGTATTCCGTTGATTCATCGCATGCCTTGTTGTGGCTATCTGATTAGTGAGAAGCCTGCACAACCCCATATCCGCCGTGATATGATGGATGCCTATCAGATTCCTAACTCGCAGATAAATAATATTAAATGTGGCGCTGATTGGACTACTCCCGATGGTGATGTGATTCCCAATGAACGACTGGTTACACCTGCCGATCCTATTCGTAGCTATGCCTATCTGTCGGATACACGCTATATTCCTGATCTTTGGCAGCAGGTGAAAGGGGTGAGCACCCTTTATCACGAGAGTACCTATGGCGATGATCATTTGCCTCAGGCTGAGAAATACTGTCATTCCACAGCCCGACAGGCAGCGATGGTGGCTCGTGATGCGAGGGCAGGCAAACTGTTGTTAGGTCATTATAGTTCGCGATATGAGGATGAAACGGTGTTGCTGAATCAGGCAAAAGAAGTGTTCGAGAATAGTTTTTTGACGAATGAAATGGATGTTTTCGATGTATAGAAGGCTCTAAAAGCTACTTTTTAAGCCGAAAATTTGTTCATTTCGGAAGATTTGTCTATCTTTGCCCCGAATATAGATAGATTGCTTATGCGGAGAATTCTACTCATATCAACCATATTGTTCCTACTGGCAGCCCCGGTTTTAGCTACTGGAATGCTGATGGATCCGGCTTCTTCGGCACAATTCGATGAACCATCGATAGCGGTCGAAGGACATATTGTGACTGTAAGTGGTGCTCAAGGCAAAACGCTTCAGGTGGTATCGCTTACAGGTCGGTTGGTGGCAGAATATGAGATTGATGCCCCCGTTCAGCGTTTGGAACTAAATCTTTCTAAAGGGTGTTACATATTAAAGGTCGGAAAAGTAGTTCGCAAGGTATCCATCCGATAAGTTTCGGTTTGTTGAGTATCTGTTTGGTGCTGGTTTCCTGCTTCGGTCATGGAAGCCAAGAACTATCTGAGGCTGAACGTTCTGCTTTTGGTGAATATGTTAATCAGTTAGACAGTGCGGTTACCGGTGCTTGGTTTGATAGAATGGGGGTATCGGCAGATGCCGATTCCGTTTTGGCCTATCTGCGCCGTGAGGTGCCACGTAACGGCTTAGATACAACTGCTTTTTTTGTACCTGAGATAGCTAAGGATTTAGAGATTGTTCATCAGCTATTATTCGATTCGGTTGGGATGAGTATCAATGAGGTGCTACCTCGTTTGAATGCCCATCTGTCCAAGGCATATATTCGCTATGCAACTGGTCAACGGTATGGTTTTATGAAACCACGTGTGTTTAATCATATGGATCCCAAGGTGGGTAATCCTGGCATTTTCGCTCGTGTGTTTGATTATGATCCAGCTTTGCCAGATACATCTGTGGCTGCCAAAAAGATGACTGAAAGCGATCGCTTGGCTTTCCTTGTTTCTTCAGCGCCTGATACTTATATCTATAAGGCGCTGTTGCGTGAAATGGATAAGACAACCAATGCTGATAAACGCCATCAGTTGGCGGTAAACATGGAGCGTTGTCGCTGGCAGATAGAGCATCCTAAGGATGTAAAACGCCAGATATTGGTAAATATCCCTGCTCAGCAGTTGTGGGCGATAGATGTTGATAGTGTGCTTGATATGCGTATCTGTTGTGGTGCGGTGCCAACCAAAACGCCTTTATTGCATAGTGCCATCAGCTATATGCAGGTAAACCCTGAGTGGGTGATTCCACAGAATATCGTAAAGACCGAAGTAGTGCATCATGCTGGCGATTCGGCTTACTTTGCCCGTAACCGTTATTCTGTTATCGATAAGGAATCGGGTGATACTCTGAATGTTGCCAGTGTTGGTGCTAATGCGTTACTTTCTGGTAAATTGCGTATTAGTCAGAAGGGTGGAGTAGGCAACTCTTTGGGCCGTATCGTATTCCGTTCCCAGAATGATTTCTCGATTTATCTTCACGATACCAATAACCGTAGTGCTTTCCAGCGAGATCGCCGCACCCTGTCGCATGGTTGTGTCCGTGTGCAGAAACCGTTTGAACTGGCCAGTTTTCTGTTATCTGATGTGGATGAATGGACACTCGAGAGTCTTCGCATCTCGATGGATATTCCGCCTGTAACCGATCGTGGTCGTGAGTGGCTGCACAAACATGCTGATGCCCCGCATCCGTATCGACTGATATCCTATCATGCTGTAAAGCCTCACGTGCCTCTATACATATTGTATTATACAACCTTCCCCAATCCTAAGACGGGCGCTATTGATTATTGGCCCGATTTGTATGGATTCGATAAGGTGATTAGTAAAGAATTAAAATGGATAAGCGAAGGGAGTTCGAGTCGATAGTACGCGAATATAGCGAACAGCTGTACTGGCAGATACGTCGCATCGTGCTTACCCACGACGATGCCAACGACGTGCTTCAGAATACGTTTCTGAAAGCATGGAATGGCTTTGATAATTTTCATGGCGAGTCGAAGATCTCAACTTGGCTGTCGCGTATAGCTATCAACGAGAGTCTCGACTTTCTGCGTCGCAATAAACACCTGGGCTCTGCTACCTCTGATGATATGTCGGTTGCTAACTCGCTGTTGGCTGATGACTATTTTGATGGTAACGAGACCGAGGCGATGCTGCAACAGGCTGTGTCACAGTTGCCCGATGTGCAGCGTACGGTGTTCCAGTTGCGATACTTTGAGGAGATGAAATACAGCGACATCAGTCAGCTGCTCGATACGTCGGAGGGAGCATTGAAAGCGTCCTATCATATTGCGGTGAAAAAGATTACAGAATTTTTTAAGTCGCGCGATTAAACTATTTGAATATCAATACGTCATATATACGATGAACGAAGAAATGTACATACAGGAAAAGGTTGGAAAGCGGAATCCGTTCCGCGTTCCAGAGGGTTATTTTGATAACCTGACTGCCCAGGTGATGCAGAATCTGCCTGAGCAGCCAAAACGTCGTGCCAAGTCTGTATTTATGCGCCCCGTATTCTATGCGGCAGCCAGCGTGTGTGCTTTGTTGGTAGCAGGTGCTGTCTGGATGTGGCAGGCAAATGATGCCGTTTCGTCTGATAGCATACAGGCTCAGACCGCAGTTCAGCCTCAGCAACAGGATGCCAGTAGCGAATATATGGATGAGGCTGTTGACTACATGATGCTCGATAATCACGAAATCTATGCTTACTTAGCTGAAAATTAAAAGTATTTGAAAGATGAAAAAACTACTTGTATTCGCAGTATTGATGTTTGTGGTTGCGCTTGGTGCTTCAGCCGAGGAACAGCAGAAGTTCTCTCCTGAGAAGTTCCAGGCTGACTTAGAGCAGTATATCACTACCGAAGCTGGTTTGACTAACGAAGAGGCCGCTAAGTTCTTTCCATTGTATCGTGAGATGCAACAGAAGCAGCGTGTAGTTTATAATAAGATGCATGAACTCTTTAAGTTGCCCCATGATGAGGCTTCGTGCAAGCGTGCTGTACAGCGTCGCGACCAGTTGGAGATTGAGTTGAAGCAGATAGCTCAGACCTATCATAATAAGTTCTTACGTGTATTGCCTGCTTCAAAAGTAATTGGAACGATTATTGCCGAGGATAAATTCCATCGTCGTGCTTTCCGCAAGTTAGGTCAGCAGCGTAACGCTCCTAAGAAATAATCTTAGCACAGTATTTTTCTATTTCGCATTTCTCACAGTGAGGTTTCCTCGCTGTGCAAACATAGCGTCCATGTAGTAGCAGCCAGTGGTGGGCATTAGGTATATCCTCTTCGGGGATATACTTCGTGAGCGCCATTTCTACTTTATAAGGGGTATTATCGCTTTTGCTTACCAAGCCAAGTCGATGTGCTACACGGAATACATGTGTGTCGACGGCTAAGGTGGCTTTGCCGAAAGCTACACTCTGAATCACATTTGCTGTTTTGCGGCCAACACCAGGCAGTGTTAGCAGTTCGTCGAGTGTACTGGGTACTTCGCCATTAAACTTCTCCATTAGCACCCTTGCCATTTCTACCAAGTGTTTTGCTTTGGCGTTAGGATACGATACACTCCTTATCCATTCAAAGATGTCCTCTTCTTCAGCCTTTGCCATCGACTGAGCGTCAGGGTAGTGGGCAAACAAATCGGGCGTTACCTGATTGATGCGTTTATCCGTACACTGCGCACTCAGCACCACAGCTACTAACAGTTGGAAGGTACTACCGAAATCTAACTCGGTAGTTACTAACGGCATTTTCTCGCGGAAATGCTCCAGAATCAGGTCGTATCTTTCTTTCTTCTTCATCTTACAGATAGATAATTACAAAGAATGAGGCTATCCAGCCCAGGATACAGAATTGCACGAAATGGTCTTTTACCAAAGATTTGGTAGGACTGCCACTCAATCCGAACACAATCATATTCTGCAGATAGCGTAGTAAACCAGCTAATACCCAGCCTGACGTGAGGTAAACATAACGGGTGCCTAAGCGATGAATCACCTCTGGCGACATGGTGTACATGATATAGCACACCAATGTTACAGAGGCAATGATGGCTGTAGCCTCGTTGATAAAGGTCTTGTTGTAGCCTGTGATTGATACGCGAGGCTTGGTGCCTGTCTGCTCATAGATACGATAATCGTCATTACGTTTGGTGAAGGCTAAGAACAGTGTGACTAGGAAAGTCATCATCACCAACCAGTGCGATATGTAGATATCCGTTGCGATACCTCCAGCTAATACGCGCATCACAAAACCTATGGCTATAATCGATACGTCGAGGATAGCAAACTGCTTCAACTTCAGACAATAGCCGATATTCATCAGCCAATAACCAATAATGATGGCATAGAGGTAAGGCGTATTAGGACTCTCTGCCAATGGCAGAATGGCTAATGCACCAATGGTACATAGTAGCATCATCACATAGCCTCCCATCACTGAAACTTTGCCTGACGCAATGGGGCGGTGACATTTCTTTGGGTGCTGACGATCGGCCTCTACATCCTTCAGATCGTTAAAGCAGTATATAGAACTCGATATCAAACAGAACGATGCAAACACCATCAATGTGGGCCAGAAGAATTCCGGCTTCAGCAGGTTGGTACTGAAGAAAATGGGCGCAAATACAAACACGTTTTTGAGCCACTGCAACGGGCGTATAAGTCGTATATAATGTATCATTGCTGCAAAGGTAGTTTTTTTCTTTGAATTATCCAAAAAATGTGGAAGATTATTTGGTGGTTTCATAGAAAATGTGTATATTTGTAGCCAGATAATCAACTTCGGGAAATACCGAACTTTTCTTTAAAGGCCTATACGATAGGCCCTATCCTATAAATAGGGCCTAATCAATAAATAAAAATTAATCGATGAGACATAAAACGGATATGGCTATAGCTGCTACGAGCGCCCGCAGCTATAATCGCCACTGGCGCGCTCATAAACTTTCGTGGTCGGAAATCGGAAAGATTAAATATCTTTTCGATGGGGCTTACGAGTATATGGACGATGTAACGTTGGCCTATACTCGCATGCACTTTAATAAACTGCGCAAGGCGCTCGGGTTCAAGCAAGATTCGGAACTAATAGAACTGATAGAGAAAGCTGAAGCTTTTCGTATCGTTCGTAACAGAGAAACGCATCAGATGGATGCGTTTATGTCGCCCTTGGTGGGTGACCGTTTTGTGGCTTTGCCAAGCCAGGAGATTGAAGAGCCGGCTATACCATACGAGATATTCGATTGTAAGGCCAATGCATTGGCCAACGATAACGATCGCGACAAGATCTCTGAGAATCAGCGTCAACATCGTCATGGTATCAATATGCATATGTTATTGGCTGGTAACGTGCCTAAGTTTCATGTAGAAGCAAGCGATGAGGCTCTTAAACGCATACATAAAGGATTTATGACGTTATTTTTAAACGAAGCCTATTATAATCGTTATTTCGGTGAATTTACCCAAGCCTATGCTAGAAAGTACAGGGTGCCAGAATATGTCGCCAAGGAGGATTTGCTTTTCTATCTAGACGAAAAAGTAACGCATCACATAGCCCGACGAGTTGGTATTGAGAACTGGGAAAGTGATGCCATATTGAAATGGGTTATGAACTATTTCTCTGTAAAGTTTATGCAGCGAAATATAACTGAGGCTCATGAACTAAAAATACGGCGTATGGAGGTGCCGATATGTAAACCGCAAGTATTTAAATAATCAACAAATATGAATACAATCAGTAGTAAAGAAGTACCAGACTATTATACACTTTGTATCAAGTCTGACTGTCCGATGGCCGCTCACTGTCTTCGTCAAATGGCCACGAATGTGCTAACCAAGAAATACAAGATAGTGCAAATAGTGAATCCCTTATTTACGGAACCATCGGAAAAGTGCGAATTCTACCGTTCAGACGAGCCTCAGACATTTGCTCGTGGATTTGCAAAGATGCAGGAAGAGATGTTGCCAAGGCAATATAAGACGTTCTCATGCAGACTTCAAGGTAAATTCGGTCGTACGGGATATTTCGAACGTAGGCGAGGGGAGAGGCTTTGTTCGCCCAAGGATATAATGATCATAAAGAATGTTCTGAAGGAAATCGGCATGCAGCACCTCGGCTTCGATGCCTATGAGCAGCTTTATAATTGGAACGATTAGTGCTGAGATAGTCTCAACGAGTAGTACGGCATGTTTCCGCATGTAGTGCGGCTAATCCGTACTACAGTATGCCGCCTTCCGCACTGCAGTACGCTTACTGGCGTATTGCTGTACGTTTATTTGCGCACTGCAGTACGCACTAACCTGCACTAATATAAATTTATAGATTTAACATTTAAAATTTGGGAAACATCGATATTTTTCTTACCTTTGTCCCCAAATGTATAAAAACGCTATAGATATGAAGAAGAGTCTTTTTTTATTGCTTAGTTTACTAACCTCGATGACCATTATGGCCCAAAGTGATTATACGGATCCTGATACAGGAATTAAATATCAGTATATCACTGATAATGAAGGTACAAGGGCAACGTTGGTAGATGGAAAGAGCTTTCCAGAAAGGGAAGTTGTGATTCCTAGTACTATCCCTGTAGCAGGAGGTGTTGATGTAACCGCTATTGGAGAGGGTGCTTTTAAAGACAATTCTTCTATCAGATATTTAAAGATTGAGGAAAATGTCAAGACGATAGGAAAAGATGCATTTAGTAACAATTCAAACTTACAATTGCTAGATTTACCCAATAGTTTGGAATCTATTGGTACAAATGCGTTTGGAGGCTGTGGTCGTTTGACTCATGTGCGATGTGCTAAGAATACACCACAGGAGTTTATCCTAAAAAAATTCCCCAATTCTCTTAATAATAATAATTATGCAACACTTTATGTTCCATCATCCGAAGCGAAGTCTGCATATTCGTTAGTTACAGATTGGAATAATATATTTGGTAATAGAATATATGTGGGCGATATGAATTATTTTACGAAAGACGGAACTACATATGTGGGTGCAAGTGTTGATAAAAAAGCGACTTTGTTATCGGGTGCGAATTCTATAGAAACCCCAGGCAAGATAACTGTAAAGAACAAAGTAGAAAGAGTTTTAGATGAGAATAATAAGGAAGATTATGATGTTGTATGTATCGGAAGTTATGCTTTTGAAAACAATAATACCAATCCATTTGTAAGTTTCAATACTCTTGAAATTCAGAATGGTATAGAAACAATTTGTAATCGGGCTTTTTACAACTGGACAAATTTAAACTCTTTGACTCTCCCTACTTCACTAATTTCGATAGGAGAGTCTGCTTTCCAGAATTGTGCCCAATTGGAACTGCTTACATTGCCTGCGAGTTTGAGAACAATTGGTATAAATGCTTTTGTTGGCTGCAGCAATTTAAAACATGTGTGGTGTAAAGTTCAGAAAGCGGAAGATATACTTATTGTTTGCGATGCATCAAACAATAAATATAGTTTTCCTCCTGCTACTGCTAATCCAATGATGACTCTTTATGCTCCTAAAGAAGACTATGTGAATGATACGTGGAAGACTTTTTTCGGTGCCAGAATTTTTATTGGCGATATGTTAACTGATGATGTTTATAAAGGTAATAACAAATTTACTTTTGTTTGCGTTAACGCTTCTAATGATGCTGATAAACAGGCGACATTGTTACGATGCACTGCAAGTGGAATTGTTGAAATTCCCCAAACTTATAAAGTTACTGGTATAGACAAGGAAGCTTTTAAAAACCAATCAGGAATAATAGAATTGACTATCCCTGAAAATGTTACTGCTATCGGTGCGAATGCATTTAGTGGCTGCTCTGGACTTGTTAGAGTCGTAAGTAAAGCTGCAATACAGCCCGATTATAGTGGAACATTTAACAATGCAAGATATCTTTATGTTCCTAATGGTAAAAAGGGAAACTATAATTGGACGGGATTCGCTTTAACAATGGAAGGCACTCCAGTTGCTGATAGTGATGGTGATTGGAAGTATATATATTCGACAGACTCAAAAGAAGCTATAATAACTGGTGGTAGTAAAGAAACTGTTGATCTTGTTATACCTAAGACTCTTGGGCAGTATAAGGTTGTTGCTGTTGATAATAGTGTTTTCAATAATGCAAAATGTTATACGTTGACGTTCGAAGATGATAAAGAATCGTCAGCCCCTTATCTTGTTATCGGAAGTGATGCATTTAATAATTGTTTGAATTTGCGTATAGTAAACCTTCCATCGCAACTTAAATTTGTATATGGAAATGCATTCAAAGGTTGTTCTTCTCTGAATCATATCATATGTAGAAGTACATCTCCTGATGTTTTTGCTTCAAATGCTTTTCCATCTACAAATGTAAACGCCACTTTGTATGCAAACCATTCTCACAATGGATGGGGATTCCGTACAAAATATTTTGATGGCGAAAAAATCGAGGTTTTCAAGAGTAACGAGGAAACTTATGCCGGTACTTATATTGGCTGGAGTAGAGAAGGCTCAAAAACAGCCGCTTTAGTAAGAGGCGTACCTGTATCTGGAAAATCTGATTTGGTAATTAATTCTCCAGTTTCAGGTAATGAATCATACTCAATAGCTGTTATTGGTGTGGCGGCTTTCAAAAAATGCACCAGTATTAATAGTATTAAATTGCCAAACACACTGACAGCAATTGATGCAGAAGCTTTTAACGGTTGCACAAACATTACAGACATTGAAATAGAAAGTAGTCCTTTCCCTATAACAGATGACGTATTCTCAAATTATTCAGCTTCATTGTTTGTTCCAAATGCGACTGGTTATTTAACAACTGACGGTTGGAATAATTTTAAAGAAGAAAACACTTATGAAGGACTTAAAATAGTGGGAAAGGATAAAGATGAATTATACACCCTGCTATATGGTTCAAAAGGTAAAAAAGCAAAATTGATAGGTCTGCAGGTTAAAAAAGAAGAGATAGCTTTACCCCATGAGATACAAGTTTTTATACCTGCGGATAATTCAACTAAAGATTTGGAGGTAAAGAAAATAGCATTCATAAATAATGGACTCACAAATAAAACGACTTTGAAAAAGTTGGAAATTGGTGATGGTATAAACTATGTTGGTGAGATGGCATTTAAAGGCTGTACGAATTTGAAAGAATTAAAATTACCAGCCAGCATCAAGTCTATCGGTGATATGGCATTCGACGAGTGTCCTATTGTTACCATCGTAAGTAAAATCCCTGGTTTGGATTTGCCCATTATTGCTCCAACCGTATTCTCCAACCCAATACCACTGGTTAGCTTCTTTATTCCAGAGGGTGCCTATGACGATTATATCGATGTGAATAAAGGTGGCTGGGTAAGATTTAAGGATAAGTATATTGAGGGTGATAAGGATAATTGCCCTGATGATAATGACCCAAACATGCAATATGAGTTCTTTACAAATAACAACACGGCTATATTGACTCATGTGTTGCGTGCCCCAGAAGGTAAAGATATTCTTGAAATTCAACCTTATGTTACTATTCTTGGAAATGACTATCGTGTAATTGGAGTGCGAGATAATGCGTGCAAGAATACAACAGAAAAAAATAAAATTAAGAATCTTAAGATTGTTGCTGATATTACATCTATTGGGGAGAGTGCATTTGCGGGATGCACTGGCTTGAATAAAGTTTGGCTTCCTTCAACATTGGAGAACATCGGCGTTAATGCTTTTAATGGCTGTACAGCTATTACCCATATTGGATGTAATGCTGTAGCTCCACCATCAATCAGCGAAAACTCATTTGCTCAAACAACTAATCCCGTTTATCTGCTTGTTCCTGATGAAGCAGGGGATGCCTATGCCAATAATACCTATTGGAAGCAGGGCAAGAAAATCTTTAAGGGCAGATTCGTGAATGAGAAAGCTAAAGACGATGATGACAGGCCTTTGACTTTTATTTGTTTGGAACATGAAACAGTAACACAGAATGATGAAGGTGAAAATGTAAGTAATATCACACGAACTGCGATATTAACAAAGTCAACAACATCGATTGCTGAGGTGGATATCCCCGCAAAAGTTACTTTTGATGACCAGCCATATAATGTAACAATCATCGACGAATCTGCGTTCGGTGGTAGCAGTAAACTTGAGAATCTAACAATACCGGAGAGTATTGAGGCTATTGGAGATAAAGCTTTTGCTACTTGTACAAATTTGAAAAATGTAGTATGTAAGATACAGAGTCCACTTTTTATCAGTGATAATGTGTTCTATAAAACAACATTAGGAAAAATCCCAGCAGCACTCTATGTGCCAGAGACTTCGTTTGAAACTTATACTGGTGATGGCGCTAATGCCGTGGAATGGCAGAAATTCCCATTAATCCATAAAGGATTAAGAATCACGCCTACTACAGAAATAGGCCTGACTTATGAATATGCAACAGGTGAATCAGAAGCAACATTGATTAATGCCGAAGCTACAAGTAATAGTGTTACTGTTAATGAATTCATAGATGATGCCAATTATGGCAGAAAGTATGTGAAGGTTATTGCTTCTTCTGCATTCAGTAGTACTAAGAATAATATTATTAAAACTCTGACTATTCAAGAGGGAATTAATACCATCGGCGAAAATGCTTTTAGTGGTTGTACTGGTTTGACAGAATTGACACTGCCATCGACACTTACTGAAATTGGCGCTGGTGCATTCTGTAACAGTGTAGCATTAAAGACCATCTATTGCGATATAAATAAAGACATAGATGGTAAACTGATAGAATACAATGATAATATATTCCCTGCATCATTCAATGTTAAAACTGAAATATTTATTCCAGAAGGATCAATATCTGCTTATCAGGGGCAAGATGGTTGGAAAACTTATTTTGATAATTATATAGAAGGAAGAAGAATTCCTGAAGCAAAAGCCGATGGTGATTATGCAAAAATGACCTTCGAGTTTATGACGGGTGATCATACTGCGACATTGAAATATGTAACTGAACTTGATGTTACAGAGGATGGTCTAGTAAGAATACCTGGTAATGTTCTTTATGATGGCAAAACCTATACAGTAAAGAAGATAGGTGGAAGCGTTTTCAGAAATGTTGATAAATCGAAGATTAAGAAACTTGAGATACAAAGACCTCAAGATGATCCGCAAAAATATATTCAAACCATCATCGATGCCAATGCATTTGATGGTTGTGGAAAACTAGAAACAATTTGGCTCCCTTCAACTCTAACGAGCATAGGAGCTGAAGCCTTTAAGGGCTGCACGGCTATTACACATATAGGATGTATGGCGGAAACTCCTGCAGACATTAGCGATAATTCGTTCCCTCAAACAACCAATACAATTTATCTACTAGTTCCCGATGGTGCTAAGAATGACTATGTGAATAAAGACTATTGGATACAAGGTGGAAGAAAAATCTTTGAGGGAAAATTTATTAATGTAAAATCGACAGATGATGCTGATCAGCCATTATCATTTATCTGTTTGGACCATAAGAATGATGAAGGTGAATATGTTCCTGGTACGGCAATACTGACTAAATCGACTACTTCGAAAGCAGATGTAGTGATTCCGCCTACAGTTTCAATTAATGGTAATACTTATACCGTAACAATCATCGACGAATCTGCGTTCGGTAGTAGCAGTAAACTTGAGAATCTTACAATACCTGAGCGTATTGAATCTATTGGAGATAATGCTTTTGCTACTTGTACAAACTTGAAAAATGTTTCATGTAAGATTGCAAATCCACTATCTATCAGTGATAATGTGTTCTATAAAACAACGAGCGGGCAAATTCTCGCTGCACTCTATGTGCCAGAGACTTCGTTTGAAGCCTATACTGGTGATGGCGCTAATGCCGTAGAATGGAAGAAATTCCCATTAATCTATAAAGGATTAAGAATCACGCCAACTACCGCTACTGGTTTGACTTATGAATATGCAACAGGTGAATCGGAAGCCACATTGATAAAGGCTGAAGCTACAAGTAATAGTGTTGATGTTGATGAATTCATAGACGATGCCGATTATGGCAGAAAGTTTGTGAAGACTATTGCAGCTTCCGCATTCAGTAGTACTAAGAATAATAGTATTAAAATTCTGACTATTCCAGAGGGAGTTAATACCATCGGCGAAAATGCTTTTAGTGGTTGTACTGGCTTGACAGAATTGACACTGCCATCGTCACTTACTGAAATTGGCGCTGGTGCATTCTGCAACAGTGTGGCATTAAAGACCATCTATTGCGATATAGATAAAGACATAGATGGCAACCTGATACAATACAATGATAATATATTCCCTGCGTCTTTCAATACACAAACAGAGGTTTTTGTTCCGGAAGGATCAATATCTGCTTATCAGGGTCAAGATGGTTGGAAGGCTTATTCGGCTTATTATGTTGAAGGAAGAAGAATTCCTAATACGCCTGCTGAAGATTATCCCACAATGGTATTTGAATTTTTAACAGGTGCTAAAAAGGCGACTTTGACAAACATCACATCCATAGAGGCTGTGGATGATGAAGATGGCCTGATAAAAGTTCCTGGTACGGTTAAATATGATAATAAGTATTATGAGGTGAATACTATTGGACAGGATATATTTAAAAATGTAGATAAGTCGAAAATCAAGAAATTGGAAATACAGGATGGTGTCCAGACAATCAGTGCCAATGCTTTTGATGGCTGTAATAATCTTAAGATAGTCTGGCTTCCATATTCTTTGGTTAAAATTGGCGACAATGCTTTCAGAGGATGTAATTCTATTACACATATTGGTTGTTTGGCTAATAAAGTCCCAATCATCAGTGAATCTACATTCCCCAAATATTCTGCATATTTAATTGTACATTCTGAAAGAAAGGATGCGTATTTGCAAAATAAGTATTGGCATAAGTTTGTAGAAGAAAGGGATCAAGTATTTGAGGGCGAATTTATCGATGCTTTTAATTATAAAGACGTTAATTATATATGTGTTGAGGACGTCAATGGTAAATCTGCGATATTAACATCATCGAGTGATGATGTAGTCATCCCTGATAAAATTCCATTGGGAAATAATGACTATAATGTAACAACTATTGCTGAATATGCGTTCGAGAACAATAAAAATATTACAAAGGCAGAATTGCCATCTACAATAAAAGTTGTTGGGGCTTATGCTTTCCAAAACTGTACAAATTTGGAAGAAGTCAAGCTCCCTTCGAATCTTACGAATATTAGTACAGCTACTTTTAAGGGAGATAATAAACTTGAGAGTATCACACTCTCTCAGAACCTTGAGAAGATTGGTGACGATGCTTTCAGTGGCTGTGCTGGCTTGACACAGATTGAATTCCCCAATACACTGACACATATTGGAGTTAATGCCTTTAATGGCAATACTAATCTTGAGAGCATGGTTTTGCCAAATGGAATAAAGGAAATTAAAGAGCAAGCATTCCAGAACTGTAGCAGTATTAAGAAGATTGAGTTGCCTGCATCGCTAACCAATCTTGGGGTCGATATTTTTGATGGTTGCAGTAGCTTAACTGAGGTAATCAGTAAAACTAAGGATTCTGATGTTTTTAGTAAAATAAGTGCGCAATCAGTTCCAAATGCTATATTATATGTTCCAGATGGTACAGCAGAACTTTATTCTGCTTGGGATTTCTTGTATACTCTTGAGGGTGATTATAAGTTTGCACCTGATGTAGATGGATTAGAATATGCCTATACAATAAGTGAAAAGAGCGGAAACAAGGCCATCTTGATTGGGGTTGCCAAGGATGGTATTAATGAGGATGGTATTGTAACCATACCTTCTAAAGTTACTCTTGGAGAAGGAAATGATGCTGCTAAATGTGATGTAATTGCCGTTGGTAAGGATGCGTTTAGAGGTAATCTTAATCTGAAAAGGTTGGAGATTAAGACTTCTCTGAAGATAGTTGGCGAAAATGCTTTTTCAGATTGCAGCAATCTTTCAGAAATAATTTGTATAGATTATAATAAGCATTTAAACGCCCTTTCTCAGTTTGATATCTTATTATATGTTCCAGATAGCGATATTAAGAATTTGTATGTAGATGCAGGTTGGAAATCAAATCATATATATGTAGGAGATAGACAAGAGAAAAAATTTGAAGATGGATTAGTTTATTCATTCACAGCAGGTGGCAGTGAGGCTATCTTGATAGGTGTGTGGGATAAGGATAAAGCCATTGATAAGAATGGCACAGTGACTATCCCTGATTTTATAGAGTTCAAAGTTAATGAGGCAGATGAGGATAAGAAAAAGTTTAATGTGATTTCTATCGCTAACTCTGTGTTTAAGGATAATACAGATGTGAAAATGGTAAAGATTGGAGAGAATATTGTTTCGATTAGTGAGAATGCTTTTGAAGGTTGCACGAACCTGAAAGAAATCGTTAGCAAGATTGCTAATCCAAGCAGTATCGCATTCTCGAAACCTGATGCCATATTGTTTATCGCAGATGCCGGTTTGTATAATGATTATAAGGCAACATGGGATGTTGCATACATCCTTGTGGGCGACAGATCTCGATATCAGAGTACAGATGGCCTGTATTACACATGTGCGACAGGAGATAAAGTCGCAATATTGATTGAGGGTAAGACTAGTGATATGAATGAGGATGTTGTTATTCCTCCTTCTATAGCGTTTAAAGTAAATGAGAATGACGAGAATAATACCACATTTAATGTGGTTGCTATAGCTGAGAATGCCTTTAAGGGTAACACTGATATGAGGACATTGAAGATAGGAGAGAAGGTGCAGTCAATCGGAGCTTCTGCTTTCCAAGGTTGCATAGGCTTGAATAAAATATGGCTTCCCGAATCATTGGAGAGCATTGCTGGTAAGGCATTCTATGGTTGTAGTGAAATAGATTATTTATGTACCATGCGTAAAACGCCTTTAGCATCTCCTAACGTGAGCTCTGATGCATTCCCCGCCTTTAAGTCTACCTCAACTTTATATGTTCCTTGTGGTACGATAGATGACTATAATGCAAGTGAAGTATGGCAAGCATGTCCGATAAGAAAAGAGGGAACTTTTGTAAATGAAAGAAGTCTGAATGGTCTGACATTCGAATGTGTGATTAATGATAAGGATGAAACGGTAGCACAGTTAGTTAAGGTTGTTGCAACTAAAAATGTTGATATACCGAGTATCGTACAGTTGAAAAATGACGAAGCTAAGTATATGGTTACTACCATATGCACAGATGCATTTAAAGACTGTAAGAATGTGGAAACGATTGTCTTGCCAGAATCTTTAAAGAGTATTGCAGATAATGTTTTTGCTCAATGTACAAAACTATTAATCATTACAAGTAAAATATCGAAAGATAATCTGTTCAGTTTTAAGAAGAATGTATTCCCTAAGGCTATCTATGAGAATGCAACGGTATATATACCTTACGACGAGGATGGATCTACTAAGGCTGAGTATAAGAATACTGAAGGATGGATGTATTTTGATAACTGGGCTCAAGGTGAAAAGAAAACAGCTCCCGTGGGCAGTATGACTTACGAATTTCTGAAGGGCGTTGGTACAGCCACTTTGATTGGAACAACTGTTGACAAAGAAGTTGTTACTATTGATGGAACTGTTGAGTTTGAAGGTGAATCATATAAAGTTACTACAATTTCAGAGTCGGTATTTAAAAATAACCCCAATAAGGGTAAGATGACGCAACTGAAGATAGCTAAGAATATCACCACCATCGGTGCCTATGCCTTCCAGAGTTGCAGTAATCTGAAGACGGTATGGCTACCATCAACGTTGACAACCATTGGCCAGAAGGCTTTTGACGGATGTAAAGCTATCACTCGTGTGTCAAGTAGTATAGAGAACCCTGTCGAAAATGAGGCAAATTACTTCCCCAATGATGCAACATTATATATACCAAAGGGTGCAAAAGAAAAGTATAATGTAAGTGGATGGAACAATGTCTCGTATGTCGCAGAAGGAGAATTCGTTGATGTTTGTGTGGACAATGGAAACACTTACGATTGCCTGAAAATAGACGGGAAGTGTAAGGCTATCCTAAGAAAGTACGCGGCTTCATCAAATGATGTTGTTATCCCTAGCTCGGTTAAACTTGGTGAGAACTATACAGTTGCAATCATTGGTAAGTCTGCTTTTGCTAACAAAAACACTATTACAAGTCTGATTATTCCTGCTGGGGTAGAGAATATCGATGCTGATGTATTCAGTGCTTGCAGTAAGCTGAAGTGGATAGAGAGCAAAATTGTGAATCCAATCTCTATTTCAAATGTATTTGCCAACACCAATGCCACTTTGTTTATACCTTCTTCTAATAATGTAAGTGATTATAAAGCCAGGGGGTGGAATTTCCTGAATGTATTTGTGGGAGAACGTAAACAAACTGATGTGGATGGATGGACTTATGTTTATTCGACTGGTGATAAGAAAGCTGTGCTGACAAGGGTCGGTAATGTTGGCAAGAATGTAACAATCAATGGCACATTCAAGATTGGCAAGGATGAATATACTGTGACTTCGGTTGGAGATGCCGTGTTTAAGGGCAAGTCGAATATTGAGGCGCTGACCATTGCCAAGAGTATTGAGAATATTGGAGCCAATGCCTTTGAAGGTTGCGTTAACCTGGTATCAATTACTTGTGAAGGCTCATCGCCTGCCAAGTTGGGCGCAGATGCGTTCCCGTCTGCTAATGTGACGGTGAATGTGCCTAACGATGCTGTTAATACCTATAAGAATCATCCCGATTGGAAGCCGTTTGCGAATAACATTCTCGGAATTACGACTTCGGTAGAGGATGATCCTACTGGAGCTTACAATATTATTGTTCCTGCTGGTGGAGATGCTACTCCTGAGGTGGAAATATGGAGTGGACTTGATGCGTCGGGCGACGTCGTTATTCCTGAGGTCGTTGAACTGAATGGTTCGGATTATAAAGTAACAGGTATTGCAGCTAACGCTTATGATAGTAATACAGATCTGACCAGTATTGTTATCCCAAGTAGTATTACTTCGATTGGTGCATCAGCATTTGCTGGTTGTACGAATTTGAAGTCGATAACTGTTTACTGCGTAACCCCCATCAATCTGTCAGCAGTCGCAGCTACACGCAGGGCTTTGACGAGGGCTGGAGGCAGTTCTTCGGTATTCGAGGGTGTCAATAAGGAAACTTGCATACTCTACGTGCCAGCAGAAAGTATTGATGCCTATAAGCAGGCCGAAGGATGGAAAGATTTCAAGAAAATCTATGCTATCGGTACGAATGCTATCAATGGCATTGTGGTATCAGAAGGTAAGCCGTTTGATGTTTACAATCTGCAAGGCCGCAAAGTGAAAGCAAATACGACGACATTCAGCGGATTGCCAGCGGGAGTTTACATCGTGAATGGCAAGAAGGTGATGGTGAAGTAAAAAAGAAGATGGGAATCAAAAACGATTCCCATCTTTTTTATGCCTTATTCGTAAGTGGCATCTATTTCAGATTCCTTATTGTCATATACAAATACGAAGTGACAGGTGATTGGTAGGTGATACCCAGCCGCAGCTTCAATCTTTGTGGTCTTGGTAACAGTACTGCCGGCTGCAATATCTTCGTTGGCATAATACTCATTTCCCAGTTCGCCAGATGCCTTACCTTCGAGCTGCATACTCTTGAGGGTAATCTTAACAGGACTGTTGTTTTTGATGGCCCATTTGATCTGGCTTCCGTTCTTGAGGAGATCACCCTCCTTTGATACGGTACCGCCACTCTTGATGGTAATCATATCAGGAATCTCGCAAATTCTTACCTTACAGGTTGCTGTATGCTTGCCATCAGCCGTCTTGGCTATTATTGTGGCTGTACCTTTGTTAATGCCCTTTACATAGCCGTTGTCAGTAACTGTTGCAATCGCAGTGTTGCTGCTGCTCCATTCCACGTTCTGCTTCGTGGTGTTCTTTACAGACAGCATCTTTTCCTTGCCAACCATGATGTCCATGCTCTTAGTCTCGAAATAGAAGGTGTTACGCTGCTTGATGGTGATGGTGGCACTATAGTTCAGCGCGTCGTTCGATACAGTGATAGTACCATCTCTGTCTTCGGCATCGCCAAGTGCAGCAATGGTTACCTGATGCTCGTGAGGTGTAAGAGCACGAGTGTTTGCTGCTATCGAAATCCAATCGTTATTAGAGGTCAGCTTGTAATCGGCATTGGCATTTACCTTGATGGTAATGGTGCCGCCAAGTTCATCTACAGCAAACTCCTTGGTTGGAACCTCAATACCGCTCTTTGCTCCCTGGGTAATAGTAATTATTTCTGCAACTTCACTGTTCTTGTCAGACAGTTTGATTTGGGCTGTACGAGCATCATTGTTCTTATTCTCGTCAATTGATAACATTAATACCCTGTTTGTTATGCCACGGGTGTTGTTTTGGCGTTTTCTGAGCCAGTTGGCACCTTGGAAGTCAACATTATAATCAAAATTACTCATTACGTCGATGTCAAGATCCTGCTTTTCGCTATTGATACTAAACGTTTTGGTGTCCAAAATGAGTTTTGCACCAATTGATGCTTGATTAATAACTATATCTTCAGACTGATTGCTGTTCTTGTCGTAAATCTTGATTTTAGCCGAACGGGTATTATAGTCATCGTTTTGAGTAACCTTGAACTTCAGTGTATGCGATGACATGCCACGCGTCTGACTGATATTCTCTTTCAGCCATTCTACCTTTGGCATTTCAATGCTGAAATCATAGTTACTGCTTACGTCAACGGTAAATTCCTGTTCTGCTGCAGTAAGATTGTATTCGTTTTGCGACAGAACCAATTGTCCCTCGCCAGCTTGATAAACGGTTACAACTTCTTGCTCGTCTCCTGCAGTAAAGTAAATCTTGCCTTCGCGTTTTTCGTATTCCTCGCTGGGATCGATTGTGAAGGAGATAACAGATTGGTCTAACAAACCTCGTGTTGAAGCTGTTGCTTGGTGTATCCAACCTTTATAGTTCTCAGGAATGGTGAATTCAAAATCCTTCGAGTGATTAACGACGACATGAACATAGCCTCCTGAAGCAGGAACCTCGAATACGTCGGAAGTTAGAGTGATGGCCTCCAGGCGTTTCTGGTTTACTCGGATATTGCGGATGGTGTCGCCACAAATAAAGCGTACTACCATGTTGCGGTCTTCATATGTGTTATTCTCTGCAGCTGTAAATGTTACCTTGCTATTACCTGAACCGCCGACAGTCGGATCGATGGTGAGCCAATCTACGCCATTTTGAGTGTTCGTTTTTTCCATAGACCATCTGAGGTTGGCAGAGAAAGCTACAATCTTTGAACCGCCGTCAAAATCAAAGTCCATGTCGTTTTTAAAGTAATTTACTGCTCCATTGGGTACCTCTACCTCTGACTTCATGCCGCCAAAATCCGGGGCTTTTAAACATGATACTTGGCTTGTAAGAGATGTCGCAAGAGCTATGTACATTAAGTACAATTTATTCTTTTTCATATTATAAAACGATGTTTGTTTTTTACATGCTGCAAATGTAGTGATTATTTTTTATACATCCAAATTTTGATCTGAAAAACTAATAAAGTAGAGCTTACCACTGATAGTCTTCTTTCCAATCGTCGTAGCGGATTTCTCCATCCCAACCTTCTTCGTGGAAGATACGGGCAATGTGCTGTTGGTCTTTTGGAGGAATGGGACGTGTGCCGTTGCGATACTCGTAGAAACGCTTACGCGAAAAGAGTGCGATGAGGCGTTTCTTAACAATACGTGCAATAGGATAGGGAATGTCATCAAAAATGTGCTTAATGCCGATGGCGTAGGTAACAATCTCATCCTTTTGATACAAGGTGCATTGCAGTGAGTTCACGTTGGGGTAGTAAGGATTAACACTGGTAACTACATGGAAGTCGCTACCATAGTATTGACCTGTTAGCCAGTGCAGACAGGTCTGGTGTAGTGGACACTCGTGTATAAAACACGGTAAGTTATGTGCGGCTTGCGCACGGAGGCATTCTTCTTTATTCATATAGTATGGTTGTTTTGTTGGTGCAAAGTTACAAATTTTCTGTGAAATATCCAAATTTTAATTTCATAATGTCATTTCTGAAATAACTTATTGATATTTAGTGATTTATAAATGATGATATTATATGATTGTATTTTTCTTAACGTCATATTTAGGCCTGCTATCATTATTCTAATTATCAGTACACTATGTCCCATCAATCGAAACACAGTGTTTCGCCATTGGAAACACTGTGTTTCTGCCGAAGAAATATATTCTAACACTTATCAGTGTGATTGGTATATGACATCATAATTATTGTTATGACATCATGATATCATATATTAACATCTTGGAAATCAGTAAATTATACGTAATATGACGTTATGACATTATTTTTTATTATTTTCTTTTGGAAATCATATTTTTATTTATTATCTTTGCATCCGTAATTAATCATCAATAGCAATATGACAAAGATAACCCTTATAAAAAACTATCGCCAGACCGAAACACTGCGTGTGCTTGAACTGACGGATATCGTAGAAATGATTGTTGGCAATGAATATCGCCATACAGTAGATGAGCTTCGTCGTCTATATCCTGTGTTCGACCTGACCAGACAGCCTGATGGCTCGGTGAGCGGTGCCGATATGACTATAGCCAAGCTGCCACGTATCTGTTTTGCTACAGAAATGGAGAATCGTAATCATCAGCGTGTAACCTTGGGTTATACCGGCATGGTACTGTTGGAAGTAAATAACCTAACAGGTTATGATGAGGCTGATGCTATCCGAACTGGTGCAGGCGAAGTGCCTCAAACACTGATGGCATTTGTGGGCGCTTCTGGGCGTAGCGTAAAAATCATTTGTAAGGGTGAACTGTTTCCCAGTGATCGCAACAAAGACACCAATTATCCGTTGCCAACGGAGCCCAATGAGATAGCCGATTTTCATGAGAATCTGTATGAGCGAGCCCGTTTGGCTTATAATGCTCAGTTGGGTGTGATGATTGAGAAACTGGAACCACGTATGGATCGTACTTGTTATATAAGTACTGATGCCGATGTGGTTTTCAATCCGATGGCTATTCCCTTTTATGCCCGTGCCGAAAAGCCTAATCTGACGCTGTCGTTGGTACGCCCATCGACGTTAGAAAAAGATGACGAGCAATTGGGACAGAGTCGTTACTTTACCATGCACCATATCTTTGAGTTTAATCTGAGTAAGGCCTACGATGAATGCGAAGGATTGGAAGGTGAGGATTTGGAGCACGAGCTGCTAACTAGATTGGCTGTCCATTGTCTGGAAACAGGCATCCCGATGGCTATAGCTAAGCGTATGGCTCGTTATCGTACTTACGCTATTGGCGACGATGACCTGCTAATTAATAAGGTATTCGATAATGTATATCGTCCTCAGGCTGTGAAACGCTACCAGGAGCGTAATGGCTATAAACCAGAGAAGAATATACCACAGGAAACACTGTTGACGATGAAGATAGATTTGTTTCTGAACGAGAACTACGAGATTCGTAAAAATGTGATGCGTGGCGTGGCTGAATTTAGAGAGCGTACTGGCATCGGATTCTCTTTTCGTGACTTAACAGAGGAGGCTCGTAACTCTATTACAATGAGAGCGTTACGTCAAGGCATTAAATGTTGGGATAAAGATATCCGTCGTTATGTGAACTCGGATGATATTGAGCTTTACGATCCCATGAACGAGTATCTGGATAGTCTGCCAAAATGGGATGGCAAGGATAGGGTAGAGGTCTTGGCTCGTCGCATCCCCACCAGTTACGAGGAATGGCCTGCACTGTTCCATCTGTGGATGCGTTCGATGGTGGCCATGTGGATGGGTAAAGGTCAACTTACAGGTAACTCGTTGGTGCCACTGTTGATTGGTCGCCAGGGATGTGGTAAATCATCGTTCTGTAGAATTTTACTTCCCCAGCAGTTGCGCGATTACTATAATGATCGCATCAATTTTAAGAACGAGACCGATTTGAACTTAGGTCTGACGTCGTTTGGCTTGATTAATCTCGACGAGTTTGATAAGATAACCCAGCGTCAACAGATTGTATTAAAATATTTAGTATCTACAGCCGATTTGAAATATCGTCCTCCGTACGGAAAGGCTTATTCGGAACATCGACGTTTTGCATCGTTCATTGGAACCACTAACGAGATGATGCCGCTGACCGATCCTAGTGGTGCCCGCCGTTTTATCTGTGTGATGGTTGAGGGTGATGTTGACTTTAGAACACCTGTGGATTACCCTCAGCTCTACGCTCAATTACTACACGAAATTCATAACGGCGAACGCTATTGGCCAACTCGCGAACAGGAACAGCAACTGATACAGCGAAACCTTAGTTATCAGCAACTTAGTGGTCTTGGCGAGATGTTGATGGCAGTGTTGCAGCGTCCTGTAGACAACGATTCTGATGCTCAATGGATGTCGCTTAAGGATATCTCCGCCATCTTGAAACAATCGTTTAAAGGCTACAAGGAAGAAAGTAATACCTTCCGTAAAATAGGTGCCTTCTTGAATCGTCCAGAATACCGCTTTAAGAGTCAGCATAAAATGACTGGAACTGTGTATTGGGCGAAATTGCGTGAGTAAATGATGCTGGATGGTTAATAAAGGTTAATTGTTGCTGATTTGTAGTATTTTTCTTTTTGTTTAGGAGAACTTTTTGTATTTTTGCAGAAAGAATACAATTTAATCGATTAAATAGAACGAATTATGAAAAAGTTGATGACATTAGCAGTTTTAGGTACTGCACTACTAACCAGTTGTGTAAAGGGCTTTGATGGTACTGAGCCAGAGCCTACACCAACACCTGAGCCAACCCCGACAGCGAAAGTTCCAAATTCGTTTGATTTCTCAACTGTTCAGAAGGTTAAGCTCAATGTTGACTATTCTGCAATAAAAACTTATGGTTCTGTTTTCTTTGGCGTATATACTCAAAATCCGTTCGTGACTGTTGAAGATGCGCCAGATGATTCGTGGAACGAGTCTGTTACTCCCATTTTTGAGGATTATACAGATGCAAACGGCAAGTATAGCGCAACTATCGAGTTGCCCACTTATGCCCAGCATCTTTATATCGCAACTGGTAACTTCTTTACCGGAATGCATTTGATGGAGGCTGATGTGCAGAATGGGGCAGCATCTGTGGTTGCCGAAAATGTAAATGTCGCCTCAACGCGTGCTGCTACACGTGCTGAAGGACCTGGAGTATCGACAGATGATATTGCAAAGCTTAAAATGGAATTTAAGACTGATGGCAAGACTAGAATCTATCAGGATTGGAAGAACTGGCTTGGTACTTGGAATTCGGCTTCGGGACGTCCTGATTACCTCATCGATAAATCTACTGCCAATAAGAATCTGTTTTTCAGCGATGCAGAGATGCAAGACCTTTACTCAGTTGTAGGTAAGGCATTTACGTCTGGAAGTGCAATGAACAAGGAGTATTGTTCATCTCCAGATCTGTTGCTTGAGCAGGATTCAGAGGTTTCGTTTACTGTTCTTGGTAGTGGTACATGCTGGAACTCTTCATTGGGTTACTATTATTATACAGATGATAATAAGCCTACAAAACCTATGGATATTAATATCATTATGGTGTTCCCCAATACCCAGGATGGTAATTGGCCAAGAGCAAAAGAAAAAGGATTGGAGACTTATAATGGAAACATAGGTGTTAACCGAGGAGAAGCGGTTCAGTTAATGTATTATCCTAATATCGCCAATGATGATAAGAGCGGTGCTACAAAGGTGTTCCCTAAAGGCACAAGAATCGGTTTTATCTTGAGAACCCAGGGATGGGCAAAGCAGGGTAATGACTACTCAATTAAATGTAAAAATGAAAATTATTACAATAAAAAGTATAATACGTGGTGTGCTACGACCGACGGCTTGTCATACTCTAGCGATACAGGCAAATTCCCTAATCCTAATGGCGAGAGTCGTGGTGCCAAGTTCAGCTACAAGACATCTGATGGTCAAACCTTCACTATCGTATCGTTTGAGGATGCCCTCGACGACCAGGATTTTGATGACTTGATTTTCGCTCTTAAGCCAGTGAATGTTTTTGCTGCTTTGCCAGAGATTGAAAACAAAAAATCCTCAACCAATGGTGTATATGCTTTCGAGGATTTATGGCCAAGTGCTGGTGACTATGATCTTAACGACGCTCTTGTAAACGCGAAGCATGAGAAAGAGTTTAATGAGAGTGGAAAAATCATTAAGGAAACATTCTATCTTACCACCTATCAGAATTATGTAGAGTTAACAAGTGGCTTGGCCCTGACTTTGGAAACAAAGACTGCTCCTAAGTCGATTGTGATGAAGAAGATGGCCAAAGGTGCAACGGTTGCCGAAGAGGCCTCGTTTACTAAGGATGGTAATGTGTATTATCTAACGTCAGACTTCAAGGGCGAACTTGGAACCACATATATTCTGGAACTGTCGTATGATACTCCATTAGGCTCGTCAGCTGATATGGCGTCGATAAAGCCTTTCATCTATCGTGTAGTGGGTGATAAGAATTGGGAGGTGCATATCCCTATGGAGGCTCCTACAGCAAAGATGAATACCAGTTATTTTGGTACAGGCGACGACTGCTCTGATCCAAGTAAGGGATTGTATTTCGTTCGCGAGGGTAATTATCCATTTGCATTCTATTTGCATGGTGTTAACATCAGTGTATTTGAAAATACTATCCTGAAACGTGAAAACGAGAGTAAACGCATTGATGAGTTCTTCCCGGATTTCCTGGAGTGGTCTACTTCAAAAGGAACCAAAAAGCAGGATTGGTATCTCAGATGATGTATTATGTAGAAATAATTTAATCTATTAAATATTTTGACGCGTATGAAGAAAGTATTATCAATAGCAGTTTTAGGTTTAGTTCTATCAAGTTGTGTAAAAGGAATAGATGGTGTGGAGCCAGAGCCAACGCCGAGTCCAGAGCCAACGCCAACAAATAACAAGGCAACTCAAGAGGAGATTGATGCCAATGTTGCAAAAGTTTTTGGAACAACCTTCAGTCCCAATCAGGATTGGAGTTCTACTACTAAGCATACTGTTACTATTGCTGCAGACGCTCCTTTGAGCGACGTTGCTAAGGTGCAGATTCTAACAGAGGCTCCTTATTTTAACGACGATGCTCGTGTGCTCAATGAAGCTACGACCAGTAAAGGACAATCGGTGTCGCTGACATATGATTGCCCAGCTGAATACACAGAACTTGTTGCTGCATGTGTGGATAGTAAGGGAGTGTACTATGTTACTGGTTTTAAGGCTGGTGATGCTCAGGTGAATTTCCAGAATGCAGCCCAAACTCGCACAAGAGCTGCCTACGATTTGCCAGATATGCCTGATGCTGGCAATCTTAAAATGAAATACAAGAATTCTTATTTAACTTACAATGCTATCCGTACCATTAAGGCTAATGCTGATGCTGAAGGAACACTTGGTGATAAAGAGAATAGCATTGAGGCATGGAAGAATACCAATTGGGAAAAGGAGCGTATCTGGATGCTTGACAATGCTGGTGGTAATAGTACCTGGAAAGTTGAGAAATCTGCTATTTACCGTACGGTGACTATCACAGATGCTGAGAAAAAGAGTCTGGAAACCGTCCTGGATGCTGTTGGTGGCAAAAAAGCACGAGATAGTAAATATAAGCAAATGAATCTCACAACCATCCGAACATCTCCCGTTTACGTGTTGACAAAGAACTATTTGGTGGCAGATGGAAAAGGACCTATCACGGTAACACCAGTTCAGATGCTTTCTACCGAGATTGACAATACTTCTCTGTACTATTACTATTTTGACCCCAAAAAGTTGGAAGGTAAATCAGAAGAAGAGCAGGTGATTTTCTTGAAGAACCTGCCTAAGTTTAAATGCGTTGATAGCAAGTTAACAAAGACTGCAAGCGGTTTAGGAAAGGGAAATGGCGAATACTTTAAGGCTCATGAGTATCTGTTACCATACTTTGGTGATGTTTCGAGTGATGAGACAGGTGATGTGACTGCTCAGGGTTTTATCTTCCCAGAAGGTACCCGTATTGGTTTTATGTTAAGAAAGACCACTACTGATTGGTCAGATTCTTTTTCTGCTGATAATGACATCAATAAGGGAACTGGCTATACAAAGAAGTCGTATAATAAAGCGGTTAATGGCGAGGTGTATGCTGATGGTCGTTTGAATAAGCAGATTAATCATTATCCAGACTTTATGAATGCGCTTGATAAAGGAATGTTGGACGACGATCCCCGTGTTGCTATCTTCGGAGCTAATCAAAGAACCTATCTTATGTTTGAGGAAGGTGCCGATGTGAATTATGCTGATATTATTGTTGAGGTTAATGGCGGTTTGTATGCAGTTGATGCTGCTCATGAGATTAACAACAATGTATATACCTTCTGCTTTGAGGACCGTAACTTGGGCGACTATGATATGAACGACGTGGTGATTAAGGCTGAGCGCCTGAATATCTCACAAGTAAAGTACACGGTGGCAGCATGTGGCGCTAACGATGAACTCTATCTGCGCAACATCGATGGTAAGACATTGAATACTACCACAGAGATCCACAAGTTGTTTGGCGTTGATAATCTCTCAACCTTTATCAACACCCAGACTAAAAACTACGAGTCTGTATCAGAGGTGGTAACAGTAGATCCATCATTCAGCTTTACCGATTTCTCTAAACAGGTTTATATCTACAATAAGACTCAGAATTACGATGTGAAGATGTCGCAAAAGGGCGAGGAACCACATGGCATCATGATTCCTTGCGACTTTAAGTATCCCACAGAGTTGACCTGTATTAAAGATGCCTATACCACATTTAATAGCTGGGGTGAGAACCCTGTGACATCAACAGATTGGTATCTGAATCCCGTAAGTGGTAAGGTCTTTGATAAGTAAGTTGAATCGATTATTATATAGAAATTATGAAAAAGTTACTATCATTAGCACTTTTAGGTTTAGTGTTATCAGGCTGTGTAAAAGGCTTTGATGGGTCGGAGCCAATTCAAGAACCAACGCCAGAAACGACTCCTACGGATCCAGAAGTAACTGATGAGGAGATTAAGCAGCATGCTGAAGGCGTTTTGGGTATTACAATTCCAGCCAATCAGGATTGGATTTCTACCGAAAGCGGCACTATTACAATCAATGTCACCTCGGCAGTTACAAAGGTATCTGTGATGGCTATGGTAGCTCAGACTGACGAAGAGGGTGAGACTTATAATTCAATGACCATATTGAATCAGGCCGAAACCAATAATCAGTCGTCTGTTACCTTGAATTATGATGTTCCCAAAAAGAACGAAGGATTATATGTAGCTTTCTATACCGAAAAAGGTTGCTATTATAAAAAGGTAGAAGGAAATAGTGTTACGTTTGATCAGGTTGCAGCTAAAACCAGAGCTGTAACCCGCACCGTTTCGGCTCCTTCTGGTACTTTCGCCATTAGTAAGATTGATACTTCGTTTGCAGCTAAACGTGGCTGGATTCCTGATGAGAGACTATATATGCTTTCTGATGCCGATTATGACCGTATGAAGATTGCTGCAGACCCATACTCTGATGAATATAAGGCCTTAGTTCGAGACTTGGTTTTCGCATACTTGCCTCCAACTAAACAAGAAAACAACTTGATTCAGATTATGGCGGCTGGTTATACGGATGATGATGCGTATCGTATTACAACAGGTGAGGAGGGACCAATTGTTGTATCGCCAATATATAAGCAAGATGGTGCAGATAAATATGGTAATGAGGTGTATAATTCAGACTTGTACTATTATTATTTCAACCCTGCTGATATGCCAAGCACGGCAGATGAACAAGTAGCCTTCCTGAAGAGTCTGCCAAAATATAAGTTGATTCCATTTAATTTGTGTTTTGAATATAAAGAAGATGATATCCTTGCAAAGAAAGCATCCTTTGCTGCGCTTTATTTTGGTGATAGCAAAACGCCAACTATCGGAACTGAAGGTACGTTTAAATTCCCGAAAGGCTATAAGATTGGTTTTATGATACGGGCCAAGACTGTTACAGAGGCACCTAAAAAACAAGGCGAGTTATATTTTGATGGTCGTCTAAATAACAAGATTAATACATGGCCAAACTTCAATAAACTCAATCCAACTGATCCTCGTGCCACGTGGCTAAAGATTAACGACCGCGTTTTGATGTGTTGGGAATCTGGTACTGATAGAGACTTTAATGATATCCTTTTGGAAGTTGAAGGGAGTGTTGAGCCTATTTATACAACTCACGAGTTTGAGTATAATACCTATACTTTCTGTTTCGAGGATACTAAGAAAGGTGATTATGACTTGAACGACATTGTGATTAAGGCAAAACGTATTAATAAAACAACCGTAGAGTATTCGATTGTGGCGTGTGGTGCATACGATGAACTTTGCGTTAGAAACATTAATGCAGGTGTTATTCAGGACAATGTAGAGATCCATTCGCTCTTTGGCGTGGGTGCTAAGCAGTTTGTGAATACTGAAAGCGGCGCAGAGAAACATGCTGCTATCACCGCTCAGAAGACTGTTAGTGAATCGTTCAGTTTCTTGGATGCCGAGAATCAGCCGTTTATTTACGACTTGACAACCAATCTGGCTATTAAACTGTCGACAAAGGGGCAGGATCCTCATGGAATCATGATTCCTTTCGACTTTAAGTATCCCACAGAGAAAGTTTGTATTAAGGATGCCTATACAGAATTTAATAACTGGGGCAGCAATCCAATCCTCTCTACCAACTGGTACACCAAACCTGTAGAAGGAAAGGTTTATTCTAAGTAAAACTTTATCCTTATAAAAAGTCGTGTGAAGTAGATGCTTTGTACGACTTTTTTTCTCTAATTTCTTTTGTTTCTAGAAATCTCTATGTTTGCGGTGTTAATAATATGAAGTAAAATGATTTCTATATCATTATCTTGGTGTAAAAAATTATTGATTTATGCATTTGTCTTGTTACTAATTGTAGTGCTGGTGAGTGCAATTTTTTTCGTGAGATCAATTGTTCATGTTAAATTACCTCATGGGGCTACGTTACACGTTTTGCCAGCTTTAGATAATAAAGTGCATGGTGCTGTTATTATATGCCCTGGTGGGGGGTATAGTTATTTGGAAAAATGGTTTGAAGGGTATTATTGGTTCCCTTACTTCTATTTACGAGGATATATACCCGCTATGTTGGAATATAGAATGCCAATACATGATTGCTATGGACCTTTGACTGATGGAACAGAGGCAATTCAAATGATGAGAAAGTGTGCCAAAGAATGGCATTTTGAAGAAAATAACGTAGGATTTGTTGGCTTTTCTGCTGGTGGACATCTTGCATCAACGATGATGGTGTTGGATAATGATTCTGTTCGTCCTGACTTTGGGGTTCTTTTTTATCCTGTTATTTCTATGAAGAAAGAACTGACTCATATTGATTCTCATAATCAATTGTTGGGAAGTGACGCTTCTGACCAATTAGAAAACCAGTTTAGCAATGAACTGCATGTTTCAGAAAAGACCCCTCCTGCATTTATCGCGGTTGCAAGTGATGACAAATGTGTTAGTCCTCGGAATTCAATAATCTTTGACAAAGAGATGCATGGTAAGAACCGTCTTTCAGAGCTCCATATTTATCCTTTAGGAGGACATGGCTTCGTTTGTCACCTTAGATCAGAATACCGAATACAAGCGTTGGATGATTTGTCGAATTGGCTGCGTAATAGAAATCTAGAATAATACAAGTCTGTAAAAATGTTCATGAAATTTTTGTCATATCGAAAAATATGTTTATTTTTGCAATCTATTAGATAATAACAAATGGTAAAAGTCAGCGTCATAATGCCAATTTATAACGTTGCCCCTTATTTGGAGGAAGCGTTTGACTCTATCCTGAATCAGTCATTAAAGGATATAGAGGTTATTGCGGTGAATGACGGATCAACAGACAATAGCGAGGAAATCATCAAGAAGTATCAGCAAAAGGATGCGCGGATTATCTCTTTCTCTCAGAAAAACCAGGGACAGTCTGTAGCAAGAAATCTGGCGTTACAGCATGCAACAGGAGAATATATCTATATGATGGATTCTGATGATGTGCTGACTGGTCCTGACGTTCTGCTGACATGCTATGAATATGCTGAGAAGAACCATGCCGATTTTATTTTCTTCGACAGGGATTGGCTACTGGAAGACAAAACGGATTTTTCAGTGTCGTTGCATAGTACAAAGTATGTAGAAGAAAACAAGGCATATGATGGTGAGAGTCTGCTTAATCAGTTGCTTGACACCACATCTTATAATTGTGTGGTATGGCTCCTGCTAATCAGACATGATCATCTGAAACGTCTTGGTTTGGAATTCTATCCTGGCATTATTCATGAAGATGAATTGTTTACAACAGTTCTTATGTTAAGTAGTAGTTCCATATACTGTCTGAAGCAGTCTTTTGTGAAGCATCGCGTCAGGTCTGCGTCAACGGTGGGAACAAAATTCACCCGCCGTAATATGGATTGCTATCTCACCGTGGCCGACGAATTGTTACGTTTCAGCCAGAATCCGATAATTCATAAGTTTCTGCGTTATACGCTTAGCAAGGTGTTCTACACTGGTCACTTCGTTCCATATAAGGATAAACCTGCGGTTTTCTGGCGTGCTATGAAATCCGGCTATTTGAAATATATCGGACTAAAGTCCTCGCTCAAGTTTTTTACATGGTAATTGTAGATTGATATGATTAATATCTCTTATAAGCTAAGGTTACGTGCCAGATCATTTCTGCATCCTATCAGGACGCTAAAGGCATTGTATTTTATTCACTATATCCATCCCACAGACAAATGGATTGATATACAGAAAAATAATCCTAGAAAGGCAATTGACATGAAGTGGAACAGGTTCTATAGGGAGAAGTTTCCATGGAAAAATCCACGGACGTTGGATGAAAAGATGACATGGCTTTCTGTTATGTCAGATACCTCAAAGTGGACGGAGTTTTCAGACAAATATGAAGTGCGTAAATACATAGAGAGTCTTGGTTTGAAAGATATCCTGACAGAATGCTATGGTGTGTGGGATAAGGCTCAGGATATCGATTTCGACAGTCTTCCGGATAAGTTTGTCGTTAAGTGTACTCATGATTGTGGTAGTACAATAGTCATACGTGATAAAAGTAAGATGAATAAGCAAGAAGTTATTGATTTCTTACAGGCACATTTGAATGTAAACTATGGCTATGAATGGTGTGAACTCCATTACACCACTATTAAACCCAGGGTAATCGCAGAGAGTCTGATAGAGTTGGGAGATAATGTAGAGGACCTTATCGACTATAAAATCAATTGTATTCATGGCAAACCTCAATATGTAGAGGTTATCTATGGTCGCCAATTGAAGAGTGATGGAGGCTCAAACCATGCGGTATTCGACCTCTATGACATCTATACTTGGCAGCCGATGCGTCAATATAAAACAAACTTAACCGATCACTTCCGGGATATACCTCGACCCCAGAACTTGGAGAGAATGATAGAAATAGCCGGGAAGATTAGTCAGGGCTTCCCGCAAGTTCGTGTTGATCTTTACAATGTGAATGGGAAAATATATTTCGGTGAGATGACATTTTTCTCGGCATCTGGCATGAACAACGATTTATCCAGGGAGTTCCAACTCATGATAGGTGATAGGATTCGTCTGCCTAAAGTGTAATATGACATAATTCGTAATGACAGAGACAATAGTGCGAGAAAAAAGATTAGAATGGATAGATTGGATGAAGGCCTTAGGCATTTATCTGATAGTTCTTGGGCATTTCTATTCTGTAGGTGAAAAGTCTATCTATGTTTTTCACGTTCCTTTGTTTTTTGTAATCTCTGGCTTCCTGAACAAGAAGGAAGTTGATGGACGGGTGTTTTGGAAGAAGCTATGGTATAACCTGGTTGTTCCAATGCTGCTGATGGCAGTTATCAATTTTGCCTATCACAGCATCTTGCATTTCTTCAATGGATCATTCTCTCCTGCAGATGCTTATTGGTTTGTACGTAATGTCGCATTTGGAATGGTTTCTGGATATGATACACTGTGGTTTGTGTTTACATTGATGATGCTTAAGATTATTTTCCAGTATTGTTTCTCCAAGAAGTTGTTCTATTCTTTATCAGTCGTTATGATGGTATTAGCATACGATTATAATCATAGTGACCTTTCCGGACTTCCTTTCTTCCTGAAAGAACCGAATGCTGTTGTAGATGTATGTACGGCTTATCCTTTCTTTGCCATTGGCGTGCTGTTGCGCAATTACAAGGAGGTGATAAACGCCATAAATAACAAGGTGGTGCTTATTGCTGCGTTTGTTGGCGGACTTCTTCTTGTTGCTTTGTGTTTTATGTATAATGGTTACGTAGGTATGTTCTGTTGTGATTACGGCGGTAACATTTTCTTGTTCTTGGTAGGAGGTGTCGCAGGTACTGTGATGATATGGGCCTTGTCTGTATTATTCGGATGTGCCCCGAAGGTTATTGCCATTTTTTCGCGAGGAACTATTATCATACTCGGATTACATAAGATACTGATAGATTTGGTATGGGTATTCGCAGCGCCATCTGTTACGGATGTTGTCTTTGCTGTGTTGGTCTTACTACTGTTCATTCCGTTTATTATCGCTACAGAAAAATATTTTCCTCTTATGGCAGGGAAGTACCGTATAAAATCAAGTAATGGTTAAGAACGAAATTTTTGCTATTATGTTGAAAGATAAGAATGCTAATCGCTCTCCAAGGAATTCCAGTATTGAATTATACCGGATTATTGCAACATTTGCTGTGCTGATTGTTCATTTTAATGGGTGGTTCTTGGGGGACTGACCTCTACCTACCTATGATATAAGCAATCCGACATTATTTAGGACTGGACAGATGATCATCAGTGCTGCTGTGATAATCTGCGTGAATATGTTTGTTATTATATCGGGCTACTTCGGTATAAGGTTAAAACTCAGTTCGATCCTGAAATTAATTATTTACCTAGCCTTAATATATGTACCATTGTATATTGTGAAATGTTTCAGTGATCATGAATTCGTATTGACTGAATTTATTGAGAGATGCTTTGTTATCTCCTACGCAGGTTATTTTATTCAGTGCTATTTTATGCTGATGATATTATCACCTGTGATTAATGCATTTGTAGATAATTATGGAAGGGCCAGTTTAAAATGGATACTTCTTTTCTGGGGGCTGGAGTTCTGGTTTGATTGCATTATGGAAGTAGAGGAACTGGGATATAATCGTGGCTATTCGGTTGTTCATTTTGTACTCATGTATATGATTGCTCGATGCATCAAACTCTATGAAGATGATATTAAAAAGATAAAACCTTGGGTTTGGGTGTTGGGGTATCTGCTCTCAACCATTATCATTATATTCAGTTTTGTGGCAGGTGTGAAGTGGTGTTGGAACTACTCTAGTCCTATTGTCGTTTTTTCATCTGTCTGTACTTTCCTGCCATTCCTTTACAAAACGTTCCATAATAAGGCCATTAACTGGATTGCCAGCGGAACCTTGGCCGTTTATATCATACATGTAACAAACCGCATACAATCCATTCTGGAGACGGTGGATAGGAATCTTCTGGACACAAAAAGCTATCCCATGTATTTGATCCTAATTTTAGTTGTTATATTTATTACTTTTATAGTATCGGTTTTATATGGTATAGTATGCAATTATATTTCTAGTCGAGTGACGAAAGGTATTGACAAGAGTACGAAGTTTGTTTTGAGTTTTGAATAGTATCTAGTTAAACTAATATTTTTATCTGCATTATGAATGACAGTAAGAGAATAGAGTATATTGATGCCATGCGTGGCTTTACTATGTTGTTGGTTGTTGCGCATCATGTGGCAGCGTTTTGTTTAGGTATAGGTGACTACGTTCCTTCGATTCATCCTGTCCTGTGCGAATTCAGAATGCCTCTTTTCTTTTTTATCAGCGGTTTTGTTCTATATAAGGAAGAAACTATATGGAATGCAAGTTATGCTACGAAATTTCTATTTGTAATGAAATTTTCCGCACAAATTATTACTACGTCCATCTTCTTCTTTGTTTTTCTTATAATCAACCATATTGGTGTTATGGAAGGCTTGTATACAGATTCGAAACTGGGCTATTGGTTCACTTTGAGTTTGTATTTGTTCTTCTGTGTATATGCAATTTGTAGATATGTTTTATATCTTATTCATTGTAAAAGCATATATACTGATATCATCATTCTTTCAGTGGGCGCTTTGTTCTTTTTGTTGTTTTATGTACCGTCTGTCTTCTCGAAATTGCCAATAGAAAATGACATAAAGGACCTTCTGTCAATGGAGAAGTGGGGGTATTTCCTTTTCTTTACGATCGGTACATTATTCAGAAAGCACTTTAATATGGTTCAGACAATTCTTGATAAGACACCTGTTCTTATGATTTGTCTGGTTATTTTCTTTGGCTTCAATTTGTATTATGTTGAATTAAGAGCCACACATATCAATCTTTTAGAATTAACCACTGCCCTTACGGGAATCGTCATTGTCTTCTCTTTCTTCAGAATCCATCAGGATTTATTTAAAAAAGATAGGTTCGTAGGGAGGTGTTTACAATATGTAGGCCGAAGAACCTTGGATATATATTTACTGCATTATCTTTTGCTTCCTGTTAATTTAAAGATGTATTTCACATCTTTGGCAGAACATCCCATACCTATTATCGAACTAACAATTACGTTAATAATCATGCTAATAATTGTAGCAGGATGTCTGGTTATTAGTAGGATCTTGAGAATGAGTCCAACATTGGCCTATCTGCTATTTGGAGTAAGAAAACGTTAATGCTAGGATAAGTCCTTTATTGCGGCGAAGAATTTCTCTGCATACACTTCCTTGTCGAAGTGTTTGGCACGATCAATTGAAGCAACTGCCATTTGTATCCTTTTCTCAGGATGATTATATAAATCGATAATGGCAGAGGTAAGGTTGTTAACAATGTTGTCTCTATTGACAATTGTTGCTACTCCTTCGCAGATCTCTGGAATTCCACCACTTCGTGCTGTGATAAGGGGCAGACCTGCTGCCAAAGCTTCGACGATTGTTAAACCAAACGGCTCATCCCACATAGACGGTAATGCTGCAATGTCAGCAAGATGTAAATAGTCTGGTACGTTTTTGTATGGAATAAAACCAGTGAAGACGATTTTGTCTTCAATGCTTTTGGCTTTATTCTTTAGTGAGCGAACAAATTCATTTTCGTTTTTAGCATTACCATAGAAAGTGCCGCCGATTATCATTAATTTAATATTGGGGTAGTCTTTAAGTTGGAGCATGGCATCTATTAGTTCTGATATGCCCTTTTCTTCGTTAATACGACCGCTATATACAATTACAAAGTCATTATTTTTAAGCCCAATTATTTCACGCTTTAGGCTTGGATTTTCTTTTGGGAAGAATTTCTTCGTGTCTATAGCATTGTAAAGGGTTTTTGTCTTACATGCCGGCATGAAATTGGAAATACTATCTCTGATAAAGTCTGAACAGGTTAGAATCAGGGATATATTGTTCTGAAACTCTCTATGATATTGTGCCCTTGATTTGCGGGCTTCGTTATTCATGTGTATGATAATATTTCTATATCCTCTTTGAGATAGTTTATATGCGTGACCATCACTGTTTTCTAATATGATGTAGTCATAATGCCTGTTTTTTATATCAGCATATGCTTTCTCAAAATAGTATTCTATAAAGTAGTTAAAATAGTCTTTAGATGTGTATCGGAAGAACTTAAAAAGTCTCCTTTCCAACCTGGCCCTCAAACTACTGACATCAATATAATGATAGTGATTAACATCAGAAGCTAAGGCAGGATGTCCAACTAGTTTGTCATCCCATGGGCTGTATATTGTAATATCATGTAGATGGTGATTGTTATTATATTCGAGATAGAAATCAATCAGGTTCTCTACCGCTCCACCTTGTACTGCGGGGATGGGGAGCATGCCACATGTTAAAACTGCAAGTTTCATAATCTTATCCTTTATGTGTTATTAATCCTAACTATGTTTTAATTTCCACAAAATTCGATCTTTCCACTGGTAATACATGGTCATTATTGAGCGATTACGACAGAGCCAGCGAAGTTGCAGGTTCACGAAATGTCTGGGATAGTCAATGATGGCTCCTGGGGTTACAAGAAAATGACTATAGTCAGTGACCTTGTCTTTCATGAACCCACGATGTTGGAAATGCGCATAGAGTGACTCTTGCTTCTCTAACCGTCCATTGTTAAAGCGTAACATATAAAGTTTATTCCCGATATGTTCAAAGATAACCTGTTTCCAACCACGAGTCATACTATTGAAATGGTAACTCTGCTTAGGTTTGGAAGCATTGTCGAAGGGCCATTCTAACCAACAGTCTTCGGGGTGGCAACCACGCCACTTGTCACCAAATCCTTTGTATTCATATTCGTCAAAAAACATGGAGCGTCGTTGGGTAAAAGCGTCTCTGTAACTGACAAAGCCTTCGACTTCTTTCATGAAGAAGGTATTGGTATAATCATCATTTTTATAGAGTGTGAAATGCCCGTAGCCGGAAATCATTTTATAACGAGATAATACATCATCAGTGACGAAATGACGTATGTTGCCATATACAACATCAAGGTCACCCCATCCCCAGAAGTCGTAGTCCTTCACGTATTCGGAGAGAATATATGCAAAGGCAGGTCGGTAGTCACATATTTTGTATGGACGATCAAGTACAATGGGAAAGTCAAACTTGCTTTGCGTTATTTGTCTGAATTCCGCAAATGACATCTTATGCACGATAATGTTTTCTGCTGACTCTACATCACAGTCGGTAAAAAAAAGGTAGTCTATGTCTGTATTGTATAATGCTGATGCCCGCCACATTTTGTATTGTGGTGGTAGTTTCCCGAAGTAGGGGAATATGACAATGATAGATTTCATAGGCGTGTATTAAATTGTAATATGATTTAGAATCTTCAGTACTGCAGGCTTTCGCGCAATGAAGAATTTCATACCAGGGGTAAATTGGAAAAGCAGAATGAAGAATAATACAAAGAGTGGAACAGATATGGCTAATCCATAGATTGCTAACGAAAGGAAAGTATCTGAATGTTGGTCCATAACATTCAGCTTAAGCCAGATTGTTAACAGGGTAAAGAGTACAAAGATTATGTAATAAGGAACCATGCCACGCCAATATTCCCACGCACTCCTGTGGAATGCTTGGGAGAATAGGTAGTATGGTTTCCAGAATGAGCTGATGAAACCAAAACTGATAATCTTGCCTAACAAAATACCGGCAATACCATATGTAGGTGCGAGCAGAAGTGTGACAGAGATGTTGACAATCAATTCAGTCCAGGCTGCCCACACATCAGAGAACAATCCTGCTGAGCCAATATAAATATATACGGCAGCTGTCTGATAGCGAATGAAGAGATTAAATATTACTAGATATACAATGATATTGCTTAGTTGATATTCTTTACCAAGCCAACAGCCGATAAACGGCTGAAAAAATAACAGGAGTGAGAAGATGATAATACCAAGTACTAGGAAACGCGCGGCGGTTAGCTCCCAAAAAACTTTCATGATGTTACGTTCATCACCTTCTGCCAAAAGATTTCCAACACCAGCACTTAGGCCTTCCGATAATATGTTCACCATGAAATTAAGTTTGTTGATAATCATGGTATAATTGCCATAGAAAGCAACCTTGACAACAGAGACGAACATGCCCACCATAATTTCGTCACTGTGGTAGAGAATGAAATCTTTAATCTTTTGGATAAAAACCTGGTTGGTTTTTTTTAGGACTTCTGGGTATTTCTTTAAATTCTTACGGCCTTCACCCAGATTGATTCTAAGCCATGGATATAGTTCCTGGATACGATAATTAAAAATGATGATTCCTACGATGGTGAATACTAGACCTACAACAACCCATAACCATAGGTTACGATAATAATATGCGAGTAAAATTTGGGTAATACTCTGAACGATGCTTATAGTTTGAAAGTAGGAATTGACTAAGTATTGCTTTTGATTTGCTCCAACCAATAGTTGTTTATAGTTGAAAATATATCCAGCAGCTGAAGATGCTAAAAAAGAGTAGAATGCAAAGTATACGAGTGGAAGACCTGTTTCGAGGTCATTAAACCACCAGGGAAAGAATATACTAACAGTCATTCCTGCAAAAAGGATGATAAAACCTATGCAGCGATATAGAAATGCCAACATGGACATCACCTCATTAATCCTTTCATGATTATCTTCTTGAAGCGGCTTGTAGAGGAAATAGACTATACTGGTACCAATACCTAATTCTGCAACGCTTAGGAAACTCATAATGTTCATGAGCATACCTGTTAGTCCAATAAACTCTGCTCCAAGACAGTCAAGAAATATCTTCCGGGAGAAGAATGCAAGAATCAAAGAGAGAAAGTAAAATAGCATTCCCACTTTGATATTCATTACGCTTCTATGTACTCGTTCGCTCATGTTGTATGTTCGGTATGTATGAAGTCGGTATTCTTTCTATCTATATGGAGGACATTCTTCAGCATTCGAAGAACTAATCCTGGGATAGTAAAGACTTTTGAGAATGAACGGAAACGTATTTCCTTGGGAATGGCGACGAATAATGACAGACTTAATATTGCCAATGTAATCCACCATTTCTCACACCATTGTGGAATAGTTAGCGTTACAAAAATAGAAATACCTGTTAAAAGGACTATCAGGATTGAGCGTGGAATCAATGCCTGTTGGATAGTCTTATCTACAAAGTTAATTTTTCCATGAATTAATGCGCCTGGTATCTTTGGTATGTTGCTCATAAGGCTTTGAACCTGAGCTGTCATCCAACGCATGCGCTGCTTTTGGAAGTTGTCCTGGTTGCTGACCTTTTCATCGAACACGTGAATCTCAGGGGCATATTTGATAAATACTTCTTGATGGAGTAACAATGCCTCCATCTCGCGGTCCTCACCTGCAGTAGAAAGTTGGAAAACGTTCTTCCTAAAAAGTTCGTAATTAAAGCACATACCAGATCCAATTAAAGCTGAAGATAAACCAAGGCGATTATGAGCCTTGCGGAAGATGGTATTGTTGATTTCCTCACTGGCTCCATCAAGTACAGCGACATCGTTATTGGCATTCTTGGCGCAGCGATGACACTGGATGGCATCGTAAACAGAACATAAAATATTTAGCTGCGATAGGAATTCTGGACGTACTACATTGTCGGCATCAAGCACAACGACGTTGTCAAATGTTTCTGGAATCTCGTTGATGGCATACTGCATAGCCTTGGCTTTCGAACTCTTCTCGAATGTTGGGGTAAGAAGTTTAATGGGGAGCGTACGCAAGTACTCGTTGGTCTCAGACTTCATGTGGTCAGAGATAACAGCTACTGTGTATAAGTCTGCTGGATAATCCTGTTCCAGGAAGTGTTCAACAGCGTTGATAATGACGCGATCCTCGTTATATGCAGGGTAAAGAATGAGGAATTTTGTCATCCTGTTAGTCAATGCTGCAGCATGAATAGCAACGCGATCTTCTTTTTCATAAAATAATGAGATAACGGCGAAGAATGCTACATATGCTACTGAGCCTAAGATGAGTACCCAGAGGGTGATGTCAATAATGTGTAATATCTGCCAAATCATAATTTCGTGATATATTAGTTGGTTTCTTTTTCCTTGTTTAAAAATTTTGTACTGATGATTCCCCATAATGTTACAAATGGAGAACGCAGGAATGTGCGGTCCCACATCTCGTCTACTAGATAATCGGGTGTAGCTAATGCAAAAAAGAATAGAACTGCAGAACTTACAATCCACCATTTGACTGCCAGCGTTAAATATATAAATGGAAGTAGAATGCTCATAAACATCATAATGCCTATCATGCTGGTACGAGGCATAAGCATCCACTGAATGAGTTTATCTGCCCAGTCGTATTGCTTCCTAAAAATTGCACCAGGTAAGTATTTGATGTTTTTAATCAGATTCTGAATCTGCTGTAATGTCCAACGACTGTGTTGTTCATTCATTTTACTGGTAGTTCTTTTCTTCTCACCATATAATAGGATGTTGTCGAAGTAATCAATGAAATAGCCTTGCTTTAATAACAGTGCTTCTAACTCTTTGTCTTCACCTGCAGTCTTGGCTTTCATCACATTGGTTTTGAACCATGTGAAATCATATGCTGTACCAGATCCGGCTAAAGCTGCAGAGATACCTAAATTAATATGACCTTTGCGGAAGATGTTATTATTGATTTCCTCGAAGATAGATCCCATACGGGCAGCTGCAGTATCTCTGTTTCGTGAAATACGATGCATCTGGATGGCTTTTGTGGCAGCCGTTTCGAAGGCATCATTTACTTTGGTCAGGAAGTCTTGCTCAACGATGTTGTCGGCATCTAAGACCAAGGCGATATCATAAATTTTGAATTCTGGCAATTTTAGAATTGCATATTGAAGCGATTTCGCTTTGGTGCTTTCTGCGAAATCGGGTGTTAACAAGGTAATAGGATACTGGGCTAATCGCATGTTGGTGATCTCAGATTGATGGTCAGATACCACCACTACGTCGAAAAGACGTTGTGGGTAGTCTTGGCTTAAGATGGATACAACTGCCTGTTCGATTACCTTGTCCTGCTTGTGAGATGGTATGATGATTGCAAAACGGTTCTGTGTTTTTGCTTTATCTTGAATAGTATCTCTATTGAAAAGGGATGCTACAGAAAAAATGCCCAAATAAAGCACTGTTCCTGCAACAGGGATAAATAGTATCCAATCGATGATATATAATATAATCCAGAAATCCATATTTAGCAAATTAAGAATTTAGACATGAGAATTTAGAGTTTATAAAATCTCGAAGTCCCTTAAGTACTGCTTTAAAGAGACTTGGTTGTCGTGTAATGGTATATTTTAGGATATCCCTTAGGCCGACAATTCCTATAAGGTATATATATGAGAGATATTTGTTAATACCTTTGTAATTACGTTTTACTAGGAGCAGCCTATTGCGAGTGATGTAATAGGTGCGGAGTGGGCTGTTTTGTCCTGTTGTCTGGCTCTCTTTGTGATAAACGGTACAAGCAGGATCATACCAAATTTCATAGCCTGCACGGGTGAACATCATGGACCAATCGAGTTCCTCGTAATAGAGAAAGAAACATTCGGGCATGAGACCTACTTTGTTGATGGCCTCACGTTTAATTAACATAGCTGCTCCATGAGCATATGGAGTTGGGGTGGCTATGTCGTACTGTCCATGATCGTCTTCTCCAAAGCCGATGGCTTGATTCCTTACTGTTATTGGAGATAAAGGTGTATAGCCTGCAAACTGAAGGGGATTGTTGCCCCATGCAAAACAGATCTTGGGACTGACGATTCCAATTTTGTCTGATGAAATTAGTCGTTTAATGAGCTGTTCTATATTATACTCTTTGAAATATGTATCGTTATTTATAAGGAGTATATACTTTCCTTTAGCCTCCTTAATGCCAAAATTGTTACCACCTGCAAAGCCGAGATTACGTGGACTACGGATGACTTTTACTTGGGGATTTCGCTCAGCGATGATGCTTGCTTCATCTTCTTTTGAGGCATTATCTACCACTATCACCTCCAGATTGTTGTTGAAGGGGATTGAATCAATCAATTCGCAGGTATCTTTCAAACCATTGTAATTGATAGTAATGATGGATAATTTACACTCGTTTTGCAAGCTTTTGCTCTAACTTTAATCTATTCTTTTCTTCTTGTTTTGCTAACTCTTTATTTTCCCATTCTGTCCATTCTTTTTCGATAAATGGCAGTATATATACTATAGTTAGACCTCCATAAAATACAAGGCAATTAGGGAATTGAAATAGCACCATATTTCCATATCCACCTACTTGTTGTGATATCATAGCACAAGTTAGTCCGGCACCTATACCTCTTAGGGATGGGCTCTTCAGTCGGAAGAAAACTATAATACATGCCCCTAATATCATAATACCATTAGATATAAGAAAAACCGTCAGTCCGATGACCCCAGTTCTTATCCAAATGCCAACGTATTCAGAATCAGCAGGTGTACTAAAGACCTTATGGAACTTATTATTAGTAGGAATTCCGCCAGAATTCCATATTCCAACCCCAAGCCCCCATGGCGCATCTTTTAGATAACTCTTTATGGCCTCTTGATTTATTTTACGTACATTACTAGAAGGATCGTTATCGTTAAAAGCCGAGCGCATTCGACGAATTTGTTGATTGCCTTGTCCAATATTAGTAAATACAATGATGAATACGAAGGTGCTAAATATTACAGTAAAAGGGACTGCAATTTTTACGGACTTTGACAGGAAAATATATACCATAAAACCTGCAATAAAGCATGCGATAGCTGTACGTGTACCAGTAGGAAACATTGCCCAAGCAGATGCTAAACCTATGATTAGAAAGATAATACGATGTTTCTTTATTTTGCTGGTAATACCAAAAATAATAAAGGCAACAGCAGTAGAAGCGATGCCGATACCGAAGTTGGCTGCATCACTGAAAATAGAGAAATATCGTATTAGTGTACCATTTTGTATTATATGTGTATTACTTCCTGCACCATAAAGCCATACTTCTTCGGAGTGGGTGAGACCAATGTTGGCTTGTTTCCATATCCAAAATGAAGCGAAAAGAGCTAGGCTTCCCCAAATAAACAAATAGCGTATAAGAATTTTGGGATTTTTTATGTAAAGTGAGAAAGTGAGAAATGCATATAGTAGCTGAAATGCCATCATGCGTGTCCCCATATACCATGCTCCTACATTTATTCCTAATCCACAACTATTATTAAGAATTTCCAATGTGCAAAATCCGCACCAAAGGAAAAGCCCTAATAGCATAAGATTGGTAATACGCTCTAATTTGGCATCCTTAGCATCAATTATTACTAATACCAATAATATGATTTCAAGCATCTCATTATACATTGACATTGGAATGCCTGACGGAAGCTTAAGACCATGCCATTGAAGGAAATAATTGACGACTACAAGCAACCAAAAACATAACATTCTGTAGCGAAATGTAGCTAGTATAATTATTACCAAAATTGGTACGCAGCACACTACTGTAAATGCACCGAAACCATAATTGAGAAATGAATAAATTACAAGCAAAAACAAGAGAAAGAGTATGAGTACCCTTCCTCCATTCTCATGGGTATATTCAGATATTCTGTTAGAATAAACTTTATTAACCATTATTTTGCATGACTATTTTCTACTGCAGTCAATCCCATCTGCGACATGCGATATACGAAATTGTTAAATCCTGTGTATGGTGGTAATTGACCAACAAATTCTTCTACTGCATAGCGTTGACATTCTGTCAAATACATAAAGAGCGAATTTTTATTCTCCAATCGTTCATTCAGCTCTTTTAATGCTTTTTGGTCAACATCTTTCCACGTTCGGTTTGCACGGGTGACCATTAAATTCACTGTTCCCATATTAAGCAGTGATGACGGAATGGAATTGTCGTCCAAGTTTGGATACTCGACGATGGCAATCTCGTTAGGTAACAAGTCTGGACAGATGTCTTTAATATCTTTGGCCATAATAAAGCGGCTGTCTTCTGCTAAGTAATCTTCATCGTAGGTGATACGACGTACTTGAAGACCTATCGAAATCCAGTAGTTCTCCAACTCTTGGGCTATATAGCTCTTACCATTAGCTGCATCTGTAGAAATTAGATTGAGCACATTCTGCTTACCCTCTTCAAAATGAGGAAGTAAGGCCTTGCTGAGCTGTCGAAGTGCCATATCTGCAATGGTTTTGTTGAATCGTCGATAACGCAGGTTGCTTTCTTTCGGAAAGCACCCCATAACAGGAATTTTAGTAATAAGCTCAGAACGCATACGGTCGCGTAGTGTACGGTCGAGCAACTCTATAATAAAGAAATACATGGCTGTAAACATAAAGGTCAGCATGAATGCTCCTAACAATACCATCGAGCGATTAGTTGGCTGCGCATTCATCGGGAACATTGGAGGATTCAGAACACGCAATGTGGCTGTTGACATCTGTAAGTTCTTTTGGCGTAGGCGTGCAGAATTCAACGCTTTTAACATCTCCATATAGTTACCTTCTATAAACGCAATGTGACGATCTTTACGCGCTATCGTTGCTCCAATAGGTGCATAATAGAGAATCTCATTGTCCAATTTTTCACGCATGATATCTTGAGCTGTTTCTTGAGCTTTGGCTTTTTCAAGTAACAATACCTGATCTAACCATCTGCCTACCATGTCACTGGCTTTAACTCCTGACTCTGTATTATAGTTGCCTGCTTCAATGTCTTTTACCAAATTTCTGACATTATTGGATGCGTTTTGAAGCATTTTTTCTGCTTTGGCAAGCTCAAGCTGTGATTCAACTTCATTTCCTCCTCCTTCACTATTCATAAGCTTTAGGTTGGATATGCGTGATTGTATGCGAGAAATATCTGTAACTTGATTAGTGAAGTCTCTGTTGGCTTTAATAACTTTTGCTCTGTCACCAAGTTGGCGCTCTAAATAATTCATTAACGCACGTGTTGTTGTTTTGTTAATAATTAAATCGTTGTCAGATAATTTCTGGTTTGCATCTAATGAAGATAACTGTTTTGTTTGCTCTGCATAATTGATGATACGTTTTTCAATGTTGTAGCGAATTAAGTCGTCTTCGGCATTTGTCAGGATGCGATATAAACGAGCTACCTCACGTTCAAAAAACTTAATAACATTGTTAGTTTCGCCATAACGCAATAATCCGTATTGGCGGGCAAATACTTCATTTAAGATATCCAAAGTGTTATATGCTATACCTGGATCATTTGCGGTGTAGCCAATATCGATAATATCACTTTTTTGTAGTTGAATTACTTTTAAGCGGCTTGTAATGGCATCAATTCCAAAATAAGGATGATAATTAGTGATGCCAAATACATAATTGTCTGCTGAAGGACGTTCGTAGGCTTTTAGGTTTGCATATGTTGCATTCTCGCTGTTGTGATTGATGAGTGCCTTCACCTCGACAGGAACACTGTTCTGCAGCATACGGAAATGCTCTGCTGATATATAGTTGTTATCTTTATTTGGGTTACCGTACATCATGCAGCGGGCAAATAAGCGTAATGAAACCTCATGAATAGTAGCGTCGGTTGTAATCAACAACATCAGGTTTGTGATGTTTATTTGTGACTGTCCACCAGCGGCACCAGTTCCTCCTTCCAAATTGTAACCCGTAATCATACCAGTATATATGGTGGTATTCGTATCATACACTCGCTCCATATCACGTGTGGAAAACCAAGCTATTACCAATGCAATCATTGGCAGGATGATGAGATACCATCTAATTTTGTATAGAAATCTGACAATATATCTGAATAAATCCATAGCTTTATAATGTTCGTTTATTTTGTTTTTTTTGCAGCTTTTTTAGCAGCTTTAGACGCCTTCGCCTCAGCTTTAGCCGCTTTGAGATCCGCTTTCGCAGCTTTTGCCTCAGCCTTGGCTAATTGCTTTTCTAATTTAATTTCTTTTTCTTTGTCTTCTTTTTCTAACTTTTTAATACGTTTCTCTGTGACCTTGTTTTCTTTGGCAATTTCTTTTGCAGTTTTGTTGATACTTTTGTCGAGTGTAATTTCAGTAGTTGCGTTCGTGATGATTGGTGTATGCGTCAGGATTTCAAGTGTAATAATATCGGTGATAATCTCTGTTTGAAGATTTTGATAACCAGTTACCTGGCTACTCTCAAATCTTTTGGTTTCTGCATACGACTGAATTTCTAGGTTGCCATTCTCAAAATCTTCCTTATTTAGAGCGCCTGCACCTTGGTAGGCTGCAGCCGATTCGCCAAGAGTTTTAAGTGTGACTAAGTTGTTTGTGATTTTTACAAATAATGCACCAATTTGCTGCTTGATTTGATCGTATAATATATCTTTTTCAATATTTACTTTCTCTGCTTCAAGCCTTTTTCGTTTTACTGCGGCTGTCAGGTCTAAAATGTCTTCAACGGGAATCGCCAAATTAACACCAACATTCCAATAACTTTGTTGAGTGCCTTGGTATTGGTAAATGACAGGACTGTAAGCTGATGAATTGTTGCCATACATATCTGCCATGCCAAAACTATAACTGGCGTGCCCCGTTATATAGGAAAAAATATGTCTTTTTTGTTTGGCCACCTCTGCTTCTGCTAATTGACGTGCTTTTTCCAGCGATAATATCTGTGGACTTGTTTTTGCATTTTCAAACAAGACCGACAATGGAGGCAAGTGGAATTCAGAAAAGTTGATGTCTTTTTCGTTGCTAGAATCAAAGAAACCTGCACTGATACCGCTCTCGTTGAATTGGGCGAGGGCTGTAGTGCTGGTTATAGCTGCTGCAAAAATGAATATCAGTCGTCTGAATCTGTTCATTTCAATAGGGATTTAGTTATACATTCTCCTTCTGTACGAAGGCAAAGAAAGTACGGAACAGGATCTTCATATCCAACCAGAAATTATATGTCTGGCCGTACTTGATATCGAGTTGCTTGCGCTCCTCGGCTGACATCATACCACCCTTGCCGCGCTCCTCAACCTGCCAAAGGCCGGTGAGACCTGCGGGGGCCATAAAGCGGTCGATACTGGTATCGATGGTGAGCTTCTCGGCCTCATAGAGTGGGAGAGGACGGTTGCCAACCACTGACATATCTCCCTTGAGGATATTGAAAAGCTGAGGCAGCTCGTCGATGCTGAATTTACGGATGAACTTGCCCACCTTAGTAACGCGTGGGTCGTTCTCAATCTTAACGAATGCGTTATCGATTTCTTCTTTCTTCTCTTTGCTGTAGTCGGTCTCGGAAATCACAAAATCGTCGCCAACCAGCATGACCTCGTCGTCAGCAATCATCATGTCGGTATCATCGCTAATCATCATGTTGCCACCCATGCCGAAATCGGGCATTGACATAGGCGTTTTTTCTGCCTTTTTGCTCATTTCTGCATATTGGTTGCCAGCTTCCTTAGCAACCTCCTTCAGACGCTCTTCGGCATCCTGATACATGGAGCGGAACTTCAAGAAGTTAAAGATGGTATAGTTGGCACCTACACGCTTTGACTTGAAGATAACCGGACCTTTACTCTCCAAACGGATGGCGATAGCCGTGAGTATGAAGATGGGAGAGGTAAGAATGAGTGCGATGATAGCGAATAGTACATCGAAGACTCTCTTCCAAAGAGGAATCTTGAAACGTAACATTCTGTATTTAGGCTGCTGATCATCGAACAGCATATTCTCACGGTCGGAAATAAACTGAATCTTCTTATTAAGTTCTGTAATAGAAGCGTTACAATCGAGGGTGTCGTTGATACCACTCTTTTGGTAAACCGAACGGTTCTCTGCAGTAAGTTCCTTGGTGAGCAGAATAATATAGATGTGCTTATTCTTTTTCTTTAAATAGTTGATGGCGTTAATATCTGCGTCTTGCTCGCCCTGTTCGTAAAACACGATAAAATGCTCGTTACGGACATGCGTTGAACACGCTGATGCCGCATCCTTGTAATTTCTTGTGTACTGCACCAATCGACCGGGGATGTACCTTAATCGTTCCTCGGTCTTGGGATTGCTGCCAAGATATACAACACCTATCATATTATTTATTTAGGGAATAATCTTTTTTACTCGTATTTTTAACTCCATGGGGTTGAAGGGCTTGACGATATAGTCCTCGGCACCAATCTCCAGCAGGCGGATACGCTCACTGGTGGAGTCTTCGCTGGAAAGCATGATGACAGGAATCTGCTTGAACAGTTCGTTCTGCTTGATCCACTCCAAAAAGTCATCGCCACGCATTCCTGGCATACGAATATCTGAGATGATGAGGTCGGGGGTGTTGCCTGCCTGCAGCCACTTTACACCCTGCAAACCATCGGGCAACCACTGTACATCGTAGTCGCTCATCAGATAAATAGAGAGAACCTTTGCAATGGTCTCTTTGTCGTCAAGTATTAGTATTTTCTTCTTCATATATGAATTATATTAATACGCAATTTTTAATCATTCTATGTGCAAAGGTAAACAAAAAAATTAAATTGAACTCAAAAATACGTAAAAAAATCATTTTTTTATGGAAAAAAGTCGTTTTTATTAAATTATTTAGGGAAATTTGCATTTGAAACGTACTATAAATAAAGATTCATTATTAAATTGTTATGGCAAATAGATATCTATTAGGTTTTGATGTCGGTAGCTCATCAGTGAAGGCATCGTTGGTTAACGCCGATAGCGGCAAGTGTGTGGCAACAGCTTTTTATCCTGAAAAGGAGGCTCCTATTATGGCTGTAAAGGCTGGATGGGCAGAGCAGGATCCACAGATGTGGTGGGATAATGCCAAATTGAGTCTGCAGAAGATTATGAAAGAGAGTGGTGCTACAGCTGAGGAGATTAAGGCTGTGGGTATCTCGTATCAGATGCACGGTTTGGTTTGTGTAGATAAGGATCTGAAGGCATTGCGTCCAGCTATTATTTGGTGCGACTCACGTGCTGTACCTTATGGCGAGAAGGCTTTCAAGGATCTCGGTGCTGACAAGTGCTTGAGTCATCTGTTGAATTCACCAGGAAACTTTACCGCTGCCAAGTTGGCTTGGGTAAAAGAAAATGAACCAGAACTCTATAGTAAAATATATAAGGTAATGCTGCCTGGTGATTATATCGCTATGCGACTGAGTGGTGTTGCTAATACCACTGTCAGCGGTCTGTCAGAGGGTATGTTCTGGGATTTCAAGAATAATCAGGTGGCTGACTTCTTGATGGATTACTATGGATTCGATCATTCGCTGATTGCTGATATCGTTCCAACCTTTGCTGAGCAGAGCGTAGTAAGTGCAGAAGCTGCTGCTGAGATGGGCCTGAAAGCTGGTACTCCTATCACCTATAGAGGTGGTGACCAGCCAAACAATGCGCTCTCGCTGAATGTGCTGAATCCTGGTGAGATTGCTGCAACTGCAGGTACATCGGGTGTGGTTTATGGTGTACTTGGTGATGTGAACTACGATCCACAGATCCGTGTAAATACTTTTGCACATGTGAATCATACAGCAGACCAGACTCGTCTGGGAGTGCTGCTTTGTATTAATGGTACTGGTATTTTGAATGCTTGGACTCATCGTAATATCACGCCTGAGATTGGCTATGCCGAGATGAACGATCTGGCTGCCAGTGTGCCCATTGGTAGTGAGGGCGTGACTGTAATTCCATTCGGAAATGGTGCTGAGCGCGTATTGGAGAACAAGGAGATTGGTTGTTCTATCAATGGCTTGAACTTTAATAAGCATAACAAGGCTCACTTGGTTCGTGCTGCTCAGGAGGGTATCGTATTCTCATTCTGCTATGGTATGGAGATTATGCAGCAGATGGGTATGGATATTAAGAAGATTCACGCTGGTAAGGCTAACATGTTCTTGAGTCCATTGTTCCGTAATACATTGGCTGGTGTGAGTGGTGCAACCATCGAACTGTATGATACAGATGGTTCGGTAGGTGCCGCCAAGGGTGCTGGCTTAGGTGCTGGCATCTATGCTAATGCTTCTGAGGCTTTTGCTTCGCTGGATAAGTTGGAGGTGATTGAGCCAGATGCTCAGAACCGCGCTGCTTACCGTGCTGCCTATGAGGCTTGGAAAGAAACCTTGAAAAAGAATATGTAATAAATAATAACCCTCGCCGATTGGCGAGGGTTAATTATTTTAATCTAAACTTGAACGATACCATTCGAAAAGTTTCTTTACACCATCTTCAATCTCTACCTTGTGTGTCCAACCGAGAGAATGAAGTTTTGAAACGTCAATCAATTTACGCATAGTGCCATCGGGCTTGGTTGTGTCGAACTCGACAGTTCCTTCGAAACCAACAGCTTTTACAACCAATTCGGAAAGCTCGCGTATTGTGAGTTCCTTACCTGTACCCACATTGATATGGCAATTGCGGATTTCGCCTAACTTGGGGATAGCTCCACCGCGACCGGCAGAATGGTTGCGATCGACAGCACCATCGGTAGAAGCGCCGTAGTGTACAGAAGAATACTTCTCGATGCCGATGATGTCACTGAAGTTCACATTCAGCAGTACGTGAACTGATGCATCGGCCATATCCTCACTCCAAAGGAACTCGCGAAGTGGTGTGCCTGTACCCCAGAGTGTAACCTTGTTGTTCTCAATACCATACTTGGCCAGGACTGTCAAGATTTCCTGCTGAGAAGCATCGCCGTTGACACCTTCAACTGGACGCTTGTTCAGGTCGATGGCAATCTTATCCCATGCATTATCGTGGATGAGTTTGGCCAGGTAAACCTTACGCATCATGGCTGGCATCACATGACTGTTTTCCAGATGGAAGTTGTCGTTAGGGCCATAGAGGTTGGTAGGCATTACGGCGATATAGTTGGTGCCATACTGCAGATTGTAGGATTCGCACATCTTCAGACCTGCAATCTTGGCGATAGCATACTCTTCGTTGGTATATTCCAATGGCGATGTGAGCAGGCAATCCTCCTTCATAGGCTGTGGCGCATTTTTAGGATAAATGCAAGTTGAACCTAAGAAGAGTAGTTTTTTGACACCGTGAGCATAGGCTTCGCTAATGACATTGCACTGAATCTTCATGTTCATCATGATGAAGTCGGCGCGATACAGTGAGTTGGCCATGATGCCACCTACAAAGGCTGCTGCCAGCACAACGGCGTCAGGGCGTTCCTCATCAAAGAACTGCTTAACGGCTACCTGGTCGGTAAGGTCGAGCTCTTTGTGAGTGCGGCCTACCAGATTGGTATAGCCTCGTTGAAGCAGATTATTCCAAATAGCGGAACCCACAAGTCCGTGGTGTCCCGCTACATATATTTTACTTTCTTTACTGAGCATCGTCCATGTGAGCTTTTAAGAAGAGTTTCTTAACGAACTTCATATCGTGCTGAACCATAATCTTTACCAGATCCTCGAACGAGGTCTTCTGTGGGTTCCAGCCTAACTTGGCCTTAGCCTTGGCAGGATTACCTAACAACTGATCAACCTCGGCAGGACGGAAGTACTTAGGATCGACCTCAACCAGTGCTTTGCCAGTTGCCTTGTCGTAACCCTTCTCATCGACACCGTCGCCACGCCATTCGAGCTCGATGCCAACCTCCTTGAAGGCGAGGGTAGCAAACTCACGAACGGTATGATATTCGCCAGTGGCAATTACGAAATCGTCTGGCTCGGGTTGCTGCAGGATGAGCCACATGCACTCGATGTAATCCTTGGCATATCCCCAGTCGCGCAGTGAGTTAAGGTTACCCAGATAAAGCTTGTCCTGATAACCCTGAGCGATACGAGCGGCTGCCAATGTGATCTTACGGGTAACGAAAGTCTCACCACGGCGCTCACTCTCATGGTTAAAGAGGATACCATTGCAGCAGAACATATTATATGATTCGCGATAGTTCTTCATAATCCAGAAACCATATAGCTTAGCTACGGCATATGGAGAGCGGGGATAGAATGGGGTAGTCTCGCTCTGTGGAACTTCCTGTACCTTACCGTAGAGCTCTGATGTAGAGGCTTGGTAAATGCGGCAGGTATCAGCCAAACCTGCAATGCGTACGGCTTCCAGCAAGCGGAGCACACCGTTAGCATCGGTATCGGCTGTGTATTCGGGAACGTCAAAAGATACCTTCACATGACTCTGGGCTGCGAGGTTATAGATCTCGGTTGGGCGAATCTTTGAGATGACACGGATCAGAGATGATGAATCGGTCATATCTGCCCAGTGGAGATTAACAAGGCGGGCCTTTTTCATATCACGAACCCACTCGTCGAGATAAAGATGTTCGATACGGGCGGTGTTGAATGAAGATGAACGACGCATGAGACCGTGAACCTCATAACCTTTTTCAATAAGGAACTCGGCCAGATATGAGCCGTCCTGACCGGTAATACCGGTGATTAGAGCAACTTTTTTTTCCATTATAGTTTATGTTAATTATTTCCTGAGAATTGTTTGATACGCTGTTCCTCCGACAGTTTGCAGATGAGCAGTGTGTCGTTGTTTTCGGCTACGATATAACCATCGAGGCCCTGAATAACTACTTTCTTTTCTTGCATGGTGTGAACAATGCAGTTGTGACTCTCTATCAGGTTTACATCGGGACCGATGCTGACATTGCCATAGAGGTCTTTCTTGCTTTGCTCATGGAGTGAGCCCCAGGTGCCCAGATCGCTCCAACCGAAGTCGGATGGGCAAACGAAAATCTCTTCGGCCTTTTCCATGATGGCGTAGTCGACAGAAATATTCTCGCATTCGGGGAACAGACGGTTGATTTCTTCCTGTTCCTTGTCGGTACCATAAATAGGTAACAGCGACTCGAATATCTTGGCCATTGAGGGCTGGTAGATGCGGAAAGCATTTACAATGGTATTTACATTCCAGATGAAGATACCTGCATTCCAGAAATAATAGTTCTTCTTGATATATTCCTGAGCCGTTTCGAGATTGGGCTTCTCGCGGAAAGAGTCGACTCTGAAAATCTCTTTGTTTCGGAGCGAGCTGGTACTCAGGTCGGCCTGGATGTAGCCATAGCCTGTTTCTGGGCGGTTGGGCTTCATGCCTAGGGTAACGATAGCGTCGGTCTCGCTGGTAAACTGCATGCACTCCTTGATGACACGCTGAAATTCAGCCTTATCTGTCACAATGTGATCGCTTGGTGTTACAATGATGTTAGCCTTTGGGTCTTTCGACTTGATGCGCCAACTAACGTAAGCAATACATGGTGCTGTGTTTCTGCGACAAGGTTCGCATAGAATGTTTCCTGCTGGCATATCAGGCAACTGTTTCTTTACAATTTCCTGATAACTCTGGTTGGTTACTACCCAGATGTTCTCGGGCTTAACCAGATTGCCGAATCTTTCTACCGTTAACTGTAGTAATGTTTTGCCAACGCCGAGAACGTCGATGAACTGCTTAGGGTTCTCGGTAGTACTCATGGGCCAAAAACGGCTACCAACGCCGCCTGCCATGATGACCAAATGGTTGTTTGTTCTTGCCATAATCGTTGTTTGCTGATAATATTGCGCAAAAATACGAAAAATAATAGAAAAGAAAGCATAAAAAAGCAAAAAAATGCTTATTACGCTGACTTTTCTTGTTTATGATTAAGTTTTCGTTTGATGACGAAATAAACGACAGCTACTACAATCAGACCCAGAATGGCGAACTTGATATATTCGGCGTATTCGCTAATTTTGTCGTTCAACTGATCCTCGGGTACAATGGCATGCAGATACCAGCCAAGAAGAGCCAGTACACTATGCCAGCCTCCTGCACCAATGGTAGTAAACAGCAGGAATTTGCCGTAATGCATACGTGCCAAGCCGGCAGGGATGGAAATCAGGTGGCGGATGACGGGAACAAAACGACCGGTAAGTGTCGCTGCAATGCCATGGTCGTCAAAGTATTTCTCGCTTTTTTCAACTTTCTCCTGGTTAAGCAGGCACATCTTACCCCATTTGCTGTTGGCAAACTTGTAGATGACAGGACGACCAACGTACAAGGCTACAAAGTAGTTAATGCTGGCACCTATGTCGGCACCCAGTGTGGCAAATAGGATGACTAAGAATACATTTAATGAGCCGCTGGCTGCATGGTAAGCCGCAGGCGTTACTACAAACTCTGACGGTACCGGCACTACTGTGCTTTCTAATAACATCAGAAAGAAAATGGTTGGATACCAACCGAGCGTGTTGAGAATGTTTGTAATAAAATTCATATTAATCGTCTGTATGTTCTAATGCGTACTGGTAATAATCTTTTGGATCCATATGAGCAGGAAAAAATTCGCCTAAAATGGCTCTGGCTTCCTCCGGATTGCAATCACAGGCCTTCTTCAGGTAGTATAAGAATTCATCATTCTTCATCAGCTCGTTGCAACATAAGGCCAGATAGGCATAGCCTTCCTTATAGTCCTCGCCAACAGTCTTGAAGAAATCCAAATAGGCATTGTAGGCAAAATGTAAAAACTTGTTGTCGTGATAAGAGATGATGATTCTGAGTCTTACTTTGGGATTGTTACCCGAATCTTGTAATACCTTTGCGAATGCAGCTTCTGCCTCTGTCTCTTTCTGGTTGGCTAAGAGAATATGCCCCTTGATAACACCCATGTGGAAATGGTCGCAATCCAATTTTTCGGTCATGTCTATGCACCATAGGGCTTTTTCCATCTGTCCTAAGGTGTTATAGGTAAAGGCCATCTCCTGATAAATCTCTGGTAGGTGAATAGAGTCGATGGCGGAAACGCTGACTGCTTTTTTCAGCTTTTCAAGTCCGTCCTTAAACAAGCCTTTGTTGATCAGACAAATGGCCTGATGCAAATAACCGAACTCATCGTCGGGTACCTTCTCGGAATATTTCTGGAAGAATTTGAGAGCTTCGTCGTGGTTACCCATTGCGTACAGGGTATTGGCTTTCGAGAGCAGACCGTTGGCGTCGTTGGGATCGATGGCAATGGCATATTCGCTACTGGTAAGAGCGCCCGAATAGTCTTCTTTCATATACTGTACGCCTGCCAATGCATTCCAATAATTGGCAGAGTAGGGGTCTTTGTCGAGTAACTCGTTGAAGAGTCGCTCGCTGTCTTTGTATTTGCCCAATCCGAACAGCGTGCGAGCCATCAGTTCCTTGAATCCTACCGAATCGTTGTTGGTAGTGCGGGCTATCCATTCGAAGGCCTTAGCAAACTGGTCGTAATCAAGATACAGACCTACAACGCCTTTCACAAAGTCGGCATATTCATCCTCAGGTAAGTCTTTGATGTATCCTGACAGCAATTCGTCGGCACTGTCCAACTCTCCTTTCGTGATAAGTATCTCGGCACGTAGGTAGATACCCTCAATACTATCTAAAGGTTCTACTTTATCGGCATATTGCTCGGCTGTCTTGAAGTCCTTCTTCTCCAAAGCTTCGCGGGCTCTGTATAGCATCGGACCAACGGCTTCAGGATTGTATTCTATAGCTAAGGAAATGGCATCCTCGGCCTCGGCTAGTCGGTTGTTGTAGTGGTAATAATCGGCAATGTCAGTCAAGTCGTCGGCATCCATATAGATGCGTTCGCCCGACTTGACTGACTCCTCGTATTGCCGTAGGATTTCCTTAAAATCCTCGCTTTCGAAATAATCTAAATCTTCTGGCACTTCTTCTGAAATTACTTTTTCCAAGTGTCTTTGAGTCCAACAGTCTTGTTGAAGATTGGCTTCTCGGCTGTTGAATCTGTATCAGGTGTGAAGTAACCAATACGCTGGAACTGCAGATAAGTGAGTGGCTTCATATCGGCAGCGTATGGCTCGATATAGCACTTCTTGATGATGTGCAGTGAGTCGGGGTTGATAATCTCCTTCATCGCTGTAACAGCATCGCAGTTCTTGGCTTCACGGATGGCAGCCATGTCATCACGAGGATTCTCAACCTTCCACAGACGGTCGTAAAGACGAACCTCGGCCTCGACAGCGTGCTTGCAACTTACCCAGTGGAGGGTCTTGCCCTTAATCTTGCGGTTAGAACCAGGCATACCGCTGCGTGAATCTGGATCGTAGGTACAGTAAATAGTAGTTACGTTTCCATTCTCGTCCTCATCGCAGGGGTGATCCTCGTTACATTTAATAATGTAGGCGTTCTTCAGACGAACCTCCTTACCAGGGGCCAATCGCATAAACTTCTTCTCGGCTTCCTTCATAAAGTCGTCACGCTCAATCCAAAGTTCGCGGGTAAACTCAACAGTGTGAGTGCCATCGGCTTCGTTCTCTGGGTTGTTGATAGCGGTGAGCTGTTCAATCTGGTCCTCTGGGTAGTTGGTGATAACCACCTTAACAGGATCAAGAACAGCGCTGACACGGATAGCACGGCTGTTCAAATCGTCGCGAACTGCACTCTCCAAGAGGGCCATGTCGTTAAGGGCATCAATCTTGGTGTAGCCAATCTTATCGATGAACTTGATGATACTCTCTGGGCTGTAACCACGGCGACGGAATCCGCAGATAGTTGGCATACGGGGGTCGTCCCAACCGCTTACCATGTTATTCTGTACCAATGCCAGCAGATTACGCTTTGACATCAGTGTGTAGTTGAGGTTCAGCTTATTGAACTCGGTCTGACGTGGACGGTTGTCCTCGATGTTGTCGGTCTCGCCCTTCCACTCCTTCATCCATGTAACGAACAGATCGTAAAGGGGTCGATGTTCTACAAACTCGAGTGTACACCAAGAGTGGGTTACACCCTCGAGGTAGTCGCTCTGGCCGTGAGTGAAATCGTACATAGGGTATGCATTCCACTTATTGCCTGTACGGATATGAGGAATATTGAGTACACGATAGATAAGGGGATCGCGGAACAACATGTTGGGATGAGCCATGTCGATCTTGGCGCGCAGAACCAGTGTGCCTGGCTCGCACTTGCCGCTGTTCATGAACTCGAACAACTTCAGGTTCTCCTCAATGGGGCGGTCGCGATAGGGACTGTTTGTACCTGGGCTTGTGGTGGTACCCTTCTGCTGGGCAATCACCTCGGCACTCTGCTCATCAACGTATGCGCGTCCCTGCTGGATGAGCCATACAGCAAAGTCCCAGAGCTCCTGGAAGTAGTCGCTGGCATAGTAAACGTTAGCCCACTTGAAACCGAGCCACTTAATATCGTTCTCGATGCTCTCGATGTATTCAGTATCTTCTTTAATGGGGTTGGTGTCGTCGAAGCGCAGGTTGCACTGACCACCGTATTTCTTGGCCAGTCCGAAGTCGATGGCAATGGCTTTGGCGTGTCCGATATGCAGGTAGCCGTTTGGCTCTGGTGGAAAACGGGTCTGCATTCTGCCACCGTTCTTACCCTCTGCCAGGTCATTGATAACTTTCTGTTCAATGAAGCTGACAGACTTCTTCTCCTCGCTTTCGTTCTTAATAATCTCTTCCATATCTTATATCTCTAAATTCTCAATTGTTAATTCTCAATTTATTTAATGCCTCTTTCATTTAAAGCCTTTGAATATTTTGCTGCATTCTTCAGGTGCTCCTGATAGGTTCTGGCAAAATTATGTGTGCCAGAGAAGTCCTCCTTGGCGCACATGTACAGATAGTCGTGGGCTGTGCGATTCAGTACAGCGTCGATACCTGCCACCGATGCAATCTTGATGGGGCCGGGAGGCAGACCGGTATTCTTATAGGTGTTATAAGGACTGTCGAATTGCAGCATGTTGTGGTAGATACGCTTGATTGCGAAATCTTTCAAGGCAAACTTGATGGTAGGGTCAGCCTGAAGTGGCATGTCTGCTTTCAGTCGGTTCAGATACATACCTGCAATCATTGGCTTCTCGGCATTGTTGGCAGTCTCCTCATCGATGATGCTGGCCAATGTGCAAACCTCATTTTTACTCAGTTTCAGGGCCTCGGCCTTCAAGGTGCGCTGTACATTCCAGAAATTCTCGTTCTCCTTCTGCATGCGTTTCATCAGATTCTCTATAGAGATATTCCAATAAACCTCGTAGGTGTTGGGGACGAACAAGCAGGCGATAGTGGCTGTGTCGTAACCCTGCTGCGCACAGAACGACGAATCGCTGAGCAGGATGGCTATAGCAACGCTGTCCATCATCAGTTTGCGTGACAGATAGCCGGCCAGTCTGTCCATGGTACGACTTTCGGGAATGGTGAGTTTTACAGGCTCCTGATGTCCATTCTTCAGATTGCGGAATACTTTTATCGTACTCTGGTCGGGGGGGATGGCGTATCTACCGCTACGAATATGCTCCATATATCCACCATGGCGAGCGAGCATTCTAAAAGCTGAAAGGCCATGATCGGATGCAATAGGCTCCAATTTGACGCATACTGAATCAAGATTGTCGTTGTCGTCGATATACACGTATTCGGTGGCGCTGAGTTTAGAAAAACTCCCCACAAAATAGTAATATGCGATGCCTAAGATTCCTAATGCGCATACAATAATAGGAACCAGATAGCTTGACTTTTTTATCCAATTCATCTTCATATCCTTGAAAAAACGCTGCAAAGTTACAAAAATCTCTCCACTATTATCGCTAATTTATCATTTTTTTGTATCTTTGCCCTAAAATATAGCTTATGAAACTTAAGTTTTCTATACAATATGGCACTCAATGGGGACAAAATCTCTATGTGGTGCTGTCCTATCTCAGCATCGACCAGACCAAAAAGACGGAACGGTTGATGATGACTACCTCTGACGGCATGGAGTGGCAGTTGGAAACCACCGTGCTTGAATCTCGAAAACATCCGATAACCTCTTTTTCTTATTATTATCAGGTAGAGGATACTGATGGTAATGTGCTTAGAAAAGAGTGGAATGCTATTCCTCGAACCTATTATTTTGATTCGGCAAAAGACTATGTGATGGCTGATTTGTGGCGCGATGTGCCTCTGCAGTATCATCTTTATAGCATGGCTTATCATACAACGATGGGACTATCTGTTGACCAACAGGTTGAGCCGCTTCGTGTGCCTTTGTATCGTAAAACAATCCTGTTCAGGGTGTCGGCACCTCAGTTACAAAAAGGACAGTCGGTTGCTATTATTGGCGACCATCCGGCTTTAGGCAGTTGGAACGTGTCTCGCTATCTGCGTATGGAGCCAATTGGCAGATTCGAGTGGCTGCTGTCGGTGAATGTGGATGCTGTGCTGCTGCCTATAGAATATAAATATGTGATTATTGATGACACTTCCCATGCACTCGTGGCTTGGGAGGAAGGTGATAATCGCACAACTGCGGGTTTGTTGCCTGTTGATCAGACTATGGTGCCTGATGGTACAGTACTGGTGGCTTATGGTGAGAACCTGAGGGTAAAAGAGCATACCTGGCGAGCTGCAGGCGTGGTGATACCGGTATTCTCGCTTCGTAGTAAACAATCGTATGGTGTGGGCGATTTTGGTGATCTGTACCGATTGGTTGATTGGTGTGCGGCAACGGGTATGAAGGCCATCCAATTACTGCCGGTTAACGATACTACGTGCTCGAAAAACTGGAGTGATTCGTATCCATATAATATTGTTTCGGCTTTTGCTTTGCATCCTCATTATCTGGATGTGGAGGCTATTGGAGTGCTGAAAAATAAAATCAAGATGAATACGTATCATCGTCAACGCCAGGAACTTAACGAACTCGGCTATAGTGATTATGAGGCGGTGGATCGAGTGAAGCGGGCTTATGTTCAGGAACTGTTTGATGAGAAAGGTCAACAGACTCTTGAGTCCAAGGAGTTCAAAACTTGGTTTGCTCAGAACCAGGATTGGTTGGTGCCTTACGCCAAGTGGTTGGATTCGTCTGTGGGCTTGATTTACTTTACGCAATACCATCTTCACTTGCAGTTGAAAGCCGCAGCTGACTATGCTCGTTCAAAGGGCATCTTCCTGAAAGGCGATGTGCCTATCGGCGTAAATGGCGATAGTGTGGAAACGGCTATCCATCCGGATTATTTCCATCTTGATGCACAAACAGGTGCACCACCAGATATGTTCTCGCCCAACGGACAGAATTGGGGCTTCCCAACTTACAATTGGGGTACTGGTGTTGTAGAGTGGTTCCGTAGACGTTTAAAGTGGATGGAACAGTATTTCGATGCTATCCGAATCGACCATATCCTGGGTTTCTTCCGGATATGGGAGATACCAGGCGATGCTGTCTTTGGATTGCTGGGGCATTTCTTGCCTTCGTTGCCAATGACAGTGGGTGAGATAGAATACTTTGGTTTGCCTTTCCGTAAGGACTTGTTTACCAGACCTTTTATTAACGATAGGGTGTTAGATAAGCTGTTTGGTATGCATGCACCATATGTTCGCGAGCATTTCCTGATGCCTAAGAGTTACGGTCTGTATGATTTGAAATCAGATTACAACACGCAGAAAAAAGTGCAACAGGCTTTTGAGGGACGGATAGATGAAAATAGTTTGTGGATTCGTGATGGACTTTATCGCTTGGTTAGTAGTGTGCTCTTCCTGGAGGATCCAAAACAGCCTGGTATGTATCATCCGCGAATCGGTGTAATAGGGGAGCCCGTGTTTGAGGCGTTGAATGCTGAAGAAAAAGACGCATTTATGCGACTTTACAATAATTATTACTATCAGCGTCATAACTTTTTCTGGGGGGCTGAGGCTATCCGCAAACTAACCGATGTGTTTGGCTCTACCCGTATGCTATGCTGTGGCGAGGATCTGGGCATGTTGCCAGATTGTGTGGCGCCGGTACTCGATCAGTTGCGTATCCTGTCGCTCGAAATCCAGTCGATGCCCAAACAGAGTGGTTATGAGTTTGCTCATCTTGATGGCAATCCATACCGTTCTGTTGCTACAATTTCAACGCACGATATGTCGCCCTTGCGCCTTTGGTGGAGCGAAAGTCCTGAGCGTACCCAGCGTTTCTATGTGTCGATGTTGCAGAAACAAGGTCGAGCCCCCGAACAGTTACCGGCCCATTTGGCAGAGGAGATTATCGGGCGTCATCTTTATTGTCCGTCTATGCTCTGTATGTTGTCGTTGCAGGACTGGTTGGCTATGGATGGCGAACTGCGCTCAAAGAATGTTCGTGACGAGCGCATCAATGTGCCAAGCGATCCTTATAACCGTTGGAAATATCGTATGCATATTACCATCGAGGATTTGCTGAAGGCTGATAAATATAATAATAAGGTGAAAACCATGATTCAGCGTTCAAAGCGCTAATGTCTAATCTTTAATGTTTAATCTTCAATGTATAACACTTATATATTTGATCTTGACGGAACTTTACTTGATACAATAACAGATTTAGCGGCTTCGTGTAACTATGCCCTCCGCACGCATGGCATGCCAGAACATTCGGTTGATGATGTTCGTAGGTTCGTTGGTAATGGGGTACGGAAATTGATGGAGCGGGCTATTCCTCATGGAGCAGAAAACCCTGATTTTGAGGCAACGTTTGCAACCTTCCGCGAACATTATATGCATCATTCGCTTGATACAACACAACCATATCCCGGTATTCCTGAGGTATTGGCCGAATTGAAAGCTCGTGGTTGCCGACTGGCTGTTGTCAGCAATAAGATGATGGCTGCTACCGTGGAGTTGTGTCGTCATTTCTTCCCGGATACCATCGAAGTGGCTATAGGTGAGCATGAAGCAGAGGGAATCCGTAAGAAGCCTGCTCCAGATACGGTATTTGCTGCTTTGCGAGAGCTTGGTGTTGAAAAAGACAGGGCTGTTTATGTTGGTGATAGTGATGTGGATGTTCAAACAGCAGCGAACTCTGGGCTACCATGTATATCCGTGTTGTGGGGATTTCGTGATCGTGACTTTCTGATACAACATGGAGCGAAGACATTCATCTCCGCTCCATCAGAATTGTTATTGTAAAGGTGGATTAAATCTGCTGCAGTCTGGCGATATATTTGCCAAGAATGTCAAACTCGATGTTGACTACCGAACCTACACGGATGTCGCAGAAGTTAGTGTGCTCGAAAGTGTAGGGGATGATGGCTACTTGGAAGGTGTTAGCTGTTGGATTGCAAACCGTGAGACTTACACCATTAACGGTAACACTACCTTTGTCGACAGTGAAATAGCCTTTCAATGCCATCTCGCGGTTCTCAGGATATTCGAATGTGAAATAGGTTGAACCGTCAGCATCCTCAACAGCAATGCAGCGTGCAGTCTCATCTACATGACCCTGAACGATATGACCATCTAATCGGCCGTTCATCAGCATAGAGCGCTCAACGTTTACTTTATCACCAACTTTGAGCAAGCCCAGATTGGTGCGGTCGAGTGTTTCCTTCATGGCAGTAACCGTGTAGGTGCCATTCTCAATGGCAACAACAGTCAAGCAAACGCCATTATGTGCAACACTCTGGTCGATCTTTAACTCGTCGACAAACGAACACTTTAATGTAAAATCGATATTTTCGCGATCCTTGTGGATAGCTGTTACGGTAGCAAATTCTTCGATGATTCCAGAAAACATAACAAAATATATAATGTTTAATGTTTAATCTTTAATGTTTAATATAAAAAAGAAAGGGTACGTGCCGATGATTTGGTGAAAACTCCTGTTTCACACGATGTGGGGGCTCCCTGCTGTTGTAATCCACCGGCATTGCTGCTCTCCTCGTGGAGGATAATCGTGGCCCGCCATTGGCAAGGGAAACGATCCCGATTTGTTTTGTTAATGTAGAGTATCCCGATCTATCAGGCACGACCCACTGTTTCTGCTGCAAAGATACAACTATTTTGGGACTTATCCAAACCTTTTGCCATTTTTCTTGGTAAATAGAAACTTTTTCTATATCTTTGCACTCAAAAATAGAAAGAAATGGGAAAGACTGTATGTATCATAGCGGGTGCTCGCCCAAATTTCGTTAAGGTGTCACCTTTGGTAAGAGCCATCAATAAAAATCCTGAAGCAACATGTTTGTTGGTTTATGCAGGTAGTGAGAACGATCCAACGCTTGAGGCATCGCTGTTTGATGATTTGCAGATGCCACGTCCACAATATTACTTAGGTGTAGATTCAACGAGTCTGAACGAGATTACCAGTCAGGTCATGGCCCGTTTCGATGCTTTCCTCGATGCGCATCAGATTGATGTGGTGATCGTGGTGGATGATCTGGCCTCGACTATGGCTGCTGCCATAGTAACCAAGAAACGTGGTATCCGCTTGGCGCATCTGGTAGCTGGTACACGCTCGTTTAATATCAATATGCCTAAGGAAATCAACCGTTTGGTGATAGATGCCTTGTCTGACTATCTGTTCACGGCTGGTGTGAAGAGTACGGGCATAGCTACTCGTGAGCAGTCGGAGAGTTCGCAGACCTATATGGTGGGTAATATCCTGATGGATACTTTGCGATATAACTACGACCGTATGAAGAAGCCAGCTTCGATCCCATCACTTGAAGAGAAACAGTATCTGGTATTTACACTGAACCGTAAAGCGCTGATTGCTGATATTGATAATTTGGAGAAAATGCTGAAGGCTATGGTGGCTTCGGCTAATGGCATGCGAATTGTTGCACCTTTGCGTGGCGAAGCCCGTAAGGTGGTTGAGCGCATGGGCTTGGCTATTGATATTGTTGATCCTTTGAGCTACTTGGAGTTTGGTTGGTTAACTGCTCATGCACTTGGTATTATTACCGATTCGGGCAATGTGTCGGAAGAGGCTACCTTTAATAGTGTACCTTGTATCACTCTGAATAATTATACCGAGCATCAGGAAACGGTGAATGTAGGTTCGAATGTGTTGGTTGGTGAGGATGCAGACAAACTAAGTGAAGCTGTTAAGAAAATGGTGAGCGGCGATTGGAAGAAATGCGCCCTGCCTGACCGTTGGGATGGTCGAACAGCAGAGCGCATTGTTCAGATTATACTTGCCTAAACAGGCTTGTTTTTGAAAAGTACTTAGAGAGCGATTGCAATCTAAGTACTTTTTTGTTGCAAAGTACTTAGAAAAATTAATCTTTAATAGTTCTCTGCTTTTACCTGGAAGTAAGCCTGTGGATGATCGCAGACAGGACATACCTGTGGAGCCTTCTTGCCGATAACAATGTGGCCGCAGTTGCTGCACTGCCAGATAACATCATTGTCCTTAGAGAATACACGCTCCTTCTTAACGTTGTCGAGCAGTTTGCGGTAGCGTGCCTCGTGCTCTGCCTCTACTTTGGCTACGAGTTCGAATTTGGCGGCAATCTCGTTGAATCCTTCCTCGCGTGCTTCCTGGGCCATGCGTGCATACATGTCGGTCCACTCATAGTTCTCGCCAGCAGCAGCAGCTTCCAGATTCTCTGGTGTGCTCTTGATTGCACCACCTTCCAAAAGCTTGAACCACATCTTGGCGTGCTCCTTCTCGTTGTTAGCTGTCTCCTCGAAAATGGCGGCTATCTGTACAAAGCCGTCCTTCTTGGCCTTTGATGCCCAGTAACTGTACTTGTTGCGTGCCATTGACTCACCTGCAAATGCTTCCTGCAGATTCTTCTCGGTTTTTGTTCCTTTAAGATCCTTCATAATTGTACTTGTTTAGTTTAATTGTTTAAATGATATTTTTGGCAAAGATACAATAATAAATTGATATCAGCAAGTTTTAGGCTTTCTTTTTGTGTTATTTTAGTATTCTCTATTATATATAATAAGGTACGCGTGGGAGGGGAAATGGATTGTTGTAAAATGTTAAAACGGGAAACTTTTCTGATTTTTAAAAACGAAAAGTTTTCCAAAAAGAAAATCTTGGTGTATGTGGTGGTGTTCCAAAAAGAATACTGACTGCAAATTGGAGATTTTCTGTTGTGAAAGCTTTAATTTAAAAGACGATGCTGTCGTGAAATTGTAGAAGTGTCTATGAATCAGTATGTTATACATTGTTATTGTAGCGTATTATTTCAATATTAACTTTATTTTAGAGAAATTTTTGGCTTGTCGAGAATGCTTTTTCTGGCATATTTTGTATCTTTGCAACCGTATTCGGTTTTACTTTTTGGAAAACTTTTCCGAATTCAAAAACAAAAAAGTTTCCAAAAAAGAAAACTTTGGGAGAGAATTAAATAACAAAACATAAATAAAAACAGAGACAATAACATGGAAATTAAAAACTTTACCATCACCAAGCGAGACGGATCGAAGGATTTGTTCTCACTCGACAAAATTATGAATGCTATCGTAAAGGCTTTCGAGAGCGTTCAGGAACCTGCTGACCTAGCCATCGTATCTAAAATCTTGAATCACCTTGACATGCATGACAACATTACTGTGGAGGATATTCAGAACCAGGTGGAAGAAGCACTTATGCGTGAAGGCTATTATAAGGTTGCCAAATCGTTTATTCTCTATCGTCAGTTGCACTCTGAGGATCGTGAGACACTCGAGAAAATGGTGTTCCTTTCAGAATACTGCGAATCGGTGAATGCTGCTACAGGATCAAAGTACGATGCAAATGCCAATGTAGAGCATAAGAATATTGCTACACTGATTGGTGAGCTGCCAAAGTCGAACTTTATCCGTCTGAACCGTCGACTCCTCACTGATCGTATTAAGAAAATGTATGGTAAGCAGTTGGCCGATGAATATATCGACAAGCTGACACACCACTTTATATATAAGAACGACGAGACTTCGTTGGCCAACTATTGTGCTTCTATCACCATGTATCCTTGGTTGATTGGTGGTACTGTGGCTATTGGTGGTAACTCTACTGCTCCTACCAACATGAAGTCGTTTGCTGGTGGCTTTGTGAATATGGTGTTTATGGTAAGTTCAATGCTGAGTGGTGCCTGTGCTACACCTGAGTTCCTGATGTATATGAACTATTTCCTGGGTAAGGAGTACGGACTGGATTACTATAAGCGCTCACAAGACCAGGCAGACCTGAGTTTGAAGAAGCGTACCATTGATAAGATTATAACTGATTACTTTGAGCAGATTGTTTATACCTTGAACCAGCCAACAGGTGCTCGTAACTATCAGGCAGTATTCTGGAATATTGCCTACTACGATCGTTACTATTTCGAGAGTATCTTTGGTGAGTTCTACTTCCCCGATGGCTCTAAGCCCGATTGGGAGGGACTTTCATGGTTGCAGAAGCGCTTCATGAAGTGGTTTAACCATGAGCGTACCAAGACTTTGCTGACTTTCCCTGTTGAGACTATGGCTCTTTTGGTAGATGAGAATGGTAACTGCAAGGATAAGGAGTGGGGCGAGTTTACAGCCGAAATGTATGCTGAGGGACACTCGTTCTTTACCTATATGAGCGATAATGCCGACTCTTTGTCGAGTTGCTGCCGTTTGCGTAACGAGATTACTGATAATGGTTTCAGCTATACGCTTGGTGCAGGCGGTGTAAGTACTGGTTCTAAGAGTGTGCTCACTATCAACCTGAACCGTTGTATCCAGTATGCCGTCAACCACAAGTTGGATTATCTGGAGTATCTGAGTGGTGTGATCGATCTGTGCCATAAAGTACAGTTGGCTTACAACGAGAATTTGAAGGATCTGCAGCAGCAGGGTATGTTACCACTGTTCGATGCTGGTTATATCAATATTGCCCGTCAGTACCTCACAATCGGTATCAATGGTTTGGTTGAGGCTGCTGAATTCATGGGTCTGAAGATTACTCCAAACGACGAGTATCTGCATTTTGTTCAGGGTATTCTTGGACTGATTGAGAAGTACAACAAGCAGTACCGCTCTAAGGAGGTGATGTTCAACTGTGAGATGATTCCTGCAGAGAATGTAGGTGTAAAGCATGCTAAATGGGATCGTGAGGATGGTTACTTTGTGCCACGTGATTGCTATAACAGCTACTTCTATGTAGTAGAGGATGACTCGCTGACCATTATCGATAAGTTCAAGCTGCATGGTGCACCATATATTGAGCATCTTACTGGTGGTTCGGCTCTGCATATGAATCTCGACGAGCATCTGTCGAAAGAGCAGTATCTGCACCTGCTGAAGGTGGCTGCTAAGGAAGGATGTAACTACTTTACATTCAATATTCCTAATACTGTATGTAATGATTGTGGTCATATCGACAAGCGCTATCTGAAGGAGTGTCCGCATTGTCATTCTAAGAATGTTGACTACATGACCCGTATTATCGGCTACTTGAAGCGTGTTAGCAACTTCTCACAGGCTCGTCAGGAAGAGGCTTCACGTCGCTACTATGCAGGACAGAAACAATTATGCTAAAATACGTAAATACCGGCATAGTTTTTCAAGAGATACCCGACGAAGTGACACTGGCAATTAACATTAGTAATTGCCCGTGTCGCTGTCCTGGGTGTCATAGCTATTACCTTTGGGAAGATATTGGATTGCCCCTTGATACTGAAGCTATTGATGCGTTTGTAGAGAAGTTCGGTACTGATATTACCTGTATCTCGTTTATGGGTGGTGATGCCGAACCCAAGGCCGTTAACCAGCTGGCATTATATATCCGAGAGGTACACCCTGAGTTCAAAGTAGCTTGGTATAGTGGTAAAACGGTCATCTCATCGGCTATCAACAAGCGCGATTTCGACTATATCAAGATAGGACCGTTTATCAAGCACTTAGGTCCTTTGAAGGATCCGAAGACGAATCAAAGGTTGTATAAGATCAAAGAAGACGGCGAGATGGAGGATGTGACCTCGTGGTTCTGGAAAAAATAAGAGGAGAGATATCACTAAAACGATATCTCTCCTCTTATGCTTTGTTGCATGTATTTGCGAACTGTTTCCGGATCGTCGGGGTAGTGTGCCTGCAGGAACATCAGTTTGGTAACTGCAGCTTCAACGGTAGAATCGCGACCACTGATAACACCAGCCTCTTGCAGATGGTATCCGTTGTCGTAGCGGCCCATCTCAACGGCACCCTGCATACATTGACTGATGTTCACGATTACCTTACCATTGCGGGTTCCCTCACGTAAAGCATTCAGCAACCATGGGCGTTGGGGCGCGTTGCCACTGCCAAAGGTACGCATCACAATGGCTTTCAGATTAGGGGTATGAATGATGTGACGGATCAGATCCTCACGGATGCCTGGGAAGAGCGAGAAGATAATCACATTATTGTCCATGCGAAAGTGGGGAGCCATCGGCTTGCTCCAATCAGGCTTCAGCATGCGATCGTGGTAATAGGTGATGTTTACACCAGCTTCAACCAAATGGGGGTAGTTGAATGATTCGAAGGCATTAAACTCCTCGGCGCTCTGTTTGGTAGTACGATTGCCACGAAGCAGATGACCGCCGAAATAAATACCTACTTCGGGTACCAAAGCATGTCCTTCTCTATCTTTGGCTGCAGCAATCTCTATGGCTGTGATAAGATTTTCCTTACCATCTGTTCTCAGCTGTCCGATAGGTAACTGCGAACCAGTGAAAATCACGGGTTTGGTGAGGTTCTCAAGCATATACGACAGGGCTGAGGCGGTAAAGGCCATCGTGTCGGTGCCATGTAGTACTACAAATCCATCGTACTGATCGTAGTGGTCGGCGATACAATGCTACAGATCTGTCCACATGGCAGGCGACATGTCACTCGAATCAATAGGTGGATCGAACTGGTATGTTTCGATGGTGATATCAAACTGCTTCAGTTCGGGTACATTATATAATAGGTGTTCAAAATCAAACGGCTCCAGAGCCCCAGTGCGAGGGTTCCGGTTCATGCCAATGGTGCCTCCTGTGTATATTAAGAGGACTTTGCTACGGTACGTCATCGTTTACGTTTTATTTTTCTGCAAAGATAGTGCTTTTCTCCGAGATTTTAATTAACTTTGCAGAAAAATTTTAAGAAGGACCTATAAACAAACAGTTTTATGAAGCAGTTCAATGATGAGAACTTCGTTCTGGAGACCCAGGTGGCACAGGACCTGTATCACAATCATGCGGCTAAAATGCCCATTATCGACTATCATTGTCATTTGATTCCTGAGATGGTGGCCAAAGACCACAAGTTTAAGAGTATTACTGAGTTGTGGTTGGGTGGCGACCACTATAAGTGGCGTGCCATGCGTACCAATGGTATCGACGAGAAGTATTGCACCGGTAAGGATACCTCTGATTGGGAGAAATTCGAGAAGTGGGCTGAGACCGTTCCTTATACATTCCGTAACCCTCTTTATCATTGGACTCATCTGGAGTTGAAGACTGCTTTTGGTATTACGAAGCAGCTCTCGCCAAAGACAGCACGCGAGATTTTTGATGAGTGTAATGAGAAACTTCAGCAGCCAGAGTTCTCTGCTCGTGGCCTGATGAAGCATTACAACGTGGAGTGTGTTTGTACTACTGATGATCCTGTTGATGATCTGCATAACCACATTGAGTATGCCAAGACCAAGGCTAAGGACGATCCTATGATGATTCCTGCCTGGCGTCCTGACAAGGCAATGAACATTGAGAAGGCTGAGTTCTCTAAGTATGTAGAACAGCTGGGTGAGGTTAGCGATGTGAACATCGTGAAGTTTGCAGATATGGTTGATGCTCTGCAGAAGCGCCACGATTTCTTTGCCGAGAATGGTTGTAAGCTTTCTGACCATGGTATCGAGGAGTTCTACGATGAGGAGTACACCGATTCTGAGATCGAGACCATCTTCGAGAAGGCTATGCGTGGACAGTCGCTTTCTAAGCTCGAAGTTCGTCAGTTTAAGAACTGCTTCCTGACAGTAATGGCTGAGATGGATGCTGATGCCGACTGGACACAGCAGTTCCACTATGGCGCTATCCGCGATAACAATACCAAGATGTTTAACCAGCTCGGTCCTGATACAGGTTTCGATTCTATCGGTGAGTTCAATACCGCTAAGGCTATGTCGACTTTCCTGAACAAGCTGAACATGAAGGATAAGCTTACACGTACCATCTTATATACTCTGAATCCTTGTGCCAACGAGGTGATTGCTACTATGCTGGGTAACTTCCAGGGTGGCGAGCCAGGTAAGATTCAGTTCGGTTCAGGCTGGTGGTTCAACGACCAGATGGACGGTATGGTTCGTCAGATGAATGCCCTTTCGGTTCTTGGTTTGCTGAGCCGCTTTGTTGGTATGCTTACCGATAGCCGTTCGTTCCTGAGCTATCCACGTCATGAGTACTTCCGTCGCATTCTGTGTAATATGCTCGGAAACGACGTTGAGAAGGGCCTTCTGCCTTGCGATATGGAGATTCTGAGTCGCATGGTTGAGGACATCAGTTATAACAACGCCCGACGCTACTTTAAATTCTACTAATAAAAAAAGACCGCAGGTTTTCGAATCTGCGGTCTTTTTTGCCTTTGAGCTTCGCTCGAAGGTAGACTGCATCTCGGAAATACAAAAAAATCGTGATTTATTTTGTATTTCGCTCAATTTGCACTACCTTTGTCCCCCAAATAAGATGTTGAGATGAGATATAACGCAGGCTATAACCGAGAGGGTGACTATGAGCACCTGGTGGTCAACGAGTCGATGCCATTGTTGGAATGGTTGTTGGCCAATGTTCAGCAAAGTCGTTCAAAGATAAAGGCGACTCTGCAGGGTAGAGGTATCAAAGTAAATGGCAAGACTGTGAGTCAGTTTGATTTTCAGTTGGAGCCAGGTATGAAAGTGGCTGTTAGCAAAACCAAGCGCAATCAGCAGTCGTTCAAGAGTCGTTACGTGAAAATCGTTTACGAGGATAAATGGCTGATTGTGATTGAGAAGGCTGAGGGCATTCTCTCGATGGCGGCTGGTCACTCATCACTGAACGTAAAAACAGTGCTGGATGATTATTTCAAGAAATCGCGTCAGAAATGTACGGCACATGTGGTACACCGACTGGATCGTGATACCAGTGGACTGATGGTTTATGCCAAGGATATGGAAACCGAACAGATTCTGGAGCATAACTGGCATGATATCGTGTACGATCGCCGATATGTAGCTGTTTGTTCAGGCGAAATGGAGAACGATGAGGGTACTATTGCCAACTGGCTGAAGGATAATAAGGCGTATGTAACTTATTCGTCGCCAACCGATAATGGTGGTAAATATGCCGTTACGCATTATCATGTGTTAGACCGCACTACCGATCACTCTTTGGTAGAGTTTAAGCTCGAAACAGGTCGTAAGAATCAGATTCGTGTGCATTCAGCTGATATGGGACATCCTGTATGTGGTGATCCTAAGTACGGCAATGGCGATGATCCTATACACCGCCTTTGTCTGCATGCGTGGCTGCTGTGCTTCCATCACCCAGTAACCGGTGAGCCTATGGAGTTCGAAACACCTGTTCCAACTGCATTCAAAAAACTGTTTAAGTAAAATGGGAAACGTAAGTTATTACATATTTGTGCTGGTAGCCATCGTGGTAGCCTTCTTGGTGATTAAGAAAGTTGCTTCTTGTCTCATCAAGTCGGCCATTCTGATAGCGATGGTTGTAGCTCTTGCAGCTATTTACTTTCTGTATCTGAGATAGCTGCCTCTTCAGGGAAAATTCGGTCGAAAGCCTCACGAAGTTGTTGTGGCTGTTCGATAATGGTTCTCAATTCGTTGAGTCGTTTAGCGTTCGGCGAATTGGGAATCCATAGTTTTATGTAACCGTCTTTTGAGTACTTGCTGGCCATGTGCTCTTTGAAGCGGGCCCAATGTTCCTCAACTGATTTCTCGGGGTAGTTAGCCAAGCCAAACTGGATGCAGCGACGAATAATACGGTCTGGATCGATGTCTCTATCAGCTTCGGCCACAATCTTGCCGTATATAGAACGGGGACTGCGACTGGCTGATGCACGATGATCCTCTACTGCCTCTTTCATGATCTTAATCTGTTCGATCGAGAACCATTTTTTCAGGCGGGCATCGGCTGCCAGAATCTTACCGCCACGCATATGGTGATCGGCGCGATGGCCGCACATGCCCAGATCGTGGTAGGCAGCAATGGTATAAACCATGTTGACGTCAGCTCCCGTAGCCCTAACCAGCTCGAGAGAATTGCGTATAACTCTTGTGACGTGCTCCATGTTATGTGCACGGTCAAACTCAGCGTATTTTGGGAGAATCTGTGTCTCGATAAACTCCACTAAATCCAGACTCGGGGTATTGCTTGTCATAAAAAGTTTTGATTTTCTTTGCAAATTTACAAAAAAGTAGTTACTTTTGCAAGAAATTTTAAGAAAATTATGGCAGAAGAACAAAAAATAGTGACGGATTCGGCTAAAGCATGGTTGTTGGCCGCCCGTCCAAAAACATTATCAGGAGCTGCGGTTCCTGTGATGATAGGTGTGGCTTTGGCATATTCTGACGCAGCGCAGTATGGTGAAGGAACGTTTAGCTGGGTAGCGGCATTGCTGTGCTTGCTGTTTGCCTTTGCCATGCAGATTGATGCCAACTTTATCAACGATTTTTTTGATTTTGTGAATGGTACCGACGATGCTGAAACACGCTTAGGTCCGCGTAGAGCCTGTGCGCAAGGCTGGGTAAAACTCGATTCGATGAAGAAAGCGATTGCCTTGACAACCTGCATTGCTTGTGTGATAGGTTTGCCGCTAGTGTATTATGGCGGTTTCGAGATGGTGCTGGTTGGAATGATATGTGTGTTATTTGCATTCCTTTATACCACGTGGTTCTCGTATCAAGGCTTAGGCGATTTGCTGGTACTTGTGTTTTTTGGTTTGGTTCCTGTCTGCTGTACCTATTATATACAGCTTCATGAGTTTACTTGGGAGTTGGTACTTGCTTCGATAGCTTGCGGACTGGTTATCGATGCGCTTTTGATAGTGAATAATTTCCGCGACAGAGATAACGATCGTCAGGCTGGTAAGAATACCATCATTGTGCGTTTAGGTGCAAAAGCCGGTTTGCAGTTATATATAGGTGTAGGTGTTGGCGCTATGATTCTGGGTGGTACATTCCTGTTGAATGGTCATCTGCTTGCTTTTGTATTCCCATTCATCTATCTCGTGCTGCACTTTATCACTTATCTGAAGATTAAGCGCATATACCAAGGAAAAGCGCTGAATCTCTGCTTAGGAGAAACAGCGCGTAATATCTTTATCTATGGTGTTTGTGTGAGTCTTGGACTTCTGCTTGTTTAGTTGAAGAAAGGCCACGAAACACCAAAGTGTATTACCGATCCGTTAGTAGGATAGTGCGGTGTGAGGAACTTCATGTGGTTTGCACCATTGTTAACCACATTGGTCATTACCAGGAAGAATCTTACACCCTTCAGTGTCATGTTTGCATAAACGTCAATAAAGGGGAACTCACCTAATTCAATACGGCTGGCCTCGTTCTTCTGAACTGCAAACTGATTGATGGCAGGACAGAAATCGGGAGCGTAATACTTGGTAAAGTAGGTGGCATCAGCACCCAGTTCTACACCCAGCACCTTGGCTATCTTAAACTTCAGGTAAAGATTGGTGAAGATATTCAGGTCGGGCAAGGGTAAAACTTCCTTGTTGCTGGATTTCTGATAGGTGATAACGTTTTCCCAGTTCAGTGGGCCCAAGCGGAAGTTCTGATGCAGCTGAGCTGTAAGTATCTGGATATTCTCGCCTTCCTGATAAACACCTGCGGTCATATTCTTACGTCCTCCATTATCGGTCAGGTCGTAACTCATACCGTAGTAGGTGTAGTTCTTGATATTCTCGGCAGCTATACGCAGTTTGGTATTGGTCTTCTGATAACTGAACAGACCCTCAATGCGACTGCGTTTTTCTCTGTCGAAATTGTTATCCCACCAGATATGCTTAGAGTGATAGGTGGCTTGCAGGAATACAGGGTTGCACTGCTGATAGAAAGCTGATGCTGCCAGCTGGACGGTATCGCCGAATAATGGGAAGTTCAGATCGGTACTGAAGTCGATAGTCATGTCGCCTGCATCAGCTCCCGAAAGCCATCGCTCGGCAGTAAGGTTGAAATGCAGTGTCTTGCCTTGTGTCTTACTCAGCTGGGCACCGAATGTAAGGTTATACTCTTTCCACTTATTCCAAAGCAGCAAACCATTCTCCAATTCAGGCATCTGATAGGTGTTGTGCTCGTACGAAACAAATGCCTTCAGGCCGGCTTTTACGTATTTATTGAAGCCTTCGAGCAGTGCCAATGCCAACGTGTTTTTGATATGCTGGTGCTTAACCTGATCGTAAATCGAGTCGTTGCCATATACCAGACCCTGTTTATAATAGGTGTTCTGGTAATAATTTGTTGGCGTGCTATAGGCCTGATAGATGTGGTTGTAATTGCTGATATCGAGTGTGTGGATGAAACTGGTTACAGGTACGTATTCGCGTTTCATCGTGGCGTCGATAGAATCTTGAATAGCCTGCAAGCGATTCAAACTATCGATGGCAGCCTGACCGTCAACTTTTATGCGGGTGGTGTCGGCAGCTATATCGAGCGCGTCTCTTTGTGGCTCTTTGCCTACCACCTTGGCTCCTTCGGGGCGACCGGTTGGCTTCTTGGTATCTTTTTCTTTGCGCAACTCTTTCTTGTCGGCATCCTGCTGCTCCTTTTCTGCCTCGTGCTCCTTCATCGATTCCTTGGCAAACTGGCGGGCCTTGATTTCTTCGTCGGTCATCTTAACCATGCGATAGAAACCAATGTTGTAACGATGACTCAGGAACAGGTGCTGGTGGTCGTTACGGTTCCAGTTCTTTGAGAGCACGGTAGGAATTTCACTCTCAGTATAATTGTCGGTGAATGATTCGGGATGGGTTACATAATCATCGGTAGTGATACCACCATTCTCTGAAGCTTTCTGGTGAGCGGCATTAAAGAAGAAATGCATCTGATAGCGGTCGCCTAAATACGAACCAAACAAGGTTCCGTTAAAATGCGAAACGTTCTGATTGCTGTAATAGCCGCGGGCATAAGCATAATCCAGATCGAATCCGAAGTTGAGTCGCTTGTTGGCGTTTACTGCGAATTTGGCATCGATATGGTCCTCGCCGTTGGTCTTATCGCCGCAATTGTCGTAAAGTACGCTGGTATAGGGCGACAAGGTGTTCATGTACAGCAATTCGTCTGGCTTCTTATTCACAAAACTGTAGGGCTCGGTGAATATGAAGTAATCGCCATAAGGACGGTCGATAAAGATACGACTCAGTCGGGCGGTATAGTTGCTTCCCGTGGTGTTATAGTCGCCATACATGCCACTATTGAAAGTGGTATTCATAAACAAGTGCGACAGGGTGTCGGGCTCTGTAGGAATTACATCACCAAACCTTCTGTCGATAGTCCACGTGTAGAGTCCCTTTGGAATCTCCTTGTGCTGAGTGGTATCCTTGCTATGCTTGTTGAAGTTCTCGCTTCGACGGCTTACATTTCCGTTCTCGTCAATCTGATTGAAATCACGATCAGTCTGAGCGCTGACATGAGCCAGCGCCAATAGTGCTACGATAAGTGTGGATAGTCTTCTGTACATAGATTATTTGATCATTCGCATAGACGATTCGGCTATCTTGAAGCACATCGAGAATAAGATGATGTACAAACCGAGGGTATGTCGTTCTTCGTTCTTAGAGAAAAAGAAAATCAGCCCTACGATTGCGCCAATCATAAAGATTAAATTCAGAATATTGCGTATCTGGTCTTTGCTCATGTTATTTATTTATCGTTTAACAACGTATTGAACTTATTGAAGATAAAGTCCTTACGGTCAATTGTTTTGCGGCGGAACTTAGCCGAGAGTGGATACAGCTTGGTATGCTTCTTGTTAACGGCATACTTGTCGGTAATCCATTCTTCAGCATTATAGCGTACGGGCTTGCGCTCGATGTCGTAGTTATACGAAATGTGAGCGATTTTTACATCGGCCTGCTCGTCGCTGCATTTTACAATCAGCTGGAAGTTAAACTGAGTGCGGTCGAGCGACAGGGTGGTGTTCTTGAATACCAGCCACTCGTGGAATACGGCGCCCAGCTCATGCTTGTCGGCATCCTTAATGGCAACGGCGCTATTGGCAATCTGGTTGGGCTCGTTAACCATCTTTTCCATCTGCTTAAGCAGAATGTCGTAAATCTGCTGAGCCGATTTGCCTGGCGCTTTGATGGTGGTCTGCCAGCAAACCTTGCCGTCAACCTCTGGTACTGCACCTTCTGCCAGGTATTTGGCATCTGGGTTAACAGTTGAAACAGGTTCCTGTTCGATACGCTCCCAAGTATTGTCCTGAGCCGAAGCTATTACAGGCATTGCCATCAGTATGGCTATCAAAAACTTTTTCATATAACCTTTTTTATTTTAATAAAACCGTGCAAAAGTACTAATTTATTTTTAAATTTTAGCACGGATTACACGGATTAACACGGATTTTATGTTTTTTTACTTCAATTCCAGCTCTTTCTGCAATCTAACTATCTCATCGCGATATTGTGCAGCTTGCAGGAAGTCGAGCTGTTTGGCAGCTTCTTTCATCTTGCGTGTAGTCTCTTCTATCAGCTTTTCCATCTGTGGTCGGGTCATGCGTTCCTCTATCGGGTCGGCAGCCACTCTCACACCAGCATCGCCGTTTTCGGCAGCCATCGAGAAGTTACGCATCAGCTCCTTCGTGTCGGCACGGTTCTCCTTCTGTAAAGCGTTGAAACTCAGGTTCTTCACAATCTGCTTTGGAGTGATGTGATGCTCCTCGTTGTATTTCATCTGTTTCAGGCGGCGGCGCAGGGTTTCGTCGATGGTTAGCTGCATCGATGCCGTGATGGTATCGGCATACATAATCACCTTGCCGTTTACGTTACGGGCGGCTCTACCGGCTGTCTGCGTCAAGCTGCGATGACTGCGCAAAAAGCCTTCCTTATCGGCATCAAGGATGGCAACCAGTGATACTTCGGGCAGGTCGAGACCTTCACGAAGTAGGTTTACACCTACCAGTACGTCGTAAACGCCTTGGCGCAAATCGCTCAGAATCTTTACACGGTCCAGTGTGGCTACATCGCTATGGATGTAGGCGGTTTTTACGCTGTGGTTCAGCAGATATTCTGTGAGTTCCTCGGCCATGCGCTTGGTCAGTGTGGTGATGAGTACACGCTCACCACGATGACTACGAGTCAGGATCTCGTCCATCAAGTCGTCTATCTGATTCTCGCTGGGGCGTACCTCAATCTCTGGGTCGAGCAGTCCTGTAGGACGGATAACCTGTTCAACCACTACGCCCTCGGCCTCATTCAATTCGTAATCGGCTGGGGTAGCGCTCACGTAGATCACCTGATTCACCTCCTGCTGGAATTCCTCGAACTTCAGCGGTCGGTTGTCGAAGGCGGCAGGCAAACGGAAACCGTATTCTACCAGGTTCTGCTTGCGGCTGCGGTCGCCGCCATACATGGCGCTGATTTGCGGTACACTTACGTGACTCTCGTCGATAATGAGCAGATAGTCGTCGGGGAAGAAATCCAGCAGACAGTAAGGACGTTCGCCAGCTTGGCGACCATCAAAATAGCGGCTATAGTTCTCGATACCCGAGCAATGGCCCAGTTCCTTGATCATTTCCATGTCGTACTCTACGCGTTCCTTAATGCGTTGAGCCTTGATGTTATCGCCAATCTCCTCGAAATAGAGCACCTGTTTCATCAGGTCGTCCTGAATCTGGTGGATGGCTATGTTGGTTTGCTCTTGCGAGGTCATGAAAAGGTTGGCTGGGTACAGGCGGTATTCGTCGAAACTGGCCAGTCGGTCAAAGGTAACAGCATCCATCTCTTCGATGGCGTCGATCTCATCGTCCCAGAATGTAATACGGAGTACCACCTCGCTATAGGCCATCGCAATATCTACGGTATCGCCCTTTACGCGAAAGTTACCTCGCTGCAAATCCAAGTCGTTTCGTACATATAATGCGGCTACCAACTTTCTTAACAAAGCATTGCGGTCAAGAATCTGACCTTTCTTCAGCTCGATTACATTCTCCTGAAGCGCTACCGGGCTTCCCATACCATAAATGCATGATACGGATGATACCACAACTACATCGTTACGACCTGAAAGTAGGTTGGATACGGCGGATAGACGCAAGCGGTCGATCTCGTCGTTGATGGCCAGATCCTTTTCGATGTAAGTATCGGTGGTGGGTAGGTATGCTTCTGGTTGATAGTAGTCATAATAGCTTACATAAAACTCTACGGCGTTCTGCGGAAAGAAACCTTTCATTTCTTCGTAAAGCTGTGCTGCCAATGTCTTGTTATGACTCAGAATCAGGGTAGGGCGATTGTGTTGCGCAATCACGTTTGCCATCGTAAATGTCTTACCCGATCCCGTTACTCCAAGCAGTACCTGAGCACGGTCTCCGCGATCCAATCCCTCAGTTAACTGACGTATCGCCTCGGGCTGATCGCCAGTGGGTTTATATTCCGATGTTAGTATAAATTTGCTCATTGAGTGTGCAAAGATACGAATAAGTTATTAAAAAAACATCAAAAAACGCCAAAAACCTTACATAAAACTTTGTTATTTGACCGAAAAGTGCTAATTTTGCACCCCGAATATGAATAAAGGTATCATTACATTGGCATGTGCGGCATTACTGCTTAGCAGTTGCGCCTCAGAGTTTAACAGTGTCTACAAGTATGGTGACACTGATTATAAGTATGAGTATGCTAAAGAAGCATTCGCATGTGGAAAATTCCAGCAGGCTACTTCGCTGTTGGAAGAACTGGTGACTATCAAGAAAGGCTCCGACGAAGCTCAGGAGTGTCTGTATATGTTGGGTATGGCTCAGTACGGCAATCTGGATTACGATGCTGCTTCGGAAACTTTCAAGAAATATACTACAAGCTATCCTCGTGGAACCTATGCCGAGTTGGCTTACTTCTATGTAGGTCAGTCGTTGTATCAGAGTGCCCCCGAGCCTCGACTGGATCAGTCGCCTACTAATGGCGCCATTACTGCCTACCAGCAGTTTATGGATCTCTATCCCGAGTCATCGCTTCGTCCTCAGGCTCAGTCACGTTTGTACGAGCTCCACGAGAAGCTGATTCAGAAGGAGTATCTCTCAGCCGAGTTGTATTATAATCTGGGTGGCTACTTCGGTAACATCAACTCAAACGAGGAGAGTAACTACAATGCTTGTATCATTACGGCTCAGAACTGCCTGAAGAACTATCCTTACTGCAGTATCCGCGAGGATTTGATGCTGCTCATTATGAAGGCTAAGTTCGAGTTGGCCGAGAACAGTTCGGAGGAGAAGCGTATGGATCGTTATCGCGATGCCGAGGACGAGTGCTACGGATTCCTGAACGAGTTCCCTGAGTCGAAGAATGCCGCTATGGCCGAGAAGTTTATCAATAAGTGCAAAAAAGTTATTAAAGATTAAGATATGGATTATAAGAAGTCAAAAGCACCGGTTAACACCGTAACACGTAACATTATGGATCTGTGTGAGGACACAGGTAACATCTACGAGAGTGTAGCTATCATTGGCAAGCGCGCCAATCAGATCAGTCTGCAGATTAAGGACGATCTCTCTAAGAAGCTGGCTGAGTTCGCTTCATATAACGATTCACTCGAGGAGGTATTCGAGAATCGTGAGCAGATCGAGATTTCTCGTTACTACGAAAAGCTGCCAAAACCAAGTCTTCTGGCTACTCAGGAGTTTATTGAGGATAAGGTTTACTGGCGTGATCCTTCTCGCGAGAACCAGAACCAGGAAGATTAATATGATACAGCGTAAGCAGACATTATATCTTTTGGCGGCCATTATTATGACCGTCATTTGTCTTTGTATGCAGATAGGCTCATTCAAGTTGGGTGGTATCTCTGTGGCAAAGGTGTATAACCTTTGGTACACCGACCCCATTGGCAAGCATCATTTTGATACCTGGCCCTTGATGGCTGTACTGCTGCCTACAGCGGTAATCGCTACCTACACCATATTTATATATAACAACCGTAAGATGCAGGCTTTGTTCTGCTTGTTCAATGTGTTGTTTATCATTGGTTGGTATGTGGTATTCTTTGTTGTAGGTCAGATGGTGGGCGATAAGTCGTGGGGAGCTGTTGTTTTCCGTCCCTCTTGGCCAGCTGTATTCCCAGCTATCTCGCTGATACTCTACTTGATGGCTCGCCGAGCTATCCTGGCAGATGAAAAGCTGGTTCGCTCGATGGATAGAATCCGATAAAAAACGATAAGTTTTAGGTGTAATTTGCACTCTAGGTACTTTTCAATTGCAAAGTACTTAGAGTGCATTTTTTCTTTAGGTACTTTTTTTTTAGAGTAAAAATTTGCATTTTAGGAAGAATATATTTATCTTTGCAATTGATAGGAACTGTTATTACTAATATCAAACACTTACGAATATGAAAAAACTACTGATTGCATGTTTTGCGTTGTTGATGGGAATAGCTACTGCATCGGCACAAGAGTATTATGAGCGTGGGGTTTTTAACCACTTAGGTTTGAATGTATCGGCAAGCACCGAGGGTATCGGTGTGAGTGTAGCTGCACCTATTACCGACTATCTGGAACTGAGTGCTGGGGTGAACTTTATGCCAGGCGTTAAGATTAAAGGGGATGTTAACGTAGATTACAATCTCGGAGTTCTTCCTGCACAGGTTACTATTCCTAACCACGACAAAGTTAAGATTACTGGCAATTTGAAGCGTACCACAATGGATGTAAAGTTGAACATCTACCCATTTGGAGGCAATTCTACTTTCTTCGTGGCTGGTGGTTTCTCGTTTGGTGGTGAGAAACTTGGCAAACTGACAGGTCATAGCGATGCTATACAGAGTGCTATTACTACTTTTCCAACTTTCAAGGATGTGATTCTGAATAGCATCTCTGCCGAACTTGACAAATATAATGTAAAGTTCGACGAGAATGGTGATATCAACGGCGATATCCGTGTAAAGAATTTCCGTCCGTATGTTGGACTGGGTGTGGGACGTCTGGTGCCCAAGCATCGCGTAGGCTTCCGTTTCGAGGCTGGCTGCCAGTTTATGGGAAAGCTTAAAGTATATCAGGACAATAAGGAGGTTAAGATAAACGAGTTGAACGATAGCGATGATGACTTATCAAAGATCATTGATAAATGGACCGTTTATCCAGTACTGAAACTTACGATTACTGGTCGCATCTTCTAAGCGAAAACAATAATCCCCACTCAAGCGAGTGGGGATTGCTATTTCTGATAAAATAAGATTACTGCTTATCCAGTTCGGCCAGGTTAGCGGCAATCATCTCATCAGTAACGGTGTAGTTCTGCAGGTCGCCCTTGATGAATGAGTCGTAGCTTGGCATATCAATCAGACCATGACCTGAGAGGTTGAAGAGAATCACCTTCTCCTCGCCAGTTTCCTTGCACTTCTTAGCCTCGCGGATGGTGGCTGCAATAGCGTGACAGCTCTCAGGAGCAGGGATGATACCCTCGGTGCGTGCAAATAGCATACCAGCCTCGAAGGTCTCAAGCTGTGGGATATCAACACCACGCATCAGTCCGTCCTTCAACAGCTGACTTACAATCATACCAGCACCATGATAACGCAGACCACCAGCGTGGATGTTGCTTGGCTTGAAGTTATGACCCAGTGTGAACATAGGCAGCAATGGGGTGTAACCAGCCTCGTCGCCAAAGTCGTAGCGGAACTGACCACGTGTGAGCTTAGGACAGCTGTCGGGCTCGGCAGCGATAAACTCGGTCTTCTTGCCATCGCACAGGTTGTGGCGCATGAATGGGAAGGCGATACCACCGAAGTTAGAACCTCCACCAAAGCAAGCAATCACGATATCAGGATACTCGCCAGCCATCTCCATCTGCTTCTCGGCCTCAAGACCGATGATGGTCTGATGCAAACCTACGTGGTTTAATACCGAACCTAAGGTGTACTTACAGTTTGGAGTGGTAGTAGCCAGCTCAACAGCCTCAGAGATGGCTGTACCTAATGAACCTGAATGGGTAGGATCCTTAGTGAGGATGTCCTTACCGGCGCGGGTTGACATCGAAGGTGAACCCTCGACCACAGCACCAAAGGTACGCATAATGCTTGAGCGGTATGGCTTCTGCTGCATGGTAATCTTTACCTGATAAACAGCGCAGTCGAGACCGTAGATTTTTGCAGCGTATGAAAGGGCTGCTCCCCACTGTCCGGCACCGGTTTCGGTGGTTACGTTAGTGGTGCCTTCCTGCTTGGCGTAGTAGCACTGAGGAATGGCAGAGTTGATTTTATGTGAACCCAATGGGTTGGTACTCTCGTTTTTAAAGTAGATATGGGCAGGTGTTCCCAAAGCCTCCTCGAGCGCATAGGCACGAACCAATGGAGTTGAACGATAGAACTTGTACTTCTCGAGCACCTCTTCTGGAATATCTATCCAGCGATGCTCTGTATCAAGCTCCTGTACACAGCACTCACGAGGGAAGATGTGTGCCAGATCGTCTACACCCAGAGGCTGCTTGGTTGCAGGATGGATGGGAGGCATTGGTTTGGTTGGCATGTCAGCCTGAATGTTGTACCACTGTGTGGGAATCTCACTCTCTTGGAGGATGAATTTTTTTTGTTTAGACATAATATAATACGTTTTAGAATTTGGAATTCTTGCTTAAGGCAAGCGGCAAAGCCGATCACCGTCTGCAAAGATAACACAATTAATTGAAAATTGATAAATGATAATTGATAATTTTGAAAAAAAGTGTACCTTTGCACACGATTATGTGGATGATTGCAATAATATTAGGCTATTTTGCAGTTTTGTTTGCCATCAGTCGACTAACTGCACGACGTGCTACTAACGATACCTTCTTTCGTGGTAATCGTCAGTCGCCATGGTATATGGTGGCTTTTGGTATGGTTGGTGCGTCGATATCTGGTGTAACCTTTGTATCGGTGCCTGGTATGGTAACCAGTATCGATATGACTTATATGCAAACCTGTCTGGGCTTTATTCTGGGTTATTTTGCAGTTGCATTCATCCTGCTTCCGCTCTACTATCGCTTGAATCTCACAACCATTTATTCCTATCTGGGAAAGCGATTAGGCCCTCGCGCCTATAAAACAGGTGCCTCGTTTTTCCTTTTGTCGAAGATGACGGGCGCTGTGGTGCGTTTCTATGTGGTTTGTATGATTCTGCAGCAGTTTGTGTTCGATGAGATGGGTATTCCGTTTGTGGTAACCGTATCGGCGATGGTGACCCTTATCTGGCTTTATACAAGGGGTGGAGGTATCAAAACACTGGTATGGACCGATACTTTCCAAACCATCTGTCTGTTCTCGGCCCTTCTCCTTATTATATATAAGGTGGTGGGCGAACTGGGAATGGCGATACCTGAGGCTGTTAGTGCGATAGCTGCCGACGAACATAGTCGTATGTTTGTGATGGACGACTGGGTTTCGAAGCAGAACTTCTGGAAACAGTTTCTGAGCGGTGTGTTTATAGTGATTGTGATGACCGGACTTGATCAGGATATGATGCAGAAGAACCTGACATGTAAAACGCTGAAAGAGGCTCAGAAGGATATGTGTACCTATGGTGTGGCTTTTGTGCCTGCTAATCTGCTGTTCTTGTCGTTGGGTGTTCTGCTGGTGATGCTGGGTGAAACGGGCGTATCAGATACTTTGCTGCCTGGATTTGTTCAGCGTAGCGGATTGTCGGTACTGATTCCTTTCACAATAGGTATTGTAGCAGCCTCGTTCTCGAGTGCCGATTCGGCTTTAACATCGCTTACCACCAGTTATTGCGTAGATATCAGGGGTAGGGCAGGCGACGAGCAGTTGCGTAAGCGTGCCCATCTGGGTATCAGCATCTTGTTTGTGTTGATGATTCTGCTGTTCAGACTGCTGAACTCAACAAGCGTGATTGATGCCATCTATACGATTTGTGGCTATACATACGGTCCGCTGTTGGGACTCTTTGCCTTTGGCATGCTTACCAAACGTATGCCACGCGATCGGTATGTGCCTTATATCTGCATCGCATCGCCTTTGCTTTGCTATGCTATTGATGAGATAACCTGGCATTTGGCTGGTTATCGGTTCGGTTATGAGTTGCTGATGATGAATGGTGCGCTTACCTTCCTGGCCCTTTTTGTTTTGAGTTCAGCAAACTCTCCAAGAACTCCTTCGGCTGAATGCCAAACTGTTTCTTAAAGCAAGTAGCAAAGTAGCGTGGATCATGGAATCCAACGCTATAAGCCAAATCGCTGACACGCAGGTTGGGGTTCTCCATGCCCAGGCGTCGGGCCTCTTTCATTCTTACATCACGAATAAAAGCCGATACATTCATGCCAGTGATAGAGCGTAACTTATTATATAAGGTGGAAGCGCTGGTGCCCATGTCGGCAGCTAATGCATCGCGATCATAAGATTCGTCGTCGATGTGTTTATGGATGTTTGCCAGAACCTGATTAACAAAAGCTTCGTCGGGACTTGGGGCTTTGGCAATGTGTTTTATTTCTTCCTCAGCACTGAACTGACTGAATTCTGTCTGCATGCGTTTACGATTCTCGATGATGTTATCGATGCGTAGTTTCAGATCGCCTAAGCGGAATGGCTTTCTCAGATATTCGTCGGCTCCACTTTGCAATGCTTCCTTCTCGTCTTCCTCCTGTGTCTTGGCTGTCAGCAGGATGATGGGCAGGTGATTATAGTTAGGGTCGGCTTTTACGGCTTTGGTCAGTTCGATACCATCCATCTCGGGCATCATCACATCTGATATAATCAGATCGAGCTCTTTTTCATGTATCACTTTTATAGCCTCGGCACCATTGCGGGCTATGTAAACATGATAGGTGGTCTTTAGCAGTTGCTGCATCAGCATCAGTAATTCCAGATTGTCCTCTACTACCAATAATTTATAGCCATCCTCAATAGGATCTTCTGGATCTGCATTCACATCTGGTACGATGGTATTGATATCTACGATGGTGTTCTTAGGAATATTGAAATCAATCTTATGCTTTTCGTCAATCTGATCAGGTGCAAAGGCTTCTTTCTTGATAGGGAGTCTGACGATAAACTCTGTGCCCTTTCCCTCTTCGCTGTGGCAGGTGATGGTTCCTCTGTTCAGATAAACCAGATCCTGCGTTAACGACAGACCTAACCCAGTTCCATTTGTCTGATGCTGTCGGTAATCGCCATCATGAAAGCGTTTAAACAGGTGTTTCATCTGTTTGGCAGAGATACCATCGCCATCGTCGCTCACCTTGATTTCTACCTCGTCGTATTTATCGTTGGTGATGGCGCTGATCGACACGGTGCCACCTTCTTTGCCATATTTGGCTGCGTTAGATAATAAGTTATAGATAATCTTATCCAACTTGTCGGTATCAATCCAGCCCATCATGCTTTCTGGCTGACAGTTGATACTGAACTTCATGTCTTTCTTGGCAATAAGTGGCTCCAAGCATTCGGCGGTTTGGCGTATATACTTCATTACATCGCCCTGAGCAACCAGCAACCGTAGCTGGCCCGCATCAGATTTGCTGGTTTCCAGAATCTGCTGTAACAGTCTCACCATGCGCTGAATGTTGAATTGCATCAAGTCGTATTCATGGCTGTACTGCGGTTCGGTGTCGCGCAACTTGTCGACAGAGGCCGAGATGACTGATAGGGGAGTTAGAAGCTCGTGCGTAATATTTGTAAATATGGCGCTGAGTCGTAATCTTCTTTGCACCTTTTGGTTTCGCAGGAATAAACGTCTTCCTACGAGGAGAATAATGGTCAGAATTACCATTATGATGAGGGCTAATAGTAAACGGTTGTCCATACTTTTATAATTATTGGTTGTGCAAAAATAGTTATTTTTTCGATATCAATCAACTTTTTTCGATAAAATTTGCCGTTTTAAGCGTTAAAATGTATAAAATTAGTGATTTTGTGTTCATTTTGCGTTAGTTCACGCATTTTCAACAACAAAAAACTTAAATTAAACATCCATTTCAAAAACTTGCCATATCTTTGCATCAGAAAAAGATTTTAATGGTTAAGGTTTATGGTTGATTAATTTAGTTTTTTAAGTAATTTTTTTTGGGAAAAGGTTCGTCGTGAGACGAGCCTTTTCTCATTTATATTACTTATTCAACAAGAATCTCTCAGCCTCGATAGCCGCCTGGCAACCTGAACCTGCAGCAGAGATAGCCTGACGATATACAGGGTCGGCGCAGTCGCCAGCTACGAATACACCAGGAACCTTGGTCTTAGGTGTTCCGTCAATCTTCTTCAGATAGCCTGTTTCGTCCATATCCAGCCACTCCTTAAAGATGTCGGTATTGGGCTTATGGCCAATAGCCAGGAAGAAGCCGTCGATAGCAATGTCAACCAGTTCCTCATCGGCTTCGCCCTTACGCTTAACCAGATGGGCACCTTCGACACCATTCTCGCCATAAAGACCAAGGGTGTTATGTTCGAACAGAATCTCGATGTTCCCGTTCTCCTTCACACGCTGCTGCATCACCTGTGAGGCGCGAAGGAATGGCTTGCGTACAATCAGATACACCTTCTTGGCCAATCCTGCCAGGTAAAGGGCATCCTCGCAAGCTGTATCGCCACCACCAACTACGGCAACTGTCTTCTTGCGATAGAAGAATCCGTCGCAGGTAGCGCAGGCTGATACGCCCTGTCCGTTATACTTGCGCTCATCGTCGAGACCTAAGTACTTGGCTGAGGCGCCTGTAGCGATAATCACGGTGTCGGCCTCAATCTCTGTGCCGTCGTCGGCTGTGCAAACGTAGGGGGCCTTTGAGAAGTCGACCTTCACAATCTCGCCGTTACGGATATCGGTTCCAAAGCGCTGAGCCTGCTCCAGCAGGTCCATCATCATCTGGTTGCCGTCAACACCCTGAGGATAGCCAGGGAAATTCTCAACCTCAGTGGTCTGAGTGAGCTGTCCGCCAGGCTGCATGCCGCTATACTCGATTGGACTCAAGTTGGCACGCGAGGCGTAAATGGCAGCTGTATATCCAGCAGGGCCACTACCGATAATTAAACACTTAGTATGTTCCATATGATATCTGTTTATTTATATGTTGGCTATTACTTAAGCAGCTCTTCAATCTGCTTGGCAATATTCTCAATATTCTCAGTAGGCTCAAAACGAGCAACAACCTGTCCCTTCTTGTTAATCAGGAACTTTGTGAAATTCCACTTAATATCAGCTTTCTGCTTGTAGTCAGGATCCTCTTTCGAGAGCATGTCGTCGAGGATAGGGGCAATCTTGTGGCTCATATCCCAACCGGCAAAGCCTTTCTGCTCCTGAAGGAACTTATACAGAGGATCGGCGTCGTCGCCATTTACCTTAATCTTCTTAAAGCGTGGGAACTCAGTACCAAAGTTCAGCTTGCAGAACTCGTGGATACTCTCATCGGTACCAGGTGCCTGCTGTCCGAACTGGTTGCAGGGGAAGTCGAGAATCTCGAAACCCTGACTGTGGTACTGCTCATAGAGTTTCTCCAGTTCCTCGTACTGTGGCGTGAATCCACACTTAGTTGCTGTGTTTACAATCAGCAACACCTCGTTGGCGTATTCTTTCAGAGATACGTCTTTTCCTTTTCTGTCCTTGACAGTGAAGTCATAAACTGTTTTCATATCGTGTTGTAATAATATTCGGGTTGTTGTAATAAAAAAAAATGCGGCCTTGGCATATGCAACTACCATGGACGCATCTTTTAATGTTCTTTGCGGTTTTATCTTACTTCTTCGCAGCCTTACCGTAGCGGCTCATGAACTTATCAACACGTCCTGCAGTGTCAACGAGCTTGCTCTTACCTGTGTAGAATGGGTGAGAGGTGCTTGAAATTTCGACTTTTACCACTGGGTAAGTTTCGCCTTCGAACTCTACAGTGTCATTTGTCTTTGCAGTAGACTTCGTAAGGAACATATCGCCGTTGGACATATCCTTGAATACGACGGGGCGATAGTTTTCTGGATGAATACCTTTTTTCATTTTGAGTTTAAATATTAATGTTATAAATACTAATTTCGCATAAAGCGGGTGCAAAGTTACGAAGATTTTTCCGAATTTACAAACTTTTTGTGCTTTTTTCTTTGTTTACTCAATTTTTTGTGCTATTTTTGCAAGCATAAACAGTACTAATATGCGTAAATTTCAGTTTTTAACGTTTTTATTACTCCTTGTTTTGGTGGGATGCCAAGCCAAGAATAAAAAGGAGCAACAAGTGTATGGCATTGGTTTTTATAATCTTGAGAATCTTTTTGATACCACTCACGACGAAGGTAAGAACGATTATGAGTTCCTGCCTGAGGGTTCGTTTAAGTGGGACGCCGAGAAATATAAGTGCAAGTTGCATAACATGGCTCGCGTGCTGGCCGATATGGGTACCGATAAGTTGCCCGAGGTTGGTTGTGCTGCTATTGGTGTGGCAGAGGTTGAGAATGCCAAGTGCTTGACCGATCTATGCAATCAGCCAGCTTTGAAGGCTCGCAACTTTAAGTTCGTGCATATCGAAGGTCCCGATCAGCGTGGTATTGATTGTGCTTTGCTTTACAATCCCCAGCTTTTTAAGGTTAATCATGTAAAGCTTGTACCTTATATATATAATAGACCAGAGGATGCCGGTCGTGCTACTCGTGGTTTCCTGGTGGTTAGTGGTACGATGGCCAAAGAGCATGTTACTATTATCGTTAATCATCTGCCATCGCGTGGTGCACCATCGTATGCCCGTGAGGATGGTGGTTCGCAGTTGCGTGTAGTAAAAGACTCGTTGCAGAAGGATGATCCCAAGGTAAAGCTGTTTATCATGGGTGATATGAACGATGACCCCAACGATGCATCGATGGCAAAATGCCTGGGTGCCAGACGCGAAATGAGTGAAGTAGAGGAGGGAGGACTTTATAATCCTTGGTGGAATATGTTGGCCTCTGGTCAGGGCACACTTCAGTTTCAGGGGGCATGGAATCTCTTCGATCAGATTATCCTCTCGTCGAATCTGCTCAATAAGTCAGGTAAGGAGGATTACTCTACATTGAAACTCTTTGATTATCAGGTGTTCCGTCGCGATTACCTGATTCAGCAGGAAGGCGCGTATCGTGGCAATACACTACGTACCACCGCAGGTGGCAAATGGCAGAACGGCTATAGCGATCACTTACCCACTTTGGTTTATTTGAAGAAGAACTGATGAGCGAAATAATAGAATCACATCCCTTCGAGCCTTTTATGCCTGGGCATGCTAAGCTATTGATGCTCGGCACTTTCCCTCCTGCTGAAAAGCGATGGTGTATGCGTTTCTATTACCCCAACTTCATCAACGACATGTGGCGTATCTTTGGCATCTGTTTCTTTGATAACAAGCAGCATTTTGTGTTGGAACAGGAGAAACGCTTTGATTTGGAACGGATTATCCCTTTCCTGAATGAAAAAGGAATTGCCATGTATGATACGGCCACCCGTATTCGCAGAACAAAGGATAATGCTTCGGATAAGGACTTGGAGATTGTAGAAGAGACCGATCTTGATGCCATGCTCAGAAGCTTGCCTTGCTGCGAGGCTGTGATAACAGCAGGCCAGTTGGCCACCGACGTTTTTTGTAACCATTATGGTATTAAAGGCCCTAAAGTTGGCGAATATGCAGAGTTTACACTTGACGACAGGGTGATACGACTCTATCGTATGCCAAGCAGTTCGAGGGCTTACCCCATGAAAACAGAGCGTAAAGCAGAATTTTATAACATCGTATTTAAATACTTAAGATTATGACAATCATTGGAATTGCAGGCGGTACCGGTTCGGGTAAGACTACCGTAGTTAAGAGAATATCCAAGGCTCTGCCTCCTCATTGTGCAGCAGTTGTTCCCCTCGACTCGTATTATAACGATACAACGGGTATGACTCCTGAGGAACGTAAGGCTATCAACTTCGACCATCCAGACGCTTTCGACTGGAAGTTGCTCACCGAGCATATCAAGAAGTTGAAGAATGGCGAGGCTATTGAGCAGCCCACATATTCGTATATCGAGAGTAACCGACAGAAGGAGACTATCCACGTAGAGCCAAAGCCTGTGATTATTATCGAGGGCATTATGGCCTTGCATCACAAGAAACTACGTGATATGATGGACTTGAAGATATTTGTAGATACTGATAGTGATGTACGTTTGATCCGTAACATCCGTCGCGATGTGGTAGAGCGTGGACGAACTGTAGAAATGGTACTGGATCGCTACGAAAAGGTGCTGAAGCCCATGCACGAACAATTCATCGAGCCAACAAAGAAGTTTGCCGACCTGATTGTTCCCTGGGGTGGAGATAACCGCACGGGTATCCACATCCTTAAGACATATATCGAAGGAATCGTTACGGGAGTGTAGTCACTTCCGTAACTTTTTTATCGTCATCTTTCACTTCCTCGGCTACTGGTATCTCCTGAGCCTTCTCGGCTTTACGCTTGTTAGAGTGAATCTTCAGCGAGTTGATAATCTCGGTAACACCATAGAGCAGCGAGCACCAACCTAATATTGTCATAGCCATGCTGGCAGGACTCATGGGTTTAATCATCACATAAAGACCAGTGAGGAGAATGAACGATGGGAATATCCAATAACCAAAGCCGATACCGCCCAGTCGGCGTGCTCTTACCAATGCCATATACTGATTGATAGCACCCAGAACCAGTATAGCACCGATGATGTACATCAGGGCTGTAATAAATACGGTTGGCGTGAGGGCCAACATCAGTCCTAGGATAATACTACCCAAACCTACAAGCGGGAATGTTGGTTTATCGCCAGCTATCACCTGTCCGTTTTCGTCCATAATCTTATACTCGGCTACATGCTTGGTGGCATTGTAATATACCACCATCGAGATAACACCCGACAGCAGGAATAATATACCTATAGCAACTGTAATCCAGTTTACAGTATTATCAGGATACTTAATCAGCATGATACCAATGGCTATGGCGCAAATGGCACGGAAAATGGAACTTTGTAATATCTTCATATATAATAATTCTAAGTTTTACGCTGCAAAAATAATAAAATAAGGTGGAAAAAGCAAATTATTCTGTAATTTTGCAGCAAAATTTAATAGATGATGACAACTTTATACTTAGTAAGACATGGCGAGACGGTAGATAACGCCAATCAGATTATGCAGGGACAAACTCAGGGCGAGTTGAACGAAAATGGTGTTCAGCAGGCTCGTGCGTTTAGTGAGCAGTGGAAGAATAAGGAGATTGATATTATATTGGCCAGCGATTTAAAACGCTCTATTGATACTGCCCGAATCATTGCCGAGCCACATCAGTTAGAGGTGCTTACTACGCCTTTGCTTCGTGAACGCGATTGGGGAAGCTTTACCGGGCGCTTTATTCCTGATTTGAAAGGCGAGGTTTGGCCTGATGATATCGAGACATTAGAAAACCTTCTTTCCAGGGCGGGCGAATTCATCGCGTATGTCAAGCAGACATTCCCCGGAAAGAAGGTGTTGGCCGTAGGCCATGGCATCATCAACAAAGCTATACAATCATTTTACTATCAAAAGCCAATGAACGAAATTCAAAGGATGCAGAACGCCGAGGTCCGCATCCTTGAGTTGTAAGTCTTATCGGCGTCCTCCCATGCGGCTGTCGCCACCAGCGCTGCGAGTTCCGTGTGATGTACTGTGCGATGCACCGCCGCCCATACTTCTGGTGTGTGAGTTGCTACCACCGCGATGACCACTGAACGAACCATTATTACGATTGGTATCGTTATGGCGATTGATATCGTTGTGGTGACGGTTCATGCCATTATCTCGATTTTCGATGCGACGGTTGTCATGACGGCCTTCGATACGACGAGAATTGTCGTGGCGAACATCGATACGATGACTATCGTGACGACCAGTTACACGGGTTGAACTGTGACGAGGGTTGCGGAAGTCGCCACGATTCCAGCGATCGTGCATTCCGAAGTGCTCTCTGTGAGTAGGACGGAAGTGCTCTCTGCGTCCATAGTAGTAGCCATGAGTGCCATGAATGTGCCAGGCATGTCCACCACGATAGGTCGCATAGAAGTGCGGACGACCAAAGTAGAAGAAATCGCGATGCGGATAGCGACGATAGATTCCAAAGTGCCAGTAACCAGCCTCCCAGTAAAGTGGACGGTAGAAGTAGCTGGCTGCAATGTATGCATTCCACTGCCAGTCGAACAGGATATAGCTCAAATCAAGATTTCTGCGCTCCCAGTAAGTGCCAAAAACATCATCGCGTCCGGCTACGCCCATCAGATAATCCAGATTTATCTCGTATGCAGCCTCATACTGCTCGTCGGTGAGGTTCAGCTCGTACGCCATCTTATCGGTGAGAAACAGAGCTTCGTTGCGGGCCTGCTCGTAGCTCATTGCACTCGCTGCCATTGTCGAGGTCAGCATCACCATCAGTGCGAAAAACATCTTCTTCATAATCGTATCATTTAAATGGTTTCACATTCTGTTTTGTTAATCACAGTGCAAAGAAACAACATTTTGGGTTTATACGCAAAGGATTTTCCCTAATAAGGTAGAGGAAATTCCCTAAAAGTATTTTTAAGAAAGAAAAAATTCGTATCTTTGCCCCCGGTATGAAGAAATTCTGGTCTATATTATTAATAATGTGTAGCCCTTTTGCTATAAGCGCTCAGCAGCGTTCGCTTACCGATAGTGTTCAGTATCGGGTTGAGATGCAGGCTACCTTGTCGTCGGGCGATCATGCGCCCTTGTGGTTGAATGCCAACAAGTATGGACTTAGTTCGCTGAAAACCACTAATGGCTATGTGCGTGGTGCGATAGAACGAAAGCTCAGTGCTGATGATGGGCGCAAGTGGGGGATTGGATACGGGGCCGATGTGGCTGTGGCTACCGGTTTCACCAGTACGTTGGTGGTTCAGCAGGCTTATGTCGAAGGTCGCTGGCTGAAGGGAACACTGACTGTTGGTGCCAAGGAATATCCGATGGAACTGAAGAACCAGGCGTTGAGTTCTGGTTCTCAAACCTTGGGTATCAATGCCCGTCCTGTGCCTCAGGTACGATTGGCGTTGCCTGAATACTGGACTATCCCAGGTACAAATAACTGGTTGGCGCTGAAGGGACATATCGCTTACGGCAAAACCACCGACGATGGTTGGCAAAAGGATTTTGTGGCTCCGCAGAACCGATATACCGAGGGTACGCTCTACCATAGTAAGGCAGGATATCTGAAGATTGGTCCAGGCAACTTTACTGCCGAGTTAGGCTTAGAAATGGCCTGCCAGTTTGGTGGTACCTCGCATCTGTTTGAGAATGGCGTAGAAAAGGTGTATGACAATGATGGCGGTTTAAAAGCCTTTAAGAATGCTTTTATTCCAGGCGGAACTGATGCTACCGATGGCAATTTTAAGAATGCCGAAGGTAACCAGTTGGGTTCGTGGGTAGCACGTTTTAGTTACGATCAGCCTACCTGGAATCTGGCTGTATATGCCGATCAGTTTTTCGAGGATAACTCTATGATGTTTCATGTAAACAAGAGTGGCGACAAGTACTTCTGGTACGACTTTAAGGATTGGCTGTTAGGTGCCGAACTGAAACTGAAGGATAATGCTTGGCTCAACAATATTGTTGTAGAGTATCTGTACACCAAGTATCAGGCTGGTCCGGTTTATCATGACAAGACCAGTCATGTAGGCTATCAGATAAGTGGGCGCGACAATTACTACAATCACCATCTCTATACCGGTTGGCAGCATTGGGGACAGGTGATGGGTAATCCGCTTTATGTATCTCCGCTGTATAATGCCGATGGACATATTGAGGTAGAGCATAACCGCTTTGTGGCTTGGCATTTAGGTTTTAGTGGTTCGCCTATACAACAGTTGAACTATCGCGTGCTGGCTTCATGGCAAAAGAGTTATGGCTCGTATTATTACTTGCCAGTCAACCCCATGGAGAATGTAAGTTGTATGGCTGAGGCTGATTATATGCTAAAGGATGGTTGGAGCATAAAAGGTGCTGTAGCTGCCGACTTCGGTAAGTTGCGAGGCGACAACTTCGGTTTCCATCTGTCTATCGTAAAAACAGGATTGATTAAATAACAGTTTGTAAAGATGAAGCGTTTATTATATATTATAATAGGTGTAACCTTGTTGCTGACCAGTTGTGATAAAGAAGATTCGGCCAACGGACATCTTGATGGCTTTTGGCAGATGAGTTCTTCGCCTGGCATCACTTGGGCTTTTCAGGGACACATTCTGGAACTGCGTGATGTGAAAAAAGTGCATCAGGATATTGTGATGAGTTTTACTCGCGAAGGTGATAAACTGAAACTGTCGGATCCTTACAGAGTGGATCGCGACTCCGACGATGTTGCCCTCAAGGATGCTGATATGCTCATACCTTATGGCATTAGCAATACCAGTACCGAGTTTCGCATCTCAGAGCTGACCAGTAGCAGAATGGTGCTTGATAATAACACCACACATCTGGAGTTCAGAAAGTTTTAGAACTTCTTGCCAAAGGCTATCTTGAGGAAGGTAAGACACAGAATCTTACCATCGAGCCACCATGAGCGATGCTTCAGGTAGTCGAGGTCCATCTCTAATCGTTTCAGCATTTTCTCCATCGTATCGGTATAGCCATTATAGAGTGTGGCCATCGATGTGATGCCTGGACGTATCTGATAAAGATAGGTGTAGCGTGGATCGTGCTGGATAATCTGGTCGATATAGAATTTTCGTTCAGGACGCGGACCGATAAAGGCCATATCGCCAATGAAGATATTCCATAGCTGAGGCAGTTCGTCGAGATGATGCTCGCGCAGAAACTTGCCTGTTTTAGTAAGGCGCTTGTCTCTGTGCTCACTACACAGTTGTGGACCCTTGGATTCGGCGTTAACCGTCATGCTGCGAAACTTATAGATAGTAAACGGTCGTCCGAATCGGCCTATACGTTCTTGTTTGAATATCACTGGACCATCGTGGTCGCGCTTGATAGCAATATAACAAGCTAAAAACAATGGTGAGAATACAATCAGACATATACCTGCGAAAAAGAAATCAATCCATCGCTTGACTTCTTTCTCAAAGGCGTTCATTCCATCATATATATACGAGTAGTGTTGCTCCATCCAATATTATTTAGTTCCTTAATCTTAATATATAACGTAAAATCTCTCAATTTATTATTTCCGCAGCAAGAAAAGATAGCTTTTTTGTCGCCATTTGTTGGGTATCATTCTTAATAAGGTACGCATCATGATGTTCTGTATCATGGTGGCATAGCCGATATGTCCCATTTGGTGTAGCGACTGCTGGAATCTGATTTCCTGACGGATATAAGCCCAGCCTCCACGACGTTTGAAGAAGTCGTTCGACACTCGGAAATAGAGTAGCGACTCTTGCAGATTGTGGAAGTGTGCACCTTGGCTCATCATTCTTACCCAAAGGTCGTAATCCTCAAAAAGCAGACAGTGTCTGTAGTTGCCGGCAGCCTCTACTGCTTGTTTGCGGAACATCACAGTAGGGTGGTTCATAGGATTGCGGCGCTTGCTAAAAGCCACCAATTGCTGGTGAGTCTCGGGCACCTTACGGATGGCGCACGATTCGTTAATGCTACCGCTGAATTCCTCTGTCCACGAACCCACGATAGCTGTCTCGGGGTGCTGCTCAAGATAGGCAGCTTGCTTAGCCAAACGTTCAGGTTTCATGATGTCATCCGAGTCCATACGTGCCACCAGATGGTTATGGCAATGTTTCAATCCCTCGTTCAGCGCAAGGCCTAAGCCTACATTCGTGGGTAGTTTTACGATGTGGAGTTCCTGATGCTGTTGGGCGAATGATGCTATCACCGCCAAGAGTGGCTCTGTCAGTGGTCCGTCTTCTACCAGCACCACCTCATCAGGCGGCATCGTCTGGGCGAAGATGCTGTCAAGGCTTTGCTGCAGATACGCAGGCTGTTCCTTGCTATATACTGATATGAGAACAGATATCTTATTCATATTTTTATCCAATTATCAGGCACTGGTGAACATACATCCTTTAAGTTCATCCAGTTAGATGGTGCGATGGTTATGCCATCCTGTTGACTGAGCCATGCGCCCCACCACGAAAAGGATGAGTTGGCGATAATATGATGCCTGCAGAGTGCCATCAGGTGCATATCGTGAATGCTGTTAGCGCCTGTGTTCCAATCTATATAGATGGTGTTTGTGGCGTCGAGTGTTGAGGCCAGATGCTGCTGGCACCAGGCGATGTCGTCAGAAAATACCAGCCATTTTTCGGGCTTAACCTCTTGTTGCATTTCTTTGATGGCGGCAATCACGTAGTTACCATTGGTAGTGCCTTTACGTAAAGGGTCTGTCAGATAGTCGCCACGACGGATGTGTATGCTACAGCTGTTAGTGCTTGCAGCCAACTGTGCAGTTGTTTTATTGCGCTCATCGTCGAATGCGGGGAAAGCGTATGTGCTGAGTATTTCCTCGCGGATATGCATGAAATACTCCTCGTGCTGCCAGTAACCATCGTAGTAAGTACTATCTGGTAGGCTGAGTGCTGAGGGCTCTAACGTAAAGTTGGGCTCCTCCTTGAGCATGGTTTTGCGTACAGGAAGTATTCTGCTACCTATCCGCCAGCACTGGTAGTTAGGGTAGGGATAGGCCAGACTGGCTACTTCTTTCAAAGTGGCCTTTTCGTAGGTAACACCAAACACGCTGTCTATCTCAAAACCGCGATGTTTGTGATAGCCGTTAAAGCAGTGCAGGTCTAACAGCACGCGCTCCTCAGGGTACTGCTTTTGCAGCGCCTTGTAAAGAGCAAACTGAAACATCTGATTGCCCAGACCGCCTAACACTTTTACTATCCTCATATCCGTCGTAATAATCGTTTGGTTCCTAATATCAAGTGCTCATATAGCCACAGCATCAAGCGTACAGCGTTGCCATGAGTCTGACAGATGATGGCTTTATCTTGACTGAAAGCCTGCATAATATCCAGTTGCTGGCTAATCTGTTCTGCATGTCCGTGGGTAGATTGTATCTTGCAACGCTTGCAGATAGTTACACGCTTACCTTTTAGTAGGCGATAGTACCACTCTATATCTACCAGCCATTTCAAATTTGGATTGAATGACTGAAGCTGATCGCGCTTAAAAGCGATACAGGCGGTAGGTCCGATGGCATTCTGTAGGAATAGACATTCGGGATGCTTGCAACATAACTTTCTGGTAAGGTGGGAGAGCCATCTGCTACTTTGCTTGCCACCATTCATCACCTCTATGTCGGCAATCGCCACATCGGCATCAGTCAAGGCCTGAGCCATCAAACTTAAGTGATTACTGCTTGCCATTGCTTCGTCGTGGTGCATCACTATCACATACTGCCCCTCAGCCTTCGATAAACCGAAGTTCCAATTGTCGGCAGCTCTTCCAGTAGATTTGTGATAAAAGTATTTAACCGACTGATTACCAATTGATTGGATGTATGTGGCAATATCTTCGTTATCCGAGTCATCAGTCACAATCACCTCGTAGTCTGCATCCTGTTGGTGCAGAACCGACTCAAGTGCCCGTTTCAGCAAAGGCAACTGATTATAGGTTGGTATGATGATGCTGAACTTTTTCATCGTGATTGATTTGATACATACATAAGAGGAATATTGAGAGCGACATGCAATTGTCGAGGCTGCCTCCCCAGAAGAGATCTAAGCTTAATCCTAAGAATAATCCAAGAAATAATTTGTACTCGCTATAGTTTGAAAATTGTCTAAGGGTTTTATAAAGGGCATAAAGGAATATGACCATGATGGGGAGTCCAAAACACCATGCAAATAGTAGAATTGTTGATTCGGTAACTCCAGCCACAGCTAAGTTGTGGAAGGTGAATATTGTATGTTCTCTTAGGTACTGGAAATAGAAACCTATGCCCCAGATCGGACTATCGCTGATATGATCGATTGTGTGTAACCATAATTTCCACCTTAGCATGTTACTCTGACTAATATCTTTGGTAAGATAAGTAAACAGAACAACGAATACAATAAAACAGATATAGAAGCTAATCAGTAATTTGGGCTTTCTGTATAGTTTTAATACGTATAATCCGATAACAGCAGCAAGGATAATGTAATACCTGAATGAGCCTGCCAGAAGCAGGTTTATACACATCATGAACTCAATAAAAAACTTCAACCATTTTGGCTTGATAGGTTCTTGGATGATGCAGCAAAGTGCTAGGAAAGAAATACTGCCAGAGAACAGAGAACTACTCTTTACACCAGGGAATCTGGGTAATATTTCGCCTGGACGTATGGGCGGGAAGTGAGTCCAAGGTAATGAATATCCAGCAGCAAGCAGTATGTTTGAGGTGATATCTGCAAGAAAAATAGCGTAGATAACGTATTTGATGATGGAAATAACCTTTTGTTTGTTGCTTGCACAGGCTAGGATAATGGCGAGAAAATATAGTTGGCCCCACATCATTAGCGACTTGGCGGTTGTATCTCTGAAAATTAAGTGCACTAGACCTACGATAAATGCTGTAACTAAGAATAGTGAGAATGGAGCGCTTTCCTCTACTTGTGTCTGTAGTGATTTGAAAGAGAACATCAGCACTGCCGTTAATGCCAAGAATGGCAAGGTTAGTACTGAGTAACCAGCAAACTGGAGTAATACCAAACTTACTCCAAGTAAACCATATTCTATGTGATTACTTATCTTCATGCTGATTGATATGTTTAAGATACAGAGAGAATAGTATACACTTGATGGCGTACGAAATAAGTACGGCAAGTGCTAAACCAGTAGCTCCTTTATTAATATTCATTTGTGCGCAAACTATCATTATAGTGGCCCATACGAGATTCAATGCAAAGTTCTGCCACATTTTTTCTTTGCTGCAAACGGCCATTTCAATGACGTTGGCAATAGAAGAAAAAACAGTTGATGCGGCTAATAGCATAAGTGGCGTTTGATTGTCAAAGCTGCTTCCGTATAATGGCATAATGTATGGACTGAGTATACTGATGATAACAGCTACAACTACCGATACAATACCTATCAATGCTATATTGGCCAGTAGTGCTTTGCTGAATTTTTTACCATCTGTAGTACTCGAGAGGATAGGAAGCACTATCTGACTAACAGCTGTAGGGATGAACAGAATGATAACTTTCCATTGGTCGGCCGCTTCGAAAATGGCCAATTCACCGTAGCCAGTTGCTCTAACCACCATAGCCCTGATTATAAAAAATGCAGGGGCTACGGTAAGGGCCGATAGTGTGGCCGGAATGCAGTATGAATAAATAAGGCTATAGTCTTTTCTTTCGATATGGCTTGTTGACGTAATGCCGTATTTCTTGAAGTCTTTACGAATAGCTATGTGATTGGCTATATACTGCGCTGCTATGCCCAGTCCAAAGCCGATAATAGCACCATGTAAACCATAATACCATGCTCCAAGCACCATCAGTATTGATTCGATGCTACTGCCAATAAGTGTATTGATGGCTATCGATTTAAAGTCCTCCAGCCCTGTAAGCACACCATTCAATGTAGCATTAAGAATTGATGCAAACAAAATGAGTGCTGCTATTTGTATGGCAGTTGAAAGATGTGGTGAATGAAGTACCACTTCTGAAATGGTTTTGGCCATCGGCATTAAGCAAACTGTGAGCACCATGCCGGAACAAAATGCAAAAAGCAGCGACAGACGATAGATGCTATACGAATGGCTCTGGTCAGTTGTTCTATATAAAGAGATGAAGCGTGTGGCGGTAATGCCAATGCCTGCAGAACCTAATACAATAAAGATGCCTACAGTAGATCTGACCATACCGAACTCGCCAAAAATCTCTTTGCCAAGAATTCGAGCGCAAATAATGCCAGCTACTAATACCAGAAATTTACCCAAGGCAGTACCTGTCATCGACCAAAAAGCGCCATAGGCAATACGTTTACCTATGTCGCTGGTTAATACTTGTTGGGACAATTTCTGTATAGTATTCTGCATTATTCTTTTTTACGTTGCCTCATGTAAATAATGCATGCTGGTATGCACAAACCTAGCAGGAATGCTGCAGCCAGTGTGCGGCCTTTCTTGGGGAATACAGGCTTAAGTTTTCCCATAGGGGGCGATACGATGCGCAGATTCTGCGAGTTGTACACCTGGGTAAGACTGTTCTCCTCGCGCTTCTCTAAGAGGTAGATGTAAAGGGCCTCGATGATTTTATGCTGGCGCTCGGCTGGCAGAACTTTTGTTACAGCCGATGGGGCTGCTGATATCTGCTGTTTCAGTTTCTGATCTTCACGATTCACAGCCTTCTGACTTGCACGTAACTGGGCCACACCATGATCCAACGAGTTTACAATAGCCTTGCGCATACTGCCAAGCTGTACATCCAAATCCTTTACCAGAGGGTTGTTATCGCTACTGTTCTCGGCCATCTGGTTGCGTTGCAGTTGCAGCTTGTTGTATTCGTTAATCTGCTTGGCTACATTCTCGTTGTCGGGTAGCAGATTGGCTGGCAATACCTGGTTCGTTCCTTCGGTATGGTTAACCTGATTGCGCATCTGCTCCATCATATACAACTGGTTGTTAACCTTTACCTGCTGTTCGTAGGTCAAGCTGGCATTGGTCATAAACATCTTGGCGGCCTCCTCGTAGTCGGGCATCAGGTTGCTACCTCTGAACTGAGCGATGTCCTTATCCAGTCCGCTCAACTCCTGCTCAATGTCCTTGATGCGTTCGTTAATAAACTGGGTAGAGATGTCGGCAGCATTCTTCTTGTCGTTCATCCAAGCCTCCTGATACACGTTTATCAGTGTGCTGATAATCAGTTCGGCGCGCTCGGCTATCTGGTCGCGATAGCCTATGTGGATGATGCTGGTCTGATCGTCGGTCAGGTCGATATCCAACTGCTCCATGCAGCGCTCCACCTGATCGTATTTCCTTTCTTTGGTAATGCGGATGGTCATTTCGCCCTTCTCGTCCATCACCTGTTTAAAGTATTTGGTGGCAATCACGCTAACAGGTCCGATAGGCGTTTGGCATACGGTGTTTACCTTGCCTTCTACCTCGCCGCTCAGTTTTTCCTTGTTCTTACGCATCTTGTAAAGCGTAAATGTTCCGTCCTTTCGCAGGTCCATCTTCAGGTAGGCGCCGTCTTTGTCTGTCAGCTTTGGGAAGGTGAGCTTTACTGGCAGCGTTTCCTCCCAAAGGTCGCATTTCATCAGCCCGTCGTAAGCGGCATAGCGTGTGTCCAGACCTAAGCGGTTGATTACTTCCATCAGTAGGGCAGGCGACGACATGATCTCCATCTCGTTGCTGACGTTCGATGCGATGTTGATGCCTGCCATTCCGGCCAGCATACCCATGCTGGCTGACATCGATGACAACAATCCGCCACCACCGTTCTCGTCCTTGATAAGCACAGTGGCGCTACGTTCATATCGTGGGGCGAACATCAGCAGGAACAGGATAGCAGCTATCAGGGCTGTGGCAAGCGTGGCTGCAAACCATCGCCAGTGTTTCTTACATTCGTTTATGTATGTTTTTAAGTCCATATCAGCTTGATTATTTAAATAGGAATACGGCTACAGTGGTGAGCACCGATACAATCGACAGCCAGAACGATGCGTTACGTGTCTCGTTGCCGTTGGCAGTCGACTGGCGTGCTCTTACGTTATTGGCTTTTACGTAGATGATGTCGTTCTGGTGGATGTTAAAGGCTTCAGAGTTTAACAGCTTCTGTCCGTCGGTAAGGCTCAATACGTAGGTTTTACGTTTGCCGCCATCGGTTCTGATTACCATCACCGAGTCGCGCTTACCATACTGCGACAGGTCGCCTGCCTTACCTAGCGCCTCCAGCAGCGTTATCTGGTCTTTCTCAATCTTGTAAACACCAGGTTCCTTTACTTCGCCAGTTACTGTGTAGGTCATGTTCTGCAGCTCCACAGTTACGTTGGCATCCTTCAGCTGCTCCTTCTGCAGCTCGCGTTTGATGGTCTGTTCGGCCTCATATCTGGTCAATCCACCCACAAGTATCTCGCCAATGACTGGGAAATCAATCGTGCCTTGCGGACTTACGGTATAGGGGGCAATATAGGGATTGCCTGCAGCGTTACCTTGGGTAATCTGGGTGGCCATACTCTTGTTAAACAGGTTGCTCATCAGCGGGTCCTTGCTCTTTACAATCACCGTTAGCTGATCGTTAGGTTGCAGTTTAATGGTTCCGTCGATGGTGATATCCGTCTGCTGACCGTTCTGTAGGTCCTGCAGATAGTTGAAATTGCGTGGCGTCGAGCAGCTTGCCATCACCATAGCCGCGCAAATAGCTATATAAAAACGGGTCTTCATATATCTTATAAAACGTTTCTTACACCTTATTATTATAGAAATCGGCTACAAAAATACTAATTTTTTGCTTAAAAACATGGTTTGTAGCAGAAAAAGTGCTATCTTTGCAGCCGAATAGCTAGTGAGCGATTCGAAATTACGACATTTACGTCTTGGGGTTGACTGGATTTGACGGCGAGATGAAATGGTACGTAAGCACGCGGAGGCTTCTTTGGTTCCCTCCATAATCTGAGTCAAGGAAAATTTAATTGGCAACAATGAGTATGCTCTCGCTGCCTAATCGAAGTATAGTAGATTACTGGCTTTATTCCTTTACAAGGTAGAGGAACGAGACGTCGCTCCGAGGATGTTGTTCCGAATCCAAAGATCAAGCGGCGCAGGTTAAATCGGAAATAGTCGTTGCAGACTCCGATGTAGCGGTGAAATTTTAGGAGATAAGGTTGCGGTTGGTGGCTTGGGTCTTGCCGCAGCTCGAAAATGAAGGCCAAGATAAGCGTGTAGAAAGCGTATGGTTTCCTTGTGCGGACGAGGGTTCGACTCCCTCCAGCTCCACTATGTTACGCCAGAGGGGCCTCACCCTCGTGAGGGTTCTTCGCAAGCGAAGCGACTACGTCGATTACGACTCCCTCCAGCTCCACTATGTTACGCCAGAGGGGCCTCACCCTCGTGAGGGTTCTTCGCAAGCGAAGCGACTACGTCGATTACGACTCCCTCCAGCTCCACTATGTTACGCCAGAGGGGCCTCACCTTCGTGAGGGCTCTTTATTTTTTTTTCCATTAACCAGTAGAACTAATTGCACGTTAATAATTATTAACAATCGGATTGATCCAAATTCAGATATTTCTTTTTATATTTGCAGCATCTATTAACTGAAAGATTGAAAACTTGTGATTATAAACGGTTTATGTGCTGATTATGGCAGCCGTTTCTGCCCATGTATTTTGGCGGTGACGGGTGGTTGTGTAGTTTGCAGTCAGGTCAATGGCAAGGCCTTTTGCGACTGTAAGGCCAGTGGTGGTATCTGCATCAAGCAGGAACTGCTCAGAAATGGTGGGAAGGCAAACCCCGGTAGGTTAACGTATGAATGCGAGGTGATATCGGTGATTCATTACGACGGCTTGGTATTTTTAAGGGTGAAGGTTCCTATATCATTAGAGAGGGAGGTGAAACGTCCGGGCGGCTTTGTGTTTGTACGCCGTAAAGATGCGGCTTCCTGGTACGATGTCCCCATCTCCGTACAATTTGAGGAGATGATGGTGGGCAGCATCGGAATGACGCTTCTTTTTCGTGGTGTCAAGACGAACCAGTTCAAGGACTTGGCCGAGGGTGACACGCTACTGCTACGCGGCCCGTTCAACAACGGCCTGTTAGGATTGCAGCATCTGGAAGCGCAACAATCGAGTCGCTGCCTGATACTGACCAAGGGCATTGGTTTATTGCCATCGGTATCCGCAGTCAGATATCTTCAATCCAGGCACAACGAAACAGAATTGTATGTTGACGAAGGAAATTTCTCACCTTCTATCCTGAAGTTCCAGCTCGATCTGTTTGAACTCCCATTTAAGCCTTTGACTCTGCTTGATGACGATGGTGAGCTCAGCACACCTGCCAAGCACGTTATCAGACGGTTCGTGGCCGATGGCGGCAGCCTGATTCATGTCGGTGCTTCGGAATATGTGATACACCAGGTGGCCGCCTATCTGCATTATATCGGCAACCGTCATGTAAAGCTTTCGGCCTGTAACAATGCCAGGATGTGTTGCGGCGAAGGTGTGTGCGGCGCATGCACAGAAACAACTGCCGACAAACGGGTGATTCATCATTGTAAAGAACAAGTAAAAATAAAATAAACGTTATATGAGAGTTATTATCATAGGAGGCGGATGGGCTGGTACAGCTGCTGCGATAGCTGCAAGAAAAGCTGGCGCCGAGGTTTGTCTGATAGAGAAAACAGATATGTTGCTGGGATGTGGCAATGCAGGTGGAATCATGCGTAACAACGGTAGGTTCACGGCTGCCGAAGAGATGATTGCGCTGGGAGGTGGCGAACTGTTCCAGTTGATTGACCGTATTGCGTTGCACCGCAATGTGGAGTTCCCAGGTCATCATCACGCCACACTCTATCCCGTCAACACCATCGAGGCGCATGTTCGTAGACTGGTTCTGGAAATGGGTATTGATGTTCACTGTTCTACACACATCTGCGATGTAGTGTGTGATAACAATCAGTTGAAAGGTGTCTATGCCGACTCTGGCGACCTTTTCGAAGGTGATGTCTTCATTGAAACTACAGGCAGTGCCGGACCAATGGGTAACTGCTTGAAATATGGCAATGGTTGCTGCATGTGCGTGCTGCGCTGCCCGGCCTTTGGTCCGCGCATCAGTATCACTGAGCGCTGTGGAGGCCAGGATTATCAGGGCGAACGCCAGCCCGACATGTTCGGTGTGTTCTCTGGATCGTGCAAGGTTTCGAAAGAGAGTCTGTCGGCAGCGCTGCAGGAAGAATTGAACAGCAAAGGTGTAGCCTTGATACCACTTCCTAAGGAGGAGATCAACTACGACAAACTGAAGATAAAGGCCTGTAAACAATATGCCATCAAGGATTTCTCTGAGAATATGATCCTACTCGATACTGGCGACGCCAAGCTCATGACCAGCTACTATCCCGTTGAGAAGTTGAGGCGGCTGCCCGGCATGGAAAATGCCCGTTACGTAGATCCATGTGCTGGCAGCAAGGGCAACTCCATACGTTACCTCTCAGTAGCCTACCGCTCAAATGCTATGACTGTGGATGGTATCAGCAACCTGCTTTGCGCTGGCGAGAAAAGTGGTCTGTTTATTGGTCACACAGAGGCCATTACCACAGGAACCTTGGCTGGTCACAACGCTGCACGATTGGCTGCCGCCAAGCCCTTGCTGACACTGCCGCAGACTCTTGCCGTAGGCGACCTCATTGCAGCGGCTAACAGTGCTATCAAGGAAAGGCACGACACCATGGAGCGCTTTACCTTCTCGGGTGGAAACTACTTCAACCGCATGAAGGAAAAACAGCTATACACCACCGACATCGAAGCCATCAGGCTGCGGGTGGAACAGGCTGGACTGCTGGGAGTGTATAATGAACATGTATAGCTATCAGAATGCGCTCCTATAAGGTTGACATAGAAGTCTTTGAGCGAATGCCTGTTGCAAGGGCTGTACTAGCTCAGAGTATCCCAGCCATTGTGGCTCAACTGATAGTGCTTCTTTACAACTGGGCCGACACTTTTTTCCTGGCACGTCTGAACAAGCCGGAACTGGTGGCGGCGGCTACTATTGTACTGCCCCTCTATCTGATGCTGACCGCCATCGGTAACCTGCCTGGAGTTGGCGGCGGAAGCCAGTTTGCAAATCATCTGGGCAAGCACGATTATACAGGGGCGCAACGTGTGGCATCGATCACCTTCTGGATGGGTATGATACTGGCATTGGTATGCTGTTTGTCCTTTCCGTTGTATAGCGACATACTACTGAGCCTCATCGGTGCCAACGAACGAACTCTTGCCCCCGCCAAGGAGTATGCGTTCTGGGTGATTACCATCGGCGGCATACCGGTCATCATGAATCTCGTGCTTGCCAATCTGGTCAGAGCAGAGGGCATGGCACTCCAGGCTTCCATCGGCATCTCGGCAGGAGGTATATTGAATTGCTTGCTCGATCCTCTGCTCATGCTGCCGAGCATGGGTAATATGGGTATTGTTGGTGCAGGTATCGCCACGGCAGTATCAAACATGGTTTCGGTATTGTGGCTGCTTGTCGTCATCTGGCGTCGCCGAAAGACTGGCGTGTTGACCTTTGCACCACAGCTTCTGCGCTATACCAGACATTATATAGGCAGCATTTCCAAGGTTGGTTTCCCATCATCTATACAGTATATGCTGACGGTGGTTGCCGTAGCAGCCCTGACGCACTTTGTTGCCCAATATAACACTGAGGCAACAGCAGCCCTTGGCATTGTGAAACGGCTCGACTATCTGCCGCTCTATTTTACCATCGGACTTTCTCAAGGCATCTTGCCACTACTTGCCTACAACCACTCGTCGGGTAACGTTGTCCGGCGCAATCACGTGTTCAAGTGTGGCTGTATCATTTCGTTCGGATTTGCCATGCTGTGCTTCGCTGTCTTTGAAATTTGGGCATACCAATTGGCCATGCTGTTCACACAGGAATCGCTCACGGTATCATACATCGTACCTTTTCTCCGGATACAGGTAGTAGCCATGCCATTCATGGCGGTGTGCTATCCCTCCATCACGCTCTTTCAAGCTATGGAGCGTTCACGAGAGGCCCTTATCTGCAGTATCCTGCGAAAAGGTGTTGTCGATATTCCCCTGCTCATTGTCATGAATGCGCTATGGCCTTTGTTTGGCTGCATGTGGGTGCAGCCGATAGTTGATTTCACTTCAATGTTGGTTGCCTTTTACTTTTCCTCTCAGATTCGGGCTCAGATTCATGACTACTAATCAGCATTTCATTGCACCATTACAGCATGTGTTTTATTTCTCAATCAACCAGTATTCCATGTGGTTGGTTTTGCGTTTGCTCTTAAAATTGAACTGAACATCGTTCAAGGCGTTGCCTATCTTCTGGAATGGCGTTTCTGGGTCGAAGTTGGCATAGCGCGTGGCCAGCACCTGACTGATATCGCCCAGACTCCACCACTTGCCTTGCTCTGTTTCCTTGGGGCGGCGGAAGGTCTCGCCAATCATCTCAACCAGATCGTTCAGCTTCTGGAACGGCTCGTTCTCGGCCATCAGCTGCTTGATTTCATCATCATTCAGCCAAAAGCGCTCACCTTTATTAAATAGGTATAGGGCCTGGGCAAACAGCTGCTCGTGGTTCAGCGTGTCGCTGAAGTCGATGTTGCCCTCTACACCTACGCACACAAAACGGCGGCTTCCTGTTGGGTCAACCAGCGGTTTCATCTGGTTGGTAGTGCCGATAAACGAGGTGTAACGGCGATATAACTTGATGGTTTTGCCGTATGGTGGACGGAACTTCACATCGCTCGACGACAGCAGATACTTCAGTACAATCTGCTGCGACGAGGTGGTCTTATCAAACTCATCAATGTTGATGAGGGCAAAGCTGGTAAGGGCAATGTTCAGGTCGAACTCGTTCTTAAAGTTCAGCTTGTCGTTGTAATAATCGCGCAGTTCGGGTGGCAGGATGATCTTGCAGAATCGCGTTTTACCACATCCCTGGCGACCAATCAATAGTGGCGTGAGTGCATTACCTGTCAACTGCTTATCGCTTTCGCGCCATTGTCCTACCATGCCCATCAGCCAATACTTCAGGTACTTTGGCCAATGTGGCTGCGAGGTGGGTACACGGGCTGCCAGTTCGGCTATGTAATCATGCCCGTCCCATTTGGGCAACTGATCAAGCCAGGTATTGATGGGGTCGAACTGCTCAATACGGGTCGAGTCGATAAAGCGGTTCACGTTTCTGTCCCACGCTTTCAGTCCTAACTCGGTGGCTCTCAGCGTCATATCGTTACGCACCTCTTCGGTAAGAGGCTTGAATCGCTGGTCGTTGCTAAACTTCTCGCGATACTCGGCTACACCCGTAAGCAGGTTCTTACGCATATCGAAGTTCGAATTCAGGAATATCTCAGTCTTCATCGCCTGGATAGTATCTTCGGGCACACTCTTCAAGGGCTTAATCTTATGCTTTTCGCGATAATCCTCCTGTTCGGTCACGCTATAAACGGTCTGGAAAATCTTCTCAACCAGCATCTTGTCGCGATTCAGCACAGGGTGCAGCATCGTCAAGCCCTTGGCATGCGCCTGAGGGATACCCTCGTCAAGGCATCTGGCTGCTATCTGCATTAGCAACTCGGCCTCTTTATTCTCATCGGGCAAATCAAAATAGTGGCCCATGATGGTCTCGACGATAAAGGTCCAGTTAAGATGATAGGTTCGCGTAACGGTGCGACCTGGCATCAGATGATCTTCATCCCTACTGATGGTTACAGGCTGGGGTAGGGTGTGCTCATTGGTATCGGCGTAAAACGGACGAGCATCGGCATTATAGCCCATCTCGGGATCGGCGCTCATGTAGACGGTGCGGTCCAGTCGTGGCTCCAAAAACTGGATGTCGAATCCAAACTGGTTCTGATAGGCTTGTCTGGCTGTGTTATACAGATTAAGATGGAATTGGCGGATATCCTTCTCGCCCTTGGGCAAACCGCCCTCAAATAGTTCGCCTCGGCAGACGATTTTTACGCTTCTTCCCGATCCACCCAGAAAGCACATCAATGTTTCAGGCAGTTTCTTGGCCAACTCTCTTATTTCTACAGCCTCTTCGTAGGTCTGCAGGTCGTTCACCTCCAGTACTACCAATCCATTATAGGCCAGCATGCGCCAATCGCCTTTGCGATTCTGATAGTCGGCCACAAAACAGATGCGTGGCAGTTTGATGCCACCCTCTATTTGTGTGGTAATCTGTCCGTCGCTCAATCTGTGTGGATTCATCAAATGATATACCTCGCGCGTTTGGCGCACAGTCTTCTCAATCATACCATTCTTGATGGCTGAGGCCATCTCAGCCAACTCTACACGGTTAATAACCTCTTTACGGCCTTCTTTTTTAAGTAATGTAATCTTCATATTTATGTTTATTAGTTATTTGTTTATGATAATCGCCCACAAAGGTACTACAAATATTCGAGAATTAATTACATTTTTAGAAATTATTTTTGCTATATAGCCTACATGCCTACATAAAATCGCTCGAAAACCGCATGTACAGATGGTTTTGTGCGTTTTCAAGCCTACATAAAGTACCACAAAAGCCTACATAAAGCCTACATAAATTCGACCGAAAAGTAGCTTTTCGACATCCCAAAAGTAACTTTTTAAGGCACAAAAAGCTACTTCCTGCCTTGCGAAAACATACTTATTAATGTACTTGCAATATTTCTCCCTAAAGGATGCTGCGAAATTCTCTAGAGAATTTTCGGCTAAGTGCCTTACTAAACATTACTGAGTACCTGGGTAGCTGCAAAATTCTCTAGAGAATTTCGTAACGAGTATTAAGGATAAAGGTTGCTATTCAGGCAAACAATATCTGTTAGTACGTGGGTAAACGGCAAAAACATGTAGGCTGCATGTAGGCTTTATGTAGGCTTTTGTGGGGCTTTGTGTAGGCTTTAATCTTTGTAACATATTGTGTAATAGGTGTTTAAGTCAAAAATATGTAGGCATGTAGGCTTATTGCATAATTTTTTATTTTATTTTCTCTGCCGCATTCAACAAAAAATAATATTTTCATTAATTATTTTGTTTATTCTCTAGAAAATGTGTATATTTGCAGCACTAAAAACGTATTACTTATGAAATATAGATTAAAGAAAGAAACCAAACCAACGTTGCCCACTTTTGGTAAGTACAAGGCTGTGGCAGTTCACTACCACACCGTAGAGAGCAGGCAACTTATTAAAGAAGTGGCCCAACGCATGGGTACGCATACTTCTAATGTATTGGCAGTCATGACGAGTGTTGCCGAGGTTGTAAACAATCATTTACGTGAGGGCGATCGTGTGCGCTTAGAGGACTGGGGCATGATGAAGCTCGAAATCGAAAGCGAAAAGGTTGACAATCTCAAGGATTTTAAAGCCAAAAAGCACATCCGTGGTGTCCGCCTCCACTTCCTCCCCCAGAGCTACGAAGGCCACCAAGAACTCTACGAAGGCATCACCTTCGAGAAAGACAAACTCTATACAGAGGATTAAAATATCGCTGCAATCTTGCGAATCTTCTCCAAGCGCGACATGAATGATTTGTCCTGCTTCATCTTCTGCATGTTGTAATCTGCCTGCAAGCCAAGCCAGATGTTGGCATCTGTACCAAGAGCAGCCTCAAGTAATAGAGCATACTCGGTTGTAACAGGTCGCTTACCATTCAATATCTCGTTAAACACCGTATATGATACCCCCATCTGCTGGGCCAAATCCTTTTGGGTAAGGCCACGCGCCATAATCTCATCCTTGATCATCTCACCAGGATGAATCAACATCGATGATGTCATGTTATTAGCAATCTTTTCTTTTGAAAAATTATTTTTAGCCATACCTTATTTATTTATAGTGATTTGACAATTCCATTATATTACATATTGTTACTACGGGCTCGTCGCCAGTCTCTTCTAGAGTGAATTCTATGCGATACTGATCATTAGCCCTTATAGAGAAACGTCCCTCCTTGTCGCCATGCAACGCTTCGAAATGAAGAGACTTAAAGGGGAACAAATCTTCTTTCCGTTTGGCTTGAATCAGAAATTTGATGCCCTTTTGATATCCTCTGACTATCTGTGGTTGAAACCGGAGTTTCTTCACCCCAGTCTCGCCCTTTGTATAGAGCTTCTCCAGATAATCCTCGTTGAACGTTACTACCATAATAATAACTATTTTGGGTGCAAAGATAATATATTTATTTTAAATTCGCAAAAAATCGAATTTTTTTTCTTGTTATTCAATTTGTTCCTCCTGGAATTTGAATAAAAAAGCTCCCACCGAAGCGGGAGCATAGGTTTTACCCTTCGGCCATAATGGCCTTATTGTGATAAGATGTAGGAATCTTACGTGTGCAAAAATAGGAAAAACCTTTGTTATTTCAAAATTATTTCGTACTTTTACCGCAAAATTTAACTAAATATTGCTATTATGGAGAGAATCTTAGGTATTGATACAGGAACCAATAGCCTCGGATGGGCTATTGTAGATAAGGATGAGAATCAATATCACCTAGTTGCTAAAGGTACAAATATCTTTTCAGAAGGTGTTAAAATAGAAAAAGGAATAGAGTCGTCAAAAGCTGCAGAGCGAACAGAGCATCGTTCTGTTAGGAAACACTATTGGCGAAGAAAGATTCGAAAGATAAGATTACTGACTATATTGTCTGATAATGACTTGTGTCCTAGGCTTAAACATGAGCAACTTCGTCAGTGGCGATTAAAGAAAGTATATCCTACTGATGATACATTTATGGAGTGGCAGCGAACAGAAGATAAGGCTCAGGTTAATCCATATAAGTTTAGATATATCTGCTTAACTCAGAAACTTGATTTGAGTGATATTACTCAGCGTTTTATTCTAGGTCGTGCTTTATACCATTTAAACCAACGCAGAGGTTTCTTGAGTAATCGCAAGGAGGCTACGAAAGAGTCTGAAGGAACTGTAAAAGAGGGTATAAGTAGTCTTTCTAAGGATATGAAAGATTCTGGCTGTGAGTATCTTGGTGAATATTTTTATCAGCTTTATCAACAAGGCAAAAAGATAAGGAATCACTATACAGCTCGTAAAGAACATTATTTGAAAGAGTTTAAGGCTATTTGCTCTAAGCAAGAGCTTGATGACGCGCTTATTGAAAAGTTAGAGAAAGCAATATTTGACCAGCGTCCTCTCAAATCGCAAAAGGGGCAGGTTGGAACTTGTACATTCGAAAAAGGTAAATCTCGTTGTCCATCATCTCATCCACTATACGAGGATTTTAGAATGTATAGTTTTATCAATAATATCAAAGTGCAGGTAGATACGCTTTACGATAAGGGTGAACGAAGTCTTACAGATGAGGAAAAACAACTTATTATTCCCTTGTTTAAACGTAAATCAAAACGTACATTCCCATTCGAAGATATTGCCAAAAAGATTGCTGGCAAGAATAACTATTGCTATATTAAGAGTAATGAAGAGAAAGCGTATAAGTTCAACTACCAAATGGATACTCAGGTTTCTGGTAGTCCTGTAAATGCGCAGTTAGAGGAAATATTTGGTGAAGATTGGCTTAGTAGTGTTTGTGAGGTTTACACGCTTGCAAATAATAAGAGTCGATTCCAAATTATGAACGATGTATGGCATGTTTTATTTTTCTATGACGATGAGGATAAACTGAAAGAGTTTGCCAAGGACCGTTTACAGTTGGATGATGAATTAGCTGAGAAGTTTAGCAAAATATCTATTCCCAACGATTATGCAGCTTTGAGTCTAAAAGCAATACGCAAAATAATGCCTTACTTGCGAGATTATGGACTTATTTATTCAGAAGCGGTATTCTTGGCGAATCTTGTTGATGTGTTACCTCAACATGTTTGGGGGATTAAAGAAATGCGAGAGGCTGCTATCGAAAATGTTATTGATGTGATGCACTCGTATGACAAGAATAACATCGATGGAATTACGCTCGAAGGGTGCGTAAAAACATTCCTTAAAGAAAGGTATCAAGTAAGCGATGATAATCTGAAGAAACTTTATCACCCATCAATGTTGGATCCATATCCCAGACAGCGTCCAAATGATGAAGGTGTGTTCCAACTTGGTTCTCCTCGAATAAGTAGTGTTAAGAATCCGATGGCAATGCATTCGTTGTTCCGACTTAGAAAGGTGGTTAACCTGATGCTGAAAAAAGGATATATTACTCCTGATACGAAAGTGCATATCGAATTTTCGCGCGACTTAAACGATGCCAACAAACGTTGGGCTATACAAACGTGGCAGCGTGAAAATGAAAAGGAAAGAGAACGTTGTCGCAAAGAAATCGAGAAATACATCGCATCTCCGTCTGATACAGATATTTTGAAATATCAGTTATGGGAGGAACAGAATCATAAGTGCTTATATACTGGCGATGAGATTCGTATTACAGACTTCTTGGGTGATAATCCCAAATACGATATTGAGCATACAATCCCTCGTAGCGCTGGGGGAGATAGTACAAAAATGAACCTCACGCTTTGTAGTAGTAGGTTTAATAGAGACGAGAAGAAAACAAAGCTCCCTGCAGAATTAGTAAATCATGACGAAATACTGGAACGTATTAGTAATTGGAAAGAAAAATATGAAGATATAGACAAGCAGATACGTAAGATTAGTACTAAAGGGGCGACATCAAAAGAAGATAAAGATAGTAAAATCCGTCGACGTCATTATCTGATATTGCAACGTGATTATTGGCGAGGCAAGTACCAGCGATTCACGATGACAGAAGTTCCTGAAGGCTTCTCTCGTCGTCAGGGAACTGATATTAGCGTTATTTCTCGCTATGCACGTATGTATCTTAAATCTGTTTTTAAACAGGTATATATTGTAAAAGGTATCGCTACGTCCGATTTTAGAAAGATGTGGGGTATACAGGACGAGTATGCAAAGAAAGAACGAGTTAATCATGTTCACCATTGTATTGATGCAATTACTATCGCCTGTATCGGCAAGGCTGAGTATGATAAATTGGCGGATTATCGTCATCAATATGATGATTATTTATTCCAAGGAAAAACAAAGCCAACGTTTGATAAGCCTTGGCCATCCTTTGTTATTGATATCAAGCATATTCAGGACGAATTGTTGATAGCACATTATGCTAAAGATAACTTGGAAAAGTTTACTAAAAAAAATCTTCGTGGAAAAGATGGTAGAATAATCAGAGATAAGTTTGGAAACAAACTACAAATGAAGGGTGATACTTCAAGGAATTCCTTACATAATGATAAATTCTATGGTGCCATCAATCATGAAGGAGAAATAAAGTATGTTTATAGAACAAATATTGAAGCTCTTGATGCAAAGTCGATTGGAAATATTGTAGATCCTACTGTAAGAAGTATAATTGAGTCAGCTATAGCTATTCACGGTAGTTTGAAGGCGGCTATCAATAAGGGTATTTGGATGAACGAAGAAAAACATATACCAATAAAGAAAGTTCGGGTATTTCGTAATGATGTTAAGAAGCCAATCGAGCTAAAAGATCAACGAGATTTGTCAGATAAAGATTATAAACAACATTATTATGTGACAAATGATGGTAATTACATGATGCTTATATTCTCTAAGCTCAACAATAAAGGTCGCGAAATCCGGCAACATGTTGTGATTAATAGTTTGGAGGCTACTGAAGTAATAAAAAGTCATAAGAGGTCGCAAGTAGGAAAAGTTGTATGGGAATCGTATTATTCAAAGGAAGGATTTGATTTGATTTATAAATTAAAATCTGGTACTATGATCCTTTTGTATGAGAATAATAGAGATGAAGTATGGGATCTTGATATACGCAACTTGCAAAAGCGGTTATACATAATTACAAAGATGAAATATGATGGGAGAATATATATGATGCACCATCAAGAAGCCAGAGAGAAAAAGGATTTAGAAGAAAAATCTGGTTCATTTAAGATTAACGAAGATTATCGTCCTTTAATCGTTAATAGCTATAATCAGTTTAATGCACTCGTTCAGGACTTAGATTTCGAAATTAACGATCTTGGTGAGATAAGGAGGTTAATATGATAAAGCAAACATTAATGTTTTCGAATCCTGTTTCCGTATTATGTGGCTGTTTGTATTCTTTGATTTACCAGTTGTAACTAAGAAAGAACGCAAAATTGCTGCGACCTTTCGCAAGAACTTGATGAAAGACGGTTTCGTTATGTTGCAATTCTCTGTATACATACGACATTGTGCATCAAAAGAGAGTCAAGCCGTACATATCAAAAGGGTTAAATCTATTGTTCCAGAAACTGGTATGGTGAGCATACTTAGTGTAACAGATAAACAATATGGTGATATAGTTAACTTCTGGGGGAAGGAAAAGAGTAAAAAAGTACCGACAGATCCTTTGCAATTGGAATTTTTTTAGTATTTTTGCAACGATAATCCACAAAAACAAGCCACTTCTTAGGCTAAAAAAGCTTCGTAAATGCCTGAAAAACAGGCCAAAATTCAACCTAGGTTGTGGTTTGATGTAGGAAAGGAATGATATACAACGCGACCAACTGCGCGAGCAACTGGGACTGGTTGTGGTTTGATGTAGGAAAGGAATGATATACAACGCGCATGGTGGGCATACCTGGCAGACGCAGTTGTGGTTTGATGTAGGAAAGGAATGATATACAACGACGATGCGTCAGAGAGTGGTGGCGGTATCGTTGTGGTTTGATGTAGGAAAGGAATGATATACAACTCGCACTGATATTGCAGGGTTTTGTAGTAGGTTGTGGTTTGATGTAGGAAAGGAATGATATACAACTTGCTCAGTCAATGGTGGAACACCATCAATGTTGTGGTTTGATGTAGGAAAGGAATGATATACAACAAAAAAATGGAGGGAGTTGCTAACCTTTAGTTGTGGTTTGATGTAGGAAAGGAATGATATACAACTCCAACCGCTCTGCTTGTCGCGGTGCCCGTGTTGTGGTTTGATGTAGGAAAGGAATGATATACAACATATCGCTCTGCATGGTGTGGAAGAACCCAGTTGTGGTTTGATGTAGGAAAGGAATGATATACAACTATCTGCACGACAGCATCACCATCAAGGCGGTTGTGGTTTGATGTAGGAAAGGAATGATATACAACTGAGCGTGACGAGAATGGTGATGTGGTGAGTTGTGGTTTGATGTAGGAAAGGAATGATATACAACTACCACCCTTCTGGGCTTTCTTATAGTTATGTTGTGGTTTGATGTAGGAAAGGAATGATATACAACGAGGGCGTGTGGAAGGGTGGCCGACACGTGGTTGTGGTTTGATGTAGGAAAGGAATGATATACAACCCGTCCCCTTGCAGCTGGCGCACCATCCACGTTGTGGTTTGATGTAGGAAAGGAATGATATACAACTTTTTACTTTTTTGCTCTTTTGGGATTCTGGTTGTGGTTTGATGTAGGAAAGGAATGATATACAACTGCACGCACAAAGTAGAAAGCATTGCGGCGGTTGTGGTTTGATGTAGGAAAAGGATTAAAAATCGTGTCCCCCATCTGAGGTTAATATAACAAGGAAAATGGCCTTGACACAGTTCAACTTACACTACCGCAGGTTCTAGTTTGTAATAACTAAATGATAGCCTCTACCTGTTCAACAAATTCTTTTGAAAGAGGTTGCATTTCTAAAACTTCGTCTTCCGTTACCTCGGCGATGCTGTTATAATCGGCTTTGTGGCGGAGTTGGACCATACGAGAGAAGAAACGACCAAATTTCTTATCAACCTCGCCTGATAAGATAAAATCCTGGCCAAGATGGGTGAGTGAGCCATCATGAGATTTGGCTGATACTCCACGAGAGATAAACAGTGCTTGCAACATGTGATAGCAAGCATAGTAATATCTGTTAGCGGCAATGTCCCAACGCTTTTGGATTACCATTTCGTCGGCATCGGCCAGCATCTTATGTGACTTGTCTTTTTGCAGTTTTATCAGTAGTTCTTTATCCATATATTATATAAGGTTTATGCCATCACGTACCACGTTGTCGTAGAATGGGGTAATGCTGCTGGCATCCCATTCAGCTTTGGTGTACATAACGGGGTTGATTTGTTCGTTGAGTTTCCAACCTAACTCAACAAAGGGGAAACTTACATCATCGTAATCGCTCTGTTCCAAGCGGTTCTTTGGCAGAACAATCAGAATATCCCAATCGGATCCTCTTTTTGCTTCGCCTCTCGCTCTTGAACCAAACAGAATAACCAGACTGCCTTTGGGGGCAGACTCACGTGCAACTGCTTTGATTTGGTCGAGTACCTTTCTGTTTTTATCTGTCATACAACAATGTTTGTTTGTTCTGCTGCAAAAATAGACAAAATACTCCAAACATCCAAATGTTTTGCAAAATATTTCTATTCTTTAGTTGTGCCGCAGGTGAAGGGGTGAATATGGGTGGGCATGATGGTTTTCATTACCTCGAATACATGGTCGCCTGTGCAATGGCTGGTGTAGAAATGGGTATTGGGGTAATTAGTCGTCAGTCTTTGTGCCAAATCTGTAATCTCTTCGTCAGATTGCAGACCGTCGAGCAAGTGGAAACCTCCTACAACGGTGTGAACGGGCCAAGGACATGCCGACAGAATGTTTTCCAGTCCGTTATGAGCACAGCCGGTAAACAACAGTCCGTCGGAGTAAAGCGCTAACTCATGGCGGAAGTCGTCGTGAATATAATCGCCGTAGCCATCTTGTATAAAGAGATTCTGATTGCCTTTGGGCATTGGATGCGTCTGAGGGATATGAGCAATCACTCGCAGACCGTCGGCAATTTCGCAGGCGTGATCTATCAAGATAAGTCTGTCGTTGCTTATCTCAGGCCATTCTGTGGTGATGCTATGAAGATTGCCTCGCTTTGAAAAGAATTTGCCGCTCATAGCATCGGGAGAGACAATGATTCTGGCCTGCTGATTATGCTCTAACAGGTAACGTAAGCCTCCTGCATGGTCGCTATGTCCATGAGAAATAAAAACATAGTCAACATCGCTTAGGTTTATACCCATCTGCTCGGCATTTCTCATAAACACGTCGCTTGCTCCGGTATCAAGCAGAATCTTGTGTCGCTCTGTTTGTAGAAGGATTGACAATCCATGCTCTGTTTCAAGCTCTGGATTGTTCGAACGGTTATCTGAAATTACAGTCCACGTCATGTTAGTCGTTTTCTTCCAACCACTTGGTGAGTACCTGGCAATACTCCTGGTGAGCATCGATAAAGCAAGTGTGGCGCGAGTGGCGGAACAGATGCCATTGGCTGTGGGGGATATGCTCGTAGAGTGAGGCTGCTACTACGGGGGTACAGATGTCGCGTGTGCCACTACAGATAAGTGTAGGCTGAGAAATCTGGTCTAACTTATCGGTGTATTCGAAGTCCTTCAGACTGCCGAGTGGCTGATACTCGTTGGGGCCCCAACCATAGAGGTAGGCTTCGGCACCAGCACGCTTGGGACGACGGAGACACTCGGGTGAGTGCTCATCAACACTAATAACAAACTGCTCAAAGTAATGATTGTTTGCCTGCAGATAGGCTTCATCATCCCATTTGCCTGTAGCTTCGGCATGGCGGATGGCTTCCTGATCTTCGTCCGACAGGTATTTGATAAGACGGTGCTGCTCGCTGGCCCATAAACTGCTGGAGGCATGGCCTGATGACAGAATGAGCGACTTGATGCCTTGGGGCTGATGGTCGATGACATAGGCGATGGCCTGCATAGCTCCCCACGACTGGCCAAGTATATGCACGGCATCGAGCTGAAGATACTCGCGGATGGCGATAAGTTCGTCAATCCACGTCTTCTGTGTCCAAAGTTCTGGGTGTCCGTCGAGATAAGAATTGCCGCAACCTATCTGGTCGTACGAGATAACCTGTCGTCCTGTTTCGGCGATGCAGTCGAGCACCTCGAAATAGTTGTGCGTACTACCAGGACCGCCATGCAGCAACAATAGCGGTGTTTTCTCCGATGCCTCGCCTACTATGCGGTAGTAGGTTTGGTAGCCCATAAACGGCATGTAGCCTTCGGTAATCATATTTTTTATTCTTCGTCGTTGGATGTGCGAAGGATGATAGAGGTGGCACCAAGGGTGAAGAGGGTGCCATCGCTGATAACGCGACGCTCTTTTGGGGTGAGCTCTACGTTATCGATAAAGGTGCCAGTGTTGCTGTTGTTGTCTTTCAGCGTATAACGCAAGCCACCTTTTTTATCACGACTAACGGTGATGGTGCAATGATTGAGATCGACGCTGGGATCTACTGTCTCGAAAGCGGTATTGGCGGGATTGCCTTTCTGATAACGACCAATGATGTTGTCGCCCATACGAAGAGGGATAACCTGCTTGTAATGGAATACGTTTTCGATAACAACGATTGATCCGCAACCCTGTTCGTTGGCCTGCTCGTCGGGGTTTTCATCTTTCTGACGCTCACGAAGTTTGCTCACGCCGATACGGATACCAAACTCCTTGCCGCAGTCGGGGCATTTGAAAACCAACGACTGACCAGCCTCGTACTTGGTCTCATCGAAGGTGATGTACTGGTCGCACTTAGGGCAGCGTACTCTCTTCATTGATTATTTTTTCTCGTTATATTTGTAAACCCACGATTCGGCCAAATCCTTTTCTTTGGCTATCTTCTGTAACTGGGTATAAGCATCGGCTTGATTCTCGTAGTGACCGTAAACGATACGGGTAATGTTGTTGTGCACATAAATCTCGGCACCTTTGTAACCACGCTCTGCCAAGTTGTTGATGAAAATCTCAGCATTCTGCTTGTTAACATGGCTGGCCAACACAATGCAGTAACCCTCGCGAGTACTGTCGGGCTTGATGGCAACGGGTTTGGTAGCTTCGGCTGGCTTAGCGGGCTTGATGGTATCGAGTATAGCCTCGGCAGTTTTAACTGCGGCAGGCTTCTGTGCATCCTTACGCTTAAAATCGATGGCGCTGGTGTTAGTGTCCTTCGAGGTCATCATGCCAAACAAAATCTGATTGTTCAGACTGTTGATGGTGCTCTTCATCAGCTCGGTCTTGCCAGTAGGCATTGCTACAAAGAACACAGCCAACAGGATGGCGGCTACGGCAACGGCATTGCGAATCCACGAGAACTTGATGCGAACCACATCGGTATCGTCGTCGTTGATGTCAACCAGGTTCTGCTGCAGAACGCTGTTAACCTCCGACTCTGGCTTGGGCTCTGGCTTCATCTCAACCACCTTTGCTTCAGGAGTCTCTTCGACACTTTCCGAGCTGACTGTCTTAATCAGTTTCATCTCGAACGAGTTCAGTCCATACAGGCTTGGGGTAAGAATACCTGCCTCGCAAGGGGTGAACACGTAGTTGCCATCCTCGTTAAGCTCTATTATACCTATATTATTAAGCTCGTAGCGACCTTCGTTCTGCAGGATTTGCGTCAGTTCGTTCACTTCGTCCTCAATACGCTGAAGGGCCTCTGGGTAGCTGATGTCGTAAGCCTCGATGTACGACTGGGCAAGAAGTGAATCGTTAATCTTAAGTTGTGGGTTAAAACCTAATGTACGGAGTGGGGGAAGGAAGGCCTGTTCGTCTTCCTCGTATCTTGCTTCAACATGGTGCGCCATGAATCCGCCCAAACCGGGCACAATCACGCAGTCGTTGTCGAGCAGCAGTATCTCAATATGTCTTTCTAATTCAATCACGGGTGCAAAATTACTGTATTTTTTCGACATAAACAAATAAAAGAAACTTAAAATGCTTGTGATATTAAAAATTTAGTGTACCTTTGCACAAAATTTAGTTGTTAACAGTATGAATATTGCTATTGTAGGAACCGGATATGTAGGTTTGGTATCGGGAACATGCTTTGCCGATACAGGAGCAAATGTTACGTGTGTAGACGTTGATGAAAATAAGATAGAACGCCTGAAAAACGGTGAAATCCCCATCTACGAACCAGGACTCGACGAGTTGGTAAAGAAGAATGTGGCCGCTGGTCGCTTGAAGTTCACTACCGACTTGGCTTCTGTACTCGATGATGTGGAGATTGTTTTCTCAGCTGTAGGTACACCTCCCGATGAGGATGGCTCGGCCGACTTGAAATACGTGCTGCAGGTGGCTAAGACCATCGGTCAGAACCTGAAGAAGTACGTGGTTGTTGTAACCAAGAGTACTGTACCGGTAGGTACTGCCAAAAAGGTGCGTAAGGCTATCGAGGACGAGTTGGCTAAGCGTGGCGTGGATGTCGAATTCGACGTGGCTTCGAACCCGGAGTTCCTGAAAGAGGGTAACGCCATCAAGGACTTTATGAGTCCCGACCGTGTGGTAGTAGGTGTTGAGAGCGAGAAGGCCAAGAAAACGCTGACCAAGCTTTACAAGCCTTTCCTGATTAATAATTTCCGTGTGATTTTCATGGATATCCCATCGGCCGAGATGACTAAATATGCTGCCAACTCGATGCTGGCTACCCGTATCTCGTTCATGAATGATATTGCCAACCTTTGCGAGCGTGTTGGTGCCGATGTTAACATGGTGCGCGCTGGTATCGGTAGCGATACGCGTATCGGTAGAAAGTTCCTGTATGCAGGTTGCGGTTATGGTGGCTCTTGCTTCCCCAAGGATGTAAAGGCGCTGATTAAGACTGCCGATCAGAATGGCTACTCGATGGAGGTTCTGAAGGCCGTTGAGCGTGTGAACGAAAAGCAGAAGAGCGTGCTGTTTGAGAAGCTGGTTAAGGCATTTGGCAGCGTTGAGGCTCTGAAAGGTAATACCATCGCCATGTGGGGACTCTCGTTCAAGCCTGAGACTGATGATATGCGCGAATCAACAGCCCTCGTGATGATTGCCAAATTGCTTGAGGCTGGTTGTAACGTACGTGTTTACGACCCCATTGCTATGGATGAGTGTAAGCGCAGAATCGGCGAAACGGTAACCTATTGTCGCGACATGTATGATGTGGTGCTGGATGCCGATGCCCTGTTGCTGCTCACCGAGTGGAAGGAGTTCCGTCTGCCAGGATGGGGTGTGATTAAAAAGGCTATGAAGCGTCCGCTGGTTATTGATGGTAGAAACATCTTCGATAGCGAGGAGCTCGACGAGAATGGCTTTGAGTATCATTGCATAGGTAAGTAAATGAAGAAGATTTTAACGATATCAATGCTGATGGTTGTTCTGGTGGCTTGTAACCAGAACAACTCATCAACGTTGCCCGACGATAAGGCGGCAAAGGAGATGCTTCAGGGAGTTTGGGTAGATGAGGAGAGTGGTGATGTGTCGTTCCGTGTAAGCGGCGATACGCTCTACTTTGCCGATGCTACCAGTATGCCTACCTACTTCCGCATCTACAAGGACTCGCTTTATCTGGCATCGGGCACATCGTATAGTATCGTTAAACATACCGAACATCTCTTCTGGTTTAATAATCAGAATGGTGATTTGTTGAAACTGCAAAAGAGCGACGACGCTGATGATGCTGATATAGAGACTGCTGCTCCGAGTGTGCTTACCTATACCCATCAGGTTAAGATCGACTCGGTGGCTGCCTATAACGGCAATCGCTACCATTGGTATATCGCTATTAATCCTACCAAGTATAAAGTCACAAAGCGTACTTTTAACGAGGATGGATTGGAAGTAGAGAATGTGTACTACGATAACATCATGCACATTAGTGTTTTCCAAGGTGCGCGACAGATCTATTCGAGTGATTTCCATAAGCAGCAGTACCAAGGTCTGGTGCCTGCCGAATTCTTAAACGATGCCATTCTGGCCAATATGGCCTTTAGTCATATTGATGCCTCTGGCTTACATTTTAACGCCACACTATGTATCCCTGATGGCGCTACCTGTTATATGGTAGAATCAACCATCAGTTATACGGGTGTGTTATCGATGCAGTTAGTAGAGTATTAATCTTTCTCGGCTAACCACGCATCGAGCAGCATACGTGCTATAGATAATTTTTCGGGGATAGTAGGCAGGTTGTCTTTACGGAACCAGCCACCTTTAGCTATCTCACTGGCCTGCAGGTGGATGTCGCCTGATACATAGTCGGCATTAAAGCCTACCATCAGTCCGCAAGGGTAGGGCCAAGGTTGCGAACCAAAGTAGCGTATGTTGGTGATCTTTACGCCTGTTTCCTCGAATGCCTCACGGGCTACCGCTTCTTCGAGTGTTTCGCCTGTCTCAACAAATCCTGCTACCAATCCGTAGAAATCGGTACGGAAGTTCTTGGCGCGAACCAGCAGAACCTCGTCGCCTTTGTGTATCAGTACGATGACTGCTGTAGCTAATTGTGGCCATATCTCTTTGCCGCACTCAGTACATTTCTTCGAGATGTCGGTATCCATTCGCATGGGGGCACCACACACGCCACAATACTTGGTGTTGGCATCCCAATACAGCAGTTCCTGACATTTGCCTGCTTTCTGGTACAGGGCTTTATCAAGTTTGTAAAAGCTCTGTCGCAGGCCGCACATCTCGTAGCGTGGGTCGTCGCAAACCGGACTGTCTATCTTATATGTTTTTACCTCAACGCCATCCAGCGGGGTAACGGTCATTACGTTGGTCCAAGGTTTTACCTCGGTGGGTGGTTCTTCCTGAAAGGGAATGGTATATCCGCCATCTGCGGTTTTTTCTAACAATAAGTCTTCTTTACAGAATACGAAATAATGTTGTTTCATTTTTCAAACAGTTGTTTACGGTCTCTCTCGAGGGCTGGTTTTACCCATGCCTCGGGCACAAACTTCCAGTTGTTATTCTTCTGTGGGTCGATAGTACCCAAACGTTTGATCTCTTCTGTCAGATAGTGGCGCTGATCCAGTTCGGTGTGGAAGAGCACACGACTCTCGAGCGAATCCTGTGGGATACCTGCGCCACGAGTCAGCAACTCGCCACCGCCATTGGCGCGATAGCTGTTCATTACTACCTTATACCACTTCTTCTCGTCGAATGGCTCACCGTTCGACATGCGCAGAATTCTTACCTTCTGTCCGTCGGGCTTGGTCAGATCAACCTCGTAGTCGATACCGCAAGCCGAGTCGAAATTAAAGGTGTAGTATTGGAATCCTGTACGCTGCTGGTCTTCCTTTGAATCATCGTTTAAACGCAATGCGTGGTCGTTGGGCGATGTCATAGTGTTACACCACATATCGTACGAGAACTCCAGGTGTTTTCTGATTTCCTCGCCAGTCATCTTGAGTACAAACAGCAGGTTCTCAAAGCGATACAGCTTAAACATATCGGCCTGTGTAACCTCGCCGGCATCGATGGTGGTATCGAAAGCCAAGGGGGCGTTGAACGATATGTCGGCTTTCGAGATGCTCATCTGCAGATTGTGAATCAAATCTGTAAAAGCCGAGTTGCCAAAGAAACTCTCGCGGGTGTAGATAGGATTCTTAAAGTATCCAATCTTCTGACTCACGTATTCCTTAACCTTATCGATGGTAGGCTGGAAGTAGGTAATCATCTGCTTGTCGATCTTCTCGTCGCGCACATTTACAATGTTACCGATAATGCTTTTCTTGCTAAGCTTGCCATCCTTGTATGTCAGCGTAATCTCTGCTTCAGCCACGTTGTTTACATAGCACGAGGGATCTACACAAAGCACCTTTTCGCCAGCTTTGTTGGTAATCAGCATGTTGTGTACCTGGTGGTCGTGACCAAAGAAGATAATGTCGAAACCAGGAACCTCGCGGGCTACTGATTCTGTTGCATCTTCCTCGTATTCAGCCGTTTTAATACCACCGTTCAGACCAGAGTGGAACAAACCGAAAATCAAATCGGGTTTCTCGTTCTCCTTTACATACTTAATCCATTTCTTGGCGCATGCGGTCATCTCCTCGAACTCCAGACCTTTCCAGATGGATTTGTTCAGCCAGTTTGGAATGGCGGGGGTGATCATGCCGATAACTACAATCTTAACACCATCTTTGTAATGTACAGAGTAGGGCTTCAGTCCTGTATAGATATGCTCAGGACGGGCCTCTGCGTTCTTGTATTCCTCTTTAACGATGTTGGCGCCCAGCAATGGACAGCGAACCTCGCGAATCCACTTGTCGTAAACCTTGTGGCCAGGCTCGATGTCGTGATTACCTACGGTTTCGGCATCGTATTTCATATAGTTGATAACCGAAGCTGCGATGTTTTCATCCTCGGGCATCACATAGTTCGACCAATATACGCAAGGCTGACCTTGCAGGATGTCGCCATTATCTATCAGCAGGAAATGATCCTCGCCATACTTTTTACGCTGCTTTTTGATATAGGTGTTTGCGCGCGAAAGTGTACCCTTGATGGGTGTCTGCTCCATAAAGTCGTAGGGGAAAAAATGTCCATGCACATCGCTGGTTTCAATCACCTTAATTTTTACGGTCTTATTGTCTTTTGCCTCGATGGGCGCCACTGATAACAGTGTGGAAATCAGTATGATAGCAAGCTTTTTCATCAATATTCTTCTTTTTGTTTGCAAAATTACATAAATAAGTTGATATGCCCAAATATTTATTCGATTATTTTGTATTTTGTTTGGCACATTTTTTGCTGGAAAAGTTGAAAAAATAGGAGGATAAGATAATGGCATTTATTGATTATTACAAGATTTTAGGCGTAGATAAAACAATTGCGCAGAAGGATGTAAAGAAGGCCTATCTGAAACGTGCTAAGCAGTTTCATCCCGATTTGCATCCTGATGACCCCAAGGCTCAGGCTAAGTTCCAGGCCTTGCAGGAGGCTTATGATGTGATTGGTGATCCTGAGAAACGTAAGAAGTACGACCAGTATGGTGAGAAGTGGCGCGAGGCCGAACAGTTCCAAGGATTTGGAGGTGGCGGTCAGGGCGGCGGCAATCCGTTTGGTGGTTTCGACTTTAGCGGCTTCCAAGGTGGAGGTGGCTTCTCGTCGTTCTTCGAGGATCTGTTTGGTCGCAAAGGTCAGCAAGGCGGAGGCTTTGGTGGGTTCCAAGGTTTTGGCGGCGGTCGCCAGGCCCGAACACATAGCGGCGAAATGAATGCTAACGTTACGATAGATCTTTACACTGCCATGTTAGGTGGCGAGGTGATTGTAACTCTGTCGAACGGTCAGAAATTGAAGCTGAAGATTAAACCGGAAACGCAGCCAGGCACTAAGGTCCGACTGCGTGGTAAAGGGTATGATAGGGGCGATGGCACCTTTGGTGACCTTATCATTACCTATCAGGTAAAACTTCCAACAAATCTTACAGAACGTCAGAAGGATCTTTTACGCCAGATGCTTCAGTAAGAATTCTTCGGCGCGGGTCAGATCCTCTGGGGTGTCGATACCAACAGTTTCGATATCGGTCATGCCCACACGGATGCGGTAGCCGTTCTGTAACCAACGTAATTGCTCCAGGCTCTCTGCTTTTTCCAGACTGCTTTGGGGCAATTTTGTTACTTCGGCCAAAACCTCACGGCGATAAGCGTAGATTCCCAAGTGTTTCAGGAATGGGTATTCGCCAAACCACTCGTTACGCTCCTTGCCTCGGATATAAGGTATCACACTACGACTAAAGTAGAGTGCAAATCCGCGATTGTCGGTCACAATCTTTGGCGAATTGGGATTCTCTATTGCTTCGATCGATTCGAACAACTTTCCCAATGTACCAATCTGAGTCTCTGGTGCATCAAAAAGGTGCATCAAGGTTTCAATCTGCGAGGGCTGGATAAATGGTTCGTCGCCCTGTACATTGATGATTACATCAGCATCCGAGCCGATTTTCTCGGCAGCCTCTTCGATGCGGTCGGTACCACTCTTATGGTCGGCACGGGTCATCACTGCTTGGCCACCAAATGCTGTTACAGCGTCGAAAATACGCTGGTCGTCGGTTGCTACATATACTTCGTCGAGCACGCTCTTCACCTGCTCATACACTCTCTGAATCACTGATTTTCCGCCCAGTATTGCAAGCGGTTTGCCCGGATATCTTGTAGAAGCATAACGGGCAGGAATAATAGCCATAAACTTCATAACGGGTGCAAAATTACGAATAAGTGAGAAGAAAACCAAATTTTAAAAGTGAAAAATTATATTAATATATGGCTGTGTAATTTGCGCACATCAATTTTTTTATTTAAATTTGCGCACTAAAACAAGGATAGTATTACAAATGAATATAAACAAACTTTCGATAATTGCACTCACAATGTTTCTGCCTTTTACTGCAGGAGCACAGAAGATAACACTCGGCTCGGCCACAACAAAGGATGGTGGCGAATATCAGGGCGAAATGGTCATGGGTAAACCCAATGGTAAAGGTAAGGCTGTGTATAAGAATGGTAATCTTTACGAGGGTGAATACGTTAAAGGTAAGCGTCAGGGTTTTGGTATTTTTACTTTTTTTGATGGCGAAAAGTACGAGGGCGAGTGGTTTCAGGATCAGCAACATGGTAAGGGAACATATTACTTCGCAAATAACAATCGTTACGATGGTTTGTGGTTCCGCGATTATCAGCAGGGCCATGGTGTAATGTACTACTATAACGGCGATAAGTATGACGGCGAATGGCGACAGGACAAGCGTTCGGGCTTTGGAACCTATACTTTTGCTAGTGGCGCTTTCTACAAAGGCGATTGGTTGAACGATAAAAAGAACGGCAAAGGCATCTACGACTGGGGCGATGGCTCTGTTTATGATGGCGATTGGAAAGAGAATATGCGCTCGGGTAAAGGTACTTTCAAGTATGCTGGCGGCGATGTGTATATTGGTCCTTGGACCGATGACGAGATGAACGGTCGTGGCATCTATAAGTTCCAGAACGGCGACGTTTACGAGGGCGACTACGTAAAAGGTGAGCGTACTGGTCAGGGCATTTTTAAGTATGCCAATGGCGATGTTTATACTGGTCAGTTCTTTAAGGGCGATAAGCAAGGTCAGGGTACGCTGGTATGGCAGAATGGCGATACCTATGTGGGTCAGTGGAAGGCCGATAAACAGGATGGTCGTGGTAAGCTTACCAAGAAGAGCGGCGATACTGTTGAGGGGACCTTTAAGGCTGGTCAGCCCAATGGCGAGTGCATTGCCCGTTTTGCCGACGGCTCTAAATTCAAAGGTATTTTCAAGAACGGTCGACGTAACGGTGCGGCTATCGAGGAGGATAAAGATGGCAATCGTTTCGAAGGCACCTATCTCGACGATGTGCGTGATGGCAACTTTGTTGAAAAAGACCGTAATGGTAAGGTAACGGCTCAAGGTACCTATACCCGTGGACACAGACAATTAAAGTAACAAACAACTTAAATATTTTACTGATTATGATTATTGATACAATTGAGAATCTGGGCAAATACGTAGCACTTAATCCGTTGTTTGCCGATGTGGTTGAGTTCCTGAAAAACAATGATTTTCAGGCTATAGAAGAGGGTAAGCACTTCATCAAGGATAAGGATCTGTTTGTAAATATTCAGGTGGCTAAGGGCAAAACCCAAGAGGCTGCAGTTCTCGAAACACATATCGAGATGATTGATATCCAGATTCCTATCACCTGTGAAGAAACATTCGGCTATACCCCTTTGTGCGATCTGCCCGATTTTGAGTATAATGCCGAAAAGGATATTACCAAGTATGGCGACACCAAGGCTCAGACCTATGTAACGGTTAAACCTGGCCAGTTCGTCATCTTCTTTCCGCAAGATGGTCATGCCCCTTGCATCATCAACCAGCCTGAAATCAAGAAAGCTATTTTCAAGGTTAAGGCATAAAACATTAAAAGCAAAATAATAAATACAATAACTATGGAAACAAAGAAACAATCTGTCAAGAAACCGGCAGCCAAAAAGACCTCGGCCAAGAAAGCTGCTCCTACACAGCCTGAACATATCGGCTTGGTACGTAATGACTCGTGGTTGGAACCTTTCGAGGGAGCTATCCGTGGCCGTCACGACCATGCTGTTTGGAAGATGAACCAGCTCACACAGAATGGCAAGAAAACGCTGAGTCAGTTTGCTTCTGGTCATCTTTATTTTGGTCTGCATAAGTTGTCAAAAGGTTGGGTGTTCCGTGAGTGGGCTCCTAACGCTACCGATATCTATCTGATTGGCGACTTTAATAACTGGCAGGAGAACGAGAAGTACCGTTGCAAGCGTATCGAGGGTACGGGCAACTGGGAGTTGAAACTCAGCGAAAAGGCCCTGAAGCACGGTCAGCTTTACAAGATGAAGGTAAAGTGGAATGGGGGAGAAGGCGAGCGTATTCCCGCTTGGTGCCGTCGTGTGGTTCAGGACGAGAATACAAAGATTTTCTCAGCTCAGGTATGGAATCCTGAGGAGAAATACGAGTTCAAGAAAAAGAACTTCAAACCCAAGAAGAACCCCTTGCTCATTTACGAGTGCCATGTAGGTATGGGACAGGATGCCGAGAAGGTTGGTACCTATAAGGAGTTTAAGGATAATGTGTTGCCACGCGTTATCAAGGATGGTTATAACTGCATTCAGGTAATGGCCATTCAGGAGCATCCTTATTACGGTTCGTTCGGCTATCACGTATCATCATTCTTTGCTCCAAGTAGTCGTTTTGGTACTCCAGAGGAGTTGAAGGAGCTTATTGATACTGCTCATAAGAATGGTGTGGCAGTTATTATGGATATCGTGCATTCGCATGCTGTTAAGAACGAGGTTGAAGGTCTTGGCAATCTTGCTGGCGATCCTAATCAGTTCTTCTATCCAGGCGATCGTCACGAGCATCCGGCATGGGATTCGCTCTGTTTCGATTATGGTAAGGACGAGGTGCTGCATTTCCTGCTCTCTAACTGCAAATACTGGCTCGAGGAGTTTAAGTTCGATGGTTTCCGCTTTGATGGCGTTACCTCTATGCTTTACTACTCGCATGGTTTGGGTGAGGCCTTTGGTGGTTATGGTGATTACTTTAATGGTCACGAGGATGATAACGCCATCTGTTATCTCACCTTGGCCAACAAGCTGATACACGAGGTAAATCCTGCCGCTATCACCATCGCCGAAGAGGTATCAGGTATGCCCGGCCTCGCAGCTAAGTTCGAGGATGGTGGATATGGATTCGACTATCGTATGGCCATGAACATCCCTGATTACTGGATTAAGACGATTAAAGAGGTGCGCGATGAGGATATCAATGTGTGCTCAATCTTCTGGGAGGTTAAGAATCGCCGTCCTGATGAGAAGACTATCTCGTACTGCGAGAGTCACGACCAGGCACTTGTTGGCGATAAGACCATTATCTTCCGTTTGATTGACGCCGATATGTATTGGCACTTTGCTAAGAAGGATGTGAACGATATTGCCCAGCGCGGTATTGCCCTGCATAAGATGATCCGCTTGGTTACCGTTGCTGCCATTAATGGTGGCTACCTGAACTTTATGGGTAATGAGTTCGGACATCCAGAGTGGATCGACTTCCCACGCGAGGGTAATGGTTGGAGTTATAAGTACGCACGCCGTCAGTGGAATCTGGTAGATAACAAGGACCTTTGCTACCATTGGCTGGGCGACTTTGATCGCGAGATGCTGAAGGTGATTAAGAGCGTGCGCAACTTCCAGGCTACACCTGTTACTGAGATATGGCACGATGATGGCGACCAGGTGCTCTGCTTTATGCGTGGCGACTTGGTATTTGTGTTCAACTTCTCGCCCACACGTAGCTATACCGATTATGGCTTCCTAGTTCCCACCGGTTCGTATAAGGTGGTTCTGAATACCGATTCGAAAGACTTTGGTGGCAACGGCTTTGCCGACGACACCGTTACCCACTTCACAAACTACGATCCGCTTTATGTGGCCGATCATAAGGAGTGGCTTAAACTCTATATCCCGGCTCGTTCAGCCGTTGTGTTGAAGAAAATTTAAAATATGAATTATCGTAAAAAGAAACAAGAAGGTAGCGCCATAACCATACGCGTTGTGTGCGCTATCGTTTTTATTCTCTTCTCTTGGTGCTGGTTGTATTATTTCCAGAACGATCTGCTGATGATGGCGCAGCATGTGCTCAGTCATGGTATTACGCATTATAATCGTTTGGTTGGTGCTGTAGGTATCACCTTTGTGCTTTATCTGCTCCAGCACCTTATTCATAAGGTAACACACCTTAATAAGAGCTTTTATGCGCTTACTTATTTCCCATCTATGTTGGCTTTGGGCATGCTTACTGATATTGTGCCCGATCCAGCTGGTGGTATCACGCACATGTTCTCGTGGTGGCTTATCATTGTTTATCTCTTACTTTGGGGTGGATGCACCTATTTCTTTACCAAACTGCAGGAGCTCGACGATGATCCTAATCCCCACATCCTGTCGCGTTCCATGTGGATGAACTTGCTTATCATGGTACTTCTTATGGTTCTGACGGTTAGTGTCGGCAATACCAATGCTGTGTTCCATTATCGTATGCGAGCAGAACGTTGTTTGCTCGAGGGCGATGTGGATGGCGCGTTGGCCGCAGGTAAAAAGTCGTTAGAGTGCGACGAGCATCTGGTGATGTTACGTATGCAGGCGTTGGCTCGTAAGGACGCCATAGGCGATAAACTCTTCGAGTATAAGGTGTGTGGTAACAGTAAGAGCATTCTGCCTACCGATGGACATTCTACCTTATTATTATATCCTGTCGACAGCGTGTATAAGTTCATGGGTGCAGCTCCTGCCTATCAGATGGAACCCATGCATTATCTCGAGTTGGTGCAGCACCATGTGTTGTGTAAGGATACTGTACCCAGCAAGGTGGTAGCCGATTATCAGTTGTCGGGGTATCTTATCGATAAGCAGATTGATAAATTTGCTGGTGAGGTAGGTAAGTATTACGCCCTGAACGATAGTCTGCCTAAGCACTATCGCGAGGCCTTGGTGCTCTATGGACATCTGCGTTCAAAGCCTGTGGCTGTTTATCGTAACACCGTGTTAGACGAGGATTACGAAAACTTCCGCGAGCTGCGCCGCCAGTATCCTAATAAAATGGAACAGAAAGGTAAGGTAGAAGACCAGTACTTTGGTACTTATTGGTATTACTATTGGTATGAATAATATTTGGCACGGATTTACACGGCTCTTTTTATAAAGAAACACGGCTTTAGTATTAGCAACTAAGCCGTGTTTTTAATTTATTAAAGCCGTGTAATCTGTGCCTAATTATTTATAAAGGTAGCGTTTGATACTTCTCTTTGGTGTCTTCTCGAATTCCTCTTCGTGGATTTCGATTTCAGAGATCTTCTCGTAAGCAGGAATCATTTCGTTCAAACCGTTGCGGTTCTGTTCCATGATGTTCTTCAGATCCTCCTCTGAGAAGCCCATATTCTTAGCCTCGTCCATATCAGGGTGAACCAAAGCTACCAGTTTGTTATCACGCTGTACTACCACACTCTCAAGCACCATGGTCATCGAGTTCAGCTTGTCCTCGATTTCCTCTGGATAGATGTTCTGTCCGTTAGGACCCAACAACATGTTCTTTGAGCGTCCGTTGATAAACACATTACCATCGGCGTCCATTGTACCAAGGTCGCCAGTGTGGTACCAGCCATCGCGGTCGATAGTCTCGGCTGTGGCCTCAGGGTTCTTATAGTATCCCAACATCACGTTTGGACCCTTGGTAAGAATCTCACCAGGAATACGCTGTGGGTCGGGTGATACAATCTTTACCTCCTGATGCAAAGCGGCACGTCCGCACGAACCTGTGGCAAAGGTATGCCAGTCGCGATAACAGATGATAGGTGCACACTCGGTAGCGCCATAACCTACGGTGTAGGGGAAGTCGATACGCTTCAGGAATCGTTCTACCTCCTGGTTCAGGGCAGCACCACCAATGATTACCTCGTACATGTTGCCACCAAAGGCCTTCAGCACTTCCTGACAGATCATCTCGCGAACCTTCTTTGAGATTACAGGCATCTGCAGTAGCAGTCGCATACGGTTGTTCTGTATCTTTGGGAATACCTTTTTGCGGATAATCTTCTCGATGATGAGAGGTACGGCGATGACGATACGTGGACGAATCTCAGCCAGAGCCTGTGCGATGATAGCGGGCGAAGGTACACGGTTCAGATAGTACACATGACAACCGTACAGGAACTCGAATATGAATTCGAATGCCATACCATACATGTGTGCCATTGGTAACATCGAGATAACCTTATCGCCAGCCTTGATGGTATTGCCCAATACGCTCACGGCAAAGTCGAAGTTCGACCAGAGTGCGCGATAGGGTAGCATAACACCTTTCGAGAAACCTGTTGTGCCGCTCGTATAGTTGATTACGGCCAACTCCTCAGGACTCTCCTCCATATAATAGTGTACGTGCTCCTTACGGAAGTACTTGGGGAACTTCTTACCATAGAGCTCGTTCAGATGCTCGCGTGCATAGGTTAATTTATCGGTACGCGAAATCATGAGTGAGTAATCGGGGTTGTTGATGATACCCTCGAGTGTTGGCATGGCTTGGGGATCGATGATGGTAGCCACATGGTCGCCCACAAACAGCAGGCGGGCTTCAGAGTGGTTCACGATGTTGTGTACCTGCTCGGCATTAAACTCGTGCAGAATGGGCACAGCAATAGCACCGTAGGTAAGTGTGGCTAAGAAAGCCACTGCCCATTGTGATGAATTGCGACCGCAGAGGGCAATCTTATCGCCCTTCTGAATGCCGCTGTTTTCGAAAAGGATATGCAACTTTTCGATTTTTCTGGCTACGTCATGAAACTGCAGCGTCTGACCCTTAAAATCGGTCAGCGCGTCGCGATCCCAATTATCAATGATGCTCTTTTGAATCAGAGCGTTAAAACTAGGTATATGTTCCATATGCTATTAGTTATTCTTATATAGGTAGCGTTTTATACTCTTCTTTGGTGTCTTGGCGAACTCCTCTTCATGCAGTTCGATAGCCGAGATACGGCTGTAAACAGGCAGCATGTTGTTAAGCTCCTGACGGTTCTGCTCCATGATGTGTTCCAATTCCTCCTGACTGAAGCTTACCACCTCGTCCTGATCAGGGTGAACCAAAGCCACCAGTTTCTCTCCACGCTGAATCACGATGCTCTCTGAAACCATAGCCATCGTGTTCAACTTGTCCTCAATCTCTTCTGGATATACGTTCTGTCCGTTGGCGCCCAACAGCATGTTCTTCGAGCGTCCGCGAATAAAGATGTGTCCGCTTGGTAGCATGGTGCCTAAGTCGCCAGTATGATACCAACCCTCTTCGTCGATAGCCTCGCGTGTGTCCTCTTCGTTCAGGTAGTAACCTAACATCATGTTGGTACCCTTGGTAACAATCTCGCCAGCCACGTTCTGTGGGTCGGAACTCAGAATCTTCACCTCCATACGGTCGACAGGTTGTCCAACCGAACCGCCTATAAAGTCGTGGTAGTCTGAGAACGAAATCAGTGGGGCGCACTCGGTAGTGCCATAACCCACTGTGATGGGGAATCCGATTGAGAGCAGGAACTCCTCAACCTCCTTAGAGAGTGGGGCTCCACCTACAATCACCTCGTACAGGTTGCCGCCAAAGGCGTTATATACCTCTTTGCAGATGCGGTTCTTAACCTTCTTGCTCACTACTGGCATGTTAAGCAGCAGTCGCATACGGTTGTTCTGTATCTTGGGGAATACATTTTTACGAATTATCTTCTCGATAATCAGCGGAACGGTAATGATACATGCTGGTTTTACTGTAGCAAACGCCTCGGCAATGATAGCCGGACTCGGCAGGCGAGTAAGGAAGAACAGATGGCAACCGTTGCAGAATCCGAACAGGAACTCAACGGTCATACCATACATGTGTGCCATAGGCAGAATGCTCAGCATGTTGTCGCCGGCCTTTACGTTGCGACCAAGTACTCGCAAACAAAACTCTACGTTACTCCAAATAGCGCGGTAGGGCAGCATCACGCCTTTCGAAAAGCCCGTTGTACCGCTGGTGTAGTTAATCATCGACAACTCTTCGGCCGTATCCTCATGGTATTTTACATGTTCGGCACGGAATGCTTTGGGGAACTTGCTACCAAACATCATATTAAGATGTTCGCGTGCGTATGTTATCTTCTCAGATCGCGATACGTGAAGCGAGAAATCGGGCAAGTTAAAGATAGCCTCCAAAGCAGGCATGGCTTCAGCGTCGATAGTCTTAACCGCAAAATCGCCTACAAACAGCAGACGAGCGCCTGAGTGATTCACAATATTCTGAATCTGCTCGCCGTTAAACTCATGCAGGATGGGTACGGCAACTGCACCATAGGTGAGTGTAGCTAAGAACGCAACAGCCCAATGGGCAGAGTTGCGACCGCAAATGGCAATCTTGTCGCCCTTTACTACATCGCTGTTCTCGAATAATATGTGGAGTTTCTCAATTTTGCGTGCAACGTCGTGATACTGAAGCGTGATGCCCTGATAATCAGTTAGGGCATCTTGATTCCAGTTGTCTACAATCGCTTTCTGTATTAAAGCATTAAAACTGCTAAATTCTTTCATTAAAACTGCACAATTTTTGAAATTTTGTGCAAAGGTAATTCATTTTTTGCACACTACCAAATGTTTTTGTGCAATTTTTTAAAAATTTACTCGTATCTCATAGATTTCGCTGGATGAATGTGCGAAATCAAGTAACTTGGTGCTATCAGAACAAACACACAGATCAACAAAGTGGCTATGTTGATGAGTGCTACCAATGGCAGATTCAGCTCCATGGGAGCCTCGCTCACATAGTAGGTTTGTGGGTCGAGGGTGATAAAACCTGTGTATTTTTGGAGCAGAACGATGCCGATACCCACAATGTTACCCCAGAACAATCCCTGACCGATGATGAATACCGAGAACCACAGGAACGTGTGGCGAACAGTCTTGTTGCGGGCGCCTAAGGCCTTCAGGATACCAATCATCTGTGTGCGCTCCAGAATGATGATGAGCAAACCGCTAATCATTGTGAAGCCTGCCACGCAAACCATCAGTGCCAGGATAATCCATACGTTGATATCAAGCAGCTCCAACCACGAGAATACCTGTGGATACAACTCGTAAATGGTCTCGGATGTGAGCGAGTTGCCCTGCTCGTCGCTGGTGCGGTTAATGTTGTCGATAAACTGGTTGGCTGTTTCGTTCACCTTCTCGAAATCCTTCACCAGCACCTCAATACCAGTAGCCTGATTATCGGTCCAGCCGTTCAGTTTGTTGGCGGTATGCAGGTCGGTAAAACACAGCGTCTCATCGAAGCGCGTCATGTTTGTCTGGTAAATGCCGCTGATGGTGAACTTACGCGTGCGAACATCCTGATTATCGATGAAATAGCCAAATACCTTGTCGCCAACCTTAAGGCGCATCTTGTCTGCTATCATCTTGGAAACCAGTAATTTATACTTGCTTGTTTTATCGCTGAATGAAGTGATGTTTCCTGCTATAAGGTGCTGACTCAGAAAGGTGGTGTCGTATTCTTCGGCGATACCTTTGATGGCTATTCCCAAGAAATCCTCGTCGGTTTTCAGGATACCCTGCGTCATGCTGAAGCGTTCGGCTTTGGCCACACCTGGCAGCTTGCCAACAGCCTTCATCAAGCTGTCGTTGGCGCAGATAGGGTGAGGATCAGAACCATTGTAGTTCATGATATTATGTACCTGGATATGACTGCCAAAGCCCACCACCTTGTCGCGGATGGTATGCTTAAAACCAAGTACCACGCTTACCGTTACTATCATCACAGCCAGTCCGATAGCTACGCCGATGGTGGCTATACGAATAGCTGGGCGACTCACTTTTCGTTTGTCGCCCTGATCGCTATATATTCTTTTGGCTATGTATAGAGGAAAATTCAAAACTTCAATCCTTCAATTTTTAGTCCTCATCCACTCGTCCTGGGTAAGCTTCGAGTGCCTTGCGCAATACGATAAGTGCGCGCTCAAGGTCTTTCTTCTGTAATACGTAGGCGATACGTACCTGATTGATACCTGCACCTGGGGTGGTGTAGAATCCGGCTGCTGGGGCCATCATCACAGTCTCGCCCTCGTACTCAAACTCCGACAGGCACCAACGGCAGAACTTCTCGGCATCATCTACAGGCAACTTAGCTACGGTGTAGAAAGCACCCATAGGGATAGGTGAGTAAACACCAGGAATGCGGTTCAGTCCGTCGATCAGGCACTTACGGCGCTCAACGTACTCGTCGTACACGTCGCGATAGTATTCCTCAGGGGCATCCAGCGAAGCCTCGGCCACAATCTGTCCGATGAGTGGGGGAGAGAGGCGAGCCTGACAGAACTTCATTACGGCCTTACGTACCTCAGCGTTCTTGGTAATCAGGGCGCCGATACGGATACCACACTCTGAGTAACGCTTAGATACTGAGTCGATCAGGATCACGTTCTGTTCGATACCCTCCAGATGGCAAGCCGAAATATAAGGCGAGCCAGTGTAGATGTACTCACGATACACCTCGTCGGAGAAGAGATACAGATCGTACTTCTTCACCAAGTCACGAATCTGGTTCATTTCGCGGCGTGTGTACAGATAACCCGTTGGGTTGTTGGGGTTACATATCATAATAGCGCGTGTGCGCTCATTAATCAGCTCCTCGAATTTCTCTACCTTGGGGAGCGAGAAACCCTCCTCGATGGTAGTGGCAATAGTGCGGATTTTGGCTCCTGCCGAAATGGCAAAGGCCATATAGTTGGCGTAAGCAGGCTCTGGTACGATAATCTCATCGCCAGGATTCAGGCAGCTCAGGAATGCAAACAGCACCGCCTCGCTACCACCACTGGTAATGATGATATCATCAGCTGTTACGTTGATATTGTACTTAGCATAATAGTCTACCAACTTTTCGCGATAGCTCTGATAACCCTGCGAGGGTGAATACTCCAGGATACTGCGATCTATCTGCTTCAGGGCGTCGAGTCCAACTTGCGGTGTTGGCAGGTCAGGCTGACCGATGTTCAGATGGTACACCTTGGTACCTCTTTTCTTAGCGGCTACAGCGAGAGGGGCGAGTTTTCTGATAGGCGACTCGGGCATCTCTAGTCCGCGAACTGATATCTCAGGCATCTTTCTATTTTACGATTTGACAATTTACTATTTCATTATTTTGCGGTGCAAAGTTACTAAAATATTTTTAAATCGTGCTTTTTTTCGATTTATTTGTTTACTTTTGCAGCAAAATTGTGAGCTTACGATGAATTTCGAGGAATTATTAGAAACGCGTGACGTTAGAAAAACCACGAAAGTCCGTCTTCCCTACGGTTACTTCTACAAGCGGTTGATCGATGGAAAGTACTCTAACTTCGTGGAGTTCCACGACGAGGTGGCCGATCATGTCGCCTTTAGTAATTGTGTGCGTACCGAGGCTGCCGATATGGATAAGGTAAAGGATAAGCACCAGTTGCACTTTGTGCCCAACGAGGGCGACGGTGGTGTTTATGCCATAGCGGTTGAGGTGGGTAACTTTGTTACTTTCGAGCAGCTGCTGAACGAGAATCCGGCTGTTGTGGCGCGCGAGGATTTTGCCAACAACACGTTGCGCGATCTGGTAGAACTCACCCATCAGCTTAACGAGCAGGGCGTGTATCACGTATGTTTTGCCCCCTGTAATGTGCTGGCTCGCAAAAACGATGCTACCATCCGCCTGCTTTGTCATGGTTCGTTCTATGCTAAGTTGGATCAGGAGATACTGTACGACGGACTTGAGGATTACGTAGCGCCCGAGGTGTTGGCTGGTGGCGAGATTGATGCCCGTGCCGATGTGTACTCGATGGCCAAGTTTGTGGTGTGGCTGTATCACTCAGCCGGTCTGCCTTTCGAGTGGCGCCAGATTATCACTAAGGCCACAGCCGAGGACCCCGACCGCCGTTATCAGTCGGTTCACGATTTCTACCATGCGCTCATCAGTCGCAAGCAGATGCGCCGCACAGCCTTGGTGGGTTTTGCTGCAGTTGCTATTGCGCTGGCCATTGTGGGTAGCTATTTCTATATGTTGCCCCAGCCCGAGGACGTAGAATACGTAAAGGCCGTTGAGGAGCCTATCCCCGATGATATGCTCGACGAGGAGAACCTGCTTTACGGCTTGGGTGCCGATGCCGATTCGGCTACCATCGCCAATATCGTGGCCAGGCAGATGCGTATGAAGGATTCGCTCACTATCGACGAGAAGGAGATGAAGGAGTATCAGGCCAAGGCCGAGCAGATATTCCGCAAGCAGTTTACCAAAGAGGCCGACCGCATCCTATCGAAGGTTTATAACAACAAGCAGATGAACCTTTCGGAAAAGGATTTTATGGCGCGCAGCCGTAGTATGACTCAGGAGTTGGCCAAGGCCGAACAGGATCTTGCCAAGCAAAGCAGCCTGGGTAACGAGCGCTCGCAGCGCATTGCCAGTGAGATTATCGACCAGCTTACCACCAAGAAAATGGAGGCGCTGGACAAAGATTATATGGGAATAAAAAAGAATAAAACAGAAAAGAAATGAGAAGTAGAACAGCAACGTGGTTTGAATGCAAGATCCGTTATGAGAAGGTAACCGAGGACGGCTTGCAGAGGAAAGTAAACGAAAATTATGTAGTCGACGCCCTGAGTTTCAGCGAGGCCGAGACTCGCGTCACCGAGGAGATGTCGTCGTATATCAGCGGCGAGTTCGAGGTGGCCGATATAAAGAAAGCAGCTTACAAAGAGGTATTCTTTACCGATGATAACATTGCCGATAAGTGGTACAAGGCTAAGCTCCAGTTCATCACTATCGATGAGAAGACTGAGAAGGAGAAGCGTTCAACCGTTAACTACCTGGTTCAGGCTGGTTCGATGAACGGTGCCATGAAGAATATCGACGAGGTGATGGGCGGTACCATGATTGATTATGTGGTTTCGTCGGTAGCCGAGACAACGTTGATGGACGTTTACGAGTACGGCAAAAAGAACGATAAGCCCGAATACGAGCAGCAGTAAGAAACGCAAACGATACGATGATGGATTACGACGTTAAATCCCATCTGCACGAGGTGCTCGATACATTGCCACAAGGTGTTCGCCTTGTGGCTATCTCTAAATATCACCCTAACGAGTATATCGAGGCAGCCTACGAGGAGGGTCAGCGTGTGTTTGGCGAGAGTCACGAACAGGAGTTGCGCCAGAAGCATCAGTCGCTGCCTCAGGATATCGAATGGCACTTTATCGGCCATTTGCAAACCAACAAGGTAAAGTACATTGCACCTTATGTAACGATGATCGAGGCTGTTGACTCGCTCAAGTTGTTGCGCGAGATTAACAAGCAGGCCGAAAAGTGTGGTCGCCGTATCAAGGTGCTGCTTGAGCTGCATATTGCCGAGGAGGCTACCAAGTACGGTCTTACACTCGATGCCTGTCGTGAGCTGTTGGCAGCTGGCGAGTGGCGCGAGATGCAGCATGTGCAGATTTGTGGCTTGATGATGATGGCATCGTTTGTGAATGACGAAGCGCAGATTCGCCAGGAGATGCAGACTGCTCGCGATTTCTTCGACGAGGTGAAGGCTCAGTATTTTGCCGACGACGATGCGTTTTGTGAGCGTTCGTGGGGTATGAGCGATGATTATCCCATCGCCCTGCAGACAGGCTCAACCATGATACGTGTGGGCACTAAGATTTTTGGTCCCCGCGTTTATTAAAGTAGTACTGATCGCGCTTACGTGTAATCTTGCCAAAGTTGATGGCATGCACGGGGCAATAATGATAACAGGCTAAACAAGAGGTACACCGTCCGTTGTGAATCCACTCGGGCGGTGTTCCTTGTATATTATCTACAGGGCACACTTTTATGCATTTGCCACATTTGATACACACATCCTCATCAACCGTAAACTTCTTGTCGTTTACCATGCGGGCATTAAAGTAAGCACCAATCACGTACGAGTAGAGTCGGGGAGTGCCGCCTTTTACTAACTCCTCAACACCCGTCGTGCGTTCGCGTATAACCGATATGATATGTGGCAGCATCTTTCGTGCCTGGTTTATCTTGGCGTGCTCTTTCTCCTCAGTATCCGTGTACATAAACGGCAGGCACACATAGCTTTCGGGCATCACAACGGCAAACTGCGTGGTGGCCTGCAAGCCGATAGTGGCTAAATCCTTGTTCAGTATCGTCATCGTTTCGCCTATGTTGTCGCCACAGGTGGTGAGCGCCCAGCAGTAACAGTTGACAGTTCTTGCCTTGCAAGCCAGCGGAGCTGGAGCGGACAATTGATAATTGATAATTAATTTTTTGATAAACTCGCGCACGATTTTGGGTGGTTGCCAGCCATGGGTGGGGAAGCAGAAGCCGATGGTTTCGTTCTGCTTTAACTCAAACTGGTTCTGTCCCTTACGTATCAAGTCGGGGATGTAGAATAACTCTTCACCGATGGCCTCGCTAATCTGCTTGGCCACCCATTTGGTGTTTCCTGTGCCTGTAAAATAGAATATCATGGTGCAAAATTACATTTTTTTGTTGATATTCTGATTAAAGTTTCGTGTTTTTCGCAAAAACAATATACCTTTGCAGGGTCGAAACCTAAAAAAGCGACGAATTAAATATTATTAACGGTTAGTGATGCAAGATTTTGGGTTGTAGTGCATTTAGAGTGTGTACAATTCAAATCACAAAACAAAAACAATAAGTAAAAAAATGAAAGCATTAAAAATTTTCTCTGTTGCATGCTGCATGGCAGCTGTTTGTTTAACATCGTGTATTGGTGATGATAGCAGTGAGGTTAAGAACCTTACTCAAGGCGAGATTGCTACCTGTTTAAACGCCGTTCGTGGCACTCATCTTGGTAAGGTGTATTATTCGGCTCCCACCCAGAAGGATGTGAACAATGTAGATTCAGTAGACATCAGCTGGACTATCTCTACCGATAGCACCATGACCATTCACGATTTTCCCGCCCGTTTGCTGGCTCACAATATCGATAGCGTAAGTACTCAGGGTAAGGAGTTGCGTGCTGCCCTTCAGGCTTGTCCCGATCAGGACATCGATTGCTACATTGGCTTTATGAAGATTTCGCCTATCTACTGGCTCATTAACCCCAAGGCTCCAAAATATACTGTTAAGCTCAACGATGGCGAGCACAAGGTACAGGTGGCTTTCTATTCTACCAACACCTATTCAAGCGGTATCTATAACACCAGCACTAAGGAGTTTTCGATGGAGATTATCGAGGGTGCCATCTATATGGACGATAAGCTTACCTCATATCTTAGCAAGGACACACCATTTGTTTTTTATCGCAACAAATAATAAGTGGTGATGAGCGATAATAGTGAGGAACTATTCCCTGTGGTGGCCGACGACGGCAGCGTTATCGGCTCAGCCACACGAGGCGAGTGCCATAGTGGCTCTCGTCTTTTGCATCCTGTGGTGCATCTGCATGTGTTTAACAGTAAGGGCGAGGTGTATCTGCAGCGCCGCCCTGAATGGAAGGATATTCAGCCAGGCAAGTGGGATACCAGCGTGGGCGGTCATATAGATTATGGCGAGACCCCAGAGCAGGCCTTGGTGCGCGAGGTGCGCGAGGAACTTGGTATTACCGACTTTAAGCCCGAGCGGGTAGGAATGTACGTATTTGAGAGTGCACGCGAGCGCGAATTGGTATATGTACATCGCACCGTTTACGATGGTCCTGTTACCCCTTCGGCCTCAGAGCTTGATGGTGGACGGTTCTGGAGCATCCAGGAGATACGTTTGGCGATGGGCCGCGGATTCCTGACGCCTAACTTCGAGAGCGAGTTCCGCAAGTTCTTTCTGGCATAATCCCTTATAAATATGATGTTTGAGCCCTGCAATTTGTATTGCGGGGCTTATTATTAGAGTCCTTGTCGGGAGCTCGCAGTGATGCGGGCTTCCGATCTTTTTTTGTAAAAATATGGTAAAAAGTTTGGTTGTATTAATTTTTTTTGTATCTTTGTACCCAAACAATCTTCTATTAATTTTGGAACAATGAAACCGAACTTTCTATATACCATCATAAAATCACTATCTGCAAAGCTCAGTTTGTGGGTGGTATTGTTCGTGTCAATATTGTTTGCCGCCACTTTCTCCTTGATGTTCTATTATGCCCGCCAGGCGGTTCACGACGAATCGCTGGGTAAGGCCGAGGATATACTTGATCAGTTTGAGATAGCGGTGGGGCAGAAGTTGCACGAGATTGAGGTGATAACCCGTCAGACGCATTGGTGGGTAGAGCAGAACATGACCGACACGCTCGAGATTGGGAAGTACACCCAGCAGATACTGGCCAACGAACCCACGATTATAGGTATTGCCACCGCCTTTGTGCCTGGCACATTCCCCGATCGTGGCGAAAAGGATTATATGATTTACTATCACCGATGGAAGGGAAAGGTAGTCAGGAGCGAGCTGTTTGCCCACGACTCGTATCTGCACCAGCAGTGGTACGAGGAGCCAATGACCCACGATAAGAATATGTGGACAGAGCCCCGCGAGGATTACCGAACCGACGATGAGCCTATTATCACCTACGCCATGCCTATACACAGGGATGGTAAGGTAGTAGGTGTGTATGGTGTAGATATCTCTATCTATTGGTTGACGAAAATCATTTACGAGCAGCGCCCGTTACCTTATGTAACAGGTTCGCTCATGACCCATACGGGAGCTTTTGTCATCCATCCCGATACCTCGTTGTTGCGCCCACGCGCCATGTTTACGCTGATGGAGCAGTATCCTGAGGAGAAGTACAGCTTAACAGCCTATAAGATGATGAACGGTCAGAGTGGTACCGAGCAGCTCAGCCTGAACGGTACGCCCCGTGTTTTAGCTTATAAGCCTTTCGAGAAAACTAAATGGGAGATTACGGTGGCATGCCCCGAGGACGAGATTATGGGTAACTACAACACGATGATTCCGCTGATGTTTGCAGTAGTGCTGCTGGCTCTGATTGCTATCGTGGTGTTCTGCTCAGTATTTATCCATCGTGAGCTGCACCCGTTGCGCGCTCTCGAGAAGTCGGCCTGTTTGATTAAGAGCGGTCATTACGATGTGCCTATCAAGACCAGTAACCGCCAGGACGAGGTGGGTGTTCTGGCCAACAGCTTTATTACCATGCAGCAATCCATCAGGCAGCACCTCGACGAGATCGACCACAAGAATCTGATGCTGGTTGAGCAGAACTGGCTGCTTACCGAGGCTCAGAAGCATAAGACCGAGGCTGATAGGGTGAAGATGGCCTTCCTGCAGAATATGACCGACCAGATGGATGAACCAGTTAACGAGATATCGCGACTGGTAACCGAGGTGCGCCAGCATCATCATGAGATGCCGCACGAGCAGATTGTAGAGCTGGCTAATCAGGTTGATGCCCATACGTTTACTGTTACTCAGTTGCTGGACAAACTGCTCGAAGTTGCAACTAAAAATCAAGAAGAGGAGGGAGAGGCATGAGTATATTATTGAATCGCATCAAACGCAAGCTGTCGCTCAAACTCAGTTTGGGCATCCTCTTGTTCCTGGTAGTGGTGTTCACATTCTCTATCGGCACCCTGTTCCTCTATTCGCGCCAGCTGGTAAAGCAGCAGGCTATGGAGCACGCCAACCTTGAGCTCGAGAACTGTACCGAGCGTGTAAACGAGCTGATGAACGAGGTGGAGACTGCCACCCGTACTGCCGTATGGCATCTGGGCGACGACATACGCCCCGACTCGCTGCTTAATTACATCCGATTGGTAGTAGGGCAGAATCCAAACTTTGATGGTTGTTCGGTGGTTATGGCGCCCGATTTCTTCCCCGATCGTGGCCGCTATTTCTCTGTTTATGCCTATAATCCAGAAAATGCCGATACGGTAGTGGCTAATATTGAGAAGCCTTACAACTATTTCGACAAACCTTGGTATCGCACAGCCGCCACCTTAGGCAAACCCTGCTGGGTTGAGGCTTATGCCGAGGATTTGCAGGGTGTAGAGTCGACCGATTTCAACGATATGATTGTGTCGTACTGCGTGCCGATGTACGATCGCCACAAGCGTCTGATGAGTGTCATCTCAACCGACTTGGCCATCGACTGGCTGTCGGAGGTGATATCGTCGTATAAGCCGTATCCTAAATCGTATGTCATGTTGCTGGGTGCCAATGGCCAGTATATTGTGCATCCCGATACCACGAAGCTTAAGAGTCGTACCATCTTCAACGATGCCGACCCCACCAAGCAGCAGGATCTGATTTCACTTGGTCACCAGATGATAGCCGGCAAGAAGGGTATGCTCAACGTAAAGGTGAATGGCGAGCCTTGCGTGGTGCTCTATCAGTCGCTCACCAAAGCCCCATGGAGCATGGCGCTGATATGTTACGAGAGCGATGTCTTTGTGAGCTACAACAAACTGCTCTACATTCTGATACCTGTGCTTACGTTTGGTTTGCTGCTCATTCTGGTATTCTGCCTCAATGTGGTGTCGATGATGGTGCAGCCGCTTAACGACCTGACGCATCAAATCAGCTACATTACCGACGGCCACTTCCACGAGGCCATCAGCTTCAGTAGGCGTAAGGATGTGATAGGTCGCCTGCAGAATAATTTTGCTGAGATGCAACAGGCCCTGAGTAGTCATATCCTGAACCTGAAGCAAACCAACCTGGATGCCGAGCGGATGAACCAGGATTTGGCCGAGGCCAACGAACAGGCGCATAAGGCCGACGAGAAGAAGAACGAGTTCTTGCAGGATATAACCCACCAGATACGTACGCCGCTCAACATTATCAACGGCTTTACCCAGGTGCTGCGCGACGATTACGAGAGTATCCCTCAGGAGGATCTCGGCAATATTACAGAAACCATGCAAACCAACGCCATCCTCATCAGTCGTATGGTGGGTATGCTTATTGTTGCCTCGAATGCCGGTAAGGATGTAAAGGTGGATACCCATGAGCGTGTTTGCATTAAGGAGCTTATTCAGCATGTGGCCGATATCTATGCCTCGCGCCCGCCGCATACCATCGATTTAACTACCGATGTGCAGGTGGATGATACACGTACGGTTAAAACCAATCGCGACTATCTTACCAAGGCCTTGAACGAGTTGCTGTTTAACGCCAAGAAGTTTACTACCGAGGGCCATGTAAAGCTGTCGGTAAAGACCGATGGACTCAAGGTGATGTTCTTTGTCGAGGATACAGGTCCTGGTATTAGTGAGAGTGTTCGCAAGAATCTTTTCGATACGTTCGAGAAGGGTGATATCTTTAGCGAGGGCTTAGGCTTGGGCTTGCCAGTATGCCGCCAGTTGGTGCGCCTGATTGGAGGCGAGCTGAAGCTGGATGCCACCTATACCAACGGCTCACGATTTGTGATTGTGATACCCGACGAAGAGGCATGGGTTGACCTGCACGACGACTTACGTTAACGTTTGAGTAAAAAAAACGTTCGCTTTCTCGTGTTGTTCGGCAAAAATGTGTATCTTTGCACCAAAAATCGACTAAAAACAATGGAACAAGTATTCAGTTACATTATCAGTCTTGGTGCATCAGTCATGATGCCCATACTGTTTACTATTATTGGACTTTGTATTGGATTGAAATTCGGAAAGTCCTTGAAATCAGGACTTTACGTAGGTGTAGGATTTGTTGGTCTGGGCATTGTAACGGCCCTGCTAACTAACAATTTTGGCGATCCGCTTTCTGAGATTTCGCGTTTGTACAACCTCCAGCTCGGCGTGTTCGATATGGGTTGGCCGGCAGCAGCTGCTGTGGCTTACAACACGGCTGTAGGCGCACTCATCATCCCCATCTGTCTGGGTGTAAACTTCCTCATGCTCATCACCAAAACCACCCGCACCGTTAATATCGACCTGTGGAACTACTGGCACTTTGCCTTTATTGGTGCCGTAGCCTATTTCGTGATGGATCAGAGTCTGGCATGGGGCTATTTCGCCGCTATCGTATGCTACATCAACACGCTGGTAATGGCCGACCTTACAGCGCCTAAGTTCCAGGGCTATTACGAGGGTATGGAGGGCATCTCTATCCCGCAGCCTTTTGTGCAGAGTTTCACTCCGTTTGCCATGCTCGTTAATAAGGGCTTGGATATGATTCCTGGTTTCTCAAAGCTGGACATCGATGCCGAGGGATTGAAAAAGAAGTTTGGTGTACTGGGCGAGCCCTTGGTGTTGGGTGTTATCGTAGGTGCGCTGATTGGTGCTTTGGCTCAGTTGGATATTAAGAAAATCCTGTTCCTGGGTGTTACCATGGGTGCTGTGATGGAGCTCATCCCACGTATTACCAAGCTGTTTATCGATGGCTTAATGCCTATCTCAGAGAAAACTCAGGAGGTGGTTAAGAAGAAGTTCAATGGTAAGAAGGTATATATCGGCATGTCGCCAGCATTGGTCATCGGTCATCCCACCACGCTGGTAGTATCGCTGCTGTTGATACCTGTAACCCTGGGCTTGGCTGTTATCCTGCCAGGCAACCAGTTCCTGCCTCTGGCCTCGTTGGCTGGTATGTTCTATGTGTTTGTGATGGTGCTGCCTTACACCAAGGGTAACGTGGTTAAGACCTTTATCGTTGGACTGGTGGCTCTGGCCATCGGTCTGTGGTTTGTAACCGATATGGCGCCCGCCTTTACGCAGGCCGCCCACACCGTGTTTGAGCAGACGGGCGATAACGCTGCCAAGATTCCTGAGGGCTTCGAGGCTGGTGCGCTCGACTTTGCTTCGAGCCTGTTTGGCTGGACTATCTACAAGTGCGTTAACAACCTGCAGTGGGTAGGCCTGGGCGTGCTTACTGTCTTTACTGCCGCTATGATGTGGTTCAACCGCAAGCGAATTATTGAGGACGAAAAAAAGAATCATGAAGTCCTGTAGTCCGTTGCAAAATTATTAATTAATAACAATATGAAGAAATCTATTTTTACTTTGATGCTTATGGGAAATCTGATGACGGCCTTTGGCCAGCAGAACATGACGTTCCAGACGGCTTGTCACCCCGCCGACGTGAAGCATTACGACACGCAGACCCTGCGCGACCGTTTTGTGATGGAGAAGGTGATGGCGCCCGATGAGATTAACCTCACTTATTCGTACTACGATCGTTTTATCTACGGAGGCGCTATGCCTGTTAACAAGAATCTGAAGCTTGAGACCCATCCCCAGCTGCGTGCCGATTATTTTATGCGCAACCGCGAGCTGGGTATCATCAATACTGGTGGTCCTGGCGTGGTTATCGTCGATGGTCAGGAGTACCCGCTTGGCTATAGCGAGGCCCTTTACGTAGGTCGCGGCTGGCTGGGTAAGGATAAGAAGGGGAACGATATCGACTGCAACAAGGAGGTTATCTTCCGTTCAAAGGATGCCAGCAATCCAGCTAAGTTCTATCTTAACTCGGCTACAGCCCACAAGCACTATAAAACACAGTGGGTTACACTCGATGGTCGTAAGAACGGTAAGGTACAGAGCCTGAAGGCTGTGATTGTTGGTACCAAGGAGAAGCCTCTGGGCAGCAAGGCCGAGAGTAATCTGCGCACCATCAACCAGCTGATTGTAAATACCGCCCTTGAGGAGGGCCCCTGCCAGTTGCAGATGGGTTTGACCCAGTTGCAGGAGGGTAGCGTATGGAACACCATGCCACCTCACACCCATGGTCGCCGTATCGAGGCTTATTACTATTTCAATCTGCCCGAGGGTCATCAGATCAGTCATGTGATGGGCGAGCCCCAGGAGACCCGTGTGGTATGGCTCAAGAACGAGCAGGCCATCATGAGCCCTGAGTGGAGCATCCATTGCGCTTCGGCCACCTATTACTATACCTTTATCTGGGGTATGGCTGGCGAGAACTTGAACTATAATGATAAAGATAACATCGAGGTTAAAGATTTGAGATAATATGACACCAGTACAGACTACAAAAATGTCCAACTTCCGTTGGGTTATCTGTGCGCTGCTGTTTCTGGCAACCACAGTAAACTATATGGACCGTCAGGTTCTCTCTTTAACTTGGAAGGATTTTATCGCTGTTGATTTCCATTGGACCGATGCCGACTATGGTAAGATTACGGGTTTGTTCTCGTTGTTCTATGCCATCGCCAACCTGTTCTCAGGTAAGTTCATCGATTGGATGGGAACTAAAAAAGGTTATCTCATCGCCATCTTTGTATGGAGCACAGGTGCTGTGATGCATGCAGGCTGCGGATGGGTAGCTATGAATATCGAGGGTTACGACAGCATCGAGGCGCTGCGCATGGTGCAGGCTGGTAGCGATGCCGCTGTGGCCATTGCCACCATCTCAGTATGGTTGTTCCTCTCATGTCGTATGATTCTGGCTGTGGGCGAGGCAGGTAACTTCCCCGCTGCCATCAAGGCCACTGCCGAGTACTTCCCAAAGAAGGATCGTGCTTTCTCTACCTCTATCTTTAATAGTGGTGCATCGGTAGGTGCGCTGGCTGCCCCTGCCACTATTCCCCTGTTGGCCCGTGCCTGGGGATGGGAGATGGCATTCGTCATCATTGGTGTGCTGGGTTATGTTTGGATGGGCTTGTGGATGTGGTTGTACGAGAAGCCACGCAGCAACAAGTTTGTGAACCAGGCCGAGCTGAACTACATTGAGCAGGACAACGACCTTGAAGAGGTGAAGGATCGCGGCGAGGTGAAGGAGGAGAAGGCTATCCCATTCCTCAAGTGCTTTACCTATCGTCAGACTTGGGCATTCCTCGTAGGTAAGCTCATGACCGATGGTGTTTGGTGGTTCTTCCTGTTCTGGGCACCTGCTTACTTCAGCGACCAGTACGGCTATACCTCCGACTCGGCTATGGGTATTGCGCTCATCTTTACGCTCTACCTCATTGTAACCGTTCTCAGTATCGGTGGTGGTTATCTGCCAACCTATTTTGTTGATAAGAAGGGCATGAATCCTTATCTGGGTCGTATGCGTGCCATGCTGATATTTGCTTGTTTCCCAGTATTAGGTCTGTTGGCTCAGCCTCTTGGTGCTTATAGCGCTTGGTGGCCAGCTATCCTGATTGGTTTGCTGGGTGCAGGTCATCAGGCATGGAGTGCCAACCTGTTCTCAACCATCGGCGACATGTTCCCCAAGAGCACCATCGGTACCATCGTTGGTCTGGGTACTATGACGGGTGGTTTCGGCTCAATGGCCATCAACATGGGTTCGGGTGAGTTCTTTACCTGGGCAGCCAATCAGGGTGCCGCCTTCCAGTTCTTCGGCTTCGAAGGCAAGCCTGCTGCTTACATGGTAGTATTCTGTATCTGTGCTGTTGCCTACCTGATAGGTTGGTGCATCATGAAGGCACTCGTACCAAAGTACAAGCCTATCGTGCTCGAGTAAGAGATTGTAATTTTTGCTATATATTTAGGCACGGATTAACACGGCCTTTTTTATAAAAAAGACACGGCTTAGTTTACAATGCTAAAGCCGTGTCTTTAATTTATTAAAGCCGTGTTAATCCGTGCCAAAATTAAAATCGCGAGGACGGAAAAAAATCCGTGTTAATCCGTGTAATCCGTGCCTAAATTTTCTGCAGCAGGATAGTGTGGGGGAGGAAACCTTGGCGTTCTAAGGTTTGGAGGAGTGTGGTTGACATCGCCTCGTTGTCCTTGCGGGTGTAGCGGATATCCGTAAATACCTGCGCCAGCGTTTCTTTGTTGTTGATCTTAACAAAGTTCTTATTCTCCTCCAGGTTCTCCTTATAATTATAATAGGTGTCGATATCAGCACCCAGATAATCCTGATATGTCTCCTGATGCACAAAACTCTCAAGTGGCAATCGGTCGCTCAGGGCGGGTTCCTCATCAGGCCAACCCACGGTAAGCGTAGCCACAGGCATTACCAGCTTAGGCAACTGCAGCACGTCGATAATCTGCTGGGGCTGATACACGGTGGTACCCAGGTAGCAGTAGCCCAAGCCTTCCTCGTCCATCAGGTTGCACAGCGTCTGTGTGTAGAGTAAGGCATCGGTAGCCGCATTGATAAACGACAGGAAGTTGTCGTAACCAGGCTCGGCCTTGCGACATTTTGCCCAGAAACTGGTGCGGTTAAAATCTGCACAGATGGTAAGCACCACAGGCGCCTGTTTCACCATGGGCTGGTTGAAATGGGCAGGTGCCAGCTTGGCTTTCATGTCGTCGCTTCGGGTCACCACCACGCTGTAAAGCTGCAGGTTTCCCATGGTCTGGGTGCGTGCAGCCTCGTTCATCAGACGGTTCAGCAACTCGTCGCTTACTGGCTCCTGGGTGTATTTTCTGATGGTTCGTCGTGTCAATAAATGTTTCATATCTCTTAATTTTGCTTATAAAAATCTTCTTTTTTGTATTATTTGGTTGCAAAAATACAAATAATTCGGCAAATTTATCTAACTTTGCACGCAAAAATAGTTTGATATGGAAGAAAACTTGCGTAGTGAACTCGTTGAGCGTATTGCTCACGAACTCACAGCCATAGGTCAGCACAGCGATGCTACTCTGTCCGAGGAGCGTGTGGCCAGCATCCTTAACCAGTGCCTCAAATCGGTTAAGGCCGATGATGCCGAATTGCTGCTTACGTTGGCCAATCAGGCATTCGATATCTTCTTGTTGGGCACCCGACCAGAGGTAACCGAGGTGCGTCCTGAGGTGTTGGAGTGCGACGTGGTACGTTTCCAGAATAACCGCGAAAAATGGGTGGCATTGGTAGGCTTGCTGAATGGCTACCCTTACGAGATATTTACAGGCTTGGCCGACGACGAGGATGGCATTGTGCTGCCCAAAACCGTTACAACGGGTAAAATCATTAAGCAGGTTAACCCCGATGGCACCAAGCGTTACGATTTCCAGTTCGAGAACCGTCGTGGCTATAAAACCACCGTCGAGGGCCTCTCTGAGAAGTTTAACCCCGAGTACTGGAACTACGCTAAACTGATATCAGGTGTGCTGCGTTATCGCATGCCTATCGAACATGTCATCAAGCTGGTGGCTTCGCTCTCGCTCAAGGATGAGAGTATCAATACCTGGAAAACAGGTGTTGAGCGCGCACTGAAGAAGTACGCTCCTGGCTGCCACGATGAGGAGGAACTCCAGATGGAGGATTAAAGATTAAAGATTAAACATTAAAGATTAAACATTGATAATTGAAAGTTACATATATCTGGACGAGGTTCGCTTTTATGCCTTTCATGGGGTGATGCCCCAGGAGACACAGGTGGGAGGCGAGTTTTTGGTTAGCTTGCGTGTGGGTTATCCCATCCAGGGGGCTATGGAAACCGACGATGTGGCCGACACGCTGAACTATGCCGAACTGTTCCAGTTGGTAAAACAGCAGATGGACATCCCCTCAAAGCTGCTCGAACATGTGGCAGGTCGCATCGTAAAGGCCATCCATCAGCAGTTTCCGCAGGTGTCGAGCATCCATCTACGTATCACCAAGAAGAATCCGCCGATGGGGGCCGATAGCAAAGGCGCAGGAGTGGAATTGTACATTAAACATTAAAGATTAAACATTAAAGATTAAAAATTAAAAAATTGAAGATTGGTTAGGAACGTGATTAGGTTAAGATATATATTATGTGTGTTGCTGCTGGGAGGGGCTATGATAGCCCAGGCAGCTGGTAAAAATAGTTTTACGTTGGTGATCGATGCCGGTCATGGCGGTCACGATACGGGTGCCGTGGGTGCAGTCTCTAAGGAGAAAAACCTCACGCTGAAGTTTGCGCTGGCCTTCGGACGTATGGTTGAGCAGAACTGTCCCGACGTAAAAGTGGTTTATACCCGCAAAACCGATAAGTTTGTAGAGTTGTACCGTCGTGCCGAGATAGCTAATCAGGCCAAGGCCGATTTGTTTATCTCTGTCCACATCAACGCCTTGCCAAAGGGTAGGGTGGCGCGTGGTTTCCAAACCTACACCCTTGGTTCCAGCAAGCGTACAGGCAAGCAGACTGGTGTGCTGCAGAACCTGGAGGTGGCCAAGCGCGAGAACTCGGTTATCTTTATGGAGAAGGACTACCAGCAAACCTATCATGGCTACGATCCTAACTCGCCCGAAAGCGATATCATGTTTGAGTTTATCCAGGATAAGAATATGGAGAACAGCGTTGAGCTGGCCAAGTACATGCAGCGTTACGTGTGCCAGGCCACTGGCCGCCAGGATATGGGTGCCCAGCAGGACAACCTGGCTGTGCTGCGACTCTCGTCGATGCCTGGTGCGCTGCTGGAGTTGGGTTTTATCTCAACCCGCGACGAGGAGGAGTTTATGAACTCGGCCCGTGCCGAAACCCTGTATGCCACAGGTATGTTCAATGCCTTCCTGAACTATCGTAAGCGTCATGGTGGTAACATCACCATCCCTTATAAGAAGATTGAAGAGGCTGAGCCAGAGCGCCGTTTGGCCCCACTGCCCGATGCGCAGGTTGAGGAGCCACAGGAGCAGGTAGCCGAGGCCAGGGTTGAACCCGTAGAGGTGCGCCAGGTTAACGAGCCAAAGCCCGTAGCAAAGGCAGAGGTACCTGCAAAGGCCGAGCCCAAGCCTGCTGCAGCAGCTGCCAGCAACGATGCCCCTGTGTTTAAGGTGCAGATACTCTCAAGCTCCAGCAAGCTCAAGGCTGGCGATGCCCGCTTTAAGGGTCTTACCGATGTTGATTCGTATCGCGATGGCGGTATGTACAAGTACACCGTTGGCGCATCAACCGATTACAACGAGATCTACCGCTTGCGCAAGCAGGTGGCTGCCACCATCCCCGAGGCGTTTATCATTGCCTTCAAGGGCGGTCAGCGTGTAGATGTGAATGCGGCTATCCGCGAGTTTAAATCAAAGAAATAAATTATAAGCTATAAGATATGAAAAAGTTTTCGAAAGAAATTCAGATTGCCCTGGTGGCCATTGCTGGTCTGTTGGTGCTCTATTTTGGTTTGCACTTTCTAAAGGGAATGACGCTGTTTTCTGGCGACAACAAATATTACGTTAAGTTCAAGGATGTAAGCGGCCTCTCGGTGGCCAGTCCTATCTTTGCCAACGGCTACCGTGTAGGTGTGGTCGAGGAAATCATGTTCGACTATCAGAACACAGGCGAGATTGTGGCTGCTATCGATGTAGATACCGAACTGAGTGTGCCCAAGGGCAGTCGTGCCGAGATTGCTACCGACCTGATGGGCAATGTAAAAGTGCTGCTGGTGCTGGGTAATGCTGCCGACGGTATGGTGGCCCCTGGCGATACCATCACAGGCAGTCAGCAGGTAGGCGCTATGGGTAAGGCTGCCGATATGATTCCAGCCGTACAGCAGATGCTGCCTAAGCTCGACTCTATCCTGGCCAGCGTAAATACCCTGTTGGCCGATCCTGCCATCGCCAACTCGCTGCATAATGTCGATCAGATTACTGCTGACCTGACACGCACCTCGCACGATCTGAGCCTGCTCACAGCACAGCTCAACCGTCAGATGCCCCAGATGCTGCAGAATGCCGATGGCGTGCTGGCTAACACCAACCAGATTACCAAGGATATCAGCAACATGGATTTTGCTGCTACTATGACCAGCGTTAATACCACGCTGAAGAATGTAGAGCAGATGACTGCCGCCCTGAACAGCCGCGAGGGTACCCTCGGACTGCTGATGCGCGACCCCAGTCTGTATTACAACCTGAACAGCACCATGATGCATGCCGACTCGCTGATGCTTGATCTAAAGCAACATCCAAAACGCTATGTTCACTTCTCAGTTTTCGGCAAGAAAGACAAGTAAAATAGATTTTGTCTAAATAACAAATTTTGGCCATAGGTACGTTTTTTGTACCTTGGCCATTATTATTTGTGTGTTCGTACACGCGTAAGTGCCTGATTTTCAGGGTTTGGTGCGTTTACAAGTGCGCAAAATTGGTACTACTTCTGTGAAACACCGTAACTATCACGTTTTTAAGCAGTTACAAGTTGTGTACACACATTGAGAAAAATTGGACATTTGCAAGTTTCAAAAATTTATTTTACCTTTGCACTCGGAAACAACAATAAACTCTACAAGCCTAAGTCTTGTATATTGTTCAATTAAAAATTTAAAAAATATAACATTCGCCAAATGAATAATAATCATCAGGCGCTCTGGGCTAACTGCCTTCGTCTCATCCAGGCTAACGTTACAGAGCAGCAGTACAAAACGTGGTTTGCACCAATCGTGTTCGAGTCGTTCGACGAAGCGAACCGTTCGGTTCTGGTGCAGGTTCCAAGCCGATACGTATTCGAGTTCTTGGAGCAGTACTACGTTGGATTATTAAGTAAGGTATTAGAGCGAGTGTTTGGTACAAATGTAAAACTCAATTACAGAATCGTTGAGGTTAAGGCCGCTACTGCTAAGGGGCACGACGTTACTACCGATGTTGAGAGCGAGGGTCCCAGCTTGGAGACCGTACCCGCCCGCCAGCATCTTAACAAGGCGCCCAATGTGCTCGATGCACCCCGTCAGCAGCAGCTCAACCCCCAGCTCGACACCAAGAAGGGTTTCCACAACTATATCGAGGGTAACTCTAACAAGCTGCCTCGTACCGTTGGTCTCTCTATCGCCGAGCACCCAGGTAAAACCACCTTCAACCCCTTCTTTATATATGGCCCTTCAGGTTGCGGTAAAACCCACCTTATCAACGCCATCGGACTGAAGTGCTGCGAGCTTTATCCTAACAAGCGCGTGCTGTACGTAAGTGCCCGTCTGTTCCAGGTACAGTTCACCGATTCTGTACGTCAGAATACCACGAACGATTTTATCAACTTCTATCAGAGTATCGACGTACTGATTGTCGATGATATTCAGGAGTGGGTAAATTCGCCAAAAACACTCGATACTTTCTTCCATATCTTCGATCACCTGTTCCGTATCGGCAAGCAGATTATTCTGGCCAGCGACCGTCCCCCAGTAGATCTTACTGGTGTTAAGGACCGCCTGCTTACCCGTTTTGCCTGCGGACTGATTGCCGAGCTCGAGAAGCCCAACGTGCAGTTGTGTGTAGATATCCTGAACGCTAAGTGTAAGCGCGACGGACTGAAGATTCCTGCAGATGTGATCGAGTATATCGCCCAGACTGCTAATGGCAGCGTACGCGACTTGGAGGGTGTGGTAAACTCGCTGATGGCTTACTCGATTGTTTACAACTCTAACATCGATATGAAGTTGGCCGAGCGTGTGATTAAGCGTTCAGTTAAGGTCGACAACCATCCGCTTACTATCGACGATATCCTTGATAAGGTTTGTAACCACTATGGCGTAAGTCAGCAGAGTGTGTTCAGCAAGAGTCGCAAGCGCGATTTCGTGCAGGCCCGTCAGATTTCTATGTATCTGGCTCAGAAGCACACCAAGATGCCTTCGTCGCGTATTGGTCAGCTCATCGGCGGTCGCGATCACTCTACCGTTATCCACAGCTGCAATGCTGTCGAGCAGCGCCTTAAGATTGATAAGGCCTTCGTAGCCGAGCTCAGCAGCATCGAAAATTCGTTTAAGCTTAAAGGTTAATAAATAATTGTTATCAATTGAGGCCCGCTATTCAGCGAGCCTCTTTTGTTTTATAATTGGATTGCAAATCCTGCAATCACCCATCTTCCCGGTTGTTCTACATGGCCAAAGTCGGCATACCGCTTATCCAGTACGTTGTTGGCCTCTACATACAGCTTCCAAGGCTGTGGGCTCCACGTTAAGCGTGCATCCAGCAGTCCGAATGGCTTGTAATCCTGCACGCGGCCGTCAAAGTCGGTGTACTGTCCCACGCGGTCCTGCCAGCGGTAGTTCAGGCTCAGCTTTAACTTATCTGCAATCGGTATCAGGGCATTCGCTATCAGTTTGTGGCGCAGATACTCCAACGCATACTGCGATACAATGTGTGCCTCCTGCTCCTTTTCCTGATTAATGTAACTATAGCTAACATTGAACTTTGAGCTTTTAACATTGAGCTGTACAGCCGTCTCAAAACCAATGCTATTCACCTTCGTATGGTTCACGCTCTGCCAAACGGCATCGTCGCCCAGGCTGGTGTCCATTATCCAGTCAATCATATTACGCCCGTGATGGTACCATAAATTGGCTGATACAATCAGGCATTTTTGGTTCCAGCTCACGCCGCCTTCTACCGCCGTCATCTCTTCGGGCTTCAGGTGTGGGTCGGCTTTGTAGCCCTGTAGCTTGTAGTACATCTCCGTAAACGATGGCATGCGCAGCGATGTATTGCAGGCTGCATGCAGTGTAACGGCTGGGGTAGGGCGGTAGCTCAGGTCGATGCCTGGATATACCGTTATGTTCATGTTGCTCCAGGTGTTTTTTACTGCTACCAGTCCTGCCGATATCGTCAGCTGGTTTAGCAGCACGTTGTGCTCCAGATAGCCGCTGATGTTGGTGCGGTTCAGTCCCAGCGTGTAATCGCGGTCCGTACCAGCTATGTGGTGCGTCTGGTTCAGAGGCTCGCCCAGGTTGCCGCTCACCAGGTCCTCGTTACGCAGTTCGCCGCCAAAGGCCGTGCGTCCTGCAGCCCAGTCAAAGTAAGCGTTCAGGTTCACCCCGTACACATCCGTGCGGTTGTAGTTATACTTCATCTTTTCGGGTTGGTTGCGATAGCCCTCGTAGCGGTCGCGGTTCTGGTTCCAGTATATGCTGGGTGCAAAGTGCAGGCGTCCGCGTTTGGTTTCGCCCTGTATCGCTGTATATAGTTTAGTGGTGTGCTCGTACTGGTTGTCGGCCTGCCATTTGGGAGTAGCGTAGAAAGTGCCGCTGCCCCAACCTTTATCGGCCAGTCCCACATGCCAGTTCAGTCGCACGTCATCGTCGTCGTACTGTCCCTGGTAAAAAGCCTTCGTACCGCTGTAGTCCGTATTCAGCGTGCCGCTCTTAGCCCTGCTCCAGCCGTCGCTGCGGCTGTAGTTAGCCGATACACTGTGACTGGTTTTGCCGCCAAAAGCCACTCTGCCTCCTACTTGAGCATACCCATACGAACCTGCTTCGGCATGTACTACTGAGGGGAGGGTGGGTTTAGTCACGATGTTAATCGCTCCTACGAGCGATGACGATCCGTAGATTCGTCCTGCTGGCCCCTCAATCACCTCTATGCGTATGATTTCGCTCAGGTCAACCGGCAGGTCCATCGCATTGTGTCCCGTTTGCGGGTCGCAGATGTTTATACCGTTCAGCAGCAGGATAATCTGGTCCTGTGTGCCGCCGCGTATGCCAATGTCGGTCTGGGCACCGATGGGTCCTCGTTGCCTAACATCCACGCCTACAGCGTACTTTAAAAGGTCGTTTACACTTTGTACTGGCGCCTGCGCAATAGCCTTGCGGTCCAGTACAGTTACCATTCTCGCAGCCTGACTCTTGGTCAGTGGCGCCCTCGATCCGGTTACGCTAACCTCGTCGAGCATCATCTCGCGTGCAGTTGTCGTAGCGGTTGAGTCGCTCACCACAGGGTGTGTGCTCACGCTCTCGGCCGATGCGTAGGTAAGGGTGCTAACCGATAGCACGCTGCAAACCACCTCGCGGCCCAGACAACTAAAGAGCGAGTAGCCCTTGTTTCCGAAATGACGGAAAACCAGGCGCTGGCGCTTCATGTTGAATGCTTGTTTGTACATAAATAATTTTTGTTACCTAAAAAAAATCGGGTGCAAAATTAATGTATTTTTCTGTAACAAAACACTTAAAAGCTGTAAAACTTTGCAAAAATTTTAAGTTTTCTTTGCTTGTTTCAATTTATTTGTGCACCTTTGCAGCGCACTAAACATAGATATGTTTATCAACCAAATAAAGTAAGAAATGACACAAAACAAAGTAACCCCCGCCCAAGGTAAGCTGGGCATCCTGGTAGTTGGCTGTGGCGCCGTATCTACCACTTTTATTACGGGTGTGCTCATGGCTCGCAAGGGCTTAACTAAACCCGTAGGTTCAATGACTCAGTACGATAAGATACGCGTTGGTCGTGGTGCCGATGCCCGTTATCTGCACTATGCCGACATCGTGCCCCTGGCTAAGCTCGATGATATCGTGTTTGGCTGTTGGGATGTGTATCCGCAGAACGCCTATCAGGCAGCCATGTATGCCGAGGTGCTGAAAGAGAAGGATATCGAGCCCGTTCGCGATGAGCTCGAGAAGATTGTGCCCATGCCTGCCGCCTTCGATAAGAACTACGCCAAGCGCCTGGATGGTGATAATGTGAAATGTTCAATGGTCCGCTCCAGCTCTGCTGGCTTGCAAGGCAAGAATGGTCAATGTTCAATGCCCACCCGTTGGCAGATGGTGGAGATGCTGCGTAAGGACATCCAGCAGTTCAAGGCCGCTAACGATTGCGCCCGCGTGGTAGTGCTCTGGGCTGCCTCTACCGAAATCTATGTGCCCGTGTGCGAGTCGGTTCACTATCAGCTCTCCGACCTCGAGGCAGCTATGAAGGCCGACGACCGCGAGCATGTCGCCCCATCCATGTGCTATGCCTATGCAGCTCTGAGCGAGGGCGCCCCATTCATTATGGGAGCTCCTAACACCACCGTCGATATCCCCGCCATGTGGCAGTTGGCCGAGCAGACAAAAATGCCTATCGCTGGTAAGGACTTCAAGACCGGTCAAACCCTCGTCAAGTCAGGTTTTGCCCCCATCATCGGCACCCGCTGCCTGGGACTGAATGGCTGGTTCTCAACCAATATCCTGGGCAATCGCGACGGACTGGTGCTCGACGAGCCTGCCAACTTCCGCACCAAGGAGGTATCAAAACTCTCAACCCTCGAAACCATCCTGAAACCCGATGTGCAGCCCGACCTCTATGGTCATGGTAACGACGAGGACACCCAGTATTATCATAAGGTGCGCATCAACTATTATCCCCCACGCAATGATAATAAGGAAGGTTGGGACAACATCGATATCTTTGGCTGGATGGGCTATCCCATGCAGATTAAGATCAACTTCCTGTGTCGCGACTCAATCTTGGCAGCACCCCTCTGTCTCGACCTCTGTCTGCTTAGCGACCTGGCTGCTCGTGCTGGTCGTTTTGGCATCCAACGTTTCCTCTCGTTCTTCCTCAAGTCGCCTATGCACGACTACACCCAAGGCGAGGAGGCCGTTAATCATCTCTATCAGCAGTACACCATGCTCAAAAACGCCATCCGCGAAATGGGCGGCTACGAACCCGACGAAGAGATCGATTAAACTTTAAACATTAAATTAAGCACGAAGAGAGGTCTGTGAACTGGTTTGCGGGCCTCTTTTTGTTGTGGGGTATCTGTGCTTGTTAATATTTTTGTTTGGTTTTTGTCTGCAGCTATTCTGAAGGCTTTTTTGCGCCCACACGTGGCAGATTTTTCTCGTGCACGTAGAAGATTGTTTTCCCTCGCGTGGGAGTATCATCTCTATCTGTATTTTGATGATGCAAAGGTAAGGAATTTTCGTTATACTATGAAATATCAACTGTTAATGAATTGTTAAATTCACCAAGGTGCTGTAAGTGTTACAGTAGTGACAGTTACAGTTTCTTTAATGAGCCCTAAAAACTAACAACTAAATTTTTACTATATATAATTATATTATATATAGTAATTAATTTTGTAAAAAATTCTTTCTTTTTGCATATTTGCTCGCCTAAAAAACTGTAACTGTAACAATTGTCACAGTGATTCCATTAGATAGATTAATTTAATCAATTTTTGCAATTATATTTTTGGTGCTTTCATTTATTCTTAGTATCTTTGCATTGTGAACTAAAACGTGATTGTGCACTATTGATAACATGATATGATGATGAAGAAATTAATAATCTTTTTACTGATGATGTGTGGCTGCTGTGGGGTTAAGGCGGCCGGACTGGATGGAAAATACCTGTCGCAGAGTGGAGAACTGATGTTTGTGTTTAAGGGCGACAGCTTGTATGTTGACGTGGCGCAGAGCATGCGAAACCTGTCGGCCTTTAAACTGGTGAAGAACAGCGAGAATAAGGCTACCACCTGCTATAATGCGTACGAGACATACCTTAAAAACGGTGCAGTAACTTATCGCGAAGTGCTGATACGTGTAACCAAACTGGATGAGGAAAAGACGTATCTGCTGGAGTACTTTGGTAAGGATAAGGATAGGGAGTATAACTCGAACGAGCGATACCATATTAAAAAAGTTGATGGCGAGTAACCATCAACTTTTTCTAATATAATCTACGAAGGCGTAGCGGTGGGCGTGGCGATCGTCGATGTCGTGTGATTCGCGGGCGGCCTCTTTCCACTCATCTTTGTAGGGAGGGAAGAAGGTGTCGGCCTCGGCTGGGGTATCGTCGATTTCTGTCAAGCAGAGGCGATCGGCCAGGGGCAGGGCCTGCTGGTAAACGCTGGCACCACCGATGATATACACATCCTCGTCGGGGGCGCAATGAGCCAGGGCCTCGTCTAACGATGGATACACATCGCAACCAGGAAAGGAGCCTCTCCCGGCCTCCCCAAAGGGGGAGGAGAATGCGCTTTTACTTAACACTATATTTCGACGATTGGGCAGGGCGCCCTTGGGCAGCGACAGGAAGGTGTTGCGACCCATAATAATGGTATGCCCGGTAGTGAGCGCCTTGAAGCGCTTAAGATCGTTTGGCAACCAATATATTAACTTGTTCTGAAATCCGATAGCTCTATCCTGAGCAACAGCTGCAATAATGTTAATCATTAAACATTAAACATTAAACATTAAACATTAGACCGAAACTTCGGCTTTGATGTGGGGGTGGGGATCGTAACCCTCTAACTGAAAATCTTCGAACGTAAAGTCGAACAGATTCTTAACATCGGGGTTGATAATCATCTTGGGCAGCGGACGGGGCTCGCGGGTGAGCTGCAGCTTGGCCTGCTCGATGTGGTTGAGATACAGGTGGGTATCGCCCGTGGTATGGATAAAGTCGCCTGCCTTAAAGCCTGTTACCTGTGCCATCATCTGCAGCAGCAGGGCATAACTGGCAATATTAAAAGGTACGCCAAGGAAGGTGTCGGCCGAACGCTGATAGAGTTGCAGCGACAGACGATCATCGGCTACATAGAACTGGAAGATGGTGTGACAGGGGGGCAGGGCCATCTTGTTGACCTCGGCCACATTCCATGCCGACACAATCATTCGACGCGAGTTGGGATTGTTTTTCAACTGATCGAGCACATACTGTATCTGGTCGATGGTACCACCATTATAATCGGGCCACGAACGCCACTGGTGACCATAAACTGGACCAAGCTCGCCATTCTCGTCGGCCCACTCGTTCCAGATGCGAACGCCATGGTCCTGCAGGTATTTTACGTTGGTGTCGCCCTTGAGAAACCACAACAGCTCGTAGATGATACTTTTAAGGTGGAGCTTCTTGGTGGTGAGCAAGGGGAAACCATCGTCGAGATTATAGCGACTCTGGGTACCAAAAATGCTGATGGTGCCTGTACCGGTGCGGTCGCCCTTCTGGGTGCCTTCGGTAAGGATGCGGTTCAGGATGTCTAAATACTGCTTCATTTATGTAGATTAAACATTAAAGATTAAACATTAAATTCTTACATTTTTACATTTTTAAATTTTTACATTTTTCAGCACTTCGGGTGGTTCGGAGGGCAGGTGGGTGCTCTTAATGCGCCAGGCCTTGGGGTAGAGGTTGTTGGCACGGTTGCCGATGTTTTTGGCAGGACCGAGCGGTTGCCCCTGATAGGTGATGGTGACGATGCCGCGAGGGGTATCGGCAGGCAGTACGAGTGCCTCGCCACGCAGATACTTAAGCGCCTCGGCGTAGGGCACATCGACGTACACGTCGCTGTGCTCCAATTCGGCCGAGAGCACCTTTAATTGAGAATTGACAATTGACAATTTACAATTCTTGGTACTACCACTATTACCTCGTTTGCGCAGGGCGCAGACAAACAGACCCTCGCCACGGGTGATGCCGGGGATGAAACGATAAACGGGCTCATTAAATCCCTGGAGCAGCGAACCTGTGATATTCCACGAGGGATCTACAGGGATATCGAGCACCTGGGCATCGTAGGTATCCAGTATCCAACGGATATTCTCCTCGTTCTCCTTAGTATTATATGTACACGTACTATATATAAGCAGGCCGCCAGGGTTTAAGCATTCCCAGGCATCGGCCACAATCTCGCGCTGCAGTTGCCAGCATTTCTCCACATTCTGCGCACTCCACTCGCTGATGGCATTGGGATCCTTACGGAACATGCCTTCGCCTGAACAGGGCACATCGCACAGAATGAGATCAAACTTAAGCTTGGCCTTACGGAAATCGCGAGGGTAGTTGTTGGTGACAATGTGGTTAGGGCCGCCCCATTTGGTAACGTTCTCCAATAGAATCTGGGCGCGATTGCCCATGGGCTCGTTGCTGATGAGCACGCAATCATCGGGCAGCACACTACGCAGGGCAGTAGATTTGCCGCCAGGAGCAGCGCAGAGATCGAGAGCACATTGAACATTGACCATTGAACATTGAACATTACGCAGGATGTGGGTAACGAACATAGAGGAGGCCTCTTGTACGTAGTAGCAGCCGGCATGGAGTAGGGGATCGAAGGTGAACTGAGGGCGATCGTTGAGATAATAGCCCTCGCTGCACCAAGGCACCTGACTATCAGAATGGTCCATGGTCAATGGTCCATGGTCAATGGCTATTCGTGGATTCACACGAATACTAGTTGGCGCCTCTTCGTCGAAGGCTCCTACAAAGCGATTATATCTCTCATCGCCCATGATACGGCGTGTTTCTGCTACGAAATCTGCGGGTAAATTCACCATTATATCCGAAATTTGTGGCAAAATTAAAAAAAATCTGAGAAAAAACACTATCTTTGCAACTAAATTTAGTTTTGAAACGTCAAACAGATGTAGAATTTAAAAACAAAGGAGATATGAAACAGTATTTAATCGCAATCGCCATGGTGCTCGCACTTAGCACAAACGCTAATGCAACAGCACAGAAGCATCGCCACACGCCTCGCACTGAGCAGGTGAGCGATACAGTAAAGCACAACCAAGATGCCATCGAGGCATACTCGGACACTACTGCTACTAACAACGCCAACGCTGACGACAACGACAACCACAGCGGCTACCGCCACCACGTGGTTTACGAGGGCGAAGACACTGAGCGTGTGGTTAGTGGGATTTTTGGAGATATGGGCGGCGCTGCCTTTATGGGCATGCTGATACCTATCCTGGCTATCGTATGTGTAGGATTCCTGTTGCCCGTTATCCTGGTACTGCTGGTGTTCTACTTTATTAATCGCAACCGCAAAGAGAAGTACCGTCTGGCCGAAATGGCTATCAAGAACGGACAGCCTATACCCGATGCGCTGCTGAAAGAAAGTAAGAACGACGACTGGGACAGCACAAGCTATAATGCCGGCATCCGACAGATGTTTACAGGCGTGGGACTGGCCATCTTCCTGGGTATCGTAGCTGGCGAGGTGGGTTTTGGTATCGGCGCACTGGTATTCTTTATCGGACTGGGTAAGTGGTATATAGCCCGACAGGACCGTAACAACCGCGATAATAATCAGACATTTAATAACAACCAAAATATACAGAATTATGAATAAGCGACTGATGAGATCGAACGATAGAGTGTTTGCTGGCGTATGTGGCGGATTGGCTGAGTACTTCGATTTCGACCCAACAATGGTACGTTTGGCTTACGCATTCCTGACACTCTTTACCGCTTTTAGCGGACTGATATTCTACTTTGTACTTTGGCTGGTAATGCCTGAGAGAAATCTGATTGAACATTGAACATTGACCATTGAGATGGCAAGCATCAGCGACATAGCATTAGTGACACAGGTGGCGGTGTTCCACAACAAGCAGGCCTTCGACCAGCTTGTGAGGAAGTACCAGTCGCCTGTGCGCAGGTTCTTCTTGAACCAGACGCTGGGCGATGAGCAGCTGAGCGACGACTTGGCACAGGAGACCTTTATCAAGGCCTATGTGAACATTACCAAGTTTCGTGGCATGAGCAGTTTCTCGACCTGGCTGATGCGTATTGCCTACAACGTGTTCTACGATCAGGTGCGCTCGAAACGCCAGACCGATGATATCGAGGAATCGCCAACCGTTATGCGACAGACTGCACAGACTGGCGACTCGAACATCAAGATGGACGTACACGCCGCGATGGCGCTACTGAAACCTGACGAACGCACGTGCATTACCTTGCAGCTGATAGATGGCTATCCCATCGACGAGATCAGCAAAATAACCGGCATTGCCGAAAATACTGTTAAATCGCATTTGAAACGAGGGAAAGATAAAATGGCTAACTATTTAAGAGAGAATGGATATGGAGGATAAGAATGATATATTACTGAAGCAGTTGTTTGAGCAGGCTGCACAGCAGCAGATAGAAGACAACGGATTTACCGAGCGGGTGATGATGAACCTGCCTGAGGTAAAAGAGAGCCGCGTGCGTTGCTATACACGACTCTGGACGATGTTCTGTGTGGTGATGGCCATACTGATATTCTGGCTGATAAGTGGATGGGATATGATAGAAAGCATGATGACTGGCGGCAAGCACATGCTGATAAACACCATCGAGGTGTTTATGCTGACGGCACCTACTACCGAGATTGAAATTAATCCTTGGACGGTGGTACTGCTGCTGGGCTTTGTATTAGTTTTCCTGCCTTATCAAACATTCCGTAAGTTGTCCGCAACACTTTGAACTCGGTGCGTCGGTTCATCTGATGGCACTGTTCGTGCAGTTCCTCAGGGAGCGCGTTAATCATCTCTTCGGTGAGTACGTCGCCCTCCTTGAGGAACTGATATTTTTCGGCCACACGGGCTTTTATACGCTTGGGCATGCTCTCGCCATAACCTTTTGGCGTAAGGCGATCAGCAGCGATACCATGGGCAATGAGATAGGCCACCACACTCTCGGCGCGCTGCTGCGACAGGCGCTGGTTGTAAGCCTCGGAACCACGACAATCGGTATGGGCCGACAACTCGATGGTTACGTTGGGATTCTGATTGAGCAGCACCACCAGCTGGTCGAGAGCCGTTTTTGACTCTGGGCGCAGCGTGGCCTTGTTGAAATCATAGAAAATATTCTCGATGAGCACAGGGGCTGAGATATTTGCCAGGGGGAACTGAAGCACGTACTCGTGCGAGGCTTTAACGGGATGCACGCGTATCTGCTCCTGATGGTTCAGATAGCCCTTGCAAGTGCCCAGCAGCACGTAATCTACGTCGGGCTTAATCTCCTGCACAAACGAGCCATCGCTACGCACGCTGAGCTTGAGGTTGGTGCCATCGTTGCCCACCATATACACCTGGGCAGCGGGCAGTTCGTAGCCGTCATGCTCGTACACCCAACCCTTGATGGTTTGCACAATCTCAGGATTATAGAAGCTGTAGATGTGGTCGAACCCACGCAGATCGCCACGATTGGAACAGAAGAAACCCTGATTAAGCTTGCCCTCGAAGGTCATGCCGAAATCGTCGGCCTGGGAGTTGAGGGGATAGCCCGGATGGTTTATTTTACGACCGTCGGTCGTAAAATAAACATCTAAGCCTCCGAGGCCGGGGTGACCGTTGCTGGAGAAATAAAAATCGCCATTAGGGCGGAAGGTGGGGAACATCTCGTCGCCTGGGGTGTTGATGGGCGCACCCAGATTCTCCATCACACCTGCCTCGGTAGCACTCAGCAGTCGGCAGCGCCAAATGTCAAGTCCGCCCATGCCGCCACTCATATTGCTGACGAAATACAGCCACTGTCCATCGGGACTCACAGCGGGGTGGGCGAAACTGCAGGTGGTATCGTTGGAGATGATAAGCTCTTGAGGTTTGCTCCAGGCGGCATCGCTACGACGTGACACCATGATACGGGCGTAACGCGGGTAGTTAGGGTCGGTTTGGCACTGGGTCAGGTATATGGTTTTGCCATCAGGCGAGAAGCAGCAGGCACCCTCGTCGAAGGCCGAGTTTAGCTCGGAGGCTATCACCTGTGGCTTGCCCCATTTGCCCTTCTCATCCTTCTGAGCATAGAAGATGTCGGCACTCTTGGTGCCTGTAATGCCATTGAGTTCATCGCCCTGCGCCTGATTGCGGGTAGAGGTAAAGTAAAGCTGGTCGTCGGCATCGCCTGCCAGCATAGGTGAGTAGTCGTCGCGTCGCGAGTTAAACAGGTCCATGCGCTTAACGGTATAGGCCGAGCCCTCTTTTTTCCACGCAGGTGCCTTGAGCGCCGATTCCAATCCCACCTTAGCGAGTTGCAGATGACAACTATCCACTGTCAACTTTAAACTATCAACTGAAGCTGCAAAGCTTCTTGCGGCTTCTTTGTAGTTTCCGTTGCGCATATACAGCTGACCCAGATACAGATGGGTGAGCGAGTCGGCTTTCTTATAGCGTACCACATTCTTATAGGCGGTGATGGCCTTGTTGGTCTGGTTCAGGCGACGATAGCACTCGGCCAGTTTCTGGGCCCGTTCGCCACGGGTGGCGCGCTCCTTGCTGGGTGTTTGGGCATAGGCCTTGCGATATTGGGCAGCGGCATCGTAGTATTCGCCCACAGCCCAGAACTTATCGCCCTTTTTCACAGCCTGATCGGCCCCACAGCCACCAAGCAGCAGGGTACACATTATTATATATATAATAAAAAAGTCCTTCCTCATACTTATAATATAACGAAAGGACTCCTATTTTATTGCCTTAACAAGCCATTATTTCCTTTTTCTAATCGGCTTCGGATTGGTCGACAATGGTGCTGGCAATGCCAACGGAACTGTTGGCGGTTGCGGTCTCACCTCCGCTGCTGGGCTTAGGCGTAATGTTGGTTTGTTCTGCTACAGGATTGTCGTCGAACCAGCACGATGTGGCGCCCACCATCAACAATAGCAAAAGAGCTATTTTCAATATCATATTCTTCTTCATAGTTGTTCCTCCTTTTATAGATTGGATTTCTTTAAAACAGCCTTGCAAGCAGGCACTTTAGAACTATTGTTCATGATAGAGTGGAACTCGTTGTCCTTGAGCACGAAGTATTCGTCAGAATTGTAGTTTTTTCTCTCGATAACTGGTTCCAGCATATTCTGGGCCCCATAGCTTTTGGCATCGCCAGTGGCAGGTCTGTTGCCTGTGGCCTCGTTTGTAGTTGCAGCTACTATGTCGTATGCATTATTGTCGCTGTTGTCGGTACAGGCTATCAGTACGCCGTTGTTGGCCTTAATAACTCGTACACCATTAACTAACAAAGCGCTGTCGTCGATAGGGATAATCTCTACCTGGCTATTGCTTTCCATCCGGCAGGTATAAACGGTAATGCCATCGGGCACAATTACATCCACACCACAAGAGAACGTCCAGTAATGGTTGGGTGGGGTAACAGTAGCTTTCAGCTTCCCCGATTCTACGTTTTCCTGCAAACAACCGTCGAGTGTGTAATCGTCGAGCAATTCAAGTGGCGACTTGATGGTAAGCACCTTATGGTTAGAATCGCCAGGGGGCAGATCATCCATTTTAAATGCATCATTTGCAATCTTCAACGGATCGTCGGTTGCAGGCAGCGAGATTTCTGTAATGGTAACAGATGAAGAGATGTTACTCAGAACGCCAGCTCCGATTTCTTTGATGGCATACTCTGTTGTGCCGTCGCTACTGGTAATTGTGGCTGGGATGGTAACTGCAACCTCTTGTGGGGTTCCGCCGCCAGTAGTGGTTTCTGGTATCGATAAGTTATCGAGTTTTACTTCTACCACGTTAACTGTTTTTGTTGTTTCCTCGCCTGTGGTTTCATCTACTACAGTCACCTCTTTCTGCTGCACATTGTTGTCTTGACTCACACTTAATTCTAACGAGGCCTGAGGCGTTGCGCTGCTACTGCCGTCGGTGGCATTGGTCTGCACGTCGTTTGTCTCTATCTTCTTCTTTCTGAAGGTGGCTTCTACCTTATAGCTGTATTCATCACCTTGAAGCTGGAACGTATAGGTGCGTTCCTGACCTAAGTCGGATGGATCCTCGCCTTCGAGAGTTAATGTGTTGCTGATACTAGGCCCATTGCCCGATGCGCGAGTTGCAGCATGCGAGGCATCGGCCAGTTTGCTTACTACTATATCATAGCGGGTGATATAATAGTCGTTATCGGGCTTTACTGTTAGTGTGCAGATATTGTTACTTGCGGATACGGATGCTTTTACCGTGCCATTTGTGGCTACGATGTCAACATCTACTGCAGCTCTTGCTATCAAGGCTAAGCCAGTGAACAGCATAAGCATCATGATGTTTTTCGCGTTCTGTTTCATATCTCTAATCTGTTTTATTATTAGCTGTACTTATTTTACTATAACCTTACGTCTGCCATGAATGTATAGGCCCTTGCGTACAGGGGCGTTGTCCAGTTTTCTACCGTCGATTGTGTACCAACTGTCATCGGTCGTATTATCATCTGTATTCGGGGCTTCGATATCCGTAGTTCCCATGATGTTACCCCAACCAATGCTCATGGTTCTGGCCATCGTTTTGCCTGAATTCTTCATGATGGGCAGATAGCAGCGATGGCCTGCCAGGTTTCCGCCAGATGTGAGTACAAATTCATCTTTCATAAGAATGTAGCCACTTTCCTTTGTTAGCGTCATGCCGTCTATCGAACCTTTCAGCATGCTGAAGTAGCTTTGTTCGCTACCTGTATAGAAATAGGATTTCTGGATGGTGCCAGGTGTCTCGCTGTAAAGCAGCACGCCTACGTTAGCTGGGATATAATCGATGGCGCTAACCGTTACTGTGTTGTCTTCGATGCCGTTCGCTACAAAGGCTGTTACGCCATCAGGTGTTGTGATGTTCTCGTCCGAGTAGTAGGTGGCCCAGAATTTGTTCTCTCCGAATGAGATATCGGCGATGGTCAGTTCTTGCTGATAGGTGCCGAAGGTTCCACCTTTCCAAAGGAAGGAGTCGCCTTGGCGCCCCACTTCTGTTTTCAGGTTACTGGCGACATCACATTTCAGCGAACCATTGGTAACGATGCTTAGCAAGTTGCTGCCTACACCAGTTCCGAACGGGATAACGGTATTAATAATCACCGTTCCTTCGGCCATCGCTGTACAACCATCAAATGCGTTGGCGGCAGCAGCCGTCAGCTGGCAACCATCGAAAGTGATTGTATTCAGATTGGTCAAACCTTTGAAGGCATTTTCGCCGATGGTTGTTACACCAGCGCTGATGGTAAGCTTCTCTATCTGATCCTTCACGATACTGGGGGCCATGCTTGCTGTATAGTCTGCCGTCGCACCTGTACCAGATACTGTGAAGTTCTTCGTGTAAAGGTCGTACTTCCACTCTACATTCTTACCGCTGTTTTCTGATGTTACGCCGCAATAACCGCTTGTAGCCGACTTGAGAAAATCATTGTCAGAGCGCCAGTAGGCATATCCCTGTCCCTGATAGGTGGTGTTTTTGTATATTAGTTTTACAGCCATTCCGTTGTAGAAATTCTCAGAACCGGTAACTTCGATGATATGACTTACAATAGCACCGCCTTCGTTGTTGCTGCTGATAGTGATGTTTTCGTCCTCTTCTAGGTCCAGACCTACCAGATTGTTTGTCATCGTGGCGTATGACACCAGTCCTGCAATACCTCCTGCATACCAGTTGGAGGTTACGTTGGCCTTACTGGTACAATCGGAAATGGTAGAACCTGACCCTGCCTGAGCTACAATACCGCCAGCGTATGATGCGGTTGCTATAACGGTTGCACCCATATTGTGACAGTTAATGATGTCGGTATAGTTTGTTGTGGCGACGATGGCACCCGCATAGTTGGTGTTGGCCGTAAACGAGCAACTGGAGTCGATTATGATGTTGCTGATCTCAGATTTTATATTATATGTAGTGGGTGTATAATATGCACATCCGAAGAGTCCTACATATTCATTGCCAGTAAGATTGAGATTCTTGATGGTTACACCATTACCATCGAAACGGCTTGTGAACTTGGTGTTATTGTTCGTTGACTTTCCTATGGGCTCGAAATCGGTAATACCCTCAAAGTCGAATACGTCGTTCTCTTTGGCTACCTTAAACCAAGTGTTTCTGGTAAATTCCTCACCAGAATTGACAGCCTTGGCTAATGTCACCATATCATCTACATTGTTAATCAGATATGGATTCTCCTTGCTTGCTGGTTGCGTCGGATCTGCGAGCTTTAATGCTGTTTTATATTTTGCATCAACGTTTGTGGGATAGTTCTGCACCTCGAATGTCAACGACTCATTCAGCTGTTCCTTGTTGCGAACCAGCTTTTGTACTTCGCCATTTGCATCCTTGTAGCTGATGGTTACAGAAGTAAGTTCATAGCCGGGATCAGGTGAGCCGATGATGGTAAATGCCTTGGTATAGAGGTTATAGTTCCATGTTAGCCCTTTGGCCTGATGGCCCGTGGTAGCTGGGAAGTACCCGCCTGTAGCCGACCGTATGAAGTCGTTGTCGTTAAGGCTTACGCCGTAGCCGTGGTTGTGATATTCCGTATTGCCGTACTTGACAGTAATGGTCATACCATTATACCAGTTATCTGCACCGCTACAGTTCTGGTTATATCCTAGAATTGCACCTACAGTGTTGCTGTTGCTGGCGACAGTCACCATTTCACCACTTGCCAATTGCATTCCCACACTACAATTGTTAAGTACTACCTGTGAGACAGCAGTACCTATCAATCCTCCGGCATACGCGCTTGCGCTAACGTTGGCATTGCTCGAACAGCCCGAGACAGTACCGCCGGCGAGTTGTCCTACCAGACCACCTGCTACCTGATTTTTAGTTGAAACGGTTGCACCGTTGTTGTGACAGTCGTAAATGTCCAGGTTGTTGGCATAACCAAGAAGTGCACCATGACATTGGCCCGTTCCGTTGAAAGAACAGCTTTTGTCGATGGTGATGTGTTCGATGCTATGCTGCTTGTTGCCGTTGGCAAAGCCGAAGAAGCCTGCATATCTATCGCTGCTGAGTTTCAGATTCTTGATGGTGACACCATTGCCGTCGAAACTGCTTTGGAAGGTTTTCGTGGCGTCGCTTACGTATTTGCCAATAGGCTCGAAGTCTGTGATGCCATCGAAGTCGAAGACATCATTGGCCTTGGACACCCTGAAATAGGTGCTCTTCGTCCAAGCCACACCTGTATTTACTAACTTTGCCAGTGTTACCACATCATCAACATTATTAATAAGGTATGGATTGTCCTTGCTGGCAGCTGTCGTTGGGTCGGCTGGTTTTAGAACGGTAGAGTAGTTGGCCGTAACTTCTGTTGGATGGAATGGTACTTCGAAGGATGGGCTTGCTGTTATTTCCTCTTCATCGCGGCTTATCGTCTGGCTCTTTCCGTCTGCATCTGTGTAGTTGACGATAATCGACGTTATAACATAGCCTAGATCAGGATTACCAACGAAAGTAAATGTCTTCGTATAGAGGTCGTAGCTCCATGTCATGGTCTTGCCTGTATGACCAGGATTCATTGTGGCGAACAGTCCTCCTGTGGCTGACATGATGTATGCGTTGTCAGTCTGGTTGACACCAAAACCGTATCCTGTCAGTTCCTTGGCGCCTTGCTTTGCTGTTATTGCCTGACCGTTATAGTAGTTGCCTGTACCACTGCAAGTGTTGACCGAACCAACCATCGCTCCAATAGCACCAGCAGTAGCAGTAATACTGATGGTTTCATCCTTGCTCAGAGCCATTCCAACGGTGTTGTTGTTCATCTCTACTTTGCCGTTTCCATAGCCTGCATGGCCCATCAGACCGCCTACATCGGTATAACCACCGACGTTGGCATTACTTGTACAGTTGGTAATAGTTCCTGAGAGCATATAACCAATTAGTCCGCCCACTTCAGAAGCAGTACCCGAGGCTGTTACAGTAGCCCCGTTGTTATGGCAATTGGTAATGGTAATACCCTCGGCATAGCCGGCAAGTGAACCTAAATAGGTGTTGTTGCTGGAGAATGAAGAACTCTTGTCGATGTGGATATTCTCGATTGTGTGTGTCCAACCGCCACTCGCATAGCCGAATACACCTGTATAGGTTGTACCTGTGAGGTTCAAATTCTTAATCGTTACGCCATTGCCGTCGAAACTACTGGTGAACTTGTTTGTGGATGTTCCGATGGGTTCGAAGTCGGTGATGCCATCAAAGTCGAATACTTCGTTTGCTGTAGCTATTTTAATCCAGGTATTCTTCGTCCAATCCTTTCCGGCATTCACAGCCTTTGCCAGTATTACCATGTCGGCCACATTATTAATAATATAGGGATTCTCCTTGCTGACCGCATTTGCAGGGTCGTTAGGACGGATGACAAAAATCTGCTTGTCGTTATAAGTGGTAAAGATACCTCCCAAACATCTGAAACCATCGTCTTTCTCTTCAACATAGGTGCTGAGATCTATACCATTACCAGTAATCAGCGTACCGTTTGTGATGAAACTGAAGATATCCTGATTGATGATAGGATACATGCCTGAGGCTGGTGTGGTATTTACGATTGTAACCGTTCCTTTAGACATTGCTGTGCAGTTCTTGAACATATCGGTAGTGTTACAATCTTGGGCAATATAGAACATATCGCTGATTGTAAGGCTTGACAGACTGTTACATCCTGCAAACATTTCTTTCGTCGAGGTGCATCTGCTTGTGTTCAGATATGTAGCATCAACTGTGGTGAGTTTAGTAAATCCGCTGAACCATCCTTCGCAACTGGTAACTGGTGCTGATTTAAATGATGAATCAAATACGACATTTGTTACCGTTCCTTTGGTTTCGGAGTTCCAATCGTCTGTTATGTCCCATGATTGTCCTTGTTCAGGTTTTTCGCCATAGGCAAATGTTAATGTCTTGCTATCGTCGCTCAGTGTTACGTATGGTTCGGCAGTTGAATTGAATCTGGTGAACATTCCGCCCCAATAATAAACGTTGCCCATGTTGTCGCGCATCACACTATAATCTAGCAGGTCTTTGGGGTCTGTCATTAGAGTGCCTTGTGCGAAACAGGTAAAGATATACTGCTCAATAACAGGCGGAGTTGTGCCCTTCACCGTTAGCATTCCGTTTTCCAACGCATCACACCCTTTGAACATGTCGTTGGCGTTAAATTCAAACTCATCGCCATAGGGACTGATACCTTTTTCAGGAACATAGAAGTTGCTGCCTATAGTCAGGCTTGCCAAACTGCTACAGCCTGCGAACATCTCTTGCGTTGATGTGAAATTACGCATGTTCAGGTTATCTATTCCTGAGATGGATGTTAATTTGCTAAATCCATTGAACATGCGTGCGCCTCCTTGACTCATCTGCATCTTTCCAACATTATACATGCTTGGCTCAATAACCACTGATTCTACATTGTTTTGACAATCAGCTACAAATTGTGCAGTTTCATCATCCTGGTGGTTACCCATTTGCTCTTGCTGGTAACTGGCATATGAAACCATACGAACCTGTTGGCTTAGCTGTTGGACATTCTCTGGTTCTATCCCTTGGAGGGTAAGTGTCTTGAGATTTTTACTTAGGATAACAACCGGTTGCAGCATAATCTGCTCGCCAGAAACCTCCACATAGTTTAATGCGTAATCAAATGTAGGCATCACAAAGGTATATTGGTGTTCTTCACCTTCAACCTTTGTTGTGCTAATAGGTTCGTATAAATTGTTATTCTCTCCACTAACTTTGTATACTTTTAGCTTAAAATTGCTAGCTTCTGTACTCTCTGTAATAGTTACAATATCTCCTGGTTTGGCATATCCTGGTGTCCAGCTGTAGAGATGAGACATCGACCCACCTAAGATATAGTAAGTTCCTTCTGGTATTTGAGCCCACGTAAATGTTATTAACGTTGTCAAAATGGATAATAGTAATAGTAGTCTTTTCATATAGTTATATTTTTAGTTTGGTTTTGTGCAAATATAAGAAAAAAAAGCGAGATACTTACTATTATATAGTAAAATACCTCGCATTTTATGTTTTATTAGGAAAATCTATTCAAGTGGAGCCCTGAACGTGCAACCCTCTTTCCAGCGGGAGCAACCATAGGCTGTTTTGCCCTTGATGATGTGACCCTGACCGCACACAGGACAAACATCGCCCTCTTTTATGCCGCCAGCCTGGGCGTGGGGGGCTGCCTCCTGTTGCTTGGCAGCTTTGGTTTTGCGGGTGGCCTTGGGCTTGGGTGCCGCTTCGGCCTTAGGCGATTTCACCTTCTTCAGGTCGGCATCCGACAGTACGGTTACACGACGATTGGTTGAGTCGGTCATCACCTCGTTAACAATCTCGGTTACCTGCTGTTTCAGTTCCTCGATAAACTGCTGGGCATCGTACTTCTGGTGCTCGATGTCGCGCAGCTTCTTCTCCCAGATACCTGTGAGCTCGCAGCTCTTGAGCAGTTCCTCGCGAATCAGGTCGATCAGCTCGATACCTGTGGGTGTGGCAATCAGGCGTTTGCGTTCGCGCTTGATATAGTGGCGCTTAAAGAGCGTTTCGATAATGCCGGCACGACTTGATGGGCGGCCGATACCATTCTCCTTCATGGCAGCGCGCAGGGTCTCGTCCTCCACAAACTTACCTGCTGTTTCCATCGCGCGCAGCAGCGAGGCCTCGTTATAGTAAGCGGGTGGGGTTGTCCACTTTTCTGTCAGCGTAGGCTTGTGGTCGCCACTCTCGCCCTTAACGAAGGTTGGCAAAGTCCTCTCCATCCCCGAGTCAAGCTCGCCTACCCGTAGCCCTTCATCATCCTGCTGTGGCTTCTCGTCGCCCTCTGTTTCTTTCTGCACCTTACCCTGAACCACGCGCCAGCCTGGATCCAGAATCTCCTTACCTGTAACCTTGAACTCAACCGTTTCGTCGCCCTTAACCTCACCAAGAACGGTGGTGGTTGAGAACTTACAATCGGGCAGGAACACAGCGATAAAGCGGCGTGCTACCAGGTCGAATACCTTGCGCTCGAGATCGGTAAGGTTCTGTGGCACCACGCCTGTTGGGATGATGGCATGGTGGTCGGTTACCTTCGAGGTGTCGAACACGCGCTTGGTCTTCTTCAGCGTTTTGCCACCAATGGGCTTGATGAACTCAGCGTAAGGCTGAACGCCGTCGAACTTAGTTTGATACAACCCGTTGAGCGTTTGCGGGCACTTGGGGTAGATATCGTCTGAGAGGTACTGCGTATCAACACGGGGGTAGGTGGTATATTTCTTCTCGTACAGACTCTGAATGAGGTTGAGCGTCATCTCGGCCGAATAGCCGAACTTGCGGTTACAATCCACCTGAAGCGAGGTAAGGTCGTACAGCTGTGGGGGCTGCTCCTTGCCCTCTTTCTTCTCAACCTTAGTTACCTCGAAGGGTTTGCCCTCAATGGTGGCAAAGGCTTTTTCGCCCTCTTCCTGCGAGGTGAACTTTCCCTTGGTAGCCGTAAAAGTGGTATCGCGATAAACGGTGGCCAGTACCCAGTAGGGCTCGGGCTTAAAGTTCTCGATCTCCTTCTGACGGTTCACGATGAGCGCCAGGGTAGGCGTTTGCACACGACCGATGGACAGCACCTGACGGTTCTGACCGTACTTAAGTGTGTACAAACGGGTGGCGTTCATACCCAGCAGCCAGTCGCCAATGGCACGGCTCAAGCCTGCCAGGTACAAGGGCTGGTAATCGCCCTGATCCTTCAGACTGGCAAAACCCTCCTTGATGGCTTCGTCGGTCATCGACGAAATCCACAATCGCTTAACGGGGCAGGTGGCCTTGGCCTTCTGCATCACCCATCGCTGGATAAGCTCTCCCTCCTGACCGGCGTCGCCACAGTTCACAATACCATCGGCCTTCTGCATCAGGCCCTCGATAATCTTAAACTGCTTCTCGATGCCCTTATCGTTTATCAGCTTAATGCCAAAACGCTGGGGTATCATGGGTAGTTGGGTAAGCGCCCAGGGTTTCCAGGCTTGTGTATAATCGCCGGGCTCCTTCAGCGTGCACAGGTGTCCGAAGGTCCACGTTACCTGATATCCGTTGCCCTCCATATATCCGTCGTGCGAGCTGTTGGCTCCCAAGATTCTTGCTATATCACGAGCTACACTCGGTTTCTCTGCTATACAAACAATCATATTCCTTTATTTGTAATTTTGGATGCAAAGATAGTGTAAATCGACCGAAATACCAAATTTATCACTTGATATTAAACTTTTGGCGCGTATTTTCGTCATTCTAGTATAGAAATTAATCACATTATTATATTTATATGAGAAAACTATTTATTATCACTATCCTAATGGCCGCCACTACCGTAGTGTATGCCAAGTGCCGTAACGTGTTTGTTGAGATGGGCTACCAGCCTGCTCAGGTGGATGCAAAGCTGAAAGAGGTGTTTAACGATGTGTTTCGTGGCCCCAACAAGGTGTATTTTGAGGTGGGCGACTCGATGGGTTATGTATCCGACATTAAGAACCACGATGCCCGTACCGAGGGTATGTCGTACGGAATGATGATAGCCGTGCAGTTTGGCGAGAAAGATATATTCGACCGTTTGTGGCGCTGGAGCAAGAAGTACATGCAGCACCAGAGTGGCAACCGCGAGGGCTATTTTGCCTGGAGCTGTAAGACTGATGGCACCCGTAATGCCGATGGTGCTGCCAGCGATGGCGAGCTGTACTTTATTACAGCCCTGATATTTGCCTCGAACCGTTGGGGCGATAACACAGGTATTAACTACAAGGCCGAAGCGCAGCATATTCTGAACTGCATTCAGCCTAAGGAGTACACCCCAGAGCCACGCAAGGGCGGTTTCCCAGGTTTTGGCGGTTTTGGTGCCCAGCAGCAGGGCCCTCAGAAGATGTATCTTATCGACCCAGAGACCAAGCTCATCACCTTTACCCCTGATGGCTTTGGTAACCGCTATACCGACCCTTCGTACCACATCCCCGCCTTCTACGAGGTATGGGCCAAGTGGGCCGACGATGGTAGAGCCGACCTGTGGAAGGTGTGCGCCCAGAAGAGTCGCGAGTTCCTGCATAAGGCCACACACCCTGTTACAGGACTGAATGCCGATATGTGCCAGTATGATGGTAGCGAGATGCAGATGCCCCGCTGGCCTGGTATGCCTCAGCCCAAGCCAGGCGAGAAGCCACGCCGTAATGGTAGCAACAACTTCCGCTACGACTCGTGGCGTGTGCCCATGAACATTACACTCGACTACGAGTGGAGTGGGGCCGATGCTGAGTGGCAGCGTGGTTATGGTGAGCGAATCCAGAACTTCTTCTATTCGCAGGGCGTTGACAAGTTCGTGGATCAGTATCGCCCGGATGGCTCGCTGCCCGAGGAGAACGAGATACTGCAAGCTGGCGGTTTCCGCAAGCTGCGCCATAGCATCGGACTGGTTAGTACAGTAGCCGCTGCCTCTATCATGTGTAAGCATGCCAAGAGTAAGGAGTTTGTTGATGCCCTTTGGAATGCTAAGCACGAACCCTTTGAAGATGGTTATTTTGATGCATATTATGATGGCTTATTAAGGTTGTTTGCATTTATGCACTTAAGTGGTAATTACAGAGAGATTATTCCACAGAAGTGATGATGGGCCCCGCCGCGATGGCGGGGCTTTTCATTATTTTTAGGTATTGTGGGTATTCCTGAATTGTTGTACCTTTGCACCCGCTTTCAAGAAGGAAAAAATACTAAGGTAAAAAAGATTAATTTAGGAATAAAAAATGCGCAAAATCAACACAACAAAAATGCTGTGCGCAGTAGCTGGACTTGCTTTTTGCTCTCAGACTATGGCACAGACCGATCTTCATGATTCTATCGATTTACACGAGGTGCAGATTGTGGGCAAGACCAAGGCGCGCAAGATGCACGAGCAGGCTTATGCCATATCGGTAGTTGATCTGGCTACTAAGTATCAGAGTGCATCGGCACTTAACCAGGTGCTGAACACCGTTACATCTATTAAAATACGCGAGGATGGCGGACTGGGTTCGAACTATAGCTTTGCCATGAACGGTTTCTCGGGTAATCAGGTAAAGTTCTTCATCGATGGTATCCCTATGGATAACTTCGGCTCGTCGTTCAATCTGGCTAATATCTCAGCCAACATGGCCGACCGCATCGAGGTGTACAAGGGTGTGCTGCCCGTTTACCTGGGTAGCGATGCGCTGGGTGGTGCCGTTAACATCGTATCGCGCACCAATGCCAACTATCTGGATGCAACCTATTCAGTTGGCTCGTTCAACACCCATCGTGCTGCCCTGAATGGCGTTTACACATCCAAGGGTGGCTTTACGCTGCGCGCCAATGCGTTTGCTAACTATTCAGATAACGATTATAAAGTGTTTGCACCTATCGTGAACCTTTCTACCAACAAGCAGGAGGGCGAAGAGTGGGTGCGACGATTCAATGATGGCTACCAGTCGTACGGCTTGAAGCTCGAAGCAGGTGTGGTTCGCAAATCGTGGGCCGACTATCTATTGTTTGGTGTTATAGCTTCGGCCGATAAGCGCAACGTACAGACTGGTGCCACAATGGATGCTGTGTATGGTGGTGTGAAGAATCGCAGCTGGAGCCTGATTCCCAGCGTGCGTTATAAGAAGAACGACCTGCTGCTGCCAGGCCTCTCGCTCTCGCTTTATGGCACCTACAGCATGGTGAACACCTATAACGTGGATACCCTGGCACGCCGCTATAACTGGTATGGCGACTATGTGGCCAGCACCAGCGCAGGCGAGGCTTACCTGACTGATGCTACCATCCGTGAGCGCCAGTGGCAGGCTAATGCCAACCTGAGCTACATTATCAGCGATCACCACTCGCTGGTACTCAACAATGTGTTCTCGGCCAACCGCCGCAAGAGCAACGACGAGATGTATCCCGACGACGAGATGAACAACGTGCCCCAGCAGCTGACGAAGAATATCACAGGTCTGGGCTACCAGATACGCTATAACCGTTGGAATGCCAACGTGTTTGGAAAGATGTACCGCTTGTACAGCTCGACCAATAAGCTGATGGACCAGTTTACTGAGAACCAGCGCTGGGAGAAGCTGAGCGACCGCAAGCAGCGTTACGGCTATGGTGCCGCCGCTACCTATTATATACTGCCATCGCTGCAGGCTAAGGTGAGCTTTGAGCGCGCCTACCGTATGCCCGAGGCCGTTGAGATGTTTGGCGACGGACTGGTACAGAAGGCTAACCCCGACCTGAAGCCTGAGAGCAGTAACAACCTGAATGCCGGTTTGCTGTACGATCAGGCCTTTGGTGCCCATCGCGTGCAGGCCGAGGTGAACTACATCTATCGCGACACCAAGGACTTTATCCTGAAAGGGGTAAGCCTGTCGAGCAATCCTACTACCAGCTACGATAACATCGGCAAGGTGCAGACACGTGGCATCGAGGCTTCGCTGGGTTATGCCTACAAGCGCAACTTCCACATCAATGGCAATCTCACCTATCAGAATATCAAGGATAAAATGAAATATCAGGAGTCGCAGAACACTTACGTGGGCGATGGCATCAGCGAGAACATCACCTACGGTCAGCGTCTGCCTAACATCCCTTATTTCTTTATGAACGGCCATGCCGATTACCAGTTCTTTAATCTGGGCGCCAAGGGTAATAGTCTCACCTTGAACTACGACATTCAGTACATTCACGACTACTATCTCTCGTTCACAGGTCTGGGTGCTAAGGCAACCAAGAAGGTGATTCCAGAGCAGCTGAGTCATAACATCTCGGTAGGCTACAGTCTGTGCGATGGACGCTACAGCGTGGTGGCCGAGTGCAACAATCTGACCGATGCCAAGCTGTACGATAACTACCGCCTGCAGAAGCCCGGTCGCTCATTTAATGTAAAGTTCCGTTATTATTTAAGTAAGTAAAACTCAGTAAGTTATGAAAAATTGCTTTAGAAATTCTATCATATTGGCCGCTATGGCCGTAGGTGTCCTGACATCGTGCGAAGACGACCTGGCTGCCGAGCAGGAAACACCTAACGCCCCCTATGTTCTGAGTCTGGGTGTAACAGCGAATGGTAACACCACTTACTATGTGGTTAGTACCGATAACCTGATGGAGGGTACCATTAATGCCGTGGGTAAGGGCATTGAGCAGAATGGCTATCACGACTACCAGAAGGGTGGTAACAGCATCTTCTGTATTGGTGGTATGGGCGTTACCAGCGCCACAGCCGTAGTACGTGGTGCCGACGGCTTGCTGAAGGAGCAGGGCGAGTTTGTGTTCGATAATTCGCTGAGCGGATTCTGCCAGGTAGATGCCAACACGATGGTGGGACTGGAGGTGCCTACCAACAAGGAGAGCGGTTCGCAGCTTACTTTCTATACCGTTGATGCCAACACCGCTGCCATCCTTGCGAAGAATACTGATACTGCCGTTGATCCTATCGACCGCCTGGACTGGCCCTCGATTACAGGTATGATGTATAGTGGTGGCAATCTGTATGTAACTTATACCCCAATGAACAGCATGACCTTTGAGACGGCTTATACCGATACTTGCTTTGTGGCTGTTTACAGCTTTCCCGACATGCAGTTTGTTAAGCTGATGAAGGATACCCGCGTGGGCCCTGGTGGCTCGTGGGGTGCGTTTAACGGTTTGATGAAGGACGAGAACGATAACCTGTACGTGATGTCGAATTCGGCTATCTCTAACGGTTACTCGCAGAGTACCAAGCACGCAGGTTTTCTGCGTATCAACAAAGGCGGGACTGAGTTTGACGCCGATTACTTCTTCGACTTCGAGGAGCTTACAGGTGGCTTGAAGCCAGCCCACGTGGCTTATGTAGGCAATGGGTTGGTGTTTGCCGAAGTGAGCACCCTGAACCCACAGACAGCTAACGACCGCTGGGGCGATAAGAGCCTGAAGTGCTGCATCATCGATCTGGTGAACCAGACGGTAACCGATGTAGAGGGCATACCCGTACATAATGGCAACGGCGGCCGACGTTTTGCATATTTAACCGAGGGAAATAATGTATACCTGCCAGTATCCACTTCTGATGGGGTTTATATCTATCGAACCGACGTTACTACAGCTCGAGCAGAGCGTGGTGCGAGGGTCTCAACTACATTCGTTGGTGGATTCTTTCAACTGTAAGTAGACGACGAAATGGGTAAAAATACTGTTGTTTTTGGCGTATTTTATGTCTAAAAAGCGTTAAAAGTCACTTTATAAACAAAATTTAACGGTATTTTTCTTGTTTGTTTCAAAAACTTGTCGTATATTTGCAGCAGAAAAAGATTTTAATGGTTAAGGTTTATGGTTGATTAATTTAGTTTTTTAAGTAATTTTTTGAGAAAGTGGTTCGTTGTGAAACGAGCCACTTTTGATTTGTATAGGTACTACAACTGGTAGTAAAATGATGCATAAATATAAAATTCTATAAGAAATTTGCGAATATTTTTGGCAAATTGAAAGAAAAGTAGTACTTTTGCTGCCGCAAGGAACTAAATAATCAGAAAAAGATGACTAAATGAAACGTAAAACTTGCAAATTGAGAACGCTTGCTATTCTGGCAGCAATGGGATTGTGCACCATGGCTAACGCACAGCAGAAAGACAGCGACATCGACTGGATGAAGGATTTTACCAGTCGTATTACTCTGAATGGTTATGCTCAGGGTGGATGGAGTTACCAAGATCCTAATGGGCAGAAAACCAATGCTTACAACCTAAAACGTACGTTGCTTTGGGCTAAGGCCCGAATCACCGACAGATGGTCGTTTATGTTTATGCACGACTTCTCGAGTGTGGTTCAAGAGTTCTACACCGATTATCGTTTATCAAAAGGTAACGAGTTGACGGTGCGTTTAGGACAGTTTAAACACTCGTACACGATGGAGAACCCCATGAGTCCTACGCAGCTGGAGCTGGTGGATGTGTACTCGCAGGCAGTATTGTATCTGGCAGGCGAGGGACCCGACCCGCTGAATGGCGTAAACTACGGTCGTGATATGGGATTGGAGGTTTATGGCGATCTGGCTAAAGGCGTGCTGCACTACGAACTGGCGCTGATGAGTGGTCAGGGTATCAATCGTAAGGACCTGAACAATCAGAAAGACTTTATTGCCAAGTTGGAACTTCGCCCTGTAGATGGCTTCCGCGTGGTGGCATCAGGTTATCTGGGTACAGGTTGTGCCGTGGGTACAGCCAAGTGGAACCCTGATATACAGGTGGGCGATAACTATAAGCGTAATCGGTACAGCATAGGTGCTGAGTACAAAACACAGGCCTATACGGGTGGTAAATATAAAGAGGCACGCCCAGCATCGATACGTGCCGAGTGGTTAGGCGGACAGGATGGAAAGGTGGGTAGCCGAGGTGGTTACGTGACAACCTGCATACCTGTGGTTGATGCCCTCGATATCGTGGCTAGTGGCGAGACCTATGATCGTAACACCAAGGTAGAGGGGTGGGATCAGACAAATCTCACCATCGGTCTGCAGTACTGGTTCTACAAAAAGTGCCGTATGCAGCTGCAGTACACCCGTTGCCTGTGTGGCGAGAATATCAGCAGTAAGGACTACAACTGGGTGCAGGCTCAGATGCAGGTGGCCTTCTGACATTCTTGAACAAGTCAAGCGAACAAGTTCGAGCGAAACATTAAACATTAAACATGAAACATTAAAGATTGAGAATTAATTATGATTATCAAGATACTTTTTACAGTTATATTTCTGGCCGTGATGATTGGGGTAGGACTTTACACCCGTAAGCAGGCCAGTAGTGTCGAAGGTTTTGTGTTGGGCGGTCGTGCCGTGGGTCCTTGGCTCACAGCCTTTGCCTTCGGAACCAGTTATTTCTCGGCTGTTGTGTTCGTAGGTTATGCCGGTCAGTTTGGCTGGAAATACGGATTGTCGTCGGCATGGATTGGTATTGGTAACGCTGTCATCGGTTCGCTGTTGGCGTGGCTTATCTTAGGTCGCCGTACCAAACTGATGACGCAACATATCGAGAGTCGCACGATGCCTGATTTCTTTGGCACCCGCTTTAACGATCAGGGCTTGCGTGTGGCAGCATCAATCATCGCCTTTGTATTCCTTATTCCCTATACCGCTGGTGTATATAGCGGCATTTCGCGCTTGTTCGAGATGGGATTCAGCATTCCTTACGAGTATTGCGTGGTGATTATGTCGATACTCACAGCTGTATATGTGATTCTGGGTGGATACAAAGCCACAGCCATGAACGACTTTATTCAGGGTATTATCATGCTGTTTGGTATTGTGGCTGTGATTGTGGCTGTGCTTAACGTGCAGGGCGGTTTGGTGGCTGCTGTCGACAAGCTGGCTGCTATGCCATCAGATGCCGACCCAACGGTGAATGGTGGTTTTGCTACGCTGTTCGGTCCCGATCCCTGGGGCTTGTTGGGGGTAGTTATCCTAACATCACTTGGTACGATGGGACTGCCACAGATGGTGGGTAAGTTCTATTCGATTACCGATGAGAGTGCCATCAAGCGTGGTACCGTTATCTCAACCGTATTTGCCTTTATTGTGGCTGGTGGCTGCTACTTCTTAGGTGGTTTTGGTCGCCTGTTTGGTACACCACCCATGCTGCCTAATGGCAAGCTGGCTTTCGACTCGATTGTGCCTTCGATGCTGGTAACATTGCCCGATATCCTGATTGCCCTCGTTGTATTGCTGGTACTGAGTGCTTCGATGTCAACCCTGGCTTCGTTGGTGCTCACCTCATCAAGCACCATGACACTCGACCTGATTTATCGCGATAAGAAAGCGTTGCCAGGCGAGGTAGAGGATGGCGAGATTAACGATATCGTATCCGAGAAGGTTGAGCGTCGTAAGGTAATCGTGATGCGCGTGCTCATCATGTTCTTTATCGCCATCTCGCTGCTCATTGCCCTTAACCCACCAACGTTTATTGCCCAGCTGATGGGTATTTCGTGGGGTGCTTTGGCAGGTGCATTCCTGGCACCATTTATGCTGGGTTTGTATTCACGTCGCATCACCACCATGAGCGTGTGGGCTTGCTTCGTGTGGGGTGTTGGACTTACTGTAGTTAATATGCTGGCTGGTAACCCCATCAACCCCATTAACTGTGGTGCCATTGCCATGGTAGGCGGTTTCCCTGTGGTTTGGTTGGTAAGTTTGTTTACCCATCAGATGTCGAAGGCCCGCGTGGATGCTATTTTCGAGTGCTACAAGAAACATTAAACATTATACATTAAATATTAAACATTAAAGATTAACAATTAGACTTTATGAAGAAATCCGTTTTAACCGTTACTTTTCTGGGGGTGGCCATCACATTGATGGCTGCCTCGTGTGCCAACAAACCAAAGGCTGCTGCTGCCCCTGCCGCAGAGGCTACCGAGGTGGCTGTGGATGGCGAACTGGCACCCGACTTTGAATTGCCTAATCTGCAGGGATCTACTACCAAACTGTCGTCGCTGCGTGGCAAATATGTAGTACTCGACTTCTGGGGTTCATGGTGCGTTTGGTGCATTCGTGGTATTCCCAAAATGAAAGAGGCTTATACAAAGTATAAGGACAAGATGGAGATATTAGGTGTTGACTGCCGCGATACTGAGGAAAAGTGGAGAGCTGCCGTTGATGAGCACCAGTTGCCTTGGTTGCAGGTGCGTTGTCCTGATGAGCAGCTGCAGACTATCGCTTCGCAGTATAGCATCGAAGGTTTCCCCACAAAGGTTATCATCGATCCTGATGGTAAACTTGTAAGAACGGTAGTAGGCGAGGATCCTGCTTTCTACACGTTTCTCGATGAGTTGTTCAAGTAGTTTTTTAGGCACGGATTTACACGGCTTAAATAAATTTAAAACACGGCCTTAGTTACAATGCTAAAGCCGTGTTTCTTTATAAAAGAGCCGTGTAATCCGTGCCTAATAATTAGTAAGCGTGGTCGTCACCTTGGAGTTCTTCCTTGGTGATTTTTTTCTTGTCGATAGCGCGCCAGGCGTAGATGATGTAGGCCAGTACAAATGGTACTAACAGCGATACATAGAACATGGTGCGCAAGGTGAACTCGCTTGAGCAGGAGTTAACCAAGGTGAGCGAACTCTGTAAGTCGGCTGTGGAGGGATAATAAGCGGTATGGTTCCAGGCACAGCTGAGCAAGAGTGCCAGAACGGTTAGCACAGTACCTATGCCTGCAGGCCAGATGCCACCATTATACCCCTTACTGAAGATGGTCTTACCAATACCAAACAGCACCAATACTACACCTATTAATAATAATACCAACAGATACCACATCTCCAGGAAATTGTTCAGATATTTGTATGGTTCCATGTAGATGATTCCCTCGTCGTTATAAGCAAAACCGTCCTTCAGCAGTACGTGTACCAGATAGGCTACAAACAGCAGCAGGAAAGGTACAGCTGCACCCACCAAGCGTACGCTGCCACGCGAGCGTATATCCTCGTCGGCTACGTTGTTCATTACATATAAAATGCCTAAAACACGTGCCAAGAACACCACCGCAAAGCCTAGTACCAGCACCCAAGGATTCAGTAGGGCATCCAGTCCGTGCGAAGCGTTGGCCCAACGACTGATGATAGGAGTGATGGCTCCAGCATCAACCAGATTGTCCTTTGCGATGATAAAGTTAGAACCCTCGAAGAAGGTGGCAACAGCACCACCTAACAGTAGCGGGCCAATGATACCATTTAGTGTAAGGAAGAATTGGAAAGTCTTGGGCCCCAAGAAGTTACCAATCTTATTCTGGAACTCGTAGCTCACGGCTTGCAGTACAAAAGTAAACAGGATAATCATCCACAACCAATAGGCACCGCCGAAGCTGGTAGAGTAGAATAATGGGAACGAGGCAAAGAACGCACCACCAAAGGTAACAAGTGTGGTGAATGTGAACTCCCACTTGCGACCAGTAGAGTTATACACCAGTCGGCGTCCCTCCTCCGTACGACCCAACGAGCGGGCTACAGAATTGGCTCCCTGAACAAAAAGCAAAAATACCAGTATCGCTCCTAACAGCGAAACGATAAAACACCAATAATGTTGTAAGAAATCGTATGTCATAACTCTGGTCCTTTCTTAATTTGTTTTAGTAAAATATTTATCTCAACCGCCAGCATGGTGGTGAAGAGTACGAGGAACAGGAAGAACGTAATGATGACGCTCGACGACTGCAGATCGCTCACCGATGCCCATGTGGGCAGCATATCCTGGATGGTCCAAGGCTGGCGTCCGAACTCGGCTACCAACCAACCGCACTCTGAACCGATATAGGCTAGCGGGATAAGCAGGATGGCTACCCAATAATGCCAGGCGGGTAGGGCGGTAATGTCGTACTTCTTGAACAGAGCCTTGGGGAACTTGTAGGTTACAGCCAAGATAACGGCAAAGAACAGGATGAACAAGCAACCCACACCAACCATCACTCTAAATGCCCAGAAGTTTACCAGAACAGGTGGTACCAGGTCGGCCTTATCCTTTACATAGCCGTAGCCGAAGTACTTCATGTTTGAATTGATAATTGACAATTGATAGTTGATAGTTGAGTCGGGAGCTCCTTCGGCTTTGGCTTTGCGATAGGCGGCGAGTGCCTCGATGGCCTTCTTGCCTCGTGCTATCTTCTCGTCGGCACTTGGCTCGGTCTTGCCATCGGGAGTGGTATAGCCGTTCAGCAAGTCGTTAATGCCTGGCACATATCCCTTAGGATCGTTGGTAGCCATGATGCTCAGTCCGTAAGGCACCTCGATGCCCTCAATCAGCTTCAGGCCTTGTTCGGTTCCACCATCGTAAAGTGCCTCCATCGCAGCCAGCTTCATGGGCTGCACCTCGGCCACATCCATACCCGACTTATGACCAGTAGCACCTGCCAACAGAGCGGCCACCAAACCTACGCCTGCACCAATCTTCATACTCTCTACAGCCAGACGTGTGTGACGTTTCTTCATCAGATACCAGCAGCAAACGCCTACACAGAAGATGCCGCCGATAATCCACGATGAGGTAACGGTGTGGCAGAACTTAGAGATGGCGAAGGGCGAGAGGGCCACTTCGGCAAACGATACCATCTCGTTACGCATGGTGTCGGGGTTGAACTCGCAACCTACGGGGTACTGCATCCACGCGTTGGCCACCAAAATCCACCAAGCCGATATCGTAGCACCTAAGCCAGTAAGCCACGTTGATGCCAAGTGGAAGCCTGGCGAAACCTTTTTCCATCCAAAGTACATCACGGCCACAAAGGTGCTCTCCATAAAGAAAGCCACAATACCCTCAACGGCCAGTGGGGCACCAAAAATGTCGCCTACAAACCACGAGTAGTTACTCCAGTTGGTACCAAACTCAAACTCGAGGATGATACCTGTGGCCACACCCATGGCGAAGTTGATACCGAAAAGCTTCTGCCAGAACTTTGCAGCCTCTTTCCAGAACTCGTCTTTTGTTTGGTAATACTTGGTCTCAACAATACCCATGATAACCGCCAAACCCAGCGTCAGAGGTACGAAGAGCCAGTGGTAGATTGCCGTCAGCGCAAATTGTGCTCTCGACCAGTCGATCGTTCCGGCATCAATGTTTAGTAATAGGTTTTGTAGCATAACTATAATGTTTAATATTTAATGTTTAATGTTTAATCTTTAATGTTTAATCTTTCATGTCCAGCAGCTGTCCCGCCACATACTCCGCCTCATGCCCATCGGCATGCGTCTTCAGGAAATCGGGGAAGAAAAACACTTTGAGTACCGCAAAGATTATAAACAATTTGATGAGGATGATGGCCCAAAGCGTTTTGCCGAGCGTCATCGAGCGGAACCCATCGTAATACAGACGGAACACCTTGCTGAAAAAGTTGTTCTTACTCATACAGATTGTTGTAAAATGATGTGGCAAATATACATTTTTTATTGTTACGTTCCAAATAATTAAGGTGTAAACTTCAAAAATTGGTCTAAATCACGCTATTTTTCTAATTTTTAATGTTGCTTAAATGTTTGAAACATAAAATTTTTTGTTATTTCAATGAAATAACCTAAATTTGCACCCGAAAATATAAAGAAAGTTATGAATAAGAAAGTTTTAATACCCCTGATTGTTGTAATTTTGGCACTCTGTGGTGCTGCTACATGGTTGTTTTTGAGTCTGCAGGAACAGAAACAGGTTGTGCAGGATATGGAGGAACTGGCCGAACTCGACAAGCAGGAAATGGAGAATGAATATGAGCGTTTCACCATGCAGTATAGCGAGATGAAAACGCAGATTAACAACGACTCGATTATCGCCCAGCTGACCGAGGAGCAGATGAAGACTCAGAAGTTGCTGGAAGAGCTGAAGCAGGTAAAGGCCAGCGACGCACGTGAGATTGCCCGACTGAAGAAGGAACTGGCAACCGTTCGTGAGGTGCTGCGCGATTATGTGTATCAGATTGACTCGCTGAACCGTTTGAACGAGAATCTGAAGGCCGAGAACAGTCGTGTAAACGCTGAGTTGAACGAGCGTAATGCCCAGGTGGCAGGCTTGAACAGCGAGAAGGCATCGCTCTCGGAGAAGGTGGCTATTGCTGCCCAGCTTGATGCTACCAATATCCAGATGCAGATTCTGGGTAAGAATGGTAAGGCCGCCAAGAAACTGAAGGATTGCAAGCAGATGCGCGTAAACTTCACCATCACCAAGAACGTAACCGCATCGAATGGTAACCGTACCGTTTATGTACGTATCCAGAACCCTGGCGGTAACACCCTGAGTGGTGGCGGCAGCTTTGCTTACGAGAACCGTAACATCGAGTGTTCGGCTAAGAAGGTGATTGAGTACACAGGCGAGGAGACCCCTGTAACCGTTTATTGGAACATGACACAGATGCTGGAGGCAGGCGACTACCGTGTGAGCATCTTTGTGGATGGCAATATGATAGGAACGAAGACATTTAGTTTTAAATAAGAGATATGATGAAAAAAACTTTTGGAATTTTACTGCTTTCGGCAGTCATCACGCCTGTTGGGGCTCAAAGAATATTGAGCTTGGACAGTTGCCGACAGATGGCGCTGAGAAACAATAAGCAGTTAGGTATTTCCAAACTTAAACAGGATGTGGCCGAAAATGCTCGTAAGTCGGCGCGCACCAAGTACCTGCCCCACGTGAGTGCTATAGGTACCTATGAGTTTACGAGCGAGGAGATATCTATTCTTAATGATGGTCAGAAGGCTGCCTTGGGTGGTCTTGGTACTCTTGTCGGTGGTACCCTGCAAAACACTTTAGGTTCGTTGGTAGCCACGTTGCCACCAGCAGCCCAGATGCAGATGGCGCAGGATATGGCTAATGTAACAGCTGGTTTGAACCAGAAGGGCCAGAACATCGTAGATGCTTTCCGTACCGATACCCGTAACATCTTTGCTGGTTCGGTTGTGGTTACCCAACCCGTGTTTATGGGTGGTGCTATCGTAGCTCTCAATAAGATGGCCGACATCACCACCGAGATGGCCAAGAACTCGATGGATGCCCGTCGTCATGCCACGCTGTATCAGATCGATCAGGCCTACTGGCAGGTGGTATCGCTCCATCATAAAAAGGCATTGGCCGAGAGCTATCTCGAACTCGTTAAGAAGTTTGATAGCGATGTACATAAGATGATTGACGAGGGCGTGGCTACACGTAGCGACGGACTGAGTGTTGACGTGAAGGTGAACGAGGCCGAGATGACCCTGACTAAGGTGAACGACGGCTTGGTACTCTCACGTATGTTGCTCAATCAGTTGTGCGGACTGCCCTTGAACGAGTCTGTGATTCTGCAGGACGAGCAGGCCGATAATATTGCTGTAGTAGAGCTCACCCCACAGTTGGATGTGGAGAATGCTGTGGCCCATCGCCCAGAGTTGAAGATGCTGCAGAATACCGTCGACCTGAGTAAGCAGGCCACCAACGTGCTCAAGGCTGCAAACCTGCCTCAGGTAGCGCTCATGGGTGGTTACGCTGTCAGCAATCCTAACGTGCTGAATGGTTTCGAAAAGAAGTTCGCAGGTTTCTGGCATTTGGGCGTTATCGTTCGTGTGCCCATCTGGAACTGGGGCGACGTGATGTATAAGGTACGTGCCTCGAAGGGCGCTACTGCCATCGCAACCCTCGAACTCGACGAGGCCCGCGAAAAGATTGAGCTTCAGGTTAACCAGACCACCTTTAAGGTTGATGAGGCTAACAAGAAGCTGACCATGGCGCAGAAGAATATCCAGCGCGCCGACGAGAACCTGCGTACCGCTAACCTGGGATTCCAGGAGGGTGTTATCAGTCCTACCGTTGTGATGGAGGCTCAGACAGCTTGGCTGCAGGCTCAGTCGCAGAAGATAGATGCAGAAATTGATGTTAAACTTAGTCAGGTTGACCTGCAGAAGGCCCTTGGCACATTAGAATAAAAGATATTATGACAGAACAAGCTAAACGCCAGCATAACAACATACTGCTTGCTATTTTAGGTTTTGCTACAGTTGTGGTTATCGTGGCATTGATTGGATTCTTTGCGCTGGATCGTGATCCAGACATTATCCAGGGACAGGTAGAGGTTACAGAGTACCGTGTATCTAGCAAGGTGCCAGGTCGTATTCTTGAACTTCGCGTAAAAGAGGGCGACTATGTAAAGGTGGGTGATACACTTGCTATACTTGATGCCCCTGAGGTGCGTGCCAAGATGGAACAAGCCCAAAGCGCCGAGAGCGCCGCTGCGGCTTTGGAGTTGAAGGCTCAGAATGGTGCTCGCAAGGAGCAGATTCAGGGTGCTTTCTCTGTTCTCCAGCAGGCTAAGGCAGGACTTGAGATTGCCGAGAAATCTTACAATCGTGTGCAGCGCCTGTTCGACGAGGGCGTGATGAGTGCCCAGAAACGCGACGAGGCTTTTGCCAATTACAAGGCGATGGAGGCACAGGTGAAAGCCGCTCAGAGCCAGTATGACATGGCTGTGAATGGTGCGCGCCGCGAGGATAAGATGGCTGCTGCTGCTCAGGTGGGGCGTGCCCGTGGTGCCGTGCAGGAGGTTAACTCTTATATTCACGAGACGGTTCAGGTGGCCCAGATGGAAGGCGAGGTTTCTGATGTTTATCCAAAGGTAGGTGAGTTGGTTGGTACTGGTTCGCCCATCATGTCGATAGCTGTGATGCAGGATCTTTGGGGAACATTCAATGTTCGCGAGGATCAGCTGAAAGGCATGCAGGTGGGTAGTGAGGTTAATGCCTATGTGCCTGCATTCGATAAAATCATCAAGATGAAGGTTTACTACCTGAAAGATCAGGGTTCATATGCCGTGTGGAAGGCCACCAAGGCTAATGGTCAGTACGACCTGAAAACCTTTGAGGTTAAAGCCCGTCCGGTTGAGAAGATGGAAGGCTTGCGCCCTGGCATGAGCTTGATTATTAAGGATTGAAGAATTCAAGAATTGAAGAATTGAAGTACTTAGCTTTGATATGGGAGATAGCTTTGCGTGAGATGAAGATTCTGAAAAAGAATCCCATGTATGGCTTCTGTATGGTGGTTTTCCCGCTGTTGACGATGGTGTTTTTTACATCGCTGCTCGACGATGGCCTGCCGCAGGACTTGCCTGTGGGTGTGGTTGATCTCGACAATACCTCGACTACCCGTGCGCTTACTCGTAAGCTCGATGGTTTTCAGAATTCGCGGGTAGTGGCTCATTTCCAGTCGGTTGCCGAGGCGCGTCATGCTATGCAGGAAAACGAGATCTACGGATTCCTGTATTTCCCCAAGGGCACTACCAGTAATCTGATATCGGCTCGTCGGCCCAAGGTGTCGTTCTATTATAGTAATGTGTCATTATCGGGCGGCTCGATGGTGATGAAGGATTTGAAAACCGTTTCAACCCTTGGTTCAGCAGCTGTAGGTATGACCACGTTGCGTGCTAAAGGCGCTACCGACAAGCAGATTCAGGCTTTTTTGCAACCCATCCGAATCGACCTGCATCAGGTGGCCAATCCTTGGTCAAACTATAATGTGTATCTCTCTACCGTGTTTGTGCCTGGTGTGATGATGCTCTTTATGTTTCTGATATCCGCCTATTCGTTGGGCATGGAACTGAAGTTTAATCGTGGTAAGGAGTGGATCGAAAAGGCCGATGGTAAGATAGTTGTAGCCATCATTGGTAAGTATCTGCCACATATATTGTTATTCTTGATGCTGATGTTTTTCTATCAGTTCTACATCTATCATGTGCTCCATTTCCCACACGTAGGCGGTTGGATGATGGTAGTCCTCCTGTCTTTACTTGGCGTGTTTGGGTCTATCGGATTCGGTATCTTTGCCTTTGGCCTGATGCCTTCGTTGCGCATGTCCATGAGTATCTGTTCGTTGTGGGGCGTTCTTAGTTTCTCGCTGGCGGGTTCTGCTTTCCCGGCTATGGGTATGGATGCTCCTCTGCAGGCGCTCACGTGGCTATTCCCGTTGCGCCATTATTATATGCTATTCCAGATAACGGTATTTAATGGCTATCCGCTTATTGATGCCTGGTTCCATCTGGTAGCGCTGATAGGTTTCACGCTGATGCCTTGGTTTGTTATCAGTAAGGTTAAAAATGCTATGCTCACTTATGTCTATATTCCATAAAATCATACAGGCTTTAAATGATGCCGCTTATATCTGGCGACAGGAGTTCAAGCAGGTGCTTCGCGACGAGGGCGTGCTGATTTTCTGTGTCATTGTGCCTTTGGTTTATCCGCTGCTTTACTCGTGGGTTTATAATAATGAGACCGTTCGCGAGGTGCCTGTTGTAGTGGTCGATATGTCGCATTCGCATCAGTCGCGCCAGTTTATCCGCATGTGCGATGCTTCGCCCGATGTGAAGGTGATTAGTCATGCATTAGATTTAGACGAAGCAAAAAGCTTAGTGAGTCGGCAGGTAGCAAAGGGTATCTATTATATTCCCGAGGATTTTGCCACGAAGTTGAATCGCATGGAGCAATCCACCATTAGCGTGTATTGTGATATGGCGCTGATGCTTACCTATAAAGCTATTTATCAGACGGCGATGGCTGTGAGCACCAAGATGGGTGCGCAGATGCAGGTGGCGCTGGCTGGCAACTATACTGCGCGCGAGGATGTGATAACCGTTAGTCCGCTCGAAGTAGAGGAGGTGCCGATGTTTAATCCCCAAGGTGGTTATGGTACATCGGTTTTGCCTGCCGTGCTGATGCTGATTATCCAGCAGACGTTGGCGCTTGGCATCGGACTGGCTGCCGGTACGGCTCGCGAGTCAAATCCTGATGGCGATCTGGTACCTGCTCATCCCGCTTATTCGGGCATCTATCGTATCGTAGGTGGTAAAGCGCTTTGCTATCTGATGGTGTATGCTGTTATGGGCACTTATCTGGTAGCGGTGGTGCCAAAGCTGTTTGGTTTTATGCAGTTGGCTCCTTGGCAGAATCTGATGGCTCTCATGGTGCCTTATCTGTTGGCCTGTGTCTTCTTTGGCATGACGGTTTCGTGTATGGTGCGCTATCGCGAGAATGTGATTCTGCTGATGGTGTTCATCTCGTTGCCGTTGTTGTTCCTGACGGGTGTTTCGTGGCCGCAAAGCAATATTCCTGGTGCATGGCAGGGCGTGTCGTGGATTTTCCCCAGTACTTTTGGTGTCAGAGCCTATATGCGATTAAACAGTATGGGCGCCAGTATTGGTGATGTTACTTCCGAGTTGCGCTGTCTTTGGGTTCAGGTGGCTTTCTATTTTGGTATGGCGTGCCTGGTATATGGTCATCAGCTGCGTGAGACGCGCCGGCATTTACACATAACGGATTAGATATGAGAAAGTGGTTGGTCATCGCATTAGTTTGTTTCGCCACCTGCCTCAAGGCGCAGGAGGCAGAGCGTGGTGTGTTGCTACAGCCCGATACCACCTTCTCGTTACCCCCGCTAACGTATCGTGGCACCATAGCCACCTATCCGTATATAGGACCGATGTACACCAGTTTGGGTAACTGGGAGCTGCATCCCGGACTGAATGCGTCGTTTTCGGCTTCGGCCATCTTTGGGGTGGGCAAACATGCCAGCAGCGGCTTTGCCAATAGTGCGGCTGTCATGTATGCTGGGCAGTTGATGCCTAAACTCTCGTTCTCGATAGGCGGCTATAGCTCGTTTCTGGACTATGGGCGCCATCAGATGAAGGATGCCGGACTGACGGCTATGCTGAATTATCGCTTTGATGAGCATTGGGAGGCAGGCATTTTTGCACAGAAGTCGATGATGCAACCTCGCATGCCGCTACAGAACATGTGGTGGCTTGGTGATGATTTTGGCGACAAGATTGGCGCTATGGTGAAATATAACGTGAATCCTAACTTCAGTTTTCAGCTGAGTGTGTGGAATAAGCGAAATTGTTTTGATAACAGATGGTAAAAAGATATTTTATTTGGTTGAGTTATGATGGCACCAACTATCATGGATGGCAGGTGCAGCCTAACGGTATCTCTGTTCAGGGCGAGTTGCAACGCGTACTCTCAACCTTACTCCGACAGGATATTAGTATTACGGGCGCAGGACGTACGGATGCAGGTGTGCATGCCCGTGTGATGGCGGCGCATTTTGAGATAGAGGCCGATATCGACTGCAAGCAGTTGGCTTATAAGATGAACCGCATGCTGCCTCAGGATATTGTTATAGATAGGATTGAGGAGGTGTCGCTCGATATGCATGCCCGTTTCTCGGCTACCGAGCGTACGTACCATTATTATATACACACACGAAAGTGTCCGTTCGAGCGCCATTACTCGTGCGAGATTCACTATCCGCTCGATTTTGAGAAGATGAACGAGGCTGGTCGTATCCTCTGTACCTACGAGGATTTTGGTGCTTTCTGCAAGGCGCATAGCGATGTGAAGACCACCCTTTGCAACGTAACCCGTGCCGAGTGGATACAAACAGGCGATACTACCTGGTACTTTGTGATTACGGCCAATCGTTTTTTGCGTAATATGGTCCGAGCCGTGGTGGGTACGCTGGTAGATGTGGGTCGTGGTCGACTCTCGCTTGATGAGTTCCGAAGTGTGATTGAGGGCAAGCGCCGCAGCGATGCAGGCGAGTCGATGCCTGGTAACGCCTTGTTCCTTGAGGATGTGAAGTATTAAGAATTGAAAGATTGAAAAATTGAAGTTTTTAGGATAACAGATTATGTGGTTATTATTGGCGTTTATGTCGGCAGCTTTGTTGGGCTGCTATGATTCATTAAAGAAACAGGCCCTGAAGGGTAATGCGGTTATTCCCGTGCTTTTTCTCAATACGTTGTTTTCAAGTTTGTTTTTCCTGCCGTTCATAGTGCTGAGTGGTACTACTCAGGTGCTTGATGGCAGTATATTCCATGTGTCGGCAGGCGGTTGGGATATGCACAAGTATATCCTGCTCAAGTCGCTCATCGTGCTGTCGAGCTGGATTCTGGGCTATTTCGGCATGAAGCATCTGCCACTTACGATTGTGGGTCCTATCAACGCCACACGTCCGGTGATGGTGCTGGTGGGTGCGCTCTTGGTGTTTGGCGAGCGCCTGAACCATTGGCAATGGATAGGTGTGCTGCTGGCCATCGCCTCGTTCCTACTGCTGAGTCGTAGCGGCAAGAAGGAGGGCATCGACTTTAAGCACAACAACTGGATATTTATGATTGTAGGTGCTGCCATTCTGGGTGCCGTGAGCGGTTTGTACGACAAGTTCCTGATGGCGCCAGTAGAGAATGGCGGCGTGGGCTTGGACCGCATGATGGTGCAGTCGTGGTATAACATCTACCAATGTTTAATGATGGGTGCTATGCTGTGGTTGCTGTGGTGGCCTAAGCACGAGCAGACAACGCCGTTCCATTGGTCGTGGTCGATTGTGGGTGTGAGTCTTTTCCTGAGCATCGCCGACTTCATGTACTTTTATTCACTCTCGTTGCCCGAGGCCATGATTTCTATCGTATCGATGATTCGTCGTGGTAGCGTGATTGTAAGCTTTACGTTTGGTGCGATGTTCTTCCACGAGAAGAATCTCAAGGCCAAAGCCTTCGACTTGGCGCTTGTGCTCCTTGGAATGGTATTCCTCTACATTGGTAGCAAGTAGTTTTTTTTAGGCACTGATTAACACGGCTTTTTTATAAAAAGACACGGCCTTAGTTGCAATGCTAAAGCCGTGTCTTAATTTTATTAAGCCGTGTTAATCCGTGCCTAAAATCTCTATTTCTTTTCTTTGCGTTTACGTTTCTTCGACGAGAATAAATCTCTGATACCGTTGAAGTCTTTTTTCATAATCAGACCGATGCCTTGGGTGTTAAGGCTTGACTTGGTGAAGTAGCGATCGTTAGTCTGGTTGTAAACCTTCAGGGCTAAGTTGCCGTTGGGGTAGAGGAGATACTGCACGTCGAAGTCGCCAATGAATGATGGGTTGGCTTGCGTGGCGTTGTCGCGATAGCCAAACTGTCCGTTAATCAGCAGTCGGTTGTTTAGCATGCGACCGTTGATGATACCCTCGTACTCGGCATTGTGCCAGCCCTCGTTACCAGTAGATATGTTGGCACCAAAGTTCCAGTTATCGTTCTTGATAAACTGGTTGATAAGCGTATTGATTTGCGACGATAGCGTACCCGACAGGAAACTCTGCATGGCCAGCGATGTCTGGTCGGTTCGCTCGCCTGTGGCGCTGGTGCTGTTGTTGGCACCCTGATTGTAGAATCGGCCGATAGCCAACAGATATACCACCTGCTGGTTCATCTCCTGCTGTCCGTTGATAACCGAGCGTACCATCTGCTGCTCGTCGGCATTTACCGTTGGCATCTCCAGGTCGAAGTCAACCTGTGGTGCTGCGGGCTGTCCGCCAATGTTCATCAAGCAGTTTACACGAATGGTGTTGCTGCTGAACGAGTTGCCGATGTTCAGGTCGGAAAGACTCACGCCGCTAACCGTATAAACGGCCTGCAGGTTGAGTGCTGCCTGATAGGGATCGCCACCAAACACGATGGTACCACCGCGGTTAAACGTAAAGTTCTTCTTGATGATATTCTGGATGGTGATGCCGTACGTGCCGTGATCAACGGTGTAGGTTCCAAACATATTAAACGAGCCCTTGTTGTGGAACGATGCGCGTATCGAACCGTTACCATAAAGGGTGATGTAATCCTTGGTACCTTCGTCCATCAGCAGCTTCAGGGCGGCGTTGGGCGTGGCGTTAATCTGGAAGTTGATGTAGATATCCGTATCGTCGGCACGCGTGTTGGCAGGCGTGGTGGCGCCCAGCTTAGCCGTTGTGCCAACTGTGGTGGTATCGGGGTGCTCCCAGGTAATAAACTCCTGATTGCTGATAGCATCTGGACTGGCGGCGTTATACACAAACACACTACCAGGCTGGGGCGTTACGTTACAATCGATAATCACATCGTTGCCATGACCGCTGATAGATACGTTACCACCTGCATAAACGGTGCCGTAGAAGGTTGATTCGCTACCATCGGGATTGGTAAAATCCTTAAAGTCGTAAGCCAACAGGTTGTCGGTTTCTACAAACAGGTCGAAACTCAGGTTGGTCAGGCTCTGATGGTGTATGCCACCCGAGAGTATAGCCTTGTTGCCTAAGGCATCGTAGATAGGCATGTGGCGCAGTTCTATCTCGTTGGGCACCATCACTACGGTGTCGCGTACCAGCTTATACGTGGTGTTCAGCGGCGTAACGGTAGCCTCGCCATCCACAATCAGCTTACCTGTCAGGTTGATATCGTCGAGAGTGCCAGCCACACGGGCCAAGCCCTTACCATGACCGGTAATGCTCGAGAGAAAGCTCTTGGTAAAGTTGTGCATGAACTCGATGCTGGTGCCATCGGCTTCGATACCAAGATCGATGGTGTTATGTACGGGTGATACGTAGCCGTTGATACGTGTCTGGGCATCGGGACCGTCGTCGGCCACCGCATGTATATCTATCTGCTGGGCCTCGTGGTTCCAGTTGGCAAGGGCATGCAGCACACCCATGCGTCCGCGTTCAAACTTAAACTCATCTACGGTCAGGTCGGCATTAGCCTTAAACTCGTCGAAGAGCGACCAGGCGCGGGCTTTTCCTGTGGCCTTACCGCTGAACTCCACGCTGTGGAAGTTCACCAGGTCGAGGATATAACCCACCTCAACCTCACGCAGATCCACGGTGAGCGAGTCGGTTGCGTTCTTCGAGGCAATACCATCCACGATGATATGCTGACGTCCGTGCTGAACCGAGAAATGGTCTACCAGCAGGAACTTATCGCTATACAGCACATCCGAAGGCTCTACATCCCAACCCTCGCCACGCAAAATGATGTGCGACGGCATGAATCGCAGGTGTGCCTCTTGCTTGCCTGCCACGTTGTGGTACAGCTGCATGATGGTGTTCAGCTCGCCACTCATACGCTCGCCCTCGTTGTGGTTGTCCCAGTAGAGCGATGTGGTGAGGTTATTATTAGCGGCATGGGCCGAGAGTCCCAGATCCAGATGCTGGCCGTCGTCCATCTGCTTACGTATGTTCAGGTTACAACGCATGGTGTCGGCTGGCGACGAGATGTTGATGTAGCCATCGCTATACCACGAGCCGTTGTAGGCAAACGATGGGATGTCGCCGTTCAAGTATAGCTCGTTGGTAAAGTCGTTAACGCGGGCTTGTAGGGTTACGGGCTGGCGCAGTTGCAGGTCGACGTTAAACACACGTCGCAGCCAGTCGCTCTTGCTTACCATCAGGCGTACCACAAAGTTGTTGTGGGTCTTGGTGGTGGTAGCAGGCAGAATGGGCAGGGTGGGCAGCTTGCTCTTCAGCAGGTTTACAAACGATCCTGCCAGCGTGTTAAAGTCGAACTGTCCCTTCAACTCAGCATCGGCAAAGTCGCTCTTTACGGTAAGGAAGTGGATGCCATCCGTATGACCTGTTGTGATGTTCAGGTTATCCAGACGGTAGGCAGGATGCTGCTCGGTAGCCGAGATGTTGAAGTTACTCAGTCGTATGTTACCTTGCGCATCGTTCAGGTTGCGTGCAGCCAGATTAGCCTCCAGCTGTCCGCTCAGCGTGGCGCCGCCCCATTGGTCGGTCAGATGCAGGGCGTGCGGGTTGTATCGCTCTATGTTTGCTTGCAGCTTAATGCTGTTAAGAGGCTTGTCGTTCAGATGCTGGTCGGCCAGCTCTGCTGTAATCTGCGCCTCCAGGTTAAGGTCGTTTATATCAAAGTTACCGGTTATCACACCCTGATTGTAGCCGCCGTTAAGCGCCAGGTTATGATAGGTATAGCCCTTGTAGTCGAAATCGCTGATAATGCCATCCACATTCACGTCGGGTTTCTGTCCCTCGTGCAGCTGACCCTTCAGGGCGAGGGTAGTGGTTAGCTTACCCAGGTCGTTGCTGGCCAGCAGCTGCTGCAGGTTCAAGGCTGCAACTTCAACCGTACCGGCAAACGATTGGTCGGCTGCCAGGTTCATATCCACCTTGGCATCGCCGGCGCCTGTATGCACATCGGCCTGCAGGTTGCCCGCCCCTTGCTGGTTGCGCTCGCTTTCGGCCGATAGCTGTACGCCACCCATACGTGTCAGCTCCTCAGGTATCTGAGGGAAGGCGTTGGCAAGCGTGGCCAGATAGCCCTCCGAAACCGCCAGGCGGTTCAGCTGTACGCTCCACGATGGGCGCTTCTGCCAGTCGGCCACCCAACCATGGGCGTTGATGTCCAATTCGTGTCCTGCCGATGCTATCAGCAGGCTGGGTATGGTTACTTTTGTATCGGTACCATTAAAGCTGGTTGCGATGGATAAGCGGTTTGATAATCCCTTTAGTTGTGGAACGAAACAGACTAGCTCTGAGGGAGTTATGCTGGTGTTAGAAATCTTTCCGTAATAGTCTAACGAGCCCTTCTGCAAGCCGCTGTCGGTCATCAGATAGGTGGCGTTCAGCGTGTCGATCTGCAAACGCGACTGGGGAAGTTCTACCAGCAGATTCTCTAATTGCGACTGCTTGCGACCGGCTGCCAAGTGGAACTTTAAGCGCTTCACCACCAGTCCACAACGCTCCTTCAACTCCAGTCGTTTTACGTTCACGTTCAGCGAGTCGTCGGTCAGCGCCTTTAGGTTGATGTGCGCACTCAGGTCGCTTATCTTCAGGTGCGAGGGATTGAACACGCCGATGGTAACGGGCTTGTATTTCTCGTCGTAGGTTACGCTGGTGCGACGTACGATGAGCGAGTTGATACGCAGGTCGAGTGGGGTATGACTGGTGGTATCTTTCGATGCCAGCGAGTCGAGTACGAACTGAAAATTGGTCTTGCTGCGCTCGTTCTCCTTATATAATATAAGATGTGCGCCAAACAGCTGGGCCGACGAGATGGAAATCTTGCCATCCAGCAGCGGCAGCAGTTCCAGACGTACCGACAGGCGGCCTACACGCAACATGTCCTGCTGCTGTTGGTCCTTAATTCGCACATCATCAATAATCACACGGTTAAACAGTCCCAGATCAACGCGACCGATGCTTACCTGGGTGCCTAATTTATCGGCAATAGCATCGGCTACCTTGCTGCCAAGGTAGTTCTGAGCCTGGGGTATATATGAGACGGTCATGAGTGCCACATTAAGTAGAATGACACCCCAAATTGTCCAGCTAACGAATCTTTTGAGTAACTTCACGAGGCAAAATTACGACTTTTTGTTGTGATTTGGGCTTTTTTTTCTCATTATTTGTTATTATGTGGCTTTTTTTATGTAATTTTGCACTCGCAACGACACTATTCAATAAAATTTCTGATATAAATGGCAAATGTGATTAAGTTACGCAAAGGCTTAGACATTACCCTTGAGGGCAAGGCCGAGGAGAAGAAAATCCAGCTGAAATCGAACGGCAAGTTTGCGCTTGTACCCGACGATTTTGAGGGAGTAACTCCAAAGGTTGTTGTCAAGGAGGGTGATCATGTCAAGGCCGGGGATGCCTTGTTTGTTAACAAGCAGTATCCTGAGGTAAAGTTTGCCTCGCCTGTTAGCGGAACCGTCCGCGAGGTGGTGCGTGGTGAACGAAGAAAAGTGCTCTGCGTGAGAGTTGATGCCGACGAGCAGCAGGAGTTTACCGACTTCGGCAAAAAGGACGTCAGCAAGCTTGTAGACGAGCAGGTTATTAATGCGCTGTTAGAGGCAGGTATCTTCGGATACATTAATCAGTTGCCCTACGCTGTTTCCACCAATCCTAGTGTGAAGCCGAGGGCAATTTTTGTTTCTGCTCTGCGCGATAAGCCCCTGGCTTGCGATTTTGAGTACGAGGTAGAAGGACAGATTGACGATTTCCAGACTGGTATCGACGCCCTGTCGCGTATCGCTACCGTATATCTGGGTGTAGGAGTCGGTTCTAAACTCGAGAACACCAAGAATGCCGAGGTTACCGTATTTGATGGTAAGTGCCCTGCAGGTAACGTAGGTGTACAGGTTAACAACATCGCTCCTGTAAACAAGGGCGAGGTGGTATGGACCATCGGCGACCCTTCGGTAGTACTGTTCATCGGTCGCCTGTTCAATACAGGTAAGGTTGATTTGCATCGTACCGTAGCCCTGTGTGGTAGCGAGGTTAAGAACCCTGCCCACGTGGATATGCTGGTAGGCGAGGAGCTCTCAACCCTGTTGAGCAACAGCTACGATGCCCAGAAGAGCGTTCGTATTATTAATGGTAACGTGCTTACTGGCCGTCCAACAACCAAGGAAGGTTTCCTGGGTGCTCACACCAGCGAGATTACCGTTATCCCCGAGGGTAACGATGCTGACGAGATGCTGGGTTGGATTCTGCCACGCTTTAAGCAGTTCTCGGTTAACCGCAGCTATTTCTCTTGGCTTTGTGGTAAGAAGAAGTACGCTCTCGATGCCCGCGTAAAGGGTGGCGAGCGCCACATGATTATGAGTGGCGAGTACGACAAGGTGCTGCCTATGGACATCTACGGCGAATACCTGATTAAGGCTATCATCGCTGGCGATATCGACCGTCAGGAGGCTCTTGGTATCTACGAGGTTGCTCCCGAGGACTTTGCTCTTGCCGAGTTCGTAGATTCTTCTAAATTGGAGTTGCAGCGCATCGTGCGTGAAGGCCTCAATATCCTTCGTAAGGAAAATGCTTAATGTTTAATCTTTAATGTATAATTTTACATGAGCTTTTTAAGAAATTATCTCAATAAGATCAAGCCGAACTTTGAGGAGGGTGGCAAACTTCATGCCTTCCGCTCGGTGTTCGACGGCTTTGAGACCTTCCTTTATGTGCCTAACGACACAGCGAAGGCTGGTGGCGTGAATATTCACGACTCTATCGACTCGAAGCGCATTATGAGTATGGTGGTTATCGCCCTGATGCCTGCCATGCTGTTTGGTATGTATAACATCGGCTACCAGAACTATGCTGCTGCCGGCACACTCGCCACAGCATCGTTCTTCGAGATTTTTGCTTTCGGTTTCCTGGCCGTTCTGCCAAAAATTCTGGTTAGCTACATCGTAGGTCTGGGCATCGAGTTTGCCTGGGCACAGTGGAAGGGTGAGGAAATCCAGGAGGGTTACCTCGTATCAGGTATCATCATTCCATTGATTATTCCTATCGGTTGCCCATTGTGGATGCTGGCTCTGGCCTGCGCATTCTCAGTAATCTTCTGTAAGGAGATATTCGGTGGTACAGGTATGAACATTTTCAACCCTGCTGTTGCAGCACGTATGTTCCTGTTCTTCGCTTATCCTTCGAAGATGACTGGTGATACCGTTTGGGTGGCTCAGAATTCTATCTTCGGTTTGGGTAACGACCTGCCCGATGGCTTTACAGCAGCTACACCACTCGGTCAGCTGGCACAGAACATCACTCCCGATTCGTCGATTCTCGATATGGCCCTCGGTTTCATCCCAGGTTCAATCGGTGAGACATCGCTTGTGGCTATCGCTATCGGTGCTGCTATCCTGCTGTGGACAGGCATCGCCTCTTGGCGCACCATGCTCAGCGTGTTCGTGGGTGGTATCGCACTCGCCGTACTGTTCGAGCAGACTGGTCAGGGCATGACATGGTGGCATCACCTGGTAATGGGTGGTTTCGCATTCGGTGCCGTGTTTATGGCTACCGACCCTGTTACATCATGCCGCACAACCACAGGTCAGTACATTTACGGATTCCTGATTGGTGCTATGGCCATCATCATCAGTGTGCTGAATGCCGGTTATCCTGAGGGTATGATGCTCGCCATCTTCTTTGGTAACATGTTTGCTCCTACTATCGACCACTTCGTTGTGGAGCGCAATATCTCTAACCGTTTAAAGAGAGGAGGTCGCAAATGAAACTGAATACAAACTCTAACGCGTACATTATTATATATAGCGCGGTAATGGTGGTTATCGTAGCCTTCCTGCTGGCATTTGTCTATCAGGCTTTGAAGCCTATGCAGGATGCTAACGTAGCACTTGATGTGAAGAAGCAGATTCTCTACTCGCTCAATATCCGCAATCTGGATGGTGCCGAGGCCGAGGCCAAGTATGCCGAGGTGGTAAAGACCGAGAAGGAGGACGAGAATAATGGTCAGAAGGCCTATGAGTGCCAGATTGATGGTAAGAACATTACTGTAGTTAGCCTGAAGGGTATGGGCCTTTGGGGTGGCATCAGCGGTTATCTTGCTATCGACGAAGAGGGCAAGGTTTACGGTGCCTACTTCAACCACGAAGGTGAGACCGCTGGTCTGGGTGCCGAAATCAAGGACTCTCAGGCTTGGCAGGAGAAGTTCATCGGCAAGAAGATCTGGGACGAGAACGGCAACGTAGTACTCTCGGTTGTTAAGAAGGTTGAGGATCCCGCTACTCAGGTCGACTGTGTAACTGGTGCAACCCTTACTTCGAATGGTGTTGACGCCATGCTGAAGGACGGCCTGAAAGGTTTCCAGACCTATGCTATCGGCCGAATGCTCGAGACTGTTGCAAATACTGATTCAACTAAAGTAGTGGAGGAATAAACTATGGCATTATTCAGTAAACAAAATAAGGAGGTTTTTACAAACCCATTAAACGTCGACCATCCTATCCTTGGACAGGTGCTGGGTATCTGCTCGGCATTGGCTGTTACATCGCAGCTTAAGCCTGCCATCGTAATGGGACTCGCCGTTACTGTGATTACCGCATTCTCAAACGTAATTATCTCAATCATCCGCAACACTATCCCTAACCGCATTCGTATTGTGGTTCAGCTGGTGGTTGTGGCTGCGCTGGTAACTATCGTTAGCCAGATTCTGAAGGCTTTCGCTTACGATGTGAGCGTTCAGCTGTCGGTATATGTAGGATTGATCATTACCAACTGTATCCTGATGGGTCGCCTCGAGGCGTTCGCCATGCAGAACAAGCCTTGGCCTTCGTTCCTCGATGGTGTAGGTAACGGTCTGGGCTACGCTATGATTCTGGTGATTGTTGGTGCCGTTCGTGAGTTGCTGGGCCGCGGCAGTCTGCTGGGCTTCCAGATTGTACCCGATGCCTGCTACGACTTCGGTTACGTTAACAACGGTATGATGACGATGCCTGCTATGGCGCTGATTCTCGTGGGATGTGTGATTTGGGTTCATCGTGCTTACTTTTATAAGGAGAAATAAGATATGGAACACGCAATATCATTACTATTCAGGTCGATCTTTGTCGACAATATGATCTTCGCTTTCTTCCTCGGCATGTGCTCTTATCTGGCTGTGTCGAAGACTGTGAAGACTTCGTTAGGACTCGGTCTCGCTGTAACCTTCGTGCTTACCGTTACCGTTCCTGTTAACTATCTGTTGCAGACCAAGGTGCTGGGTCCCGACTGTCTTGTCGAGGGTGTTGACCTCAGCTACCTGTCGTTCATCCTCTTCATCGCCGTTATCGCCGGTATGGTGCAGTTGGTTGAGATGACTGTTGAGAAGTACTCTCCATCGCTCTATGCAGCGCTGGGTATCTTCCTGCCTCTGATTGCCGTAAACTGCGCTATCATGGGTGCTTCGCTGTTCATGCAGCAGCGCATCCTGATGGACCCCTCTAACTCGCAGGCCATTACCAGCGTATGGGATGCCATCGTTTATGGCTTCGGCTCTGGTCTCGGTTGGGCGCTGGCCATCGTGGCTATGGGTGCCATCCGCGAGAAGATGCAGTATAGCGATGTGCCCAAGCCTCTGCAGGGCCTCGGCATCGTGTTTATCACCGTGGGCCTCATGGCTATGGCTATGATGTGTTTCTCAGGCCTTAACATTTAATGTTTAATGATTAATGTTTAATGTAGATTATGGCTCAGTTTATAGCATATAGTATAGGGGTTTTCCTCGCGGTAATCATCCTCTTGGTGATTATCCTGTTGGTGGCTAAGAAGTATCTCAGCCCCAGCGGTAATGTGAATATTACAGTTAACGGAGATAAGGTGCTGAACGTACCACAGGGCAACAACCTGATGGCTACCCTCAACGAGAATGGCATTTTCCTGCCTTCGGCTTGTGGTGGTAAGGCCAGCTGCGGCCAGTGTAAGGTTCAGGTGCTCGAGGGTGGTGGCGAGATTCTCGACTCTGAGAAGCCTCACTTCACTCGTAAGCAGATTAAGGACCATTGGCGCCTGGGTTGCCAGTGTAAGGTTAAGGGCGACCTGAAGATTCACGTAGATGAGTCGATCCTGGGTGTTAAGGAGTACGAGTGTACCGTTATCTCTAACAAGAACGTGGCTACCTTCATCAAGGAGTTCAAGGTACAGCTGCCTGCTGGCGCTCACATGGACTTCCTGCCTGGTTCTTACGCTCAGATCCGTATTCCTAAGTTTGATTGCATCGACTATGATAAGGACTTCGACAAGAGTCTGATTGGCGACGAGTATCTGCCCGCATGGGAGAAGTTCGGTTTGTTCCCACTTAAGTGTAAGAACCCCGAGGACACCATCCGTGCTTACTCTATGGCTAACTATCCTGCCGAGGGTGATGTATTCATGCTTACCGTACGTATCGCTACACCTCCATTCAAGGCCGACCGTTCGGGCTTCATGGATGTAAATCCTGGTATCGCTTCAAGTTACATCTTCTCGCTGAAACCTGGCGACAAGGTAATCATGAGTGGCCCTTATGGCGACTTCCACCCACACTTCGACTCGAAGAAGGAGATGATTTGGGTTGGTGGTGGTGCCGGTATGGCTCCTCTGCGTGCTCAGATCATGCATATGACCAAGACGCTGCACACTACCGATCGCGAGATGCACTACTTCTATGGTGCACGTGCGCTGAACGAGGTGTTCTATCTCGAGGACTTCCTGGGACTGGAGAAGGAGTTCCCCAACTTCCACTTCCACCTGGCCCTCGACCGTCCAGACCCTGCAGCCGATGCAGCTGGCGTAAAGTACACTCCAGGTTTTGTACACCAGGTAATGCTGAACACCTATCTGAAGGACCACGAGGCTCCCGAGGATATCGAGTACTACATGTGCGGTCCTGGCCCCATGTCGAAGGCCGTTGTTTCTATGCTCGACTCGCTCGGCGTAGATCCCGAAAGCATTATGTACGATAACTTTGGCGGATAATCGCTTTTGTGAATATAAAAAAAGTGAGGATGTACCTTTCGGCGCATCCTCATTTTTTTTTATTTGATTAAAATCTCTCTTGCTTTGGCTATTTGCTCGGCCGTGGGCGGGGCCACATCCTTCAGCGTATAATCTATGCCCAGCTGTTCCCATTTAAAGGTGCCCAGGGTGTGATAGGGCAGAACCTCTACCTTCTGCACATTCTGCAGCGTGTCGATGGTGTGTCGCAGCTGTGTGAGCTGTTCCTCGTCGGTTGTGATGCCAGGCACCAGTACGTGGCGAATCCACACGGGTTTGTTGATGTCCGACAGATAGCGGGCGCAATCCAGAATATGTTCGTTGCCGTGACCTGTCAACCAGCGATGCTTCTCGCTGTCGATATGCTTGATATCGAGCAGCACCAGGTCGGTACTCTGCATCAGGCGCTCAAACTTACCAAAGAAAGGCTCCTCGCGGGTAAAAGGCAGGGCAGCGGTGTCCAGACAGGTGTTGATGCCGCGTCGATGTGCCTCCTCAAACAGCTCTATCAGGAAATCAATCTGCAGCAGCGCCTCGCCACCGCTCACGGTAATACCGCCATCGGGGCCCCAGTAGCTGCGGTAGCGCTCGGCCTTGTTCAGCAGCTCATCTACGGTAGCTGTGGTGCCACAGGCATCCGAGCCCAATTTCCATGTGTCAGGATTGTGGCAGTAGCGACAACGCATGCGGCAACCCTGCATGAAAATCAGAAACCGAATCCCTGGCCCATCAACAGAGCCAAAGGATTCGGTAGAGTGTATATAGCCTGTACTACTCATTACAGACTCTCGTGAGATTGACGTGCAATTACATCCTCCTGCTGCTCGCGAGTCAGGTCGATGAACTTCACAGCGTAACCCGATACACGGATGGTGAAGTTAGCGTACTCGGGCTTCTCAGGATGCTCCATAGCATCGCGCAGCTTCTCAACACCAAACACGTTTACATTCAGGTGGTGAGCACCACGGCTGAAGTAACCGTCCATCACGCGAACCAGCGTGTTAGCACGCTCCTCGTCGTTCTGGCCCAGAGTGTTGGGGCTGATGGTCTGAGTGTTCGAGATTCCGTCGAGGGCATACTCGTAAGGCAGCTTAGCTACTGAGTTGAGCGATGCCAACAGACCGTTCTTCTCGGCACCATAGCTTGGGTTAGCACCTGGCGACAGAGGAGTACCAGCACGACGTCCATCGGGCAGGTTACCTGTGTACTTACCATATACCACGTTAGATGTGATGGTAAGGATAGAGCAGGTTGGGGTAGCGTTACGATAGGTAGCGTGCTTGCGAATCTTCTTAACGAAGGTCTTCAGCAGCCATACAGCAATCTCGTCGGCGCGGTCGTCGTCGTTACCATAGCGTGGGAAGTCGCCCTCGGCTACATAGTCAACGTTGAATCCCTCCTCATCGCGAATCATCTTTACCTTTGCATACTTAACAGCAGAGATAGAGTCGACTACGTGTGAGAAACCTGCGATACCGGTAGCGAATGTACGACGTACGTTGGTATCAATCAGGGCCATCTCGGCAGCCTCGTAGAAGTACTTATCGTGCATGTAGTGAATCAGGTTCAGGGTGTTTACATATACACCAGCCAGCCAGTCCATAGCCTGGTCGAAGCGTGGAGCCAGCTCCTCCCATGTCAGGTACTCGTCCTTGATGGGGCGGAAACCTGGAGCAACCTGCTCGCGGGTCTTGGCGTCGACACCACCGTTACATGCATACAGGAAACACTTAGCCAGGTTGGCGCGTGCTCCAAAGAACTGCATCTCCTTACCGGTCTGTGTAGCACTTACACAGCAGCAGATGCTATAATCGTCGCCCCATACAGGACGCATTACCTCGTCGTTCTCGTACTGGATCGAGCTGGTCTTAACCGAGATCATGGCAGCGTACTTCTTGAAGTTCTCGGTCAGTCGTGGCGAGTAAAGTACGGTGAGGTTTGGCTCGGGTGAAGGACCCATGTTCTCCAGAGTGTGCAGGAAACGGTAGTCGTTCTTGGTCACCATGTGGCGTCCGTCCATACCCATACCACCTACCTCGAGAGTAGCCCAAACGGGGTCGCCCGAGAACAGCTCGTTGTATGATGGGATACGTGCGAACTTAACCATTCGGAACTTCATTACCAGGTGGTCGATCAGCTCCTGTGCCTCGCTCTCGGTCAGGGTACCCTCTTCCATATCACGCTGGATGTAGATATCCAGGAATGTAGATACACGACCTACCGACATGGCAGCACCGTTCTGAGTCTTGATGGCAGCCAGGTAGCCGAAGTACAGCCACTGTACAGCCTCGCGAGCGTTGTTAGCAGGCTGCGAGATGTCGAAGCCGTAGATCTGAGCCATAGCCTTCATCTCCTTCAGGGCCTTAATCTGCATTGAGATCTCCTCACGCTGACGGATGATATCGTCGCTCATTACACCGGCACCGCAGTTGCGCTTGTCGGCCTCCTTCTCGGCAATGATAAAGTCGATACCATACAGAGCCACACGACGGTAGTCGCCTACGATACGGCCACGGCCATAAGTATCGGGCAGACCAGTCAGGATGTGGTTGTGACGTACGTGCTTCATCTCCTCGGTGTAAGCATCAAATACGCCGTCGTTGTGGGTTTTGCAATACTTTGTGAAAATCTCGTGCAGCTTCTCTGATGGCTTGTAACCGTAGTTGGTGCAAGCCTGCTCAGCCATCTTAATACCGCCAAAAGGCATGAAGGCGCGCTTCAAGGGTTTATCAGTCTGCAGACCAACTACCTTCTCCAGGTCCTTCTTACTCTCGTCGATGTAGCCAGGGCCATAAGCTGTCATGCTCGATACGATCTCTGTCTCCATGTCGAGCACACCGCCCTTGGCACGCTCTTCCTTCTGCAGCTCCTGCAGACGGCCCCACAATACGTTTGTGGCATCTGTAGGCTCAGCCAGGAAGGTCTCGTCGCCCTCGTAAGCTGTGTAGTTGTTCTGAATAAAGTCTCTGAGATTGACCTCCTCGGTCCACTTGGTTCCTTTAAAACCACGCCATTCTTTACGCATAAATCAATTAGTGTTTTATATAAAAAAAATAATACCTATTGCAAAATCGGGTGCAAAGGTACTATTTTTTTTTGGACTACGCAAATATTTACGTAGCAATAATTGATTATTTTGATTTGGCGCAATTGATTTAGCGTACCAACTTCTTGCCATCTACAATGTAGATGCCGTGTGGCAGCTTGTCGACGCTGGTGGCCTGTACGCGGGTGCCGTTCAGCGTGTAGATGCCTTTTTGCGCGTTGATGGTCTTGCTGGCCTCTACCTGTTTGATGCCGCTGGTTGCCTGTCCACCCAGTCCGCGAACAAAGCCTGCGTACACGTGCTTGCGATAGTAGCTCAGATCCCAGATACCCACGGGCTCGCCTCTACGCCACATGTATTGCGCGTCGGGTACATCGGTAGGGCACCACTGGCAGATGCCCCATTGCTGTTCGGCTGGTATCACGCGCAGGTACTCCTTGATAATCCACTCGTAAAAGTCGGCCATCTTCTGGTGTTCGGCCTCGGTAAGCTGTACAGTTTTAATTTTGTCGCCCCATCGGTTGTTGGTGCCGCGCACATAGCCCATGTCCATCTCGCTGATGCGGCACAGCTTGCCGCTGGCTGCCATCACCTCAAACATGGTGGTGATGTGCTGCTTAATGCTGTTCATGGTGTTGTCGTCCTCAAAGCAGCAGATGTGCATCTGGGTGCCTATGCCATCTATGTGGGTTTCGCCGTCGGCCTCCCATTTCTTAATCCAGTTTACCAGGCTCTTCACCTTCTTGTTATCGTCCCAGTCGCTCTCAAGGTTGTAGTCGTTAATAAACAGCTTCACGTCCTCGGGGCCGTATTTGCGAGCCAGTCGGCAGGCTTGGCGCACGTAGTCGAGATCGCCCAGATGGTCTTGCCAGAAGAAGGCATCGCCACCCACATCCCAGGTACCTTTCTTATAGGCGTCGGAGTGCTGCAGCGTGTAGTTGCCCTGACCGTCGTTGCCATCGCCAGCGATAGCCTCGTTCACCAGGTCCCAAGCCTTTACCTTGCCGTCGCAAGCCTCCATCATACCCTTAATCCACTTGTCCATGGCGTATATCAGGGTGTCGTGGCGCACCTGCTGACTCTGCCCGCTGATCAGACTGCGCAACCAGGCGTTGGGCTGCTGCGAGTGCCAGGCCAGGGTGTGGCCGTAAACGTTCAGTCCGGCCTCGGTGGCAGCTTGCACGTAGCGCTTCACGTTGGCAAAGTTCATATTGCCGTTGGCATCCACGCAACTGCCCATCTTCATGGCGTTGCCAGCCACGGTTTCGGTAAAGTTCTTGTTCACCAGGTTTCTGAATGTCTGATTGGTAAAGTAATCGTTCACGGTGGTGCCGATGCCCAGTTTAAAGGTGGGGTTCTTTTCGTAGTTGATATAATCTTTCAGGGCCTGATAATTGTCGAGATAGCGATAGTTGCTATTGTTAGGTTTACCCTGTTCAAATTTCTCTTGAGCTGCCATGGTTGTGGTTAGGCTGGCAGCAAGTACACACATAAGTAATTGTTTCATTGTGATATTTACGTTGATAATTATTAGCTATTGTAATATTGCGGCTACAAAGGTACACGTTTTTTTCGAGAAACCATCAACAAAACACAATAAAAGAGACAAAACTTTTTTTGTTTTGTCTCCCGGATACTATTTATCTTTTGATGTTGTATTGTAGTATTGTGTTTCGATGGCTTCACATCCATCCAAGATGCTGCGATGTATATGCCCATTCTTTTCTGGACCATAGGCGCTATAGCGTTTTCCTTCAGGTGTGTAGTTACATTTAAAACCTGTAATGTGACGATCGCGCCTAAATTCCTTGGGATCATCTACGCATACACTCTTTACTGAGATCGATAGCTTGCCCATCTCTTTCAGGTCTACGGTATAGCCGTTCTGCATGTAAAACTTCACGGTGTCAAACAGTTCACGTAGCACGAGCCTCACGTCAGAGGCTTTTGCTGTACAATTTTCCTCAATCATCTCTTCGATGTCTTCCAATGAGATAACACCCTGTTTTACAGTGTGAGCGTAATACTTACCGTAGTTTTTACTACCTTTGATTTTGTTCTGTAATAGTCTGTACTGTATGGCCATAATTCGTTTTTGCTGCAAAGATAATACATTTTTAAGCCGATTCCAAATTATTTAACTATAAATTCACTGAAATTGCAAAACAAATTCACTGAATTTGTTCATCAAATACACTGAATTTGATATGCAAATACACTGAATTTGCTTTATAGGTCATTATTGCTACCCCTCGAACACATAGCCAAGGCCCTGGCGGCTGACGATGTTTTGGGCGTAGAGGCCTAGCTTTTTGCGGAGGCGGGTGACGTGTACATTAACCGTACGTTCGGTTACGATGACATCGGCCCATACCGTGTCCATGAGTTGCTGGCGGCTGAGCACATGGTTGCGGTGGGCGAGCAGCTGGTACAGCAGGTCGAACTCGGTACGGGTAAGACTGATGGGCTGGCCATCGATAGTTACGGTTCGGCGATCTACATTCATCTTCAAACCGTTATAGTTCTGATAGCGTTTGCCCAAACGTGCCTCAACCACATTCATCACGTAATCGCCCAGCTTTTCGCAGTCGGTCACAATGTCGGTATATATTGTACCCAGCGTGTAACTATAGGCATGGCTGTTGACATCGCTAAGGGTTTGGGCCTTGATGCTGTCGCGCATGGTGTTGATGTCGGTCTCGATATCCCGCGAGGCATCGATGGTGAGGTTTTCGCGACGACCATTCAATACAACCATCATCTGTGTCAGGGCCTCGTTTACCAGATGCTGCATATCGCGCAAACGCGCATACTGTCCAGGTGTGAAATCCTCGCGGTTTTCGCGCAGATTCTTGATGGTCCGGGCCATCTTAAAACAGGCATCGCCTATTGATTCGAGCTCGCCTATCTGACGGAACATCATACGTATCTTATCCTTGGTGGCATCGGAAAGGTGATCGTTACTTACCTGCTCAAGATAGGTGGCAATCTCTATCTCCATATTATCGGCAATGGTTTCGTAGCGTTCGATACGCTCGTACTGGCGCTCAAACTCTTTCTTATCCTTCTCGTCGGTAAGCGTGCGTGTCATACCAAACATACGTTGCATGCGCTCGGCAAAATGGATAATCTCCTTTTGTGCCTGCATGACGGATATTTCGGGCGTTGCCATTACGCCGCCATCGATAAAGTGCAGGGTGGCGTTGGGTTTGGTAAGCTGGCGGTCGGGCAGCAAACGGCACACGATGCGCTCCATCTGCGGGATGAAACCGATGAGCAGAGCGGTATTAAGCACATTGAAACATGTATGGAACATGGCCAGTACCACCGGCAGAAGCGCTGTTTGTGAGCCTATAGCAGGATTGTAGCCAACGATGCTGCACACCAGATCTACGAACGGGTAGAAAACTATCAGCACCCACACCACACCGAACATATTAAACAGCAGGTGGGCTAATGCTGCGCGTCGGGCTTCGATGCCTGCTCCGAGTGCTGCCAGGTTGGCCGTAGCCGTGGTGCCGATGTTTTCGCCCATCACCAGGGCTATACCCATATAGATAGGCAGTACGCCCGTAGAGCAGAGTAGGATGGTGATGGCCATGACGGCTGCCGACGACTGTACGATGCAGGTGATGAGTGTGCCTGCAATCAGGAAGATAAAAATGGTGAGATAGCTGCTGGTATCGAACGATGAAAAGAAGCTTACCACCTGGGCATTGTGCTGCAGGTCCATAGCCTTACCAGCGCCGCTCAGCATAACGAGCGACCAGAACAGAAACGCCAATCCGAAAAGGAATTCGCCTGCATAGCGATGGCGCTTTTTATAGATGAGCACCATGCCCACCAGGAAGGCGGGGAAAACCACTACACTCAGGTTAAAATTATAACCCAGCGACATGATCCAAGCTGTAAGCGTGGTACCGATATTGGCACCCATGATAACCGAGATGGCTTGTGCCAGCGTGAGCAGTCCGGCACTCACGAACGATACCGTCATGACTGTAGTGGCCGACGACGACTGTACGGCGCAGGTAACAAATGTGCCAGTAAGCATGCCGGTTAATCGGTTTGTGGTCATTCGCCCAAGAATATGTCGTAATCCTGATCCTGCCATTTTCTGTAGGGCGTCGCTCATGGTCTTCATGCCATAAATAAGTAGTGCGAGCGAGCCTAAAAGTTGTAAAACAATCTCTAATGTCATAGTTTTGTATTTTAATGATTTCGGTGGCAAAGATACGCAAAAAGTAATTAGCCTGCAAATATTACAGGCTACGTTTTGGTTACGATTACTTAAATAACTATATTATACCTTTATTTCGCCGCAATCATCCTTCGGAAGAAGATGTTGGGGATGGCAACACCGAGGGCGATGAACAGGATGGTGAGCGAGGCCTGGATGGCATTGTTCATAGCTACTGTTACCTCGCCCTCGATGCCGTGCATGTTGATAAAGGCAAACAGGGCCCGATACATGAGCACACCAGGAATCATGGGGATGACGCTGGGGATGCTGAGCAGCTGATGGGGCGTGTGCAGCTGGCGAACGAGCGCACAGCAGATGATGCTGACTACTGCCGAACCTGCAAACGAACCTACTACCAGGCCTTGGTCCAGTCCGATGTTACCGCTGGATGGACCGAGATTAACGAAATTGCGCGTGCAAACGCTGATGATGCCACCTAAGGCCACCGCCCACATAAGATGGCGCGGGGTGTTGAAAATCATCGAGAAACCAATGGCCGAGATGGCTGCAGCCAGCATATATTCGTGGTAATTGTGATGGGGCGTCATCGGCAGATCCTTGGCAAAGTTGTCGATGCCGCACACCTGGATGGCAAAGGCAATACCGAAGGCCATGGCCAGCAGCATCATCAGGGTGTTAACGGCGCGCGTCATGCCCACCTGGGTGAACCCCGAGAGCATGTCGCTTACGAAATTGATGAGCGGTACGCCGGGCACGATAAACAGGGCGCAGGCCAACAACGGGTGCCAGGGGGTAGAGGATACGAGTACCGACGGCAGCCAGCTGCTTGCTTGGGCATAAACCGACAGCAGACTGCACACCCAGGCCAGAAGCGTGGATACAAAGGCGGCGATGCCGATGTTCACGTAGGCATTGCTGCCTTTCTCGTTCAGATACATGCGCAGGCGCAAACCCATGATGGCAGCCAGAGCGGCATAGAAAAAAGCGGTCCAGTCGCATCCGAACTGAATGCAGAATCCGCCACAGGCCAGTCCGCCACCCACAGCCACCTGCCAAGGCGAGTAGTTGCGTTTTTGGCGGGCTATGTAATCAAGCTCCTGCCGGTAGCGATCCAGCTGATAATGCAGGCGCAGCGCTTCGCACGACAGGTGACTCACCTGGCGCAGGGTGTCGAGATTAACGCCATGCCGCTCAACACGCTGGAACTTGGTGAACGAGCGCTGGCCGTCACTCAGGTTTACCATCAGCATGTTATAAACAATGTAGATATGTAACCTGTCGAGTGGCAGCCCTAAATAAGCCGCCACTCGTTTCATGGTTCTCATGGTACGACTGGTATCTGCCGCGCTCTCCATCAACAAACATCCAGTACGGAGCAGCAGGTCCAGCCTCATTTGCAAATTATCCTGAATCATCATTTAGTGGTGTTTTCGCGTTGTCCCAGAAAGGCGATTATTGGCTCTATCTCGTGCGGACGCGCTTGTATCAGCAAATGGTCGCCGTGGTGCAGCACCGTGTCGTCGTCGGGGTGCACGATACAATTCGATGAGTCAGCCAATCGAATCTCGCGCACCACAAAACGGCGACTTATCAACTCTTCTACCTTACCCAGCGTCAGCCCCTCGATGCTGTCGTGCTCGATGACTACAGCAAACTTGCGTTCGTGGTTGTGTTGCAGGTACCAGTAGAGGCAGATGAATAACACAGATAGTTCTCCTAAAACAATAAACCAACTTGAAGACATAATACCTAATTAATTATATTAAAACAGTTACTTTTCTTTTTCCGGGTGCAAAGGTACGGCTTTTTGGGCACCTGGCACGCAATTGGCTATGATTTGTGCCGAACGTGGCAATTTATGTCAAGACGAATGCGGCTATCGGTAAAAACGATAGCCGAACGTGTTGGCAAATGCATATTTTTTGTAACTTTGCACGCGCAAACATTAATTTAATAAGGTATATATCATGGAAATCCGTCAGCTTAGACACTTTCTACGTGTGGCCGAAACGCTTAATTTCTCGCAGGCAGCCCGCGAGCTGTTTATCACTCAGAGCACATTGTCGCAGCAGATTCTCCACCTGGAGCAGGAGCTTAACCAGCAGCTGTTTGTGCGCAACAGTCATGAGGTGATGCTTACCGAGGCCGGCGAGATACTGCTGCCGATGGCCCGTGAGAGCATACACATGGTAGATAACTGTGTGCTGCGCCTGCAGGAGTTGAAACAGCTGCTTACCGGCGAGCTGAACATTGGCGTAACGTTCTCGTTCAGCAGCATTATGGCTGAGACGATGACCGATTTTATGCGACAGCATCCTAAGGTAAAGCTGTCGGTATGCTACTCGTCGATGGAGGACTTGATTGAGCGCCTGTTGCGCCATGAACTCGACCTGGTGCTGGCTTTCAAACCCAACGAGGCCGACCCGCGCATAGAGAGCCGACTGCTGTTTAACACCCGTCTGGCAGCTGTAGTGAACCATGAGCACCCCTTGGCTGGCGAAAAGAGTATGACGCTTGAGGACCTGCAGCGCTATCCGCTGGTGCTGCCCACTAAGGGCTTGCAGGCACGTAATGCATTCGACCGTATGACGGCCCATAGCGGACTGGAGTATAATCTGAAGGCCGAGATAAACAACGTAAACCTGATATTTAAATTCATGTACAAGACCAAGTATGTAACCGTACTCTCCGAAGCGTCGGTTATCGACGAGGACGGGCTTACGGCTATACCCATCATAGCCGAAGGTAATGTTATGGAGGGCTGCATACATACACTAAAGAACGGCTACCAGAAGGCAGCCGCTCGAGAGTTTATCAGAATGGTGAATGAGAGTATTGCCATCTGGAAAACGATGGCCTTATAACTCTTATTACTTGATTTTTACCGTAATTTCGGCGGGGAACATGTAAGCCGGATCGTTACGCTGGTAAAGGGTGCGGCGCAGGGTGCCGGGCTGGGTTTTTACCTTGCCCTTGAACAGCTTGCGGCCCTGATACATAACGGTAACGGGCTTTTTAAGATCTACCATCTCCTGGCACAGCGAGAGTGTGAGCTGCGAATAGTCGCAACGGGTGATGGTTATGGTGTTGCCATCTATTTGGGCGCGTACCTCCTTTTCGCGCGATAGCTCGTTAACGGGGGCTGAGAGCCAGTAGAAGTATGGGGTAACCACATCGGCCTGATGCCAAACCACACGCTTAGGGTAGGGGTTACGCTGATACTTGGCCATCCACGTAACAGCCACGGTATCAACACGATCCATCCAATGGCCCTTGCCTTCAACGATATGTCCTTCGTGAATGTAGCCCTCGGGATCGGCTGCGTGCAGCGAGTCCATCTCTACGATACGATCCTGGCAACGGTACACACGATCGTAGGCATCATCAAGCTGTCCGCACCAGATCATGAATGGGGTGTTACGCAGATTCAGGAGCGACACATCGCCTGGGTGACCAGCCATCATCGAGGCGGCTGCCCAATGGTCGGCCATGCGGGGACCAAGGCGCCACACGCCATCGCCACCGGCCGAGTAACCCATGATGTAAACCTTGTTGGGATTTACATCGCAGTAGGCCTGCATCATCATGATAATCTGACGGTAGAACGTGTCGTCCTCAGGACGGAAATGAAGGTCCCATGTGTTGGTGATGGCTCGCGGACTGAGATAAACGGCACCCTGTGGGCGATACAGTCGCTTCTGGTTCTCCCATTGCTGATCGTTCAGTTCGGCAGGGGCGCCGCCACCGCCATGCAGCGAGATGTACAGAGCGTAGCCATCGGCTGGCTTGGGGCCATAGATGCTCCAATGCAGTTTCATGGTGAGGCTGTCGTTTACCAGCACCTTATTGCGGTAGGCATCGGCAAACACGGTACGTACTGAGTCCTTCCACTCGTTGATGAGTGTTTGCTCGTCGGTTGTAGCTGCACTCGCGCCGAATGCAGTAGTGAGCCACATTAGTAAGATAGTTAGTTGCTTTGCTTTCATTGTCATTTAGTGTTTTTGTGAAAAGAGGTGGAACTCTTTGAGCCCCACCTCTCTTAATATACTATTCAGGAAAAATTAGTCCTCCCAATTCTCCTGGCTCTTACGGATGTAAGACTTGTAACGGAGCTGAGCCATGCGCTGAGCCTCAGCGAAGAGCTCCTCGGCCTCGTTAGGATAAGCCTTCTTAACACTCAGGTAGCGAACCTCGCCAAGCAGGAAGTCGTGGAAGTTCTCCCAGTTAGGCTCCTTAGAGTCGAGAGAGAATGGGTTCTTGCCTTCCTCAGCCAGAGCTGGGTTGAAACGCCACAGGTGCCAGTAACCGCACTCAACAGCCTTCTTCTCCTCGGCCTGGCTCTTACCCATACCGCCCTTGGCCTTCAAGCCGTGGTTGATACATGGAGCGTAGGCGATGATGATTGAAGGTCCGTGCCAAGCCTCAGCCTCGCGGATAGCCTTGAGGGTCTGTGCGTGGTCGGCGCCCATAGCAATCTGAGCTACATATACATAACCATAAGTGGTAGCAATCATACCCAGATCCTTCTTGCGGATGCGCTTACCCTGAGCAGCGAACTGTGCGATAGCACCAAGAGGAGTAGCCTTAGAAGCCTGACCACCGGTGTTAGAGTAAACCTCGGTATCGAGTACCAGGATGTTAACATCCTCGCCAGAAGCAATCACGTGGTCGAGACCGCCGTAACCGATGTCGTAAGAGGCACCGTCACCACCGATGATCCACTGTGAACGCTTAACCAGGTAGTGATCCAGAGTCTGGAGCTCCTTGCAAACTGGGCAGCCCTTAGCAGCGCTCTCGGCGATGCAAGCACGAAGCTTTGGAGCAATCTCCTTAGTCTTCTCAGCGTCGTCCTGATTAGCAATCCACTCCTGAGCAAGTGCCTTGTACTCGTCGCTGGCGTTGCCGTCGATCATCTCCTGCAGCAGCTTAGCTACGCGCTCCTTCATCTTCTTGTTACCAAGAGCCATACCCAGACCGAACTCGCAGAAGTCCTCGAACAGAGAGTTGTTGAATACAGGACCCTGACCCTTCTCGTTCTTGGTGTAAGGTGTAGAAGGAATAGAAGCAGAGTAGATTGAAGAACATCCAGTAGCGTTGGCAATCATCTGACGATCACCGAACAGCTGAGAAATCAGCTTAACGTATGGAGTCTCACCGCAACCAGAGCAAGCGCCAGAGAACTCGAACAGAGGCTGAGCGAACTGTGAGTTCTTAACATTGCTCTTGATGTCAACCAGGTTCTGCTTGCTCTTAACGTTCTTAACCAGGTACTCCCAGTTCTTAGCCTCCTGAACCATATCGGCAGCATCAGGATTGAATGGAGCCATGGTAAGAGCCTTACCAGTCTTAGGATTGCCTGGGCAGATATCAGCACAGTTACCGCAACCCAGACAGTCGAGTACTGAAGTCTCGATGCGGAAGTGCATGCCCTTCATAGCGGCAGGAGCCTTCATCTCGAGAGTATCAGCAGCAGCTGCGAAGCCCTTCAGCTCCTCGTCGTCGAGAACGAATGGACGGATAGCAGCGTGAGGACAGATGTAAGCACACTGGTTACACTGGATACAGTTGTCCTTGTTCCAAACAGGAACGAAGGCCTCAACACCACGCTTCTCGTAAGCGGCTGTACCAACCTCCCAAGAACCGTCGACGGTGTTGTGCTTAACGAAGTCAGAAACCTTCAGCAAGTCACCGGCCTGTGCGTTGATAGGACGAACCAGCTCCTTAACGAATGCGGGTGCATCGTCCTGCTTCTCAGCGTCGTCAGCCAGGTTAGCCCACTCAGGCTTAACTGTGAGCTGAACATACTCACCACCACGATCGATAGCGGCATAGTTCTTATCTACAACATCCTGACCCTTAGCTCCGTAAGACTTCAAGGCAGCAGCCTTCATCTTCTCAACAGCCAGCTCTACGGGGATTACGCCTGTAATACGGAAGAAGGCACTCTGCAGGATAGTGTTGGTACGGTTACCCAGACCAATCTCCTGAGCAATCTTAGTAGCGTTGATGGTATAAACAGTAATGTTGTTCTGTGCGAAGTAACGCTTTACCTTGTTAGGCATGAACTTCTCGAGCTCGTCGGCGTCGAAGATAGTGTTCAGCAGGAACTGACCGTTCTTCTGCAAACCACGTGTAACATCGTACATGTGCAGGTAAGCCTGAACGTGGCAAGCTACGAAGTTAGGTGTAGTTACCAGGTAGGTAGAGCGGATAGGTGTATCACCGAAACGCAGGTGAGAGCAGGTGAAACCTCCCGACTTCTTAGAGTCGTAAGAGAAGTAAGCCTGGCAGTACTTGTCGGTGTTGTCACCAATAATCTTAACTGAGTTCTTGTTAGCACCTACGGTACCATCGGCACCCAGACCGTAGAACTTAGCCTGGAACATGCCAGCACCACCCAGGGCAATCTCCTCAACCTCAGGCAGAGAGGTGAAGGTAACATCGTCTACGATACCAACTGTGAAGTGGTTCTTTGGCTCGGGCATAGCGAGGTTGTTGAACACGCTGATGATCTGAGCAGGTGTGGTGTCGCGGCTACCAAGACCGTAGCGACCGCCAACGATAACTGGACGATCCTGAACATCGTAGAAGGCATCCTTCACGTCGAGGTACAGAGGCTCGCCGTTAGCGCCTGGCTCCTTAGTACGATCCAGAACGGCAATCTTCTTAACTGTCTTAGGAACAGCAGCCAGCAGGTGCTTAACTGAGAATGGACGATACAGGTGAACTGAGATCATACCAACCTTCTGACCGTTTGCGTTCAGGTAGTCGATAGCCTCGCGAGCTGCATCGGTAGCCGAACCCATCAGGATGATGATACGATCGGCATCCTCGGCTCCGTAGTATGAGAACAGGTGGTACTCACGGCCGGTGATCTTAGAGATCTCGCCCAGGTACTTCTCTACTACCTCGGGTACTGCATCGTAGTAAGGATTGCTAGCCTCGCGGTGTGTGAAGAAGGTCTCGGGGTTCTCGGCGGTACCGCGTGTTACAGGGCGCTCAGGGCTCATAGCACGATCGCGGAAACGCTTGATGTACTCTTCCTTAACCAGAGGACGGATATCCTCCATGTCCATCATCTCAATCTTGTGATACTCGTGAGAGGTACGGAAACCATCGAAGAAGTTTACGAATGGAACCATAGTCTCGAGGGTAGCCAGGTGAGGAACAGCGGTAAGGTCCATAACCTCCTGAACTGAACCTGAGCAGAACATAGCAAAACCGGTCTGACGGCAAGCCATTACGTCCTGGTGGTCGCCAAAGATACACAGAGAGTGTGAAGCCAGCGTACGGGCAGATACGTCGAATACGCAAGGAATCAACTCACCAGCAATCTTGTACATGTTAGGGATCATCAGGAGCAAGCCCTGAGATGCGGTGAATGTAGTGGTGAGAGCACCAGCCTGCAGCGAACCGTGAACGGCACCGGCAGCACCAGCCTCTGACTGCATTTCCTGAACTGAGACGTTCTGGCCCCACAGGTTCTTACGACCACGTGCAGCCCACTCGTCAACATGCTCCGCCATTGGCGAAGACGGGGTGATGGGGTAGATAGCAGCTACCTCCGAGAACATATAGCTCACATGAGCTGCAGCCTCGTTACCATCACAGGTGATAAACTTCTTTTCTTTAGCCATTGTCTTTGATAACTATAAAAAAATGAATAACTATATGTGTAACTTTTACTTAATAGACTCGTACATTATTAATATAGGAATCCCAGTAGCCACAGGGGTATCTGGTTGTCCTTTCCAATCTCGGTATTGTAACGCGCATAGATGATGTCGGGCGACGTGCGCTGCTTGCCGGTGGCCTTGGCATCTATCACGCGGAACTTAAGCTTCTCATCTACCACGTAGTTGGCATCGCGTGTGCTGCAGCTGTTAACCTTGTGATCCTTCCACAGCGAGTTAACGAAGAAGGTCTCCATAGCCTCCTGCTTATCTACCTGGATAGGATAGATGGCGTACATCAGGTTTGAGTTGTGCAGCATAATCTTGGTAGGTTTCTTGGGGAACTCCTGACCAACGGGGTAAATCAGGTTCAGCAGTCGGGCATCGGTAAGATACTTGATGTAGTTCATCACCGTGGCGCGGCTGGTTTCGATATCCTGTGCCAGCTTACTTACGTTGGGAGCCTTCGAGGCACCCTCTTCGGCAATCTGGTAGAAAAGTTTCTTAATCTTTGTAAGGTACTTCAGCTCAATCTGCTTAACCAGCAGAATATCTACCTCGGTCATCATGTTCATGGTCTTCAGCAGGTTCTCGCTGTAGTTGCGATGCTCCTGGAAGAAGGGGTAGAAGCCGTGGTGGATGTAATCCTGGAAATACTTGTTGGGCGAAGCCTTGGGCAGAATCTGCTTGATGATATGCTCGTGATCCTGCAGAATCTCCTCGAGTGTGTAGGGCTTGAAGTTGTTGCCCGTCATCAGATTGATGAACTCGCGGAACGAGAAACCGCGCAGGTTGTAGCTCTTTACGATACCGTTAAGTTCGGGGTTCTCGTCCTTCAGGCGCATCACGCTCGAACCGGTGAATACAATCTTCAGGTTGGGGTACAGGTCGTAGCACTTACGGAGCTCGCTACTCCAGTCGGGCTGCTTAAACACCTGGTCGATCAGAAGTACGCGACCGCCCTGCTTGTAGAACTTACCGGCAAAGCTGGCAATGCCCTGACCCTGAAAGTAGAAGTTGTTCATGTTGATATACAGACATTGCTTGTCGAGTAAATCAAAATTCTCCTTAGCGTACTGAAGTAGAAAAGTGGTTTTGCCGACACCTCGTGTGCCTTTAATTCCAATCATGCGGTCGTTCCAGTTTATCTCATCCATAAGAATGCGACGAACCGGTGCATTTGCATGCTCTACGAGATATCTGTGCGTCCTGAAAAAAGCTTCCATTCCTGCTTGATTTGTTTCTTTGTACTTTTAAAAGTGGTGCAAAGATACACATTTTATATTAAAATGCAAAGTCTAATTAGCAAAATCTCAAAAAAAAATAGTAATTTTGCGCCAAAATTGATGAAAATGGCAAAATTATACGTATTTAATCCAGAACACGACCTTGCTTTGGCAGCAAACCTCTCAAATTTTACTGCACCACATGCTGGACGACAGTTGCGACATGACTTGGGATACCTGCCCGCACTTTGGGCTGGCGACGATGATCTGATTCTGGTGGATGATGTGGAAACAGCCGTGAGGGCTTATGGCCGATTAAGGGCAAAAGTGGGTGGAACACCCAAGAAGTTTATCCATGCATCGCAGTTGGCTAACGAGGATATTACAGATGTGGAACCTTGGGGCTGGGATCTGGCCTTGCGCGCTTTCCTGAAGCGTAAGGGTGTAGATGCTGTGCCTAATGAGGAACAGATAGAGGCGATTCGCGACTTGTCGCATCGTAAGCATGCGATAGATTTGCTGCGCCAGTTGCAGCTGCCTGGGACTATTGGCGATTCATGTTGTGCTGATACCATCTTTGAGATTCGTGATGAGTTGAAACGTCACGGTAAGGTGGTGGTAAAGGCCCCCTGGAGCAGTAGTGGGCGAGGGGTGCGTTTCTTAACTGTGGCTTTCGACGAGTATCAGGAACGCTGGATTAAGAACATTGTCAAGAGTCAGGGATGCGTGGTGGTTGAGCCTTATTATAATAAGGTGAAGGATTTTGGTATGGAGTTTATGAGCGATGGTAACGGCCAGGTTACGTATCTGGGATTATCGCTGTTTCATACTAAGAACGGCGCCTATACGGGCAACCTGATTGCTACCGAAGAAGATAAGCAGGAGTTGATAAGTAACTATATACCAGCGGGTTTGCTGGCAGATGTTAGAGAAAAGATATGCCAGTATATGGGCGAGAAACTCAAGGATAAGTATCGCGGACCGTTCGGCGTGGATATGATGCTGGTATCTACAGCCGATAAGGATGGGTTCCTGTTGCACCCATGTGTTGAGATAAATCTGCGTCGCACCATGGGCCATGTGGCGCTGGCCATACGGCCCTTTGCCGATGGCTTTACACGCGTGATGCGCATAGAATATACCGATAAATATAAGATGCACGTGGTAAAACGATAACATCGATACAGAAGAAAAAAGTAATCCCTGCCAAACTACATTGGCAGGGATTTCTCTTTATTATTAATAAGGTGTAATCTTACTCGATAACGATCAGAGCATCGTCCTCCATCACACTCTCACCAACTTTTACGCAAATAGCAGTAACCTTACCATCCTTCTCGGCAGCCAGGTTGTTGGCCATCTTCATAGCCTCGAGAACTACTACTGTATCGCCAGCCTTTACCTCGTCGCCCTCGGCAACCAGAATGTCGGTAATAACACCTGGCAGAGGAGCCTTTACGGCATTGGCCTTGTTTACAGCGCCCTTGTTGGCTGCAGGAGCGTCGTCGGCAGCAGCTGTTGCGGCAGCCTTAACTACTGGCTTCTTCTTCTCAGGTTCAGCCTGCTTCTCCATTTCAACGGTATACTGTTCGCCGTTAACGGTCAGGGTAGCGATGTTATCAGTAATATCGCCTACCACAACCTCGTACTTGTTTCCATTAATGGTATACTTGTATTCTTTCATTTTTAGGGATGTTGAGTGAATGTTTGCGCATAGCCGTTCCACTGGGTTGGGCGTGCGTTAATTGTTATAATGCCTGTTTCAACGTCGTGAACGTTGTTTCCCATATGCTCGTGCAGGGCCAGGGCAATTGCAGCATATACTTCGTTATTATTCATAATTATCTATTATCAATTACATAGGAATGTTACCGTGCTTCTTAGCGGGCAGCGAGTCGCGCTTGGTAGCGAGCTGGGCCAGACCGCGGCAGATGCGGAAACGAGTGTTGCGTGGCTCGATAACATCATCGATGTAGCCATACTTGGCAGCCTGATAAGGATTAGCGAACAGCTCGTTGTACACGTCCTCCTTCTCGGCGATGAATGCCTTAACGTCCTCGCCAGCCTCTTTCTTAGCCTTAGCCTCCTTAGCGTACAGTACGGCAGCAGCACCTGATGCTCCCATAACGGCGATCTCGGCTGATGGCCATGCGTAGTTAAGGTCGGTATGCAGCTGCTTAGAGCCCATAACGATGTGTGAACCACCATACGACTTACGCAGAGTAACGGTAATCTTGGGCACAGTAGCCTCGCCGTAAGCGTAGAGCAGCTGAGCACCGTGCAGGATAACAGCGTTGTACTCCTGACCTGTACCAGGCAGGAATCCTGGAACGTCAACAAGTGATACGATAGGAATATTGAAGGCGTCGCAGAAACGAACGAAACGGGCACCCTTACGGCTGGCGTTAACGTCGAGCACACCTGCATAGCAAGCAGGCTGGTTAGCTACGATACCTACGCTCTGACCGTTGAAGCGAGCGAAACCTACGATGATGTTCTTAGCGAACTTAGGCTGTACCTCGAAAAACTCGCCGTTATCGGTGATAGCAGCGATAACCTTGTACATATCGTATGCCTCGTTGGGGTTCTCTGGGATAATCTCGTTCAGAGTGTCCTCCATACGGTTGATAGGATCGGTGCAAGGCTTCGAAGGAGCTGTCTCCATGTTGTTAGATGGGATGTAGCTCAGCAGAGTCTTAATCATCTGCAGACCCTCTTCCTCGGTCTTAGCTGTGAAGTGGGTAACACCCGACTTGGTAGCGTGAACCGATGCACCACCCAGGTGCTCCTGGTCGATATCCTCGCCGGTAACGGTCTTTACAACCTTTGGACCTGTGAGGAACATGTATGATGTACCCTCCATCATCAGAGTAAAGTCGGTAAGAGCGGGGCTGTAAACAGAACCACCGGCGCAAGGACCGAAGATACCTGAAATCTGAGGAATAACACCTGAAGCCAGGATGTTACGCTCGAAAATCTCGGCGAAACCAGCCAGAGAGTTGATACCCTCCTGAATACGTGCACCACCCGAATCGTTGATACCGATAACAGGAGCGCCCATCTTCATGGCCATATCCATAATCTTACAAATCTTCTGACTCATAGTCTCCGACAGAGAACCTGCGTGTACAGTAAAGTCCTGTGCGAAGACGAATACCAGACGACCATCGATAGTACCTGAACCGGCTACTACACCATCACCAAGGAACTGCTTCTTCTCCATACCGAAGTTATGGCAGCGATGCTCCTTAAACATATCGTACTCTTCGAACGAACCCTCGTCGAGCAGCATGTCAATACGCTCACGAGCGGTATACTTACCACGGTCGTGCTGTTTCTGAATAGCTTTCTCACCACCACCGAGACGGGCCTGTTCGCGCTTCTCGATGAGTTGCTTGATTTTTTCTAATTGTTTGCTCATTTCTTTTTGTAATTCAATATTTTAAATTTTCAATTCTCAATTTTATTCCGGGTGCTCACAGAGCTCTGTCAGGATACCGCAGGTTGATTTGGGGTGCAGGAAAGCGATGTTCAATCCCTCAGCGCCCTTGCGTGGTTTCTCGTCGATCAGGCGAACGCCCTTCTCCGAAACCTCGGCCAGACCTTTGGCTACACCGTCCTCAACACAGAAGGCTACATGATGTACGCCCTTGTTACCTTTGTCGAGCCACTTCTGGATGGTGCTCTCAGGTGATGTTGGCTCCAGCAGCTCGAGCTTTACCTCGCCGCAACGCAGGAAGGCTGTCTTCACTTTCTGGTCCTCAACTACTTCTGTTGCATAACACTCCAGACCCAGCACGTCGGTAAAATACGGCAGGCTTTCTTCAATGCTCTGGACGGCAATACCCAGATGCTCAATGTGCGAAATCTTCATAACCTTAAAAATTAGAATTAATATTTTCGAATTGCAAAGGTACAAAACTTATTGGATAATCCACCCATATTTTGCTTTTTTTATTAAAAAAAAGAGATTGCAGCCCGTTTTCGGCTACAATCTCTTGCATATTGTGTATATTTATCGAATTGTTTATCTGTTGTAAGGGTTAATGTATATCTTCGAATCGTCGTAGTACTCAGGCCAGTTACCGTAGTTGTTGGCGTTATTAACCCAATTGCGGAACGTGGTATATGCCGTTGCGATGCTGATTTTTTCCTGAGGATAATTAAAGTTGCCTGGCATGATGAGTGCGAAAGGAGACTCACCAGTTGCAGGCAAGCCAATTGTTCGACCGCCCTGACCATTGTTGGTGATGTAGATGTTGCTCAGGAACTGCTTGATGCTTGTTGATGCATCTACTCTGTAAACGCAAGATACCGAAGGCAAAACATCGTCTGATGTCACGGTGTTGACGAATGTTGAGGTTTCTACGCCAAACAGCCCGTGTACTTCTTTGTTCTTAAGTTCGGTACCGCTCACGTAATCGCCTACAATACCGTTGATAAGTACGGGGTCGTTAGCACCAGTAGCAATCAGCGACAACTCTAACTCGGTTGACGAAACGCGGGTACAACGCAATACCACGTCGTTCATATCGTAGTCGGCCACATTCGGTCGGTCCTCAAAGCACATGGTATAAGCCTGCTCCTCAACCTCCTGTGGGTCGTCGAAGAAGCTGCCGCTATTACCGCCCAGTTCGATAATCATATCGCTGTAGTTGGTATCAGATCCATCCTCGAAAGCAAGGAATGTCTTGTTGTTGGCGTTGAACATGGCGATGCGAGGATCGTTAGGTTCCATTCCATATTTCTTATTTGTAACAGCGCTACTAAAGTGGTCGGGGAAGTTGTTGATGGTAGTGTTCATTTCGCCGTAGCCATACAAACAACCGTTTTTGGCTTCCTTCAGGTAGTTCTGTAACAGGTTCGGATTATAAATCTTGCTCAGCATAAAGCCTACTCGGTAGCCTGATGGAATACAGTCGCTTATGGCTGCGTGATCTGTAGGATCAGCCTCGAGTGTAACCGATTCAAGCGCATCGATATTGGCGGTAAAGTTGTAGGCTTCAAATGCCCAATTGATAAATTCGCCATCGTTGGTTGTTTTGTTGCTGGCTATACGTGGGTTGCTACTATTGTTTGTAGCTCCAACAAAGGTTGTTGGTGTATTAACGCACTTGATGCGTCTTGTTTCGTCTGCGTTTATACTGATGGTATAGGGTATCTCTTTTACAAACGGTAGATAGTCGGTAAAGAAGAATTCCCAATTGTTGCCGTCCTCAATATATTTACCAACGTTAGTTAAGAATTTCTTTGCACCGATATTGTAGAGCAGGTATCTGCCGTTGTCAATATCGAAAACCTGCCACAGCTGATTGAGGAATTTGCTGTCGCTGGCTTCATAGGCATTTGCAAGTCTTTCGGCATTGTGGTTGTTGCTGTTAAAGTATGTCAGATAGTTCTTCTGATTTTTGCTTGTCTTACCCACATTACGTATGCGATAAACATTATTTTGTGGATAGAAAGTCTGTGTGGTAGGCATAAAATCACCGTAGTAGGGCAGCAGATACTCGTGTACTCTGAAGAAATCTTCTCTATTTACGCCCTTATTAGTGTTGGTGTATTCGCATGGAATAGCCTTGAACTTAGGCAACTTCTTAACGTAATCGGTAAGACTTGTGCCGCTGGGAACGTCGCTGGGTTTGTAATAGTAATAATAAAGCGTGCTGCAATCTATCTCAGTAGATGCCATGTTAACTGGGATGAGAGTAATCGGGTTGCCATCACTCGTCAAGTGGTTGTCAAAGAACCTTAAGGCAGATCCCTCACGGATATATACCAGATTATTTACTCTCGACCCGTCGGAATTTGTTTTGTGTGAGAGATATTTATCGAAAATAGCCTTGAGGGTCTTGGCTTCGTCTTCTAACATGGGATTGCTTGAAGAGATGTCTCGTACTACAGTACCTTCTACAACATTCCATCCGCCACTTATGGTGCTGGTTGATGTGAGCTGCCACTGGGCTTCGTTCTTCCAGTTGTTGTTCTCCCAAGGGTAGATTTTCTTAGAAGTTGTGAAATTTGTCATGTAGCTGTTGTCGGAGTTTGTGCCCAATTCTGCATAAATCTCTCTATTGGCATTCAGCGATCTGGTAACGTTGCTGCCATCAAGGGTGAGATTGCTAACGCCGATACCTGCTTCGGCAGTTCTTGTGGCTGCGCGGGTTTGGGCGGTTTTGGTAGCAAAGCTTACCTGTTTGGTGCTTAAATCGATGGCCTTGATAAAGTAGTGGCCCTTGTCGTCGGTACAAGCGGCGATGACGGTTTCGGCACCTCGTGGGGCATCGTAATTCAGGGTAACGGTCTGTCCGGCTGTGGCTTCTGCTTCGGCCAAAATAACAGAGTTGCCATTAAAAAATGGAGACTCGGTCAGAATCTGTACTTTGGCAATATCGGCCAAGTCGGCATCAGCTGTAATGCTTACCGTTCCTGATGTTGTGGTGCGCCAATCCTGGTTAGGATCTATCAAACCAAATATCTGTTCGGCATTTTCCTTAATGTCGTTAGCATCGTTATAAACAAACTCCTTGGTACAACTGCCTAACGATAAAATGCTTAGTAGTGCATAAATCGATATCTTTCTCATCGCAAAAATTCTTTTAGTTACGTTATTATACTTCAAACAAACTGTAATTTCTGCAAAGATAACGTTTTTATTTATAATTGTACCCGCGAAGCTTCGAAAAACCCTCGAAAATTAACAAATATTATAAATTTATAGTAATTTTCCCGTTAATTTGGCGATTCGTCAGGAAATTAGGTACAGCCCACTGGGTGTTCGATACATCAGTCACCCAATAGTAGCTGTTGACGTTTGAAATACCAAACAGGTTCAGGCAGTCGATTCCTAACCAGATGCCCTTGATGCCTTTGGTGTTTTTCAAAGCGCAATAGCTCATACCGATATCGGCACGTTTGTAGGCTGGGGCGCGGAATTGCTGCTGTTCCAGTCCTCTGTGTGGTGCGCCAAATGGCAGTCCGTCGGCAAATGCCAATCGTAGCGTCATTTTCCATCGCTCGGTACCTGGAAAATAGTCGGTAAAATGCAGGTTTACCGCCCAACGCTGGTCGGTGGGTAATGGTATCCATTGGTTGTTGAACTTCTGGCGGGTGCTCATCAGCGAGAGGGTAAGCCATGAGTCGGTACCTGGCACAAATTCGCCGTACAGTTTCAGGTCGATACCTGTGGCGTAACCCTTGGTGAGGTTTTCGCCGTAATAGGTAATCTTCATGTTCTGTACATTATACGGGATCAGGTTGCTAAGCGCTTTGTAATAGGCTTCGGCTGTAAACTTGAACGGACGGTTCAGCATTCTGAATCGGTAGTCGGCAGCGGCAATCAGGTGGATGGACTGCTGACTCTTGATATGGTTATTCAGTGCAGCTGTTGTGATGCCGTTAACCGTTGTGGTGTCGCGCATCTCTTTGTAGAATGGCGCCTGATAATACAAGCCTGTTGCGAATCTGAAGGTTAGATCGCTATCGAATGCCGGCACGATGGCTAATGAAGCTCTGGGCGATACGGTTGTTTCCTTGTTATAACTCCAGTTGGCGAATCTTACGCCGTAATTCAGCGTAAAGTAATTGTCGCCTTTTGCCCAGCGGTAAACATCTTGTATGTAAGCTTCAATCCTGTTGCTGCGGATATCGTTCTTGGCATTCAGCGTGTATATCAGGTTCAGCTTATCGGCAGAGTGGGGGATAGAGTAGCCACTCGAGTCGCGCATCTCGTATTCGCGTGATTGTTCCTTAATGTGTTCTGTCTTGTAGCTGATGCCTGCCTCGATGTCGTGACGACGTGTTTGATGGCGGACTATCAGCTTGAAATTAATCACATCGGCTGAAAGATAATTGCGGGCGTGCTCCATATAGGTACCCACGCCTAAACTCTCCTGAGTCTGCGTGTCGTTTAGCCAATACTGGCCCGTTATGTCGTACGTTTCGCGTTCCTTGGTGTGAAATGCTGATGTAATAAACTTTATACTGGTTGAATCACTAATTCTACGTGTAATTCCAAGTGCGCCGAATAGGGTGTTGAAACGGTCCTTTTCCTGTCCGTCGAAATATACTTTAAACTGTTTGGCATCGGCTAAAGTACCAAAGCTCGTTTCTCTGTCTTTGGGCGTAAAGTTGTAATGATTATCAGCTATATTACCTATGAAATCTATGTTCCACCTTTTGTTTGGTGTATAGCTTATATATGTCTGATAATCAAGAAAGTTTGGTTTGTATTCTCCTGTAGTTTCTAATGTGTTTAGCAGGTAGCGGTTGGTCTTGTATCTGATGCCGTGACTCATCGAGAAACGGCTGTTACCGTAACCGATAAATCCACTCGCTCCTAACAACGAGGCTGTAGCGTTGGCCTCAAAGCCTTTTGTGTGTCGGTATGTGATGTCTAGTACCGACGACATTTTGTCGCCGTATTTCGCTTCGTATCCACCTGTTGAAAAACCGATTTTCTCAACCATATTCGGGTTGATAACCGAGAGGCCTTCCTGTTGTCCGCTACTTATTAATAAAGGTCGGTAAACCTCAATCTGGTTAATATAAACCGAGTTCTCGTCGAACGATCCGCCGCGTACATTATATTGTGACGACAGCTCGTTATGACTCGATACACCCGCCTGCTGCTGTATCATCTCCTCGACCGCATTTCCCGTGGTTGAAGGTGTTTGTTTCAGGTGTTTGGTGTCCAGTTGTTCTGTCTGTGATGTCTGTCGGCGGCGTTGCGTTACCGTTACCTCGCTCAGCGTGGCTGCCGGATGCATCACAATCTGTACCGTCATCTTGCCTTTGGGACGTTTAAACACGCGTTTTCTTACGCCATAGCCCACCATCGTGAATTTTACCACAACCGAGTCGGCTGTGCTCAGACCGATGCTGAACTCGCCTTTCAGATTAGTCATGGTTAGCTTTCCTTGGGCGGCGCACGATATGGTTACAAGTTCCAATGCATGCCCATCTTCGTCGATCACTTTTCCCTTCAGGGTGAAGTCATCGGCGGCTGCAGTCAGGGTACTCATCAATAGTACCAATATGATGATGAATTTGTTTAATTTGCGTATCATTATAACATAATAACGGAAAAATCGCGCTTTTATTTGCTAATAATTTGTTTTTTCTTTGCTATTTCGACAAAAATGTCTATTTTTGCACTATAAAACCATCAAATTGTTACAATTATGAAGAAATATCTACTCTCAACCTACCTGGTGCTATTCAGTTTCTTGCTGACGATGGCAGCACCTGTTGACGAGCAATCGGCCCGTAGAATCGCAAGTGATTTTCTGCGTAGTAAAATGCCGCAAGTAACCCGTGCGGCCAGTGGAGAGTTAACCCGTGCCATAACAGGCGTAGCTGATGGAGACAGCGCTGGTATATATGTGTTTAATTGTGATGGCGGTTTTGTGGTTATTAGTGCAGATGACGAACTGCCGTCGGTACTGGCATATGGCTTGAAGAATAGCTATGATGCCCAGACAGCTTCTCCTGCTATGCAGGCTATGCTCGAGGCTTATAATCATGCAGTAAACAGTAGCGTTAAAACACGTGCTACCGTACCTACGCATGCAGATATTTCTCCTCTGATTAAGACCCAATGGAATCAGAATACTCCCTATAATAATAATTGCCCTGTTGAGTCGGGCGTGAACTGTCCTACTGGTTGTGTGGCTACTGCGACGGCTCAGATTATGTATTATCACAAATGGCCTGAAACATTTAATTGGGATGCCATGAAGACCACCTATTCGTCAGACGATACTGGTGAGGCTGTTGATGCTGTAGCCAAACTGATGGCAGATGTAGGCGAGAAAGTGTACATGCAATATGGCTCAGAAAGCTCAAGTGCCTATGATTATGATGCCTGTGAAGCGCTTCGTATCCAATACGGCTATGCCGAAACAACGAATTATATCGAGCGTACATGCTATACCGCCAAGGGTTGGGACGAAGTTATTTATAATGAGTTAGCAGCTAATCGTCCAGTTCTCTATAGTGGAAATTCAGCCTCTTCTGGTCAAGGAATAGTTGGGCATGCCTTTATCCTTGATGGTTATCAGGCAAAAGATGGTGTGGGCTATTTCCATGTAAACTGGGGTTGGGGAGGTTCAAGCGATGATTACTTCCTGATTTCTGTTTTGAATCCTGAAATGCAATATACGGGTGGTAATGCTGGTTCAAGTGGCTATTCTTTCAGTCAGTCGGCACTTGTAGGTGTTGAGAAGGGTGCGTCGGTTGCAGGAAAGTCTATGCGATTGTTTGTAAATAGCTGTACCATAAAAAGCGATAAAGGTACCTATACTCGTAACTCTGCTTCGGAAAACTTCCCTGGCATACAGTTGATGATGTATATATATAATGTTGTCCAACCTAAAGAAGTACGCCACTATGATCTGGGCTATGCATTATACCAGAATGATAAACTGGTGGCAATGATTGATTCGACATCAGTAAATTACAATTTTGATTATTTTAAAGGCACTTCATATATTACCGCTTCGTTGGCATTTGGTAAGGGACTTGATGATGGTACTTATCAGCTGCGAGCCATGAGCCGTGAAACGGGAAAGAGTTTGTGGCAACAGGCTTTGAACGCTACTTGTCGTTATATTGAGCTAACCATCAATGGTAATCAGATGACAACCAAGGCTTACGGATCATTTGAAGATCCTTCTGTTTCAAGTTTTACTATCAATTCGGTAACCGTAAGCGAGAATTGTGAGGTGGGTAAGCCAATAACAATTACCGTAAACGTAACAGATAAGAACAAGACAAACAATGCCCCATTGTTCCTGTATGGTAATGCCAGCTTAGAGCAGGGTACTGATAAGTTCCAGCTCCTGACAGGTGGTGGTACCAACCTTGAGGCTGGTGAGACAGGCGATGTGGTACTGGAATACACACCTCAGCGTGCGGGCAATTTTGTATTTTATCTGAGTGGTGATAGAACAGAACTTACCGATTCACTCTATCGTTTCGAAGCAAATGTTACGGGAGTAGCGTTAATTATGGAGATGGAGGTTGAAGGTGCAGTAGTTAAAGGAGCCGCTCCTTGTGAGGTTCCTGGAACAGCTTTGAAGGGCAAGATAGTTCTTACTAATTATGGTTCGGAGCCATATAATGATAAAGTTGGCATCCTGCCTTGTGAACTTATTGGTAATACTTTGAACACTATCGGTCAGAGTGTTACTACAGATTGCCACATTGCTATAGGGGATTCGCAGGAGGTTTCTTTCAACTTCAGGAACTTGACTCTTAATAGTACTTATATAATATTAGTGAAGATTCCTGATGGCGATGATGTAAAATATCTGAATTGGGAGGATGATGGAAGTATTAAGTATATTTACATCTTCACTATGATAGAAGATACTGCCATCAAGGATATCCAGCTTGATTCACCTGATGCCGATGTATACGACATGCGTGGTGTTCGCCTGGGTAAGGCTTCTGAACTGAAGAGTCTGCCTAAGGGCGTATACATTATTAATAAGAAGAAAGTGGTAAACAAATAAACGATTATGATTGATTATATCATGCAACATCTCTGGCAGTTATGGGCTGCAGTAGCACTCATCTGTCTGATACTCGAACTCACAGCGGGCGATTTCTTCATTATCTGCTTCGCTATCGGCGCTGTACCTGCTGCTATCGTGGCAGCTATTGGTGCGGGCACTTATTATCAGATTGTGGTGTTTGCGGTTGTAACACTCGTTAGCTTGTTTTATGTGCGCCCCTTTGCTAAGCGCTATCTGCATAAAGGCGAAGACAAACGCATTAGTAATGCCGATGCGTTGCTGGGCCGACAGGGCAGGGTGGTAGAGCCTATCCAAGCTGGCGGTTTTGGACGTGTGCAGATAGATGGCGACATCTGGAAAGCCGTGACCAAGAGCGATACCGACATCCCAGAGGGTGCCAACGTGGTAGTGGTAGATCGTGCGTCAACCATCATTACGGTGGAGAAAATGTAAAAATTTAAAAATTAAAGAATTGAAAAATTAAAGAATTAAAAAATGGATATAATGTCTTACATCTTGATAGCCATTGTGGTATGCGTGGTTATCTTTGCCAAAATGGCACTTGTGATTATTCCTCAGTCAGAAACCAAGATCATCGAACGTCTGGGTCGTTACTATGCTACGCTCCAGCCAGGTATCAACATCATCATTCCGTTCATCGATCGTGCCAAGTCGATAGTTGTTCTGCATCACGGACGCTATATGTACTCTACCACCATCGATCTGCGTGAACAGGTGTACGATTTCCCAAAGCAGAATGTGATTACAAAAGATAACGTACAGACTGAGATTAATGCGCTGCTGTATTTCCAGATTGTTGATCCGTTTAAGGCTACTTACGAGATTAACAACCTGCCCAATGCTATCGAGAAGCTTACTCAGACTACGCTTCGTAACATCATCGGTGAACTGGAGCTCGACGAGACGCTGACATCTCGCGACACCATCAATAAAAAGCTCTCTGCCGTACTTGATGATGCTACCGATAAGTGGGGCGTTAAGGTTAACCGCGTAGAGCTGCAGGATATCACACCTCCAGATTCTGTACTTACTGCGATGGAGAAGCAGATGCAGGCTGAGCGTAATAAGCGTGCGCAGATTCTGACATCGGAGGGACAGAAGGCTGCTGAGATTCTGGCTTCTGAAGGTGAGAAGACTGCTATCGTTAATAAGGCCGAAGCTGCTAAGCAGCAGGCTATCTTGCAGGCCGAGGGTGAGGCACAGGCTCGTATCCGTAAAGCCGAGGCCGAAGCAAAGGCTATCGAACTGATTACTCAGGCTGTAGGTAAGAGCACCAATCCTGCCAACTACCTGCTGGCTCAGAAGTATATTCAGATGATGCAGGAACTTGCAGAGGGCGACAAGACAAAGACCGTCTACCTGCCGTATGAGGCCACTAACCTCCTCGGTTCAATCGGCGGTATCAAGGATTTATTTAAAGCAGAATAATAGCAACACAATTATACATGGTACATAACATTTTTAAAGGTCTGGGCATTGCGCTCATTACCCCATTCAAGGAAGACGGTTCGGTTGACTATGATGCGCTGATACGTCTGGTTGACTATCAGCTTAACAACGGTGCTGACTTCTTTTGTATCCTCGCTACAACAGGTGAGACACCTACATTGACACGTGAGGAGAAACAGAAGATTAAGGATTTAGTAGTAGACTACGTGCAGGCGCGCGTACCTATATTAATAGGATGTGGCGGCAACAACACCGCTGCTGTCGTAGAAGAGTTACAAACAGCCGACTTCAAGGGCATCGACGGCATACTTAGCGTTTGTCCTTATTACAACAAGCCTTCGCAGGAGGGCTTGTACCAGCACTTTAAAGCCATTGCTGCAGCTACACAACTGCCTGTTGTGCTTTATAATGTGCCTGGTCGTACAGGCGTAAACCTTCAGGCTGCAACTACTGTTCGCCTGGCTCGCGACTGTCAGAATATCGTAGCTATCAAGGAGGCCAGTGGTAATCTGGAGCAGGTTGATGAGATTATCAAGAACAAACCTGCCGATTTCGACGTGATCTCTGGCGACGATTCGCTTACATTCCCTATGGTTAGCTGTGGCGCCGTAGGTGTCATCTCTGTTATTGGTAATGCGTTGCCAAAGGAGTTCTCGCGTATGATCCGTTTGCAGATGCGCGGCGAGTACGATCCTGCACGCACTATCCATCATCGTTTTACCGATCTCTTCTCTCTGCTGTTTGTTGATGGCAACCCTGCAGGTGTGAAGGCCATGCTTTCGGAGATGGGCTTTATCCAGAATGTGCTCCGTTTGCCATTGGTGCCCATGCGAATCAATAACATGCAGCGTATGTCTGAGATTCTCAAAGAACTGAAAATTTAAGATATGGTAGAAAGCAAGGTTATCCATGAGATTACCCAGTTGACGGGAAAGGATGTACTCTATATTGCCGAACGACATAAAAAAGAGTTCACCTATCCCATTCATAACCATAAGGTATTCGAACTTAACTTCGTAGAGCATGCCCCAGGCGTTCGTCGCATTGTGGGCGACTCTAGCGAGGTGATTGGCGATTACGACTTGGTGCTGATAACTAGTCCTGATCTGGAGCATGTATGGGAGCAAGGCGATTGCACCAGCGACGATATCCACGAGGTAACTATACATTTTGAGTTCGATTTTTCCGATAATAGTATCTTTTCGCGAAATCCCTTCATCTCTATCCAGCAGATGATGCAGGAGGCACGCAAGGGACTTAGTTTCCCGATGGACGCTATCATGCGTGTGTATCAGCAACTCAATACGCTTTGTAGCGTAAAGGATGGTTTTTATGCTTTCCAGCAGTTCCTTACCATCCTGTACGAGCTGTCGAAGTGTGATGGTGCTCATACGTTGGCTTCAAGTAGCTTTGCTAAGATCGAGGTAACAAGCGATAGCCGACGCGTTACGAAGGTAAAGAACTATATCGAGCAGAACTACACCAAGGAAATCCGATTGACTACACTTGCCGACCTGGCAGGTATGAGTCCTTCGGCTTTCAGTCGTTTCTTCAAGTTGCATACCGGTCGTAATCTAAGTGAGTATATTATCGACCAGCGATTGGGTTATGCCAGCCGTATGTTGGTGGATAGTACCAATTCGGTATCCGAAATCAGCTATGCTTGTGGGTTCAATAACCTGAGCAACTTTAATCGTATTTTCAAGAAACGTAAGGGTTGTAGCCCCTCTGAGTTCCGCGAAAACTACCATAAAACGCGAATTATCGTGTAAAACTGCACTTTTTTCGAAAAAAGTCCTCCAAAAGTTTGGTGGTTCCAAAAAAAGTCAGTACCTTTGCACCCGCAAATCGGAAATGGTTCCGTAGCTCAACTGAATAGAGCATCTGACTACGGATCAGAAGGTTGTGGGTTTGAATCCCGCCGGAATCACAAAAACGGTTGCAAAAATAAAGGAACAATGGTTCCGTAGCTCAACTGAATAGAGCATCTGACTACGGATCAGAAGGTTGTGGGTTTGAATCCCGCCGGAATCACCAAGAGGAGAGAAAATCGAAAGGTTTTCTCTTCTTTTTTTGTGTATATCGAAATACTTTCGTATCTTTGCAAACAAAAAGAGATTGATATGGAAGATTCAGCATTAAACAGATATTTGGATGAGATTGGACGTGAGCAGTTGCTAACCAATGAAGAGGAGCGCGAGTTGGCCGAACGTATTGCAAAAGGCGACGAACGTGCGCTGTCGAAGTTGATCGAGGCTAATCTTAAGTTTGTGGTATCTGTTGCTCGCCAGTACAAAGGTAAAGGTGTAGATATGGAAGACCTGGTGAGCGAGGGCAATCTCGGATTGATGAAAGCTGCTGCCAAGTTTGATGCTAGCAAAGGTGTGCGTTTTGTTAACTTTGCTTTTGTTTACATCCGTCAGTCTATCGAGAAGGCTATCGACCAGCAGGGTGGACTTTATCAGGTGCCAAAGGACGTAAAGCAAGAGGTGGCTCGCCAGCAGGCACAAGCCGTATCTGTTGATGCACCTCTGGGGCATCGTACCAACATGAGTCTGCTGTCGGTATTGGTTAACAAGGATGCGCCCTTGGCTGATGAGCGAGTACACTCTGAAGCTATCGAGGATGCCATAGAATTTGCTTTAGGCACACTTGATGCGCGCGAACGCCGTGTGATAAATGCTTTCTACGGAATTAATCAGGAGCACGAAACGATGGCCGAGATAGCCGAGGATATGGATGTCAAGCGCGAGCGTGTACGCCAGATACGCGAAAAAGCTGTTCGTAAACTGCGTAAGGCCTATCGCAACAAGCTTAAATCGCTATAGGCGTTAATTAATATATGTTAATTTATTAATATTTCTTTGGATACATCGAAAAATTATCTATCTTTGCAGAAATATTACGTTCTAACTAATTGATTATAAGACCGTGGAACTGTATTCTGTGAAGAAAGATATGAATAAGAAATGGTATGTATTAATTGCAGCATCAGTAGTTATACTGGTGGTTGTAGGTGTATCGTATTGGGCATTTCGCGTGGCTATGCGCGCAGAGACTAATGTACGTTATGCAGGCCTGCAAAGTGTAATAGCTGTACAGCTTAATAAAACCATCAGGGGTATGGAGATGAGTGCAACCAATGTTTTTAATGAGGTTGAGAAACACATGGATAGCCCCGAGTCGGTAGTACAAGCCCTCGAAGAGGAGTCGAACCTGAATCCCGATGTGCGTGGTTATTTTGCTGCATTCGAACCTAATTTCTTCCCCAGTAAGGGTCAATGGTTCGAGCCCTATATACACCATTCTGATAGCTCGGATTTCGAAATTAGTATGGTAGGTTCGGCCCGTCATGACTACACCCAGTCGGACTGGTACAAGCATGCCAAGGATATCAAGACCAGTTTCTGGTCGGAGCCTTATTATTACTATGATGGAACCAATATTAGTGGTCATTATTGTACTTTCGTAAAGCCCGTTTATACAGCCGATGGTAAACTGGCCTGCGTGTGTGGTGCTGATATCACTTTCGAGTGGCTTACTAAGGCCTTGCAGCGTATCGACGATGCTTGTCGTAACGACCAGCAGGTAAACAAATACCATTTGATGCGCGATTTCACTTTCTTCTCGATGGTTGTTGATCATGATGGCTCTTGCATTGTGCATCCCGAGGGTAAGAAAACGGTGTTTAAAGATCCTGAGATGTTGAAGAATCTTGAGCAGCAGCAATCTGGTATGATTGAGATGGAAGTGGATGGTGAGCCTTCGTTGGTTTTCTACGGCCCGATTGATGGTATTGACTGGTCGGTGGCTGTTGTAGCTCCTATATCTGATGTATCGAAACCCTTCAGATGTATGCGATGGACACTCTTATTTTTGTCCATTATAGGCATTGTGGCTGTAGGTTTTATTTGTAAGCGTATGTAGTTATGCAGAAAAAGTATAAGCTTAATATACTGATAGCAGGCCAAACGTTTTTGTTGTTGGCCATATCGTTGGGTATTTTGTTCTACTTCTCCCATAAGGCGTTGAAGAACGAGGCTATGCGCGATGCTGAACTAACGCTTGAGGGTACTGCGCAAACAATCGACAATATCCTGTTGAGCGTAGAGCAGAGTACAGGTAATATGTATTGCGATCTGATGGAGCATCTTGATGAGCCCGACCGCATGTATGTGTATTGCCGGGAGTTTGTTGAAAGCAATCCAAATATTGTGGGTTGTGCCATCGCCTTTAAGCCTGGCTATTTCCCGGGTAAGGATCTGTTTATGGCCTATGTGCATCGCCGTGCCTTTACTACCGATATCAAGAGCGATTTGGTTACTACCGATACTTTTACCGATCGTCCTTATACCGAGCAGGCTTGGTATAAAGATCCTATGAACAAAGGATGGATGGGCTGGACCGACCCATTGAAAGGTGAGGATACCGAGAATGAGCCGCTGGTTAATTTCTGTCTGCCATTCAGCGATAAGAGTGGCCAGCGTGTGGGTGTGATTGCTGTCGATGTTTCTATCAGTCAGCTGTCGAAGATTGTATTGGCAGCAAAACCCTCAGAGCGAGGCTACTGTGTGCTGATGGCTAAGAACGGCTCGTTCATTGTGCATCCCGACAAAGAAAAGTTGCAGAGTAAGACGGTATTCACACAGATGAATGAGGGTGCCGACCATTCCGTACTCGAGGCTGCCGAGGCGATGCTTTCGGGACAGAGCGGTATGAAGCGTTTCTGTATGAACGACGAATCGTGGAGTGTGTTCTTCAAGCCCTTTAAGCGTGTAGAGTGGGAGGGGCGCTCTGATTGGCAGTTAGACTGGAGTGTAGGTGTGGTTTATCCTGATGCCGATATACATAGTGTGCACAACAAACTGCTTTATCTGGTGGTTGCTATCACCATTGTAGGCTTGTTGTTATTCTTCCTGCTTTGTGGCTGGCTTGTTCGTCACGAACTCAAGCCTCTCAGTCTGCTTACTCAATTAACCCAGCGTATAGCCGCTGGAAACTACGATGAATCGGTACCTGCCACCAATCGCGAAGATGAGGTAGGACATTTGCAGAACCGTTTACGTAAGATGCAGGACAGATTGAAGGAGCAGACAGCTGATTTGGAGAACGAAACGATGCAGTTGCATGAACATAGCGATGAGTTACGTGCTGCTTATGGTAGGATAGAAGAGAACGATAGGATGAAAACTTCGTTCCTGCACTATATCACAAACCAGATGGCTGTACCAGCCGAGAGTATCGACCGTAGCGTCACAACGTTGTGTAACAACTATCATGATATTAGTAAAGACGAAATAGATAAGCAGGTAGATAATATCGAGCGTAAAAGCGATATGCTGGTCGAACTGTTGAATCATATGGCTCATTTTACTGATGCCGAAACAGGAAAGGAGGCCAACCATGATTAAGGTACGTCGTAGTTTGTCGAGAGAGCTTAGCTTGGGTATCATGCTGCTGGCTATCCCAATCTTTGTGGTGGCGTTAGGCATCCTTTTCCTGCAGTCGCGTTATCTCATACATCATGAGGCTATGGAGAGTTCGCAGAGTTTACTGAACACCACCTTGCAGCGCGTTCAGAACTATATGCAAACCATTGAAACGGCAGCTGATGCTAATGTATGGATGCTCGAGGAAAACTTTGAGCCTCAAGCTATTCAGACTGTGTCTAACCGTATTGTGCGCCTGAATGGCAATGTGATGAGTTGTTCCGTATATGCTTTGCCGAACATGTTTCCGCAGTATGGCGAGAAATTCTCGGTTTACACCAAAAGAACGGGTGACACTTTGGCTACTTACTGCGAACCGGAATACGACTATCTGGAAAAACTTAGCTATACCAAACCGGTAGAAACAGGTAAATCATGCTGGGTTGATCCGTTTATTGAACATACCGAAAGTACGATCGACTATCGCCAGGCAATCGCTACCTATTGCAAACCCCTGCGCCAGAATAATGGTCGTATGATAGGTGTTGTTACCGTCGACTTCTCATTCAGCAGATTGGCTAAGCTCATTAACGAAGATGAGAATACTTACGATCATTCGTATTATGTGCTGATAGGTAGTGACGGACGGTATCTGATTCATCCCGACACCACTCGTTTGTTCCGTAAAACGCTTTATACGGATGTCGACCCCAATGCGAATCAGGATTTGATATCATTAAGTTATGAGATGACGGCTGGAAAGCGCGGCTCTATGCATGTGCATATAGGTAACCAGCTCTATCATGTGTGTTACGAGCCTGTCGAAGGTACCAACTGGAGTCTGGCTTTGGTTTGTCCCGATAACCAGCTGATGCGTAGTTATCACAGGTTGGGATACGTTATCATAGCCTTGATTGTGATAGGATTGCTGGCCATTATGTGGTTAAGTAATCGTATCGTAAAACAAACCGTCAGTCCATTGAACGATTTGCTTGATATGACGAAGGATATCTCTGAAGGGCGATATGACGAGCAGATTCCTGTCAACTTGGGTAAAGGTGTGATAGCGCGACTACAGAATAGTTTTGCACAGATGCAGATGGCTTTGAACGACAAGATGGGACATTTGCGTCAGCGTGTCGACGAGGCCCGCCAGCGTAACGAAGCCTTAGAGCAGGATGTGCTGCAGGCCGAGGAGAACGTGAAGAAAAAGAATCAGTTCATGCAGCAGGTGGCCCAACACATGCGTTCGCCATTAAATGTGATTACTGGTTTTGCCAGCATGCTACGCGAGAGCAGCAACAATAAGGATATGATAGGCGAGGAGGAACTGGCTAATATCTCAAGTATGATGAAGAGCAACGCCATCAATCTTAACAGTATGGTGCTGATGCTGTTCGATGCTTCGGAGAGCGATGCCAACGAGGCCTTGAAGTGTAAGAAACAGGACGAGGAGTCGGTTAATGCGTTGGCCCACGAGTGTATCCTTTATACGCACGCCCACTTCCCCGATGCCAATATCGAGCTCTCTTCAACCGTATCCGATACGCTTTGCATCGTTACTAATCATATTTACCTGATGCGTACGCTGCGTGAGTTGCTTTATAATGCTGCGAAATATTCAGATGGTCAGCATATCAAGCTGAGTATTACCGATACCGATAATACCGTTAGCTATACGGTAGAGGATGTAGGTCCGGGATTGCCCGACGACAAGAAAGAGCTTCTGTTCGAGCCATTTACCCGCGAAGGCGATTTGTCCGAAGGTCTCGGCTTAGGTCTTCCATTGGCCAAACGCCATGCTAAGAGCTTGGGTGGAAATCTGGTTTTCGATGCCGATTATCATCAAGGTTGTCGTGTAACGCTCGAATTACCTAAATAAAAAAAAGCTCCCAACTTCAAAATTGGGAGCTTTCTTTATGCTTGATTCTTTTATTTAATCAAATCAACTGAGCGCTTCAGGAATGCATCCAGGGCTTCGCCTTTAAGCATACCGTTCTGCAGCAGAGCCAGGTCAATCAGCTGATGAACAACCGAGTTTCCCTTGGCATATTCGGCAATTACAGCCTGCTTCTTGTCCTTCTGCTCCTGTACGGCTTTCTCAGCCTCGGCCTTCTGGTCCTTATCCTCCTGTGTAAGCTCGTCGTACTTCTTCTTGTCCTGCTGGGCACGGATAGCAGCCAAACGGGCTTCCTGACCCTTCAGTTCGGCTACGATTGGCTTCAGGGCCTCCTCGGTAGCTGCGCTGCTCTCATCAAGCACCTTCTTTACCAGAGGATGGTCTGAGTTCAGAACAAGGTTGAACGAGTCGGGCATCTGACCATAGAAGCTCATACCTGGCTGGAATCGGCTCATCTCCTTCATACGGCGCATGTACTCGTTCTGAGTAATAACTACAGGACGGGCCTCGGCACCAAGGGCATCTACCTGAACCATAAACTCTGTATGCTCAATCTTTGGCAGCTGAGTGCGGAATACGGCTGACAAATTGTCACTTTGATCCTCGCTCAGGTTGTTCTTAGGTGCATCGCTCTTTACAATCAGTCGGTCGATGATATCGCTGTCTACACGTGTGAAGCGACTCTTCTCAAACTTCTGCTCCAGAGTCTGGATGGTTGGTACGTCGAGCTGTCCGTCAAGCAGCAGCACGCTGTAACCCTTATCCTGGGCACCCTTGATGTAGCTGTACTGCTCCTCCTTGTCGGTAGCGTACAGATATACCAACTGGTCGTCCTTATCCTTCTGGTTGGCCTCAATCAGAGTCTTGTACTCGTCGAAGGTAAAGTACTTACCCTCAGTATCCTTGAAGAGTGCAAACTCCTTGGCGCGATCGTAGAAACCGTCCTCGCTCAGGATACCGTAGTTGATAAACAGCTTCAGGTCGTCCCACTTCTCCTCGTACTCCTTGCGGTTCTCGCCAAAGATGGCCTTCAAGCGGTCGGCTACCTTCTTAGTGATATAGGTAGAGATCTTCTTAACCTCGCGGTCGCTCTGCAGGTACGAACGTGATACGTTCAGAGGAATGTCTGGTGAGTCGATCACACCATGAAGCAGGGTGAGGAACTCTGGTACGATACCCTCTACCTGGTCGGTCACGAATACCTGGTTGCAGTACAACTGAATCTTGTTCTTCTGCAGCTCGATGTTGTTCTTGATTTTTGGGAAGTAGAGGATACCTGTGAGATTGAATGGGTAGTCTACGTTCAGGTGAATCCAGAACAGAGGCTCGTCGCTCATGGGGTAGAGTGTGCGATAGAAGCTCTTGTAGTCCTCGTCCTTCAAGGTGCTTGGAGTCTTGGTCCACAGGGGCTCTACGCTATTGATGATGTTGTCCTCGTCGGTATCAACCTGCTTGCCGTCTTTCCATTCGGTCTTCTTACCAAAGGCCACGGGTACAGCCATGAACTTGCAGTACTTGTTGAGCAATCCCTCGAGCTTGAACTTATCGAGGAACTCCTTGCAGTCATCATCTACGTACAGGATGATGTCCGATCCGTGCTGCTCGCGCTCAGCATCGTCAATCTCGTAGGCAGGACTTCCGTCGCAGCTCCACTTAACAGCCTTCGAGCCTTCCTTCCAGCTCTTGGTAATAATCTCAACCTTCTTGGCTACCATGAAGCTTGAGTAGAAACCAAGTCCGAAGTGACCGATGATATTGTTGGCATTATCCTTATACTTCTCAAGGAAGTCGGTAACGCCCGAGAAAGCAATCTGGTTGATATACTTGTCAATCTCCTCCTCGGTCATGCCGATACCGTGGTCGCTGATGGTGATGGTACCCTTGTCGGTATCCAGGTTTACGCGTACGGTCAGGTCGCCAAGCTCCTGCTTGTATTCGCCCTGAGCAGCCAGTGTCTTCAACTTCTGTGTAGCGTCAACGGCGTTCGACACCATTTCGCGGAGGAATATCTCGTGATCAGAATAGAGAAACTTTTTGATGACGGGGAAAATGTTCTCGGTTGTAACCCCGATGTTACCTTTTTGCATAATCTTATGTATTTATGTTCTTATTATCAAAATGATATTTGTTCTTATTGTCTAATCCACGATTATGCAAATAGCGTGCCAAAGTCACAACCACCCAACCCTCCTTGTCCTAAGGAGGGCTTCAAACCACTCCCCAAACCCCTCGCCAATCTTTGGCAAGGGACTTAAATCCTGGATTTGGGAAAACCCAAATCCATGCTATGTTTTGGCAGGCCGGGACTTCGGCCTTTATTGCTTAATGGGGGCAAGCCCCCAAACCCCCACTCGAAAACATTCCGCACGAGGAGGTCTTTAGAGGGATGCAAATTCTTTGAATCGATATTGAGTTTCGGATTGCGGAACGCAATCTGAACAACGAAATACGAAAAGCTGTTTGAGCGTAGCGAGTTCTTGGACAAGCCAAGCGGCAAAGCCGAGCGCTTTGAGTGATTTGAAGAATTTGTGTACCGGCCTCCGAGCTCAGGACGTTTTCGCACTCTTTCTTTTGTTTCGGTTTTCTATCTGGTGACAGAAAGAAAATGAAATTAGGGGTAGGGACAAAAAAATCCCCCCGATGGAAATCGGAGGGATTGGTTTTTATAGGGTAGGTGAGAATTACTTCTCAGCCTTCTCCATCTTAGCCTTCAACTCAGCCAGAGCGTCGATATCACCGAGAGTTGTGCTAGCGGCGATATTCTCGATCTTTGGAGTATCGTTCTTGCGGCCGCCCTTCTTAGCAGCTGCCTTCTTCTCCTCGCGAGCGGGATCCTCGAATGTGCGGCTGTGTGACAGGATGATGCGCTTAGAGTCCTTGTTGAACTCGATAACCTTGAACTGGAGAGTCTCACCAGCCTGAGCCTGTGAACCATCCTCCTTAACGAGGTGCTTAGGAGTAGCAAAGCCCTCTACGTTCTCCTCGAGAGCTACAACGGCGCCCTTCTCGAGCATCTCGCTGATCTTACCCTCGTGGATTGAACCTACAGCGTACTTACCCTCGAATACATCCCAAGGATTCTCCTCGAGCTGCTTGTGACCGAGAGAAAGACGACGGTTCTCCTTATCGATATCCAGAACTACAACCTCAATCTGCTCACCTACCTGTGTGAACTCTGAAGGATGCTTAACCTTCTTAGTCCAGCTCAGGTCGCTGATGTGAATCAGACCATCAACACCCTCCTCGAGCTCAACAAATACACCGAAGTTGGTGAAGTTGCGAACCTTAGCGGTGTGCTTGCTGCCTACAGGATACTTAGTCTCGATAGCCTCCCATGGATCCTCGCGGAGCTGCTTGATACCCAGAGACATCTTGCGCTCGTCGCGGTCCAGAGTCAGGATTACAGCCTCTACATCGTCGCCAACCTTCAGGAACTCCTGAGCAGAACGGAGGTGCTGGCTCCATGACATCTCTGAAACGTGGATCAGACCCTCAACACCAGGCTGGATCTCAACGAATGCACCGTAGTCGGCAATAACAACTACCTTACCCTTAACGTGGTCGCCCACCTTGAGGTCAGCATCCAGAGCATCCCAAGGATGTGGAGTGAGCTGCTTCAGACCGAGAGCGATACGACGCTTCTCATCGTCGAAGTCGAGAATTACAACGTTGATCTTCTGATCGAGCTCAACAACCTTGTGAGGATCGTCTACGCGGCCCCAAGAAAGGTCTGTGATGTGGATCAGTCCGTCAACACCACCGAGGTCAACGAATACACCGTAAGAAGTGATGTTCTTAACGGTACCCTCGAGGATCTGACCCTTTTCGAGCTTACCGATAATCTCCTTCTTCTGTGCCTCGAGCTCAGCCTCGATGAGAGCCTTGTGAGATACAACTACGTTGCGGAACTCCTGGTTGATCTTAACAACCTTGAACTCCATAGTCTTGCCTACGAACTGGTCGTAGTCGCGTATTGGGTGAACGTCAATCTGTGATCCGGGGAGGAAGGCCTCGATACCGAATACGTCAACGATCATACCGCCCTTAGTGCGGCACTTGATGTAACCCTGGATGATAGCGTCTGCCTCGAGAGCCTCGTTAACCTTCTCCCAAGACTGGCTCAGACGTGCCTTCTTGTGAGAGAGGATCAGCTGACCTTTCTTGTCCTCTGCACTCTCAACGTAAACCTCTACCTTGTCGCCGATCTTCAGATCAGGGTTGTAGCGGAATTCAGAAGCGGGGATGATACCGTCGCTCTTGTAGCCGATGTTGACAACTACTTCCTTCTTGTCAATAGAGATTACTGTGCCCTCTACTACCTGATGGTCGGCAACCTTGTTCAGGGTTTCGTCGTAAGCCTTGTCGAGCTCTTCCTTGCTAACATTAGCAACTGTTCCATTCTCGAACTCGTCCCAATTAAAATCGTCGAGTGGCTTAACGTTCTTTGTTAATTCTGACATAATTAAATAAATTTGTGCTCCTCGTTTGTGTGTCGGAGCGAGATCTGTACAGACGTTTAACAGACCATATTTTAAAGGGTTAATATTGATAGGAGCGGGCGCCTGTTCCTACACCTATTGCCCCTATGGGGCGAAAATCGGGTGCAAAGGTACTGATTTTTAGCGAGATAGCTCGTTTTAGACGGTTGATAATTTAAAGATTTATGAATTATTAACAAAAAGAAGAGCCAACTCTCACGAGCTGGCCCCTCCCATTCCAGTTTTAACCTTTTATACTTTACTTTTACTAACTATTTACAAGTTAATGGCGATTTATATTGAAATTTAAACAAATTCCAAGGTTATTACGGTGCATTTATACAATGCCCTGAGCCATCATGGCGCTTGCAACCTTCATGAAGCCGGCTACGTTAGCACCCTTTACATAGTTGATGTAACCATCAGCCTGTGTACCGTACTTCACGCAGTTCTCGTGAATGTCGTTCATGATGCGCTTCAGATAGTCGTCAACCTCCTTAGCAGTCCAGCTCAGACGCTCAGAGTTCTGACTCATCTCAAGACCTGATACTGATACACCACCAGCGTTCGAAGCCTTACCAGGAGCATACAACAGCTTGTTATCCTGGAAGATCTTGATAGCCTCGGGGAGTGAAGGCATGTTAGCACCCTCAGCAACAGCGATAACACCATTGTCTACGAGAGCCTGAGCCTGCTCGCCGTTGATCTCGTTCTGTGTAGCGCAAGGCAGAGCGATATCAGCCTTCTCGTGCCAAGGACGCTCACCAGCGTGATATACAGCGTTAGGATACTCCTCAGCATATTCCTTAATACGTCCGCGCTCAACGTTCTTCAGCTCCTTAACATAAGCCAGCTTGTCGAAGTCGATTCCGTCTGGATCGTAGATGTAACCGTCTGAGTCAGAGAGGGTCATGGGGATAGCGCCAAGCTGCAGGCACTTCTCAGCAGCATACTGAGCAACGTTACCCGAACCAGAAATCAGCACCTTCTTACCCTTCAGCTCGATACCGCGAGTAGCCAGCATTGAGGTCAGGAAGTAAACTGTACCGTAACCAGTAGCCTCAGGACGGATGAGTGAACCACCGAATGAGAGACCCTTACCGGTCAATACACCCTGGAACTGGTGTGTGAGCTTCTTGTACTGTCCGAACAGGTAACCAACCTCACGACCACCTACGCCGATATCACCAGCAGGTACGTCCTCGTCAGGACCGATAACGCGGTAAAGCTCGTTCATGAATGCCTGGCAGAAACGCATAACCTCAGCGTCGCTCTTGCCACGTGGCGAGAAGTCTGAACCTCCCTTAGCACCACCCATAGGCAGGGTTGTGAGTGAGTTCTTGAAAGTCTGCTCGAAAGCAAGGAACTTCAGAATACCCAGGTTTACACTCTTGTGATAACGCAGACCGCCTTTGTAAGGGCCAATAGCGTTGTTATGCTGGATACGGTAACCCATGTTTGTCTGAACCTTACCCTGGTCGTCAACCCATGTGATACGGAACTCACATACGCGATCGGGGATACACAGACGCTCGATGAGGTTAGCCTTCTCGAACTCGGGGTGCTTGTTGTACTCTTCCTCGATAGTGGGGAGTACCTGACTTACTGCCTGAATGTACTCAGGCTCATTGGGAAATCTCTGCTTCAGATCTTCTACAACTTTTGCTGCATTCATAATCTTAATACCTTTTTTTAGTTGTTGTTTGTTTGTGATTTAATTTTTTAATTCTGGTTGCAAAATTACAGCTTTTTTCTGAAATAACAAACTTTTTATCACTTTTTTCTCAAAAATACTTTCATTTTGAAAGATTATTGATTTAAGTCAATTCAAAATGGCAAAAAATAGCCTCTTATTTGTGTTCGAGCACAAAAAAGAGGCCTATATAATATAATAATGTGTAAGCGATTATTTGCCTATTGCTGACAATTTGCTCTTAATTTTGTCAACATACGCATCAATTGTCGCTACAGCCACGATATTTACGACATCTCGTACACTGGCACCAAAGTCGATAAAGTGGATAGGTTTGTTCAGTCCCATCTGGATTGGGCCGATGATTTCGGCGTCGCTGCCAAGCATCTGCAGCATCTTGTACGATGAGCGTGCCGATGTCAGGTTGGGGAATACCAGCGTGTTAACCTTCTGTCCCTTCAGCTTGGTGAATGGATACTCCTGGTCGCGCAGCTCGTTGTCGAGTGCAAAGCTCAGCAGCATCTCACCGTCGATAGGCAGATCGGGATACAGCTCGTGCATCTTAGCTACGGTGTCCTTCACCTTCAGGGCGCCATCGCTGGTGCTGCTACCAAAGTTAGAGTGCGATACCATGGCGATCACAGGCTTCTCGTTAAAGAAGCGTACGGCAGTCGAAATCAGCTTCGAGATATCCAGCAATGCCTCGCGGTCGGGGTTCTCGTTCACCATCGTGTCGGCAATATAATAAGTACCCTTTGGCGAGTTGATGATGTGCATGGTACCGAAGTGCTTGTACTCGGGTCGGATACCAATCACCTCTTTTACCACCTTAACAGTATTCGAGTACTTGGTGTACAGTCCGGTGATAAAGGCATCAGCCTCGCCAGTCTCAACCATCATCATACCAAAGTAGTTACGCTCAAACATCTTGTCGTTAGCCTCCTGGAAGGTGTAACCCTCGCGCTGGCGCTTCTCGGCCAGTATGCGGGCATAGCGCTCGCGGCGCTCCTGCTCGTTGGGGTGGCGCAGGTTCACAATTTCAATACCATCCAGGTTCAGGTCCAGCGATGCAGCCAGTTTGGTAATCACCTCGTCGTTACCCAGCAGGATGGGGTAGCAGATACCCTCAGCCTTAGCCTGTACAGCCGCCTTCAGCATAGTGGGGTGTACAGCCTCGGCAAATACCACGCGCTGTGGGTGAGCAGCTGCAGTAGCGTAAAGCTTCTGGGTAAGCTTGGTCTCCTGACCCAGCAGTACCGAGAGCGAGCGCTTGTACTCGTCCCAGTCCTTAATCTCCTTGCGGGCCACGCCACTCTCGATGGCAGCCTTGGCAACAGCCGACGATACCTCGGTAATCAGTCGTGGGTCAACAGGCTTTGGGATAAAGTAGTTGCGTCCGAAAGTCAGGTTGTTCACCTTATATACATCGTTCACCACATCAGGTACAGGCTGCTTGGCCAGGTCGGCAATAGCGTGTACGGCAGCCAGCTTCATCTCCTCGTTGATAGCCTTGGCATGAACGTCAAGTGCACCACGGAAAATGTAGGGGAATCCGATTACGTTGTTAATCTGGTTAGGATAGTCGGTACGTCCGGTCGACATCAGTACGTCGGGACGTGCCTCCATGGCATCCTCGTAGCTGATCTCGGGCACAGGGTTAGCCAGCGCAAAAATCACGGGGTCCTTAGCCATCGACTTAACCATATCCTTCGAGAGTACATTACCCTTCGACAGTCCTACAAAAACGTCGGCATCCTTAACAGCCTCGGCCAGGGTGTGAATATCGGTACGGTCGGTAGCAAAGAATTTCTTCTGCTCGTTCAGGTCGGTACGCTCCTTCGAGATCACGCCCTTCGAGTCCAGCATCACGATGTTCTCCTTCTTGGCACCGATAGCCATATACAGCTTGGTACAGCTGATGGCAGCAGCGCCGGCACCGTTAACCACAATCTTAACCTTGGTAATATCCTTGCCGATTACCTCCATGGCGTTCTTCAGTCCGGCAGCGCTGATAATGGCAGTACCGTGCTGGTCGTCGTGCATCACGGGGATATCCAGAGTCTTCTTCAGTCGGTCTTCGATATAGAAACACTCAGGGGCTTTGATATCTTCCAGATTGATACCGCCAAAGGTGGGGGGCGATACGCTCTACAGCCTCGCAGAACTTCTCAGGATCCTTCTCGGCTACCTCGATATCGAAAACGTCGATACCACCATAAATCTTAAACAGCAGTCCCTTACCTTCCATTACAGGCTTACCGCTCAGGGCACCAATGTCGCCCAGTCCCAGTACAGCTGTACCGTTCGAGATAACTGCTACCAGATTACCCTTATCGGTGTACTTGTAAGCATCGTCGGGGTTCTCCTGAATTTCCAGACAAGGATATGCTACTCCTGGAGAGTAGGCTAAGCTTAAGTCTGTTTGTGTACGATAAGCCTTTGTAGGCTTTACTTCGATTTTGCCCGGTCGTCCGCTCTCGTGGTATATGAGTGCGGCTTCTTTAGATATCTTTACCATAAAGTGTATTATTAATAATGTTATTATTCTGAAATACGACCGCAAAAATACAAAAAACTATTGAAAAACATTTTAGTTTTTAGATTTTTTTGTAACTTTGCCACCAAATTGTAAGATTATGCAAGAAATAAAAGACATTTCGGACTACAAATTAAATTTAAAGGAGCGAATTCCCGATGTTGCTTTGCAACTTTTTACCGAGCGAGGCATCAATTCCGTGAGGATGGATGATGTGGCGCAAACCATGGGTATTTCAAAACGTACTATCTACGAATTATACGACAAAAAAGAGGATTTGCTCTTCGAGGTGGTTGTAAAGCACTTCAAGCAGCGTATGGATCGCATGGAGCAGGCTGTGAGCCATTGCTCAAATGTGATGGAGATACTGCTCGAGGTATATCACATGAAGGTGAGCAACTTTAAGGAAACCAATCCCCTGTTCTTTACCGAGATGATTCGCTATCCTCAGGTCAAGAAGTTCCTCGACGAGCAGAACAATCTTATGCGTGATAGCAGTTATGGTTTTATTCAGCGTGGGGTAGAAGAGGGTTACTTCCGCGCCGACCTCAACTATCAGATGGCTGTGTTGCAGTTCGATGCCATGGGCGAGTATATCATGCAGAAAGAGCTGTATCGCCAATATTCCATCGAGGACATCTTCCGCAATCTGGTCTTCGTATCCCTCCGAGGGCTCTGTACCGACAAGGGCATCAAGGCCATCGACGAGATGCTGTTCCAATAAAGTAAACAAAAAATCATCCCCGCTTATTTTTAGTGGGGATGATTTTTTTTACTCTCAACCCATGAAAAACTTGCTGGTTAACTAGGAAATTTTTTTTGCATAACTAGGGCGTAAAAAAACGATGCTTTTTGTTCTGCTGGTATATTTCGTAAGAATGTACAGTTTTTTGAGCAAGTATGACTATGTTCTTCTTGAAGTATAAAACAATAATCCCCGTTCACTTGAATGAGAACGGGGATTTGTTATTTTTATTTTACGATATTGTTTACTGATGCTGTTCGCGCAGCAGGTCGTTAACGGTCTTAACAGGATTGAAGGTGCCCAGGGGAACCTCGACAAATACGGTGCTCCAGTTGCTCATGGCACCATTCCACAAACCTGGCAACTCGAGAGCCTTGAGCTCTTTACCAGCCTTTGACTTAGATGAGATGAAACCTGTGGTTTTATCAACAAACTCGGGCAGGTTGAATGGACGGCCCTGATAGTCCTTAACGGCGCAAACCAGATCAACTGGGTTGAAGTGGGTGCCCTGGGTAAACATCTTCATGTAGGCCTCGTTGTTGGTATCAATCTGACTGCTCTCCAAAATCTGCAGGCTAACGGTGCCATCCTGGTTGTAGGTAAGGAATGGGCCGCCACCAGGCTCGCCTACATTCTTAACTACACCGCACACACGCATGGGGCGATTGAGCTTGCCACGCAGATAAGCGGCATCTACCTTATTATTCTTGGCATCGGTACACAGGTTGTTGGCTACAAACTGGGCAATCTCCTGCAGCTGGGCCTCGCTGGCACCTGCATCCAGAACCTTGAGGTACTCGAAGGCCTGCTTCTGAAGGGTTACCAATACGCCTGCCAGTACCTGCTTCCACTCTACAGTCTCGGGCTTCAAACGGTCGGGTACTACGTTGTCGATATTCTTAATGAAGATAACGTCGGCCTCGATCTCGTTGAGATTCTCGATGAGGGCACCGTGACCGCCTGGACGGAACAGCAGACTGCCATCCTCGTTGCGGAATGGGGTGTTATCGGGGTTAGCGGCTACGGTATCGGTAGATGGCTTCTGCTCAGAGAAGCTGATATCGTACTTGATGCCGTATTTCTGTGCAAAGAAGTCGGCCTTCTCGGCTACCTTTGCCTTGAACAGCTCCATGTGCTCGTGACTGACGGTGAAGTGTACGTGAGCCTCGCCATTAGATGCAGCATAAAGGGCACCCTCTACCAAATGCTCCTCCATTGGTGTGCGTGCACCCTCGGGGTACTTATGGAACAGCAGCAGGCCCTTTGGCAGCTGACCGTAGTTCAGTCCCTCGGCTTTCAGCATGTTGGCTGCTACAGCCTTATAGTTGCCCTCGGCCATCAGGGCCTTGATGCCTTTGCCCTCGTTCTTCAGGCAAACAGCGTCGAGTGCCTCGTAGAAGGCAAAGTTTTCTATCTGGTCGAAGTATTTCTTCTCAAAGTCGGTAGTGGGCACATCGTAGTCGGCGTCAACAAAAGCAAACATGTTTTTGAACATACGACTGGCGGCACCACTGGCGGGCACAAACTTTACCACGCGCTTGCCTGCTGCCTTGTACTCGTTCCATGCGGCAACCAGCTTCTGGCGCTCGGCTGCGTCGGGAGCAATAATACCGTTACCGATACCTGCTGCTGCCTCCAGCTTCAGGAATGGGAAACCTGTCTTAAACTCGTTCAATTGATTTTCGATCTGCTCCTTGGTGATACCTTTTTGAGCAATCTGCTTCAAGTCTTTCTCCTCTAACATAATAAAAATGGTATTTAGTCAATAAACTACGGCAAAAGTAACCATTTTTTTCGAAAAATGCTAATTAATTGAAAGAAAAATGTATCTTTGTGGCAAAATTTAGAAATTATGGCGGAAAAATTCGCATTTACATACGAGGAAAGAAAACGAATGGCATCGCAGACGGCCGAGATCCTGACTGAGGAAATCGGTTTGAAAGGCGATGCGATAGAGGCTGTACAGCTGATACCTGATATAGAGGAGGGCAACATTGCGCTGGATGAGGTAGAGCAGAAATACGGCGCATCGGTGGCGCGCATATTGCATGGTTTGAACCGTATACAGCAGTTGTATGATAAAAACCCTGCGGTTGAGAGTGAGAACTTCAGAAATCTGCTGCTCTCGTTTGCCGAGGATATGCGTGTGATACTGATAATGATTGCCAATCGCGTGAACCTGATGCGACAGATTCGCGATACAGAGAACGTAGAGGCCAAGCTGGAGGTATCGCAAGAGGCTGCTTATCTGTATGCCCCGTTGGCGCATAAGTTAGGACTCTATAAGCTGAAGAGCGAACTGGAGGACCTGTCGCTGAAGTATATGGAGCATGATGCCTATTACCATATTCGCGAAAAACTGAGTGCTACCAAGGCGGCACGCGACGCTTATATAGATAGGTTTATTAAGCCTGTTGAACAGAAGATGATGGAGGCGGGTATCCGTTGCCATATCAAGGGGCGTACCAAATCAATCCACTCTATCTGGCAGAAGATGCAGAAGCAGAAGTGCCCGTTTGAGGGTGTGTATGATTTGTTTGCCATCCGTATCATTATCGATTGTCCGCTGGAGCAGGAGAAAATGCAATGCTGGCAGGCTTACTCGATTATTACCGATATGTATCAGCCTAACCCTAAACGACTGCGCGACTGGCTGTCGGTACCCAAATCGAATGGCTACGAGAGTCTGCACATCACGGTGCTGGGCCCAGAGCAGAAGTGGGTTGAGGTACAGATACGTACCGAACGTATGGACGAGATTGCCGAGCGCGGTGTAGCTGCCCACTGGCGCTATAAAGGCGTGAAGGGCGAGACGGGGCTGGACGAGTGGCTGACGAATATCCGTACGATGCTGGAGCATGCCGACGGACTGGATGCTATGGACCAGTTTAAGATGGAACTGTACGAAGACGAGGTGTTTGTGTTTACACCTGCTGGCGATTTGTGGAAGTTTCCCGCAGGTGCTACGGTACTTGACTTTGCTTACCATATCCACTCGAAACTGGGCAACCAGTGTACGGGTGGCCGCATTAGTGGAAAAGTGGTGCCGATACGCTACGAACTGAAGAGTGGCGACCAGGTTGAAATCCTGACATCGACTAACCAGAAACCCCGACAGGAGTGGCTGAATATTGTGAAGACCTCGCGTGCCAAATCCAAGATACGTTTGGCGCTGAAGGAAACCCAGGTTAAGGACGGACTGTTTGCCAAGGAGATGCTGGAGCGTAAGTTCCGCAACCGTAAGATTGAACAGGACGACAGCATCATGTTTAACGTAATCCGTAAGATGGGTTACAAGGAGGTAAGCGACTTTTATAAGGCCATTGCCGATGGTGTGCTGGATACAAACGATGTGCTTGATAAGTTCTTGGAACTCAGAGGGAAAGAAGCTGTTGTTACAGGAGATAATCAAGCGCGTTCGGCTTCGGAATTCGAACTTGATGAGTCGAAGATTGCGGGTTTGAACCAGCAGGTGAACGATGACGTGCTGGTGATAGACCGCAACCTGAAAGGTTTGGATTACCAGCTGGCAAAATGCTGTTCGCCTATCTATGGCGACGATGTGTTTGGCTTTGTTACCGTTAATGGCGGTATCAAGATTCACCGTTGCGATTGTCCGAATGCCCCCGAGTTGCGCCGCCGATTCGGGTATCGTATTGTTAAGGCCAAGTGGAGTGGTAAGGGTTCGTCGCAATATAGCATCGCCCTGCGTGTGATTGGTAACGACGATATCGGTATCGTGAATAATCTTACCAGCATTATCTCGAAGGAAGAGAAACTGGTGCTGCGTAGTATCAATATTGATAGTCACGACGGTTTGTTTAGCGGTAATATCGTGGTGATGCTTGAAGATACTTCACGCCTGGAGGCGCTGATTAAGAAACTGCGTACCGTTAAGGGCGTTAAACAGGTAGATAGAATATAATGATTATAGATGCAAGTATGAGTAAAAAACTATTGTATGTTGCGGTTGGTATATTGCTGCTGTCGGCTTGTCGTGGTCGATCTCAGTCGCAGAAGTATGTTGAGGAGGAAGTCGAATATCATCCATTGGTGACTGATTCGGCAGCAATCGACTCGATTAATAGTGCTGGTATGGTTGATGTGGATGCCGCTATGGAGTATCCCGAAATGCCGTCCGACCAAAAAATCAACATGAAAGCCAACGATGATGAGATTAAGGATATAATCGATGGTACTGGTGATGGTGATATGACAAAAGAAGGTGGCGATTATTGATTACTCGCGATAGATCCAAGCCAAAAGTTTATTCACCCATCTGATGGAGAAACGGAACCATCGGTAGGTGCTTTGCTCCTTGCCGCCGAAACGTAATATGAATTCGCGGTAAGGATTTTTGTGGAAAGGCAGTCCCACATCCATGAATCGCATATGTTGATAGCCCTCGTTGTAGGCGTGCTTCATCACATCCCACACCACAATGGTGTCGGGGTGTAGGGCATGGAATGTTTTGCGCCTGAAGGCCGAATACCATAGGTAGGCATCGCCCTGACTATATACGCAGGCGGCACAGGCAATCACTTTTTCGTGATACTTGGTAATAAACAGGTTGCCGTTCTGGCCCTCCATCAGCTCACGGAAGAAAATGTCATCGGGGATATAGCGTTTGGGCTTCAGAATATGGTGCTTGCGTAGTAGTTTCGAGAAAGCCTTAAAGTCGTGCTCGTTGCTGACTATCTCGGTTTTTGCACCTCGTTCGTGGGCGTGGTCGATTCGTTTCTGCAGTTTGGGAGTGATTCGTTCTTCGGGTGCGTGGCGATGCAACGAGTTGTGTATCGACATCCAGTTTACAGGGTAGTAGCCGTTCTCGCGCAAAACCTTATAGCCAAACATCTTGGTGCTCAGGTTACTCATCTCCATAAACAGTACGCGTTTGTTAAGTTTGTGGGTGAGCGCACTTAGCATCCGGTCGAACAGCTCGTCTTTTTTGTAGCCGCAGTCTTCATCATACACACCTTCGCCTAATATCCGGCAATGTATCAGCAGGAATGGCGGCAGTATCAGAGTGCGGTATCTCACAATGCCCAGCATGTGGCACAGTTCGCGACCTGTTTCATTGTGAATGACTACCATATAAGGGCGCTGGCGCGGGGCGGCCTCGCATACTTCCATCAGTTCCTGACTGTGGAAATAGCTACCCTGGCGCAATGTTGGCATGCCTTTGGATTTGGTGTATATGGTAGTAATCAGTTGGCTCATACTGCAAAGATAGATATTTTTAGGCACGAATTGCACGAATTTCACGAATTTTTTAGTTTTAAAATCTTTTTTCGCGTTAATTCGCGTAATTCGTGCCAAAATATCACTATCTTTGCACAAAAATTAGGTAGGATATGACAAGTTTTAAAGATTTGGCGCAGTTGCGCCGCAGCCATCGCAAGTTCTCTGATAAGGAGGTTGATCCCGAACATTTGAAGCTTATTCTGCGTGCAGCGTTGATGTCGCCCACGTCAAAGAGTCAGCGTGCCTGGCAGTTCGTGGTTGTAGATGATAAGATGGATCTCGAGAAGTTGGCCGATGCCAAGAATATGGGTTCGCAGTTCCTGAAGGATGCCCCTGTGGCTATTGCCGTATTAGGCGATCCCATGCAGAACGACTGTTGGGTAGAGGATGGCTCGATAGCCACTATCTCTATGCAGTATCAGGCCGAAGAGTTAGGCTTGGGCTCTTGCTGGATTCAGATGCGAGGTCGCGGACTGAGCGACGGTACCACAGCCGACGAGGTGATTCGTGGTGTGCTGGGTATTCCCGATAACTACAATTGCTTGTGCATTCTTGCCATAGGTCATTGGACCGATGAGCGCAAGCCTCAGGACGAAGAGAAACTGAAGTGGGAAAACGTTCACTTGAACAAATTCTAATGTTTCGCTCGAACTTGTTCGCTTTGCTTGCAAAGAATGTTTAATGTTTAATTTTTAATGTTTAATCTTTAACGTGATTAATTACGATTTAAATAAAATCAAGGCCATCATCTTTGATATTGATGGCGTGCTGAGTGCCGAGACGATTAATCTGAGTGCTGATGGTACACCGCTGCGTACGGTGAATATCAAGGATGGTTATGCCATCCAGTTGGCCATGAAGTTAGGCTTGCGTATTGCCATCCTTTCGGGTGCAAGGGTAGATAGTCTGCGTGTACGCTACGAGGGTCTTGGTGTTGAGGATATTTACCTGGGTTGTGCCGTTAAGATTGCAACCTATGATGAGTTCTTGGCTATTTATGGCTATACCGACGAGGAGGTGATGTACATGGGTGATGATATCCCCGACTTGGAGATAATGCGTAGGGTAGGTTGCCCCGTATGTCCCAAAGATGCATGTGCTGAGATTCGTGAGGTAAGTGTGTATGTTTCTGATCGTGATGGTGGCTATGGTTGTGGTCGCGATGTGATCGAACAGGTATTACGTGCCCAGGGCAAATGGGTGATGAATGCCAAAGCATTCGGGTGGTGATTAAACATTAAACATTAAACATTAATGATTAAACATTAAATATTGGCAATGGATAAATACAAATATATTCTTGCGAGTAATTCGCCTCGTAGAAAAGAATTGTTGGCGGGGTTGGGATTGGATTTCGAGGTGCGTGTGATTGATGGTATCGACGAGTCGTACCCCGAAACTTTGCCTGCAGCCCAGGTGGCACAGTATATTGCTGAAAAGAAGGCTGCTGCTTACAAACCAACACTCCAAAAAGACGAGCTGATTATTACTGCCGACACGGTGGTGATAGTAGGTGACGATATCTTGGGTAAACCTTACGATGCGGCCGATGCCGTACGTATGCTCCGCGAAATTAGTGGTCGTACCCATCAGGTTACTACAGGTGTTTCGCTGCTCACCGCTACCAGTCTGCGTTCGTTTTCGGTTACTACCGATGTAACCTTTAAACAGCTTACAGATGACGAGATACAGCACTACGTGAGCCACTATCGTCCTTTTGATAAGGCTGGTGCCTACGGCATTCAGGAATGGATTGGCTACATAGGTGTTACAGGACTTAACGGCAGTTATTATAATGTGATGGGCCTGCCCGTTCAGCGCATTTATACCGAACTGCAAAATATGTAAAATAATATGGCTGCAGGAAAATGGATTGGCGGATTTGCCGGCTGGATGGCCGGTGGACCTCTTGGTGCGCTGGCTGGCTATCTGCTTGGCTCGCTATTTGATACTATGTTGAATGGGGTGAATACCCCCGAGAACTCTGGTACCTGGCAATCGTATAACGAGAGCTACCAGCAGGCTTACCAACGGCAACAGCTGCAAGGGCAGCGTAACAGTTTTATGTTCTCGCTCCTGGTGTTGTCGTCGTATATCATCAAGGCCGATGGTAAGGCCATGCATTCCGAGATGGAACTGGTTCGACAGATGTTGCGCCAGAACTTTGGTAACGCTGCCGTACAACAGGGCAACGAGATATTAAACCGACTTTTTGAGGAACAGAAACGCGAAGGCTGGCAGCAGTTCAAGCAAACGGTATGCGACTGCTGTGCACAGATAAGCCGACAGATGGACTACTCGCAGCGTTTGCAACTGCTTAACTATCTGGTGATGGTGGCTAAGGCCGATGGCAGTGTGCCCCAGAGTGAGATTACAGCCCTGAAAGAGTGTGCCCAGTGGATGGGATTGCATGCTAACGAGGTCGACTCGATGCTGCATCTGGAGGGTGGTAGTCTTGAAGATGCCTATAAGGTGCTGGGTGTGAGTCCGGATGCCAGCGACGACGAGGTGAAGAAGGCCTATCGCAAGCAGGCTTTGCAGCACCATCCTGACAAGGTGGCTGCTCTGGGCGAGGATGTACGAAAGGCTGCCGAGAAGAAATTCCAGGAGATAAATGCCGCCAAAGACCGCATTTGGAAGGCACGTGGACTTTAATTTGCCGCATTTCTACCTCTAATTTGCTACTTTTTCAAGAAAAAGTTTGGAGGTTTAAAGTTTTTTTTCTACTTTTGTACCCATCAAGCATAAAGCTTGAGGTTGATAATTTATGGAGCTGAGACTGATTAACATTCTACTAATAATAACGTTTGCCCTCAAGGTAAATGCTAACAATCTCGGCTATTCTGATTCTAAACCATTGGTTATCGGAATCGATCAGGACTATCCGCCATTAGAGTATGTGGATGAAAAAGGAAAACCTAGTGGCGCCGATGTGGAATTCTCGAAGATTCTGATGAAGCGAATGAACATCCCGTTTAAGTTTGCACCTAACAAATGGGGAGCTATTGCTAACGATATCTTAGGTGGTAAGGTTGATCTGGGTATGATGGTTTATTCGCCTTATCGCAAGGATGTTACCAATTACTCGCGTGCCGTGATCAGACTGTACTACCAGTTGGTAACTCGTAAGGGTACCAAGAGGAACTACGGACTGCGCGACATGCACAATGTGGAGGTGGCGCTGATGGCCAGTAGGCCCGTACGCGACACGCTGCAGAAGATTGGTGCACGACTGGTGATAGTAGATGACCTGACCAAGGCGATGAAGGAACTGTCGGCAGGTAAATACGATGCGGTGGTGTGCTATCGTTATCAGGCTAAGTATCTGATTGGCAAGTATAAACTGCGGAATCTGGAGCAGGAAGAACTGACGCTGACACCACGCGAATACTGCTACGCAAGCAGCAACAAAAAGCTGATTGATGCCATCGACAAGGAATTGGATAAGATGGAGGAAGAGGGCCTGATGGACGATGTGTATGGCCACGTGGCTTCGACATTCAATGGCATCATCATACCGCGATGGGTATATATGGCCATTGTGGCGTTTGTGATTGTGGCGCTGCTGGCTGTGATATTAAACCAGATGCACAACACGCGCCAGCTGAAGAAGGCGCTGGATACAGCCCGTGAAAACGAGGAGAAAGCTAAAGCCAGCGAGGAAAAGGCACACCAGAGTGAGGAGGTGGCACGTGCCAATGCCGAGAAGGCTAGGGAGAACGAGGCTATTGCTAATGCTAATGCCGAAAAGGCCAGGGCCAGCGAGGCTGAGGCACAGCGTATTGCCGATGTGGCAAGGCGCAACGCCAAGGAGGCTGAACATAATGCGATGGTAGCCAGTCAGAACGAGGCAAAAGCCCGCGAAGCTGCCGAAGCAGCCCGAAAGAGCGAAGAACTGAAGGATATCTTCCTGGGTAATATGAGTCACTCGCTCCGTACACCGCTGAATGCCATCATCGGATTCTCGGATCTGCTGATGACGATGGATGATAGTGCTTTGCCACCCGAGGAGCGTGCCAATCTGTTGCAGTTGATTAATAAGAACGGACTGGAACTGCTGCACCTGATTAATGAACTGTTATCGTTAAGCGAGGTTGAGGGTGATACTCAGCTGTTTAAGCGCGAGGTTACCGATGTGGATTACGAAATGGGGCAGTATGCCTCAGAGATTCGTATGCAGCTGAAAGAGGGCGTAACCCTTGAGGTGGTTGAACCTATCGACGGCTTGCGTGCGCTGGTAGATAAGAAGCTGATGCGAATTGTAACCATGCACCTGCTTGAGAATGCCATGCAGCATACTACTGAGGGTAAGATAACCCTGACTTACTACCTGAAAGAAGGAGGTATGTATGTAGAGGTAAAGGATATGGGTGAGGGGCTGCCCGAGAAACTGAAACAGAATATATTCGGACTGTTGGCCGACAAGAATACATATACCCACGACGAGAATCAGGATAATCCAGGACTGGGACTGAGTGTTTGTAAGGCCATTATCGACCGATGCAATGGAAAAATAGGTGCGCGCGATAACACAGAAGACGGCAGAGGCACTATCTTCTGGTATTGGACGCCAACTGAGATATTAAACTAGGAGGCATAGGGAAATGACACTAATCATCGTCATATTACTTTTGTTAGGGTACGTTGTGATTGCCACTGGTCACACAACGGGAGTAAACAAATCGGCTATTGCCATCTTTATCGGCACCGTGGGGTGGGTGGTATACATCTGCTACGGCACCGATTTCGTGATGCAGCGCCATGCCCAGGATTACTGGGAGTTCTTAGCGGGAAGCTTGCCGTCGAGCGAGGCCGTTAAGTACTATATATATAATAATGTATTTCTTTATTATGTGGGTCGGGCTGCCAGCATTGTGATGTTCCTGCTGGCTACCATGAGTATTGTAGAGATTCTGCATAACAACGGTTGCTTCGACTTTGTTACCAAGTGGATCAGAACCCGTAACTCGAAGCGCCTGTTGTGGACCATCACACTGGCCACTTTCATCCTGTCGGCTAATCTCGACAACCTTACTACAGCTACCATGATGCTGGTTATTATGCATAGCATCGTGCAGAACCGTCGCCAGCGTATGCTGATTGGTGCTGCCATTGTGATAGCTGCCAACTGTGGTGGATGCCTGACGGTGATTGGCGATCCTACCACGCTGGTGCTGTGGGGCGACGAGGCTATCACAGCCACCAACTATTCGTCGTATCTGGCTCTGCCAGCCCTTTTGGCTTGGATAGTACCTACCATACTGATTAACCGCGAACTGCCTGAACGCCTGGATACCCAGTGGGCGCCAATGCCGTTCCGTGGCGACGATACCAATCTGTTGCCTTGGCAGCGTGTGGTAATGCTGTTTGTTGGTATCGGTGGTTTGTGGTTTATCCCAACATTCCATACCATCACCAAACTGTCGCCATTCCTTGGTGCCCTGTGTGTACTCAGCATATTATGGGTGGTAAACGAGGTGATGAACCGCAAGCTGAACAGCGCCGACCAAATGATGCAGCGCCTGACACCACGTTCGGTGCAGTACGGCTCGTTGCAGCAGATACTGTTTGTGATGGGTATCATGCTGGCGATGGGTGTAGTAACCGAAACAGGCGTGTTTGGCGATGTGGCCGAGTGGATAGATGATACCGTTCACAGCGTATGGGTACTCGGTATCGTATCTGGCTTCCTCAGCGGTATCGTTGATTCTTTCACCATCGCCATGAGCGATATCTCACTTTATCAGATAGCCGATGCTGCACTTGTTGGTTCGTACGACGAGAATTTTGTTATCAATGGTGCCTACTGGAAGATTATCGCTTTCTGTACCGCCGTAGGTGGCTGTCTGCTTAGCGTTGGTTCGGTTAGCGGACTGGCCCTGATGAAGATGGAGCACATGCGCTTAAGCTGGTATCTGAAGAACCTGACGTTGAAGGTGCTGGCAGGTATGCTGGTAGGCTTGGCTGTGCTTTGGATTGAGTTGAATTATGTATAACTAAACAATTATAATAGTAATATGACAAAGATTAAGACAATTGGTATCCTGACGTCGGGAGGCGATGCACCAGGAATGAATGCCGCTATACGTGCTGTGACACGTGCCGGTATCTACAACGGTTTTAGGATTAAAGGTATATATCGTGGTTACGAAGGACTGATTCATGATGAGGTTCAGGAGTTTACCACCGAAAATGTAAGTGGAATTGTGACACGTGGCGGTACTATCCTGAAGACTGCCCGCTCAAAGGAGTTCCCAACTCCCGAGGGCATGCAGAAGGCTTACGAGACTTGTGTAAAGGAAGAGATTGATGCGCTGGTAGTTATCGGTGGTAACGGATCGCTTACTGGTGCCCGTAACTTCGGTATGGAGTTCGATTTCCCTGTAATCGGTCTGCCTGGTACGATTGATAACGATTTGTATGGCACCGATTCTACTATCGGTTATGATACAACCATGAATACCATCATGGAGTGTGTCGATCGTATCCGTGATACAGCCAACTCGCATGAGCGTATCTTCTTTGTCGAGGTGATGGGGCGTGATGCCGGATTCCTGGCACAGAACTCGGCCATTGCATGTGGTGCTGAGGCTGCTATCGTACCCGAGGAGAGTACCGATGTCGACCAGCTGGCACAGTTCATGAGTCGTGGTATCCGTAAATCAAAGAAGTCGTGTATCGTGATTGTGTCGGAGAGTCCTAAGTGTGGCGCTCTGTACTATGCCGACCGTGTAAAAAAGGAGTTCCCTGAGTTTGATGTACGTGTGTCTATCCTGGGCCATCTGCAGCGTGGTGGTACACCATCAGCGCGCGACCGCATTCTGGCTGCTACCACAGGTGTTGGTGCTATCGAAGCCATCAAACAGGGACAGCGCAACGTGATGGTTGGTATCCGCAATAACGAGGTGGTTTATGTACCTTTCAGCGAGTGCATCCGTACTGATAAGCGTTTCGACAAGCGACTGATTAAGGTACTCGACGAGCTCAGCATTTGATATTAAACATTCTTGGCGATGCCAAGCGTACTAAAGAAACGATTAAAAGATTAAACATTAAATGCCAGATATAAAGAAAATAGTTCTGACAGGAGGACCTTGTGCTGGTAAGACTACCGCGTTGGTAAAGATTACCGAGTATTTCTCAGGGTTTGGTTACAAGGTGTTCAACGTGCCCGAGGTGCCTACTATCTATAGCACCGCAGGCTGGAACTACCTGACGCCTAACCGTAAGTTGTACTATCAAGGCGAACGTGCCATTCTGGAGACCCAGTTGGCACTCGAAAACCAGTTTATGAAGTTGGCCGAGGTTTGTGAAGATCCCGTGCTGGTGGTATGTGATAGAGGCGCGATGGACATTTCGGCCTATATCAAACCCGAGGAGTGGGAGGAGATTACCCACATGGCTGGTACCAATTCAGAGGCTTTGCGCGAGAGTTACGATGCCGTGCTGCACCTGGTGAGTGCAGCCGATGGCGCCGAGCAGTATTATACTACTGCCACCAACGCCACGCGTTACGAGCAGGCCAACGAAGAAGGATTGCGTATTGCCCGCGAGCTGGATAAGAAGGTGATCGAGGCTTGGACCGGTCATCCCCATCTGCGTGTAATTAACAATCACGACGATTTCGATAATAAGATTAAGCGTGTGCTTACCGAGATTTCAAAGGTTGTAGGCTTGCCACAGCCTGTGCAGGAGGAGCGTATCTTCCGCGTAGAGATTATCGGTGAGATTCCCGAGTGCTCCGAGAGCTTGATTACCCAGACCTATCTGGTAGCTGAGCCTGGTAGCGAGGTGCGCCTGCGCCGCCGCGAGTGGAGTGGGGGTAAGGTGGTGAATGTTCACCGCTCGAAGAAACGCATCAGCGAAACCGAAGTGATTGAGACCGAGCGTCAGGTTGACAACAACCTGTACGAGCAGATGCTGCAGCAGGCCGATCCTTACCGCGTAACCATCCACAAAAAGCGTCAGAGCTTTATCTGGAAAGGTCAGTTCTTCCAGATCGACACCTTCCAGGACCCTGTCAGCAATCTGGTGATGATGGAAACCAAAGGTATTTCGGAACAGGAAACCGTTAACTTCCCCCCGTTCGTAAAAGTGCTCGAGGATGTGACCGGAAATCCTAAATATCTGAACTATAACATCGCTTTGCGACATTGAAAAGTCGCCAAAAATGGTGAATTTGGGAATTTTGTCGTGTAAAAGTTCGTTTGTTCGGATAATAATACTTACCTTTGCAAGCATTATAACGAAAATATAAATCTATAGTAACTTAAAAAATAAAACAGCGTATGTCACAAATTACTGGACACATTTCGCAGATTATCGGCCCTGTTATCGACGTATATTTCGATACCGAGGGCCAGGATGCCGAAAAGGTGTTGCCAAAGATTTACGATGCTCTGAAGATTGATCGTGGCGACGGGCGCGACCTGATTGTCGAGGTGCAGCAGCACATCGGCGAGGATACGGTGCGCTGCGTGGCTATGGACAATACCGACGGACTGCATCGTGGACTTGAGGCTATCCCCCTGGGCTCACCTATCGTGATGCCTGCAGGCGATCAGATTAAGGGTCGAATGCTGAACGTTATCGGTCAGCCTATCGACGGTATGAAACAGCTCGATATGGAAGGCGCTTATCCTATCCACCGCGAGGCTCCAACATTCGAAGAATTATCAACCAAGAAAGAGATTCTGGCTACAGGTATTAAGGTTATCGACCTGCTGGAGCCTTACATGAAGGGTGGTAAGATCGGACTGTTTGGTGGTGCCGGTGTAGGTAAAACGGTACTGATTATGGAGTTGATTAACAACATTGCCAAAGGTCACAACGGATTCTCGGTATTCGCAGGCGTAGGTGAGCGTACCCGTGAGGGTAACGACCTGATCCGCGAGATGATTGAGAGTGGTGTAATCCGCTACGGCGAGAAGTTCCGCGAGGCTATGGATCAGGGTAAGTGGGATTTGAGTCTTGTTGACCCTGAGGAGTTGAAGAAATCGCAGGCCACACTGGTTTACGGACAGATGAACGAGCCCCCTGGCGCACGTGCTTCGGTAGCCCTCTCTGGTCTGACTGTTGCCGAGGGATTCCGTGATGGTGGCGGTAAGGATGGCGGTGCTGCCGATATCCTGTTCTTCATCGATAATATCTTCCGTTTCACCCAGGCAGGTTCAGAGGTATCAGCTCTGCTGGGACGTATGCCATCAGCTGTAGGTTATCAGCCCACACTGGCATCTGAGATGGGATCGATGCAGGAGCGAATCACTTCTACCAAGACAGGTTCTATCACCTCAGTACAGGCTGTATATGTACCTGCCGACGACTTGACCGACCCTGCACCAGCAACCACGTTTACACACCTGGATGCTACTACCGTGCTTGATCGTAAGATTGCCGAGCTGGGTATCTATCCCGCTGTTGATCCTCTGGGTTCTACATCACGTATCCTCGATCCACTGATTGTAGGTAAGGCTCACTACGATTGTGCCCAGCGTGTCAAGGAGATTCTGCAGCGCTATAAGGAACTTCAGGATATTATTGCTATTCTGGGTATGGATGAGCTTTCTGACGAGGATAAGCTGACTGTGAACCGTGCACGTCGTGTACAGCGTTTCCTGTCGCAGCCATTCTCGGTAGCATCACAGTTCACCGGTCTGCCTGGTGTAATGGTACCTATCGAAGAGACTATCAAGGGCTTCAATGCTATTCTCGATGGCGAGGTCGACGATCTGCCTGAGCAGGCATTCCTGAATGTTGGTACTATCGAGGATGCCAAGGAGAAAGCCAAGAAACTGCTGGAAGCTGCTAAAGCGTAACATTAAACATTAAAGATTAAACATTAAAGTTTATGTTGCAGCTTAAGATTGTTTCTCCCGAAAAGATAGAGTTCTGTGGTGCGGTTGAGAGCGTTCTCGTGCCTGGCACAATGGGCCAGTTCGAGATACTGCAGGATCATGCGCCAATCATCTCTACCCTCCAGTGCGGCACCGTGGAGTACACCACAGCCGAGGGTAAAGCCCAGCTGGAGATACAAGGTGGTTTCGTGGAGGTGCAGAAGAATGTGGTAAGTCTTTGTGTAGAACTGAAGTAATTTTGAGTTAATCGTATGACAATGGATATCCAGAAGTTGAGCGTAGCCTACATCCGACAGGGACTGATGGTAACAGTAGCCCTGGCACTCATCGCTTTCCTGGTGATGCAGGTAAAGTATCTCGACTTGCTAACACCCGTCATCGTCAGCGTGGCATTCTCGCTTGTAGTATGCGTGAGTATTGCCCTGATATGGCGCCGTGTAGCCCAGCGTTCAGCCGATAGTCTGCCTACCTTCTTTACGGCGGTGTCAGGCTTCCGTATGCTGTTGGCGCTGGCGGTTATGTTTGTCTATTATCTGGTTGATACTCAGGACTCTATGCTTCGTTTCTTCATGGTGTTTATAGCATTCTATTTTGCTATGCTTGCGCACCATTCCATCTTCTTCGCCAGAATTAATAATAGATAAGTAGTAATGAAAACAATTAGAACGATAATCCTCCTGATGATGGTAGCCCTGCTGCCTGTGCCTGCCCTGGCTAACGAGGGTGGAGAAGGTGAGGAGCTCGACATCCCCGAGATTGTACTCGAGCACCTGGCCGACTCTTACGAATGGCATATCGCCAGCTATCAGGGTAGTCATATCAGCATTCCGCTGCCAATCATCCTTCGTAGTGCGAGCGATAATCCAGGACAAAAGTGGTTCTTCTGCACCGCTCACAGTCTGCCCGATCAGTTCTTCTTCAGCGAGGAACATCACGGCAAGATATATGAGCGTGTGGGAGGCGAAGAGGTACGCCCCCTCGACCTGAGCATCACCAAGAGTGTGCTGCAGATATGGATTGTGGTGGTAGTGCTGATTACTGTTTTCCTGAGTTGTGCCCGCTGGTATAAGAACCACGATGCGAAGAGCGAGGCTCCGAAGGGATTTGTAGGAGCCATGGAGATGATCGTGATGACGATTCATGACGACCTCATCAAGTCGTCGATAGGTGAGAAGCACTACAAGCCGTATGCCCCTTACCTGCTCACGGTGTTCTTCTTTATCCTTACCTGTAATCTCATCGGATTGATACCTGTATTCCCAGGCGGCGCCAATGTTACTGGCAACATTAACATCACCTTCTTCCTGGCGGTGTGCACCATGTTGGCCATTAACCTGTTTGCCAATAAGGAGTACTGGAAGGAGATTTTCTGGCCCGAGGTACCTCTGTTCCTCAAGGCCTATCCCGCTCCGGTAATGCCACTCATCGAGTTGTTCGGCGTGTTCACCAAGCCTTTTGCGCTGATGATCCGTCTTTTTGCCAACATGATGGCTGGTCACGCAGTAATTCTTTCGTTTACCTGTGTGATTTTCCTCGGTTGGTCGATGGGTGTAGGATTCGGTCTCGGACTGAATGCTTTCAGCATCATCATGCTTCTGTTTATGAATGCACTCGAGTTGCTGGTAGCTTTTGTTCAGGCTTATGTATTTACCATGCTTAGTGCGGTGTTTATCGGGCTTGCCCACAAAGAGCACCACGCAGAGTAAAATGTAAGAATTGCAAAATTCAAAAATTGAAATAGAAACAACATTATTAATAATTAAAAATTAAAAGTATTATGATTTCAGCTTTATTTTTAGCCGAGGGTCTGGCTCAGCTGGGCTGCGGTATCGGTGCAGGTATTGCAACAATTGGTGCAGGTTTGGGTATTGGTAAGATTGGTGGTAGCGCTATGGACGCTATTGCTCGCCAGCCAGAGGCTACTGGTAAGATTCAGACCAACATGATTCTGACATCAGCTTTCGTTGAGGGTTGTGCCCTTTTCGCTATCGCAGCTTGTGCATTCCTTATCAAGTAAGGATTGAAGAATTCTAGAATTGAAGTTTTCAAGAACTGAAAAATTTTAAATAATATGGATTTCAGTAAACTGCCAGCAATCCTCACCCCCGATCTGGGACTCTTGTTCTGGATGCTTCTGGCGTTTGCCGTCGTCTTCTTCGTACTTGCCAAGTACGGTTTCCCTGCCATCGTAGGTATGGTTGAGGAGCGAAACCGCTACATTGAAGACAGTCTCAAGAAGGCCCACGAGGCCCAGGAGCGTTTGGCTAACATCGAGAAGGAGGGAGAATCCATCTTGCAGGAGGCACGTGCCAAGCAGGCTCAGATACTGAAGGAGGCTGCCGAAACACGCGACGCTATTGTGGAGCAGGCTCAGGAGAAGGCTAGGGCCGAAGGTGCCCGACTCTTGGAAGATGCCCGTGTGGCTATCGACCAGGAGAAGAAAGCCGCCATTGCCGATATCCGTCAGCAGGTTGCCGCTCTCAGTGTTGGCATCGCCGAGAAGGTTCTCAAGCAGAGCCTGAAGGACGACAAGGCACAGATGGATTTGATTGACCGTATGCTGGATGATGTTTCTACTGATAAATAAGCATTAAACGTATGGATATAGGAGTCATATCGGTAAGATACGCGCGAGCACTCCTCAAGAGTGCCACCGACGCCAAGATAGAGCAGCAGGTGTATGCCGAGATGCAGCAGATAGCAAAGAGCTACATCGAGGTGCCACAGTTGCGCTCTACGATTGACAATCCGATGCTCTCGAAGGATAAGAAGGAGGCGCTGCTGCTCACAGCAGCAGGCAAGGAACCTTCGCCCCTGATGAAGGCCTTCGTACAGCTTGTGCTGAAGGAAGACCGCGAGAGTGTGATGCAGTTCATCGCCAATTCGTACGTCACGCTTTACCGCCAGCAGAAGAATGTCATCCGCGGACGACTCATCACCGCTGCAGCCGTATCGCCTGAAACAGAACAGAAGATGCGCCGCATGGTGGAGAGTAAGACTAATGGAACAGTAGAGTTTGAGTCGCAGGTTAACCCCGATATCATCGGTGGCTTTATCCTCGAATACGACACCTACCGCATGGACGCCAGTGTCAAAACCAAACTCAACAGTATTCTCAATACATTAAAAAAGTAAACAACAATGTCAGATAAGATTAAACCAAGCGAAGTTTCCCAGGTGCTGATCGATCAGCTCAAGGGAATCTCGGATGCCGAGAAGTTCGACGAGGTAGGTACCGTACTCACCGTCAGCGATGGTGTGGCACGTATCTACGGACTGCGCAACGCCGAGGCTAACGAGCTGCTGGAGTTTGAGAACGGTACCATGGCTATCGTGATGAACCTTGAGGAGGACAACGTAGGTTGTGTGCTCTTGGGCTCTACCTCAGGCATCAAGGAAGGCATGGTAGTGAAGCGTACCAAGCGTATCGCTTCTATCCGTGTAAACGACAACATGCTCGGTCGCGTTATCAATCCGCTGGGTCAGGCTATCGACGGTAAGGGTGATATCGATCTCACCGAGGCATTCGAGATGCCTCTGGATCGTAAGGCCCCTGGTGTTATCTACCGCCAGCCCGTTAAGGAGCCTCTGCAGACTGGATTGAAGGCCATCGACTCGATGATTCCTATCGGTCGTGGACAGCGTGAGTTGATCATTGGCGACCGTCAGACAGGTAAGACTGCCATCGCCGTTGATACCATCATCAATCAGAAGAGTTTCTACGAGGCTGGTAAGCCCGTGTATTGTATTTATGTAGCTATCGGTCAGAAGGCCAGTACCGTTGCAGCCCTCGTTTCTACACTGCAGGAGCACGGCGCTATGCCTTATACCATCGTGGTAGCCGCTACAGCTGCCGATCCTGCCGCTATGCAGTACTATGCACCATTTGCAGGTGCCGCTATCGGTGAGTACTTCCGCGATCGTGGTCTGCCAGCCCTGGTAGTTTACGACGATCTGTCGAAGCAGGCTGTGGCCTATCGTGAGGTATCGCTGATTCTGCGTCGTCCTTCAGGACGTGAGGCTTATCCCGGTGACGTGTTCTATCTGCACTCTCGTCTTTTGGAGCGTGCTGCTAAGATGAACGAACAGCAGGAGGTAGCCGAGCAGATGAACGACCTGCCCGAGTGTATGAAGGGTCACGTTAAGGGTGGTGGTTCGCTTACCGCTCTGCCTATCATCGAGACTCAGGCCGGCGACGTATCAGCTTACATCCCAACTAACGTAATTTCGATTACCGACGGACAGATCTTCCTCGAGAGCGACCTCTTTAACCAAGGTTTCCGTCCTGCCATCAACGTAGGTATCTCGGTATCTCGTGTGGGTGGTTCGGCTCAGATCAAGAGTATGAAGAAGGTGGCTGGTACCCTGAAGATCGACCAGGCTCAGTATCGTGAGCTCGAGGCCTTCTCTAAGTTCTCGAGTGATATGGATGCCGTAACAGCGATGACACTGGACCGTGGACGTAAGAACAACCAGTTGTTGATTCAGCCACAGTACAGCCCAATGCCAGTAGGCGAGCAGATTGCCATCCTGTATTGCGGTGTACACGGCCTGATGCGCGAAGTGCCCATCGCTAAGGTACGCGAATGCCAGACATCGTTCCTCGATAAGCTGCGCTCAGCTCATCCCGAGGTTATCGAGACACTGGCCAGTGGTAAGATCGACGATGCTACCACCGCAACTATCGAGGCTGTAATGGCCGACATTGCTGGAACGTATAAAGCCTGATAGCCTATGCCTAGCCTGAAAGAAATTAAAGGCCGCATAGCCTCAGTCAATTCTACGCGAAAGATCACGTCGGCTATGAAGATGGTTGCCTCCAGCAAACTGCACCACGCACAGGTGGCTATTCAGAATATGCTGCCTTACGAGGAGTTGTTGGAACACATCCTCAAGTCGTTCTTAGCTGCCGAAGCCGAGGCTCAGACTATCTACGATCAGGAGCGCCCCGTAAAAAGGGCTGCGCTGGTGGTGTTCTCAAGTAACTCGTCGCTTTGCGGCGGTTTCAATGCCAACATCATCAAGCAGATGACACATGCTGTGAATGAGTACGCCGAAACCATCGGTCGTGATAATGTGGAGATTTATCCCATTGGTCGCAAGGTGTACGAGAAGGCACGCAAGATGGGCTTGAATGTGCAGGGCGAGTATTCGGCCCTTGCCGATCATCCCAATGTGCACGACTGCATCGAGATAGCCATGGAGCTGGGTCGTAAGTTTGCTCAGGGCGAGATTGATAAGGTAGAACTCATCTATCACCACTTTAAGAGTGCAGGCTCACAGGTGCTTACCCGCAAAACCTTCCTGCCTATCGATGTGGAGAGTGAGTTGCAGGCCGATCATGAGCGCGATCTTGAGAGTGTGATTGCCACCAAGCAGAGTCAGGAGTACCTTAAGAATAGGGGAGAGCGAAAGGACGAGGGTGCTAAGAGCGAAGAGGTTAAGCCACTTAACGATAACTTTATCGTTGAGCCCGACATGAACTGTGTGCTCTCGCTGCTCATGCCAAAACTGGCTCACCTGATGCTCTACACAGCCCTGTTGGATAGCAATGCCTCCGAGCATGCAGCCCGAATGGTAGCTATGCAAACGGCCACTGATAATGCCGATGAATTGCTGCGCCAGCTCAACTTGCAATACAACAAGAGCCGCCAGCAAGCCATTACATCCGAATTGCTCGATATTGTGGGTGGTTCGGTTAATAACTAACATGTAAAAGAAGTTTGCGCAACCAAAAACGCAAACTTCTTTTCTTTTTATTCTAAATTATGTTACTTAGATTAATTTTGGCGTATTTAAGGATGGCTTCATCCATGAAATCAGCAGGATATTCTTTTATTACTCCAGTATGAATCATGCCATTATCATTGTTATACTCAATTAGATGTTCCTCAATTAGAAAATGATTCCCATTATTAAGTCTTACTTTCTGACGATTCCATTCCCGTTTGTCATCAAACAAGAAATCTAAATCATGAAAGCGAATATTGTCGTCACCATTATTTACGCATAGATGGCAGAATAAAATTAACAACATCCTTTCTTCATTTTCTTCACCATCAGGAAAGAAACTATCCACCATTTGAACGAAATTTAGTTTGCTATTATCTGCAAAAAGAGAATTGATCTTTTGCAGCATAGCCTCATAAGTCATCTCATTCTCCTTGCGCAAGTCAAAGATTTCTTCGAGTTCGCCAAATAGTTCCTGGCATGTAAGGCCTGTACATCTTCTGGGTACATACTTTTCGTCATGCTTCAGAGCCTCAATAACCTCAAATGGTATTCTATACGAAACACTCTTTCTATATCTATGAAAGTCTCTACAACAACGTACGAATTCTCTTTTTTCAAGAATATCAATGTCGTTCATGTAGCGTATTATATGGATTGTAGAGCAATTAACATCTTCCGACAGCTCGCTGATATGAATATTAGTATCATCGCTACGATTGATGAAGAGGGCCAGCATCACGCTCAGTTCCTGGTCAGATCGAGTTTGTCAGACACATATTTGATATATCGCGAGGCCTTGCGATAGAACTCAGGGCTTAGCATCGAGTCCTTGGCCTTTTCTACTATCTGCTCAATAGCTGTGAGCAAATCCATCTTTTTCTTCTGTCTCGTTTCCATCTTTACATTATCTTATGTTCACGATGCAAAGATACAAGAAAGGTGTGCCGTTTGAGTGCACACCTTGTAAGAATCTAATAAAATACCAGAATATTTATAGGATTTCTCTGGCTATCCAGGCACATGCTTCGGCATCGGCGAGGGCATGATGGTGGTTCTCTAGCTCATAACCACATAGCTTAGAAATCGTATGTAGCTGGTGATTCGCGGCATTTGGGAATGCTTTGCGAGAAGCCACACAAGTACAATAGAACTGATAATCTGGATAGTCCATCTGATAACAACGAAACACGGCCTTTAAGCAACTCTCATCGAAAGCTTTGTTATGTGCCACCAAGGGCAAACCTTCAATCATTGGCTCAATCTGCTTCCATACTTCTGGAAATATTGGGGCCTCCTCTGTATCCTGACGTGTTAGTCCATGCACCTGACTACACCAATAATTATAGTAATTGGGCTCTGGCTGTATCAGCGAATAGAAGGAATCCACAATCTCGCCATCTCTCACAATCACAACTCCTACTGAGCAAACACTGGTTCGCTCGTTGTTAGCAGTCTCAAAATCTATTGCAGCAAAATCTTTCATTTGTCGTTCTTATTTTGTTCCACATTTGTTTTGAACCTTGCAGATGGTTTCCACCAGCCATACGTACTTGTTTAATAGATTCTTTGCCATACTTTTAAAGATTAGACGCTGCAAATATACAAAAAAGGTGTGCAAAAACAAGGCATAGGTTGGGAAATTTTGGGATGGGGGCAAAAAAATCAACCGAGGGGTGGGTACCTCGGCTGATTTCTTTGATTACAGGCCCATGCAGCTGGTTGCACCTAGGGCGGTTACTATCGCTGTGGCGATACTCGCTATCATCTGTACGATGAACTTTACTGTTTCTCTCTTACTCATAATGTTTAATCTTTAATGTTTCATGTTTAATGTAGGGCGGGGCCTAAGCCCCAAGCCCTTAGTCTCCAATCGGCTCGTGGCTACCGCTGCCACCGCCTGTGTTACCACCCTGGTTACCGCCACCATTGCTTGGCTGATTGCCACCCTGATTGGTGTTGCCACCATTCTCGTTCTCAGGATCCTCCACGTCGCCGCTGTCGCTACTGGTTACACGCTTCACCTCCTTGCCGTTGCGGTCGATACAGGTAATCTGGATAGCGGTGTTAGCCAGCTCATCCTTCAGCTTAACCGTTGGTGTAAAGATGATACGACGGGTGGTGATCAGTCCGGCTTTGACCTCGTTCACGTTCTCAACCGCCTTACCGCGCAGTCCGAAACGCATGGTGCCCAGTCCGGGAATGGCAACCGAGTGTCCTTCGGTGGCCCAGGCCTTGATTACCTCGCCAGCAGCATTCCAGCAGGCCTGCATCACGCCTTCCATCACACCGCTGCGACTGGCAGCCTCCTTGATTACCTTGTCCTGATCCAGACTTGAGTACAGGTCGGGGCTCAGTACATAACGATACTTACCTTCTTTCTCTTTGTCAAACTTAAGCAGTCGCTCAACTGCCTTTACTTTAAGTGCCATAATTTTGTTTTAAATTAAAGGGTTTGTTATAATCTTTCCTTTTCCTTAAAACCTCTTCCTTAGTCGTGTTTGAGCGGGTGTAGCCATCTAAAATTTTCTGGTAGGCCTACTGAAAATTTTTCTATGGCTTAAGCGCTCTTTTTTGTTGCCTTTCAACAACATTGCAAAGGTACAAAAAATATTTGAATTGTGCAAATGTTTTGGTAGTTATTTTAGTCCACAAAGCTACTTTTTTTATCTGATGATGGTTTTGCGCTTTTGCACTTTTGCAAACTTGACATTAAGGTATTGGATATTTTAGTAAAATATCTCTATTATTATATAATATATATATTATATAATAATAGGCTTAGTATTATAGATTTCTAAAAACCTTTAAGTCAAGTTTGCAAAACCGCAAAACTGCAAAAGTTATTCCGCTTCTGGGATATCACTCCACTTGGTAGTGTAGCTTGGACTGCGGAAGTCGTGCTTGATGCTGTCACGGAAAATACTAGCTCGGCCTTTACCGTCTTTAGCCGTATATTGTTGCGCCCCCAGCACCACAGTCTCACTACCATTTATGCGATTGATACGGTCGATGGCTTCATCCAGTTTTCGCTTTTTCTCATATTTCTCCGAATCGTAGTCGATGAAATTGGTCTGCACAGCCGTATCAGGGCAAATGCCCATCACAATCACACCCGCTCGCTTGTATTGGTAGCCTTGTCGGTATATCTGTTTGGTGCATCGCAGCGCACATTGCACGATATCCTGCGTGCTACTGCTGGGTGTCAACAGTCGTTCCTCGGCATAGTTCCAATACTGGGGTAGATCTTCTCTGAAGTGGTTCGTGTCGATAAATACACTCACTATCGCCGCTGCCGATTGCTGTTTGCGTAGCTTCTCGGCACAATGGGCGGCAAAGTTGCTGATACTGGTTCGCAGCGTCTCAAAATCGTTCACCATCCCGGGGAAACTCCTGCTGGTACAGATACTTTTCTTCTTGCTCATGTCCTCCAGCAAAATGCAATCCTCGCCATTCAGTTCACGCCAGGTGCGCTCAACCACCACATTAAAGGTGGATCGAACCCAACTTCGGCTTTGAGTTGCAAAATCATAGGCTGTCTTGATGCCTATAGCTTCAAGTCGCTTGGCATACTGTCGGCCTATACCCCAAACCTCGCTGATGGGATAAAGTTCCAAGGCCTTGTCGCGACGTGACACATGGTTGATATAGCAACAATGGTGAAATCCGGGGTATTTCTTGGCATAATGGCTGGCCATCTTAGCCAAGGTCTTGGTAGAGGCGATGCCTATGCTTACCGGCATGCCCGTGCATTGTTTGATGCGCTGGTGCATCTCCTCGCCCCATGCTTTCAGGTCGAGATGCTCCAACCCCTTGAGCATACAGAAACCTTCGTCGATGCTGTAACGATAGAATTCAGGCACCTCCTTTCGGATAAGCGACATCACTCTGTCGGTCATATCGATATACAGTTCGTAGTTCGATGAAAATACGGCTATCTCCTGTCCGGGGAAGAGCTCCTTCAGCTGATAATAAGGTGTTCCAGCTTTGATGCCCATGGCCTTTGCTTCGTTTGAGCGCGCAACCACACAACCATCGTTGTTCGACAATACAACGACGGGCTTTCCGTTGAGATCGGGCCTAAATACACGCTCGCAACTCACGAAGCAATTATCGCAATCTATAATGGCAAACAATAGCTATTCCTCCAGTCTCTAATGGTAAAAATTACTTTGCCCCAGACGGTAAACTCATCTGACGAATCGATGATAAACGGCTTGAAATCCTTATTGGCAGGCACCAGTCGGATAAAGCCCTGATCCTTGGTGGATGTATCGAGATACTTCACCGTAAAGCCACCGTTTACATACGCAGCTACGATATTGCCGTGTTCCATCTCCTCGGCTTTATCCACCAGGCACAAGTCGCCATCAAAAATGCCGGCCTCCTTCATCGAGTCACCTTTCACACGTACATAAAACGTACTTTCGGGGTGCTTGATAAAGTCGCGATTAAAGTCCAACCTGTCAGCAGGATAGTCGCTGGTAATGGGAAATCCGGCTGCAATCGCATCGTACATCGGCAGCTCCAGCTCGGTAGAAACATCCGCCTTTTTTATCTCTGGTTCATTCATATTTTTATTATTTTGCTGCAAAATTACACTTTTTTTCGTATATCATGCAACTTTTCTACCTTTTCATACGTCTAAAAGTTGAAGACTTTTAAAAATTCAGAATATGAAACTATTAGGAAACATCATCTGGCTCATCTTCGGAGGCATTAACATTGCCCTCGAGTACTTCGTTGCAGGACTTATCCTGATGCTCACCATCGTAGGCATCCCGTTCGGTTTGCAAAGCTTCAAACTTGGCATACTTGCTTTGTGGCCTTTCGGCACCAAGGTTGAGTGGATGCAGTCGCAACCAGGATGTCTGAGCACCTTTATGAACATACTTTGGTTCTTTGTTGGTGGAATCTGGATTTGGCTTACACATATATTCTATGGCTTCATCCTTTGCATCACCATCATCGGTATCCCATTCGGAAAAATGCACTTCCGTCTGGCCAAACTTGCCCTCTCACCATTTGGCAGAGCAGTAATCTAGCAACAGATGAACGACGAAATACGACTGCAACGACGCGCTCGGCTGATGGATAATAAAGTCTATCAGTCGATGCAATCACTTACCCGATATATGGACCGCTTCTATCTCGATGCGGTCATCGGGTTGATTCCGGGGTGGGGTGATGCTGTGGCCTTGCTCTGCGTGGTGCCATTCGTTTATTTCTCCATGTGTATCATCAAGAGCATTCCATTAACATTAGCCGTACTCAACAATGCGCTGAGGGATGTGCTCTTAGGGATGATTCCATTCTTTATCGGCGACGTGATAGATATCTTCCACCGCGCCAACATGAAAAACATGGCGATGATTCAGGGCTTCATCGATGGCGACGATGCTATCATCAAACAAGTAAACCGCCGTGCGCTGCAATCCGCCATCGTCCTGCTTGTACTCCTGCTACTAATCGCCCTCATGATATGGCTGCTCATATCCTTCGGCAGCTACCTCTATTCTTTGATAGCATCGATCTGAATATAAATCCCATGTTTTAGGTATTGCAAATGTCGGAGAATCACCGTACCTTTGCACCCACAATGTTTTAGCCAAAATATCTACATGTTTGAATAACTTCCAATTGAAGAGCCTGTCGTGATGACAGGCTTTATTCATTTTCTATACAGATACTTCCAGATGTCAATAGCATCGTCGCTGAAGCGTAGTTTATCTACAGCATCACCAACAATCCGTATGATTCGTTTTTTCGACACACCATTTCTTAGTGCCAGTTCTTCTACAGATACGCGCTTCATTTGCAGCCCAAAATAGGAACGGAGTATTTCTGATTCCTGACGGGTAAGATGTCGATCTATCATTGCTGCTATCTGTCCAAGTAGTTCACTACGTTCCACAGCAGAATCAGCATAGCTCTCACGACGCTCATCTTCAATATAGTTGAGCGTCCCGTAATTCTCCCACTGTTCATCAAGCGTGGTATGTATATTCTCCTCGTCAAATAGCTCCATTTGAAAATATATATCCAATATAAAGGATATGTTGTTTTCTAAACGATTGAGTTACATACCTAACATCCTCGTCCATCGAGGCTACAAGCAGCACCTTCGTCCTGGGGACGTGGCTCCAAACCGACATCCTTCGAGTAGAGCGTTACTGTGCCATCTTCCAGTACGTAGCAGGGAATACCTAAGTCACCCACGGCCTTCGCTTCATCAAAAGCCGGATGTGTATCACGAAGCTTGATAAACTGCTTCAGGTTTCTGACATGCTTACCGATGTCGATCACTTCAAAATTAGGGTTTCCTTCTACTTGCTTCTCGACATAAGCACAGTCGGGACAAGTCTCCATTACATACATCTTAATCATAGCTTATCGTTTTTGAATGTTTGTTATTTGGGTACAAAATTACGAATTTCTTTCCAATTCCAAGAATTATTGGCTAAAATGTTTGTATTTCTTATTTTTCTTTGTATCTAATTAAAGAGGGTGAGTTACAACGAGAAGTGGTATGTGCAAAATATACACAGATCACTCAGAACTGCGTCAGTTGTGCATGTGGCATATCGAGTAAAGGTACATAAAAATTCTTAATTATCCTACATCTTAAATGAATATGTAGTTTTTTGGGGTACCCATTTTTTGTATTGTGCTCACTTATTTGTACCTTTGCGTCTGTTCTTCAATAGAACACGCTAATAAATTACCATTCAAAATTTATAATTATGACTATCAACCCCAAAACCGGAGCTAACTGGCTCCAACGCGAGGGAACCTTCTGTGTGAAGTGTTCCCGCTATGCAACCAAGTATCTAACCATCAAACAGAAAGGAGGTGTTTGGCTGTTATGAAACAAAAACAGACTTTGATGAATCTAGCTGATTTGATGGAGCATTGTAACATGCACGACCTTACCTGTGAACGGATTTTTGTGCATTGCAGCTTGTGTATGAACGAACTGGCCGATGATGCCATACGTGTTGTAAAGCGGCTATTGGATAAGTCGGCAATAAGAAGCTGTAGGATTCCACTGGTAATTGACTTTGACCGCATGACTGATGTGGACTACTGGCTGAAAAGCAAAATCTTTAGCGTGCCTCGTCAACCGCTTATCGAGCCACTGAAACAGAAGATTGTTACTCTGGTGAACATGCTGCAGGAGCTGCAAATTAAGATTCTGCAAGTGGATGTAGATTATGCTGAAAAAGTATTTAAGCGGATGGCAGCACGACTAGAGAAATCAACCCATACCCTTGATTATGAGTTATGGCGCATACGCCATCCGCATCCCACGATAAAACAGCTGATACAGCAGCAGGTGCAACTAACCGCTGACATGCTGATAAAAGGTGTCTTGTACTACGATGAGGATCCTAAAGGCGACGAGATAGCCGCGGTGAAGTTGGAGCTGGTAAAGAAGGACATCAAACATGGACAAGAGTTGCCAGGAAACTTTGTTGAGGAGTGTGCTAAACTGAAGCGGTATTCGTATTGGAAAGATGAACGCATGTTTATGATTGATTACCAACAAATATACACCTATCTTTTTTCGTATTGTTTCGAGAAGTTTACAAAGGAGCAGCGCATAGCCCTGTATGAGTACGACGTGCAGCTGAAAATGATTCACGAAGACATCATAAACTTGAAAGCAGAACAGAAAGACTTAGAGAAGCAAACATCCCATGCAAAGACACCGGATGAGGAGCTGTTTAAGTTTATTCATCCAACGATTAGTGACGAAGACGGGGTGGCGATTCATAATGAAGTGAAACGCTTAGTAAAACGACAAAGTGTACAAGTGATATGCGAGTATCTGCAGCAGATGGCTCGCGACAAGAAAATACTTCTGCCACCCAATCCGTCGCCAGTCTATGCCGAGTTGGTGAGATTGGGTATGCCTACTGGTAAAGGATTCAGCGAAAAACACTTTAGCAACCAATATCTAAGCAAATAAGTTTGGGCAATTAAGGGCTTTCATGGGCAATTAAGGGTAATCAGGGGATAGTAAGGGCGGGTGCTGCCTAAAACTATCCCCCGTACATTATTTGTATCTATCTTTGCACTTGCAAACCTGAGGACGCTCAGAATCAGTTTGCAAGTGCTCTTTAATTTATTGATACATTGGCTGTTAATACATTATTTATTAATTATAAAGGTCGCCTGAAAGGGGGCGACGTAAAAAAGCATTTTATTATGACAAGAACAGAGATACAGGAATTTAAAAGATTCCTACACGTGCGAAATATCTATGTGATGTTTTCGCAGAACTATCGACAGAATCATCTTTCGGTTAATCCTCCTACTATGGGAGGCTTATCTTGAAAAAGCCAAGGTAGAAAACGTGATACCTCAGGCGTTTGTGTTTATCCCAAGTCGATTTACGACAAGGATTTTTGGTTAGCTATACACGAAGAATGGTTGAAGATGATATCAACCAAGCGTGCCGATCTTAATGAGGCTGCACAGTTGGAAAGTTTGGACTTGGAGATTATTAATGTTAAGACTAGGAGTAACTGTCTGGGTCTGCCCAAGGATACCTGTTCGCTGAGTTTGAGGGGCGGCAACCGACTGACGTTTAATCAGGAACATTCGCGGATGATAGCCAAAAAGCTATCAACCCACATGCTGCTTACAAGAAGCCGACAGACTACCGATGTGGTGCTGATGTTTAATCGCACGCGGGGCATTGAGGTTAAGTTTAAGACAGGTTCCAACAACCTGCAGTTCAACAATACCGGGTTGGCCCATAACCTGGTGAATCTGCTGCATCTCAATCCAGAAAAGGAATACTTCCAATTAGGTATCGAATTGCTGGCTGAGACGAAGGATTATTTATTGTTTATGCTAAAGAAATAAGGAACAAGATATAAGGAAAAGGTAAAAATGAAAAAAGGTAAAAATTAAAATGGAAAAGACTGTTAGAATTTTGGAGCAGTCGGCACTTTCAACAAGAAAGTACACCGACAAAAAGACTGGTCAGGAAAAGGTAATGAATGCTGTTACATTTAAGCTGACTGATGGTATTGACACGTTCTTAGGCGAGGTGACAGGCGAACGAGCCGTTAACTGTCCGATTTACGACAAGAACTACTTCTACAGGGTGCAGTGCTCGATGGTAGTGAGAGACTGGATGTCGCAGCAGACTGGTGAACAGATTCAGGCTACCACGATTTATATTGATAAGATTAGCGTGAAATGAGTATGAGAAAGCTACAGAAATCGTATAAGTCGAACACCAGAATCTATGATGATGGTTCGATAGAGGTTGACCCTCAGGCTCAGGGTGTGCCCAGTCAGAAGGATGTGAAGAAAGTGGGGCGCAGTAAGCGTTATGCTACCACTGGTAAGAACCCGCTGACGTGTATTGAACTGAAATGTCCGGATGAAGTGGCTGACAAGGCGGCCTATTTCCATAAGGAGTTGGCTAAGCTGACCAAGGACATCGAGATTACAGAACCTACTATGCCGAAAGGCGAGTATCTGGTAAACAACGACAACCTGAAGGTCTGTCTTGTTAAAGGTGAGCATCCCCAGCTGATGGCCTGGCTCACATTCGAGGTTGAAGGAGCATTGGACGTAAGGAAGCAGTTGTACCAACTAACAAGTGAAATAGACAAATGTTTTGCTTTCAACGAAGCTTCGGTTTACCAACCGAAATAGTTACAGTAGAACAGTTTCGGGCGCTAATTACGGCGCCTGAAACTATCAGAAAAGTAAAGGAAGCCCGCGAGGCGCTGGCCCGAGGTGATAAGAATGCCTACGACAACAAGAAAAAGAGTCTGCCGTTTGTGATTTTCATTGCCACCTATGAAGAATGGGATAAGAAGTTTGAGAACAAACTTACTGGCGATGTAACCTTTAAGAAGGGCAGTTGGCGCAGTCAGCAACATTGTAAGCTAAACGGCTTGTGTGTGATTGACTTTGACCATGTGGAGGGCGATGTGCGCCAGGTTTGGGAGGAAGCTTATGCCAAGTTGTCTGACGAGGATAAGGCCAGGATTCTGTTTGTGTACGTTACGCCATCGGGGCATGGATTGAAGGTTGTGTTTATGGCTGATGCCAACGTAGGCAACCTGATTGACAACCAGATAGTGTTCTCTAAAAAGCTGGGGCTTAACCCCGATGAGGCTTGCAAGGATGCCTCAAGGGGTGCGTTCCTTACTACAAGTGAAGATATTATTTTTATTGACGAAGAAAAATTGATTACGTATGAAAACGAAGAATTTGGTAAGAAGTATAACGATGAGTACCATGCTGGTCGTAGCCAGCCTACTATTAACGTTGCTAAGAATAGTGCTGATAGCGCTGATATGGCCGCTGTGGAAAGTGCTGGAGAAAACCAACCTGCTTTATCAGCTGGCGATGGAGACAACCTGCGGATTGCTGAGCTTCTGACGTACAATGGCATGCCGTTACTCTCGATAATCGCAGCATGGTGGAAAAAACGATCTACCAGCAGCGATGAGGTTTCGAGGCATGAGGCCAGCGTGGTGCTGGCTCGCGATTTGTACATTATGACCGACCGTGATAAGGCTAAGACACTGGCCCTGCTGATGGTACAGCCTTGGGTACAGGATATGATAGCAGAGCGCGGCGAGGATGTGAAGCGTACCGTGGATAATGCTGCCGACTACGTAACGGCACAGGAGAACGATAATGCCAAGAAGGGGAAGGCCTGGCTGCCAAAAATCTCAAAGGAGATGAAGGCTGTATTAGAGCCTTCGGAACCAACTGTAAATTCTCCCCTCCCTTTGGAGGGGGCGGGGGAGGCTGATGATGTTTACTCGCAATTGCCGCTGGATAAGTGGGCTGAAGAGTTGCAGGAGATGGCTGAGTTTTATCCTTGTATGAAGGAGCTGTTTGTGAATGTGCATCCCCATAAACTGCCAGCGGTATTGTTCTCATCGGCGGCGCTGTTCGGGACGTTGATGACGCGTGCCTGGTATCACTTCTGGTTTGCGCCAAAGATTGTGCGTCGCTTGAATTACTGCATCTTTATTATCGGCGATCCTGGTGCGGGAAAGCATATGATTGAGGAGTTTTACAAGCAGATTGCCGACCCGATGATTCAAGCCGATAGCTGTTTGATAGATGCTGTGAACCGCTACAAGGAGGGGCGCACGGAACGCACCACCAGCACCAAGGCGCAGAAGGGCGAGGCATTGAAACGACCTGCTGTAGGCATCCGCGTACACCCTGCACGTACGGCTACCGGTGAGTTTATCCGCCACATGAATGCAGCCATCGAAACGATAGATGGCAAGCCGCTGAACCTGCACATGTTCTCGTTCGACTCGGAACTTGACAACGTTACCAAAAATAACAAAGGTGGCGATTGGAAAGACCGTGAGATTCTGGAGCTGAAAGCCTTTCACAACGAGGAGGACGGACAGATGTACGCTAATCAGGAGAGCGTAACGGGTATGTTCAACGTGTATTGGAACTTTATCTACACCGGCACGCCTTATGCCCTGCATCGCAAAGTGAACCAGCGTAATTTTGGTACGGGTATGAGCACCCGACTGGCAGTTATCCCTTTGCCTGATAAAGGTAAGGTGGAGCGCTACCAAGAGGTGATTGAGGGTAGCGAAGAAACGTTGAAGAAGTGGGCCTACCGATTGGATAAGGTGGCTGGTGAGATACCCATTGAACCGCTGAACGACGAAACCTATGAGTGGCAGACCGATAAGATGGAGATAGCTGAATTTAATGGCGATAAGGCCGATCGCATGTTGTTAAAGCGTATTCCGTATTACGGTATTGGCATCTCGTTGCCCTTTATCCTGATGCGCCATTGGGACGAGTGGCAGGAGCACCACACGCTATCCATGGATGAGACAGATAAGCGTTTCTGTCGTGTGGTGATGGACATTCAGTATCAGTCTCAGAAGTTCTTCTTTGGCGAGATGGCGTTTAACTATTTTGCCGATCAGAATAAGGAGTTTGTACAGCGTCGTCGCACCACGCGTTACGATGAATGTTTCCGCCAGTTGCCTGAGGAGTTTAATACGCAGCAGTTTAAGGACAGTTTTGGCACGAGTGATTCTGCCACATCGCGTGCTCTAAAGCGCTTGAAAGAGGATGGCGTAATCAAGAAAGTAAGTTATGGCGTATATCGTAAAATTTTAAAAGAATTACCGTAAATATATAGGTAAAAGCACGAAAAATAACAATTTGTGGCAGAAATCGCAAAATTTCTGCCATTTTATTTGTTTATTTCGCAAAAATACTATACTTTTGCAGCCGTAAACAAATAAACGAGAGAATTATGTCAATGTTGAATGTGTGGTTTTACGGTTATTATTTTTACTTTGCAGGACACTGTGAAGCGGGAAGTTGCGTGTAAAGTTCAACTTATGACAATGGAAGATAAAACAACAAGGTCCCGCTTCACAACCAAGTGATAGCGGGACTTGCTTTTTTAAAGTGTAAAAATTAGAAAATGTAAAAATTGAGATAATGAAGAGAATTGCAATACAAGGATTAATCGGGTCGTTCCACGATATCGCGGCGCACCTGTACTTCGAGGGAGAACAGATACAGTTGATTTGCTGCTCAACCTTCGAACAGGTGTTTGAGGAGATGCAGAAGGATCCTACCGCCATAGGTATGCTGGCTATCGAGAATACGATTGCGGGTAGTCTGTTGCACAACTACGAGCTGCTGCGTGATAGCGGTACTGCCATCGTAGGCGAGCATAAGCTGCACATCACCCACAGCATCTGTTGTTTGCCCGAGGACGATTGGGACACCATTACCGAGGTACACTCGCACCCCGTAGCCCTGATGCAGTGCCGCAACTTCCTGGCACAGCACCCACAGCTTAAGAATGTGGAGGCCGAGGATACTGCCGGTAGTGCCAAGATGATTGCCGAGGGCAAGAAGCGCGGATGGGCTGCCATCTGTCATGCCGAGGCTGCCAAGCTGTACGGACTGAAGGTGCTCGAGGACCACATCGAGGACAACAAGCATAACTTTACCCGATTCCTGGTAGTGAGCAATCCTAACAAGGCCGATATGATGCGTCCGCTTACAGAGACTAACAAGAGCAGCATGGTGTTCTCGCTGCCTCACGAGCAGGGCTCGCTGGCACACGTACTGGCCATCCTGTCGTTCTATCACATCAACCTCACAAAGATTCAGAGTCTGCCCATCATCGGCAAGGAGTGGGAGTACCTGTTCTACGTAGATGTGATGTACGATGATCTGACACGATACCGTCAGGCGGTGGATGCCATCATCCCACTTACCAAGGCGCTGAAGATTCTGGGTGAGTACAAGGATGGGAAGCAGACCAATTAAACATTCTTGGCGATGCCAAGCGTACTAAAGAAACGATTAAAAGATTAAACATTAAAGATTAAAATGATACAACCCGCAGATAGATTAAGTTTGGTGCAGGAGTACTACTTTAGTAGGAAACTGAAGGAGGTGGCGCAGATGAACGCCGAGGGTAAGGATATTATCTCATTGGCTATCGGTAGTCCCGACATGCCACCATCGGAGCGAACCATCGAAAAGCTGTGCGAGGTGGCTAAGCTGCCCGATGCACACGGCTATCAGATAACAGTAGGTACACCCGAACTGCGTGAGGCCATGGCTAACTTCTACAAGCGTTGGTACAACGTGGAGCTCGACTGGAAGACTGAGGTATTGCCTCTGATTGGTTCGAAAGAGGGTATTCTGCACGTAACCTTGGCCTTTGTAAACCCTGGCGACGAGGTGCTGGTGCCCAATCCTGGCTATCCCACCTACACATCGCTCAGCAAGATTCTGGGTGCCAAAATCGTAAACTACAATCTGCGTGAGGACAACGGTTGGCAGCCTGATTTCGACGAACTGGAGAAGATGGACCTCTCGAAGGTGAAGCTGATGTGGACCAACTATCCCAATATGCCTACAGGCGGACGTGCCCGTATGGAAACCTACGAGCGACTGGTGAAGTTTGCCCAGGATCACAACATTGTGGTGGTGAACGATAACCCTTACTCGTTTATCCTGAGCGAGGAGCACATGAGCATTATGCAGGTGCCAGGCGCCAAGGACTGCTGTATTGAGTTCAACTCGATGTCGAAGAGTCATAACATGCCCGGTTGGCGTGTAGGTATGTGCTTGTCGAACCCACAGTTTATCCAGTGGATACTGAAGGTGCAGAGTAACATTGAGAGTGGTACCTTCCGTGGCATTCAGTTGGCTGCTGCCGAGGCGCTGAACAACAACGACGAGGCTTGGCATCGCGAGTTCAACATCGATAGCTACAAGCGTCGCCGCCAGTGGGCCGAGAAGATTATGGATGTGCTGGGTTGTACCTACGATAAGAATCAGGTGGGTATGTTCCTGTGGGGAAAGATTCCCGCTGATGTCCAGAACGTAGAGGACCTGACAGAGCGTGTGTTGCACGAGGCCCGCGTATTTATAACTCCAGGCTTTATCTTCGGTAGCAACGGCGAGCGATACATCCGCATCTCGCTCTGTGCCAAGGAAGAGAAGATCAAAGCCGCCCTCGAGCGCATCGAGAAAATCGTAAAATAGTGAAATAGTAAAATAGAAAAATATAGTCATGGAATTAGAATTATCACCATTGAATTTACCAAGTGACAACGAACGTCCCTTTGTGATTGCAGGCCCTTGTAGTGCTGAAACCGAGGAACAAGTAATGACAACCGCTAAGCAGCTGGCTATGAAGGGCTGCCATAACTTCCGCGCTGGTGTGTGGAAGCCTCGTACCAAGCCCGGTGGCTTTGAGGGTCATGGCGAGCCCGCTCTGGTATGGCTGGAGCAGGTGAAGAAGGAAACCAAGATGCTGGTTTCTACCGAGGTTGCTACTCCCGAGCACGTAGAGCTGTGCCTGAAGCACGGTGTAGATATCCTGTGGATTGGTGCCCGTACGTCGGCCAACCCCTTTGCCATGCAGGCTATTGCCGACTCGCTGAAGGGCGTGGACATCCCCGTGTTCGTAAAGAACCCCGTGAACCCCGACCTGGAGCTCTGGATTGGTGCTTTGGAGCGTATCAATCAGGCTGGCATCAAGCGTCTTGGTGCTATCCATCGTGGTTTCTCAAGCTACGAACAAAAGATTTATCGTAACGCACCTATGTGGCAGATTCCCATTGAGTTACGTCGTCGTATTCCTGAGCTGCCTATCATCAGCGACCCCTCGCATATCGGTGGACGTCGTGAGCTGGTAGCACCTCTGTGTCAGCAGGCTATGGACCTTGGTTTCGACGGTCTGATTGTGGAGAGCCACTGCGATCCTGATAAGGCCTGGAGCGATGCCAAGCAGCAGGTAACACCTGATGTACTCGACTACATCCTGAGCTTGTTGGTAATCCGCGATGAGAAGACCACTACCGAGGGTATCACCCAGTTGCGTAAGCAGATTGACGAGCTGGACAACCAGCTGATGGATCTGTTGGCTAAGCGCATGCGTGTGTGCCGCGAGATTGGTCAGTACAAGAAGGAGCACAACATGACAGTACTGCAGGCTAACCGCTACAACGAAATCCTGAACAAGCGTGGTGCCCAGGGCTCACTCTGTGGCATGGACCCAGAGTTCGTAGCACACGTATTCGAGAACATCCACGAAGAGAGCGTTCGCCAGCAGATTGAAATAATAAATAAGTAATTATTAGGCACGAATTTCACGAATTAACGCGAATTATTGAATAATAAGCTAAAATTCGTGTAAATTCGCGTAATTCGTGCCAAAATAAAAAAGCAATGAAAATATTAGTAATGGGCGCAGGAAAGATGGGATCGTTCTTCATCGACCTGCTGAGTTTCGACCACGAAGTGGCTGTGTTTGAGAGAGATGCCAAACGCATGCGATTTACATACAACTGTCAGCGTTTCACCACCTACGATGAGATTAAGGCCTTTGAGCCCGAACTGCTCATCAATGCGGTAACGCTGAAATATACCATCCCCGTGTTTAAAGAGGTGATACCTTACCTGCCTAAGGAGTGCATTATCAGCGATATCGCCAGCGTAAAGACCGATCTGAAGGACTTCTATGAGCAGACCGGTATGCGCTTTGTATCTACGCACCCGATGTTTGGTCCTACCTTCGCCAACCTGCAACAGCTGAGCGAGGAGAATGCCATCATTATCCAGGAGGGCGACTGCATGGGTCGTTGCTTCTTTAAGGAGCTGTATCGCAAGCTGGGGTTGAACATCTACGAGTATACCTTTGAGGAGCACGATAAAACGGTGGCTTACTCGCTGAGTATTCCATTTGTTTCAACGTTTGTGTTCGCTGCTGTGATGAAGCATCAGGATGCACCAGGTACTACCTTTAAGCGCCATATGCGTATTGCCAAGGGCGTGCTGAATGAGGACGACTACCTGCTGCAGGAAATCCTGTTCAACCCCTACACGCACGATCAGGTGGCACAGATTCGTACCGAGCTGAAGGAGCTGCTGGAGATTATCGACCAGAAGGATGCCGCTGGTATGAAGGGCTATCTGACGAAGATTCGCAACAACGTCAAGAACGACATAGAGATTAAACGCTAACTAGATATTTTACATGTACAAAACGCTAACTATTTTCACCATTCTGCTGAGCGCCATGTGCCTACCAGCCAGCGCTCAAACCCGCGACAGCTATGTGGACTACCTTTACCAGTTTATGCCACAGCCAGACAAGACTGATTACAGTCGCGAGTTCTACCAGCAGAACGTTGCCCTGTCGCTCAAAGCACGTGCTGAGATGCCATGGGGCAAAACCATTCCAGAGCGCGAGTTCCGCCATTTTGTGGTGCCCGTGCGAGTTAACAACGAGAATCTCGACAACAGTCGCGAGGTGTTCTACAAGGCCCTCAAGCCCCGTGTTGAGAAACTGAGTATGCAAGAGGCTATCCTCGAGGTGAACCACTGGTGCCACGAGCACGTGACGTATCGTCCGTCGGATGGCAGAACCAGCAGTCCGCTGGCAACGCTCCGTACGGCTTATGGACGTTGTGGCGAGCAGAGCACTTTTACTGTTGCAGCCCTGCGTGCCGTAGGTATTCCTGCCCGTCAGGTTTATACCCCGCGTTGGGCGCATACCGACGATAACCATGCGTGGGTAGAGGCCTGGGCCGATGGCAAGTGGTACTTCTTGGGTGCCTGCGAGCCAGAGCCTGTGCTGAACCTGGGTTGGTTTAACGAGAGTGCCTCGCGTGGTATGCTGATGCACACCAAGGCTTTTGGTAACTACGACGGACCTGAGGAGGTGATGAGCCAGACACCTTGTTACACAGAGATTAACGTGGTAGATAACTATGCACCTACCGCGCAGGTTAACGTACAGGTGGTTAACGCTAAAGGCAAGCCTGTTTCGGGTGCCCGCGTAGAGTTTAAGCTGTATAACTATGCTGAGTTCTACACCGTAGCTAACAAAACTACTGACAAGCTGGGCCATGCCTCGCTGACTGCCGGTAAGGGCGACATGCTGCTGTGGGTATCGAAAGGTGGCTTGGTGGCTACCCGTAAGGTATCGTTCGGTAAGGACAAGCAGGTGAAAATCGTGCTGAACAGCAAGGAATTGCCTGATTTGGTGGATCTCGATATCGTGCCACCACCAGTTAGTGGTCAGCTGCCTTTGGTAACTGCTGAGCAGCGTGCTGAGAACAACCGTCGTTCGGCTTACGAGGACAGTATCCGTCATGCCTACGAGGCTACCATGCCGGTTGAGGACTGGCGCGGTAACCACCGTACTATCCAGCAGTTCCTGGACGAGGCTCCCAACCAGCTGATGGCAGAGAAACTGCTCGGCGTATTGGCTAAGAAGGACCTGCGTGATATCGAACTGGCTGTGCTGAAGGATAATCAGGTGGCTGCCGTGGATACATCGGATATCTATCTGAAGTATGTGCTGTGCCCCCGTGTAGAGCTGGAGTGGCTCACACCTTATAAGGCTTTCTTCCGCGAGCACATGGGTAGCATCAAGAGTCCTGCCCAGCTGGAGGCATGGTGCAACCAGAACATCCGCATCGACAACGATCATAACCCACAGGGATTGCGTATGCAGCCTATGAGTGTGTATCGCGAAAAGCTGACCGACGATCTGGGTCGTAACATCTTCTTTGTATCGGTGGCTCGCAGTTTAGGCATGCCTGCCCGTATCAACGAGGTGAACGGCAAGCCCCAGTACTATGCCGATGGACGTTGGGTGGATGTGTTTGCCAAGGCCCAGAACGCCAAGCAGGGTAACACCGCCAAGCTGAAGCTGGACTACAAGCTGTCGGCTCACAACGATAATCCTAAGTACTACATCCACTTTACGCTGAGCAAGGTGGTGGATGGACAGCTGCAGTTGCAGACATTCCCCGAGGATGCCACCCAGCAAGATTTCGTGAACGGACAGGAGATAGATAAGGGCGAGTATATCCTTACTACCGGTGTGCGTATGGCCAGCGGTAAGGTACTGGCTCGTATGCAGCGCTTTACACTTAACGGTGATACCACCATCAGTTACGCCCTGCGCGAGAATCAGGAGGATGTACAGGTGATTGGGTCGATAAATGCCGAGGATATCTATCACGACAAAGCTACCGATAGCGATAAGAGTCTGCTTTCTACTACTGGGCGCGGGTATTATGTGCTGGCTATTGTGGCACCTAACCAGGAGCCTACCAACCACGCTATGCGCGATATCTCGGTTTATAAGCAGCAGTTTGAGGAGTGGGGTAGAAAGATGATATTCCTGTTCCAGAACGACGACGAGGCACAGCGCTTTAACTTTGCCGAGTTCGACAAGCTGCCTAACACCGTGGTATGGGGAACCGATGTAGAGGGTAAAATAAAACAGGAAGTGTGGCAGCAGATGAAACTGCAGAGCCCAGCACTCCCTGTGTTCCTGATTTGCGATTCGTTTAACCGCGTGGTATTTGTTCAGCAGGGCTACACCATCAACTTAGGTGAGCAGCTGATCAAGGTTATTCGTCAATTGTAGAAAGCACGTATTTCACGTCGTCGGCACTGGTAACACCACTGCCTGCCGAGAATGAACCGTGAATTTCCATACAGCCCGTCTGGTCGATGATCAGGCGGGCATTTTTTGTTGTTACGCCGCCGCCTGGCATGATGATGATACGTCCGGCTGCCTGTTCCACGAGTTTACGCAACAGGGGGATACCCTGTTCGGCTGATGGCTCATGACCTGAGGTGAGGATGCGGGCACAACCGGCAGCGATAATCTGCTCAAGGGCCTTCTCGGGCTCACGACAGCGGTCGAAAGCACGGTGGAAAGTAAAGGGTTTGTCGCCTGAAGCCTCAACCATCAGCTTCAATGCCTCTACGTCGATATCGCCATCGGCAGTGAGGGCGCCGCACACGATACCATCGCAGTATGGCAACGACAGACGGATATCCTCGAGCATCGCCTCGATATCTGCCTTGTTATACACAAAATCGCCTTCGCGTGAACGGATGAGTACCTGAATCTTGAGTTCGGGATACTGCTGGCGAATCCACTTCATCATACCTATGGTGGGGGTAACACCGCCTAATGCCAAAGCTGTACACAATTCGATGCGCTCGGCACCGCCCTCAGCAGCTGCAATCACACTGGCCATATTGCCAGTACATACTTCTAATGTTCGTTTCATATAATGTTTATTCTTTAATCTTTAATGTTTAATCTTTAATGTTTCATGTTTCATGTTTAATGCACCAGCTCGCTATGCGAGATGCGATATTTCTTGAGGGGTTTGGTGCCATCGATGATGATGTCGCCCTTGGGGTAATAACGCTTGTCGAGATGCAGCGTTACCTTATCGAATACCGGTTTGGTAAGCGCGTAGCTGGGTGTGCCAGGGCAATCGGGATACAAGCCCATCATCGAGAAGATGAGCCATGTTGACATGGTGCCGCAATCGTCGTTGCCTGGAATGCCGTTGGGCTTATCGCTGAAGTTTTTGTTAATCAGACTGGTAACAATCTTCTCGGTGCGCCATTCCTCGCCTTTGAAATAGGTAAACAGGTAAGGGTAGGCAATGTCGGGTTCGTTGGCAGGGTCGTACAATCCCTCGTCGAACACGCGCTGCAGCTTCTGCACAAACTTCTTGTCGCCACCCATCAGGCGTGCCAGTCCCTTGATGTCGTGAGGCACGTAGAAGGTGTAGTTCCAGGCGCTGCCCTCGTGGAATCCGGGCGCATTCGAGAAGTCGGCACCATCCTTGGGATCGAAAGGTGTGAGGAACGTGCCATCCTGATTGATAGGGCGCAGCGTACCCGACTCCTTAGAATAGTAATGACGGTAGCCCAGACTCTGTTGGCGGAATCGCTTGGCATCCTGTTTCTTACCCAGAGCCTCGGCTAAGTTTGCCAGCGAGGCATCGGCAATATAGTACTCCAAGGCGTGCGATACCGAGTTGTCGCCCGACATATCGGCGGCATATTCGCCCATAGGCACGTAACCGCGCTTGTAGTAGTTGTCAACATCGGGGCGCATCTTGTTATCCTTGCCAGGCAGGGTGGCCGACTTATAGAAAGCCTCGTAGGCGGTGTCGATATCGAAATCGCACAGCCCCTTCAACCAGGTGTCGGCAATAAAGGGGATGGCAGGATCGCCCTCCATCGTCCAGGTTTCGCGACTGTACAGTTCCCACTTTGGCATCCAGCCCCATTCCTTGTACATGCCAATCATAGAGCGTACCATATCCAACTGCTTGTCGGGGTAGAGTAGTGTCATCAGCTGACCCACGTTGCGGTAGGTGTCCCAGAGTGAGAATACCGTATAACGGTTGCCTTTGTTGATGTTTCCAATCTTAAAGCTCTCCATTTCGGGGTACTGGCCGTTAACGTCCTGCAGGATGTTGGGGTGAATCTGGGTGTGATACAGGGCGGTGTAGAACATGCGGCGCTGGGCCTCGGTGCCACCCTCGACGGTAACACGGTTCAGCGTTTCAGCCCAAGTCTGACGGGCCTGCTGACGGGTGTTGTCGAAAGCAAATTGGGGCTGTTCGGTGTTCAGGTTCTGGCGGGCATTCTCGATAGATACGAATGATACGCCCATCTGCACCTCAATCTGTTCGCCCTCGGCACAATCGTAGTTGAAATAGTAGCCTACATCATCGCCAGCCAGCTCCTTGCCGTAGGTGGTGTAGAGCTTGTATTTGCCCTGATCGGGGTCCCAGTCTTTTTCGGGTCCGTCCATCGGTGGCTGCTTTTTCCAGTAGCCTGCCGATACGGGGTGTTTGTTAACTCGCATCACAAAGTAGATGGGGAACACGGCCTGCGGGTTGTAGCAGAAGGTGCCCACCAGGCGATAACCCTCAATCTCGGTATCGCTGACACGGCGCACCATGCCACCTACCTCGTTGGTGAGTCCGTTACCCAGGTTCAGCAGGATATGACCCTCGCCTTTAGGAAAGGTGAAACGCTCGGCCGAACTGCGGGTGGTGGCACTAACCTCGCAACGGATGCCGTACTTTTTCAGACTTACGGCATAGTAGCCAGGGGTGGCCTGCTCGTTGCTGTATTCCGAGCCGTAGTGGCGGTAATCCACATCCAGTTTGCCGGTGGTAGGCATGGTGAGCAGGGTGCCCAGTTCGGGACAACCCACACCACTCAGCGTTACATGGGCAAAGCCGGTGAAATACTTGTTGTTATATTCGTAAGGCGCCGACCACCAGCGCTTATCCTTATCGTACATGTTCAGGTCGCTACCCATCACGTTAAAGGGTACCACACTCATCATGCCATTGGGGCACACGGCACCTGGATTGCATACGCTGTAGTTGGTGGTGCCGATAAAGGGATCGACGTAATCCACGGGCTGCTGGGCGCTGATAGACAGAGAGCCTAAAATGTAACAATTTAAAAATGTAAAAATGAGCTTTTTCATTTAATTCTGGGTAAATGTGGCTTTAAGAATAATGTTATCCGAGCTGGGACCTATCATCACGGTAAAGTCGCCAGTCTCTACGACGTGGTTCATCTCTTGGTCTACAATCTCCAGGTCCTCGGCTTCGAGGGTGAACGATACCTGCTTGGTTTCGCCCTTGGGGATGAAGATACGACTGAACTTCTTGAGCTGCATCATAGGCTGGGCAGTAGAGGCAAACTCGTCGTGCAGATACAGCTGCACCACCTCGTCGCCATCCATATCGCCGGTATTGGTAACGTTGAAGGTTACCTTAAACTGGGTATCGCCAGTCTCCTCGATGTTCAGGTCGTCGTACTTGAAGGTGGTGTACGACAAGCCGTAGCCAAAGGCATACAGCGGACGGGCACTCATCTCTACATAATCGTGTGGCATAGGTGGCTTCTTGTTGTAGTAAACTGGAATCTGACCTACGTTGGCGGGTACCGATACAGGCAGGCGTCCGGCTGGGTTATAATCACCAAACAGCACGTCGGCAATGGCGGTACCACCTTCCTGTCCGGGATAGTAAGCTGTGAGTAGCGCATCGGCATGCTGGGCGGCCCAACTCTTATCCATGGGACGACCTTCGATATATACCACTACCAGTGGTTTACCGATAGCCTTGAGGGCCTTGAGCAGCTGCATCTGATGACCCAATGGGGTGAGGGTGGCACGGTCGAATCCTTCGCCGCAGTCCATATCGCTGATAGTCTTGCTGTCGGTAACAGCAGCACCGGTCTCCTTATAGCTGGTCTTGAAGTCGCGGGCACTCGAACCGCCTACAGCTACCACGACGACATCGGCCTGTTTGGCTGCAGCTACTGCCTCGGCAATGTTCGATGCGGTGGTGTCGCGTACGGCACAACCCTTGACGTAGGTTACCTGACTGGCTGGCAGTTTGCTGCGGATGCCAGCGAGGATGGTTTTTACGTTGCCTTCTTCCTGTGGTGCGGTATAGTCGCCCAGCATGTTATACACGTTGTCGGCATTAGGTCCGCACACCAGCACCTTCTGGGTTTTACTAAGTGGCAGCACGTGGTTCTGGTTCTTAAGCAGGGTGATAATCTCGCGAGCCACCTGCAGGGCAACAGCCTTGTTGTTATCGCTGCGAACCAGCTGCTTGGCCTGGGCTGCATCTACATAAGGATGCTCAAACAAGCCCATCTCGAACTTCATCTTCAGAATGCGCTTGACAGCTACATCAATCTCAGCCTCAGTTACCATGCCTTTCTGTACGGCATCTTCCAATCTGCCGAAAGCCAGGGCACCAAGGTCGGCATCAACACCTGCCTTCAGTGCCATCACACCTGCTTGCTGCTTGGTCTCGGCTACACGGTGGGTGCCATGGATACCGTCGATGCTATACAGGTCGCTGACTACAAAGCCGTTGAATCCCCACTGGGTGCGCAGCAGGTCGGTAAGCAGCGCCTTGCTGCAGGTGCTGGGGATACCATCCAGCGAGTTATAGCTGGTCATCACCGACAGGGCGCCGGCATTGATGGCTTTCTTGAATGGGGGCAGGAAACTCTCCTGCAACTCGCGTGCACCGGCAATGGTGATACCGCCATTCTGTCCGGCCTCGGTGGTGCCGTAGCCGATGAAATGCTTCAGTGTGGCGATGGTGCTATAGGGCTTCGACAGGATGCCGCCACCCAGTCCTTTTACCATGGCAGCACCTAACTCGCCTGCCAGTACGGGGTCTTCACCCATCGTCTCCTCGACACGCGACCAACGGGGCTCGCGGGCCAGGTCTAATACCGGACCATAGCTGATATGGCCGCCCTGCAAGCGGATTTCCTGACCAATCACCTCGCCGGTTTTCTCAATCAGGGCTGGGTTCCAGGTGGCAGCCATACCGAATCCGGTGGGGAATACGGTAGTGCCGATAGCCATATGTCCGTGGGGTGCCTCTTCGGCTAAGAACAGGGGGATACCCAGTCGGGTGTGCTCTATCACATACTTCTGCAGGGCATTACCAGCCTTGGCTGCCAGTTCGGGGTTGAGTCCGTTCTCGAGCGACTTCTGTGTCCAGGGGTCGGCACGGTAGGTACCCCAGAGCATACCTATCTGTCCTTCGGCAATATCCTTCTTAAACAGCTCCGAGGGTTCTACATTCTTTCCTTTGATGGTGTAGTAGTTCCATGCCAAGGTGCAGCGTAACTGGCCCACTTTCTCCTGCAATGTCATACGACTAACCAGGTCGTTTACACGCTGTTCTACCGAGAGTTTCGGGTTCTGGTAGGGCAGTAGCTCCTTAGCTTTCTTTTTGGCGGCCGACAGGCTCAGGGCCATGCAGCAAGCCATTGTTGATATCAGTATTCGTTTCATGTTTACAGAATGATGAGTTTATCGTAAGATGCTGATTCTGATTCGTTAACCAGGTGTACGGCTTTCAGCTGTACGTAACGGCAGTCGGCGGGTGCAAAATACACATCCTGCATAATGGGGTTGTTGCGGATGTTCGAGAACTCGCCTGCGGCAATACGCTTCATGTTGTCGAGGGTATTACCAGCCCATATCTCGTAGTGCGAGATCATACCAGTGGTGGTAGGCTTGTAATGCAGCGAACGTATCTGACGGGTGCGACCCAGGTCGATGGTGATGGCTTTGGCATCCTGCTGCTGGATGGTGTAATCAAAGCCTTTCAGATTCAGTTCCTGCTGCTGGTAGCTCTCCATAGCCTTGGGGGCATAGTAGGCACCGATGCCGTTGATGCAGAGCGGACCACGAGCCTCGTCGAAGCATACACGCAGCTTCTTGGCGGTAATGGTCTGGAAGCGCAGCAGGCGTTTGTAACCGATAGTGGTAGTAGCCTCCTTGATGCTGACGGGCTGCCATTTGCCGCCGTTAAAGTACTCTAAGTGGAACTTGCTAACACGCTGACCCAGAGGAATATACTCCTGCAGCATGATACGGTTAATCTTCTGCGTACCTTTGAGTGCAATCTCGAGTGTAGCAGTAGTTACACCGTCCTCGGTAGCCCAGTAGGTATCGTAGTTGCCGTCGGTCAGATTTGCCGTTGCGTACAGTTTCTTATCACGTACGTTCGAGGCTTTGATGCTGACTTTACGCAGCAGGTTGTTACTCAGTTCGGCAGCTACCTGCTGGTGATAGTTCACGGCATTAGCCGAGTCGATAGGATGGATGAGTCCTTCCTTATCTACGGGGAAATTGAGCAGGAATGTGCCGTTATGACCTACGCTACGGTAGTACAGGTCGGTGAGCTGTGGGATGCTTTTTACACGGGCATCCTCGCTCTCGTGATAGAACCACCCCGGACGGATACTAGTGTTGCACTCCGAGGGAACCCAGGTGTCGCCATCGGCATGTCCGCTGGTCAGCTCGTAGTACTTATCGTAACCAGGATAAACCTCGTTGATTCGCAGGAACGACCAGTTGGTGGCATCGGCATAACCCTCTTCGTTGCCAACCCAACGGCAACCGGGGCCGCCATCGCTAAAGATGATGGCTTGTGGCTGATGCTTATACACCAGTTTGTGGGCACGGGGGAAATCGTAGTAGGTACGGCGATCAATCTTGCGCTGCTCCTTGGCACCGCCATACCAGCCATCACCACCGTTGGCACCATCGAACCACACCTCGAAAAGCTCGCCATACTGGGTGAGCAACTCCTCGAGCTGGGCATAGAAATACTCCACATAGAGTGGGGTGCTGTAGAATGCCTGATGGCGATCCCATGGCGAGAGATACAGACCCAGTTTCAGGCCGTACTTCTTACAGGCGGCTGCCAACTCGCCTACAATATCGCCCTTACCATCCTTGTAAGGCGTATTACGAACGCTGTAGTCGGTGTACTTGGTGGGCCACAAACAAAAACCGTCGTGGTGCTTAGCGGTGAGTATCACGCCTTTCATACCGGCAGCCTTGATGGTGTGGGCCCATTGCTCGGTGTCGAGCTTGGTGGGGTTGAAATCACTCAATGGCGCATCGCCATAGCCCCACTCGCGATCGCCAAAGGTGTTGGGACCGAAGTGGATAAAAGCATAAGTCTCTAACTTCTGCCAAGCCACCTGATGGGCTGTAGGCAGGGGCGCAACTGGTGCGGGGGCCTGCTTCTGGGCAAAAGTAGGGAGTAGTAGGAAGTTAAAACTGAATAGTAAAAGTAATTGTTTCATATTTTGTGTTATTATTGTGCATTCGAGAATGAATACGGCGCATCCTGTGGTTGGGTGCCGCGCTGCTTGTTGGCGGTGGTACTCATACCGAAACGGATGGTAGCGCCCTGCATCAGCTGGTTGTGATCCAGGTAGTTATGCTGGTAGTCGGCGCCGTTCAGCGTCATTTGCTGGATATAGCAGCCTTCGCCGTCGGCATCGATAGAGAGCGTATTGCCGTTCTCCAGGTGTACGGTAGCCTGCTTAAAGTATGGGGTACCAATCACATACTGGTTGCTACCTGGACAAACGGGATAGAATCCCAGAGCCGAGAACACATACCAGGCCGATGTCTGTCCGTTGTCTTCATCGCCGCAATAGCCATCGGGGTTGGCATTGTACATGCGGTTCATCGTCTGGTTAATCCAGTACTGGGTTTTCCAAGGCTCGCCGCTGTAGCCATACAGATAGATCATGTGCTGTATGGGCTGGTTGCCGTGGGCATAGTTACCCATGTTCATAATCTGCATCTCACGGATCTCGTGGATGGTAAAGCCATAGTAGCTGTCATCAAACACGGGAGGCAGGGCAAATACCGAGTCGAGCATCTGATTAAAGGCTGCCTTACCACCCATCAGGTTGATGAGTCCCTGTGGGTCGTGGAATACCGACCAGGTGTAATGCCATGAGTTACCCTCGGTAAAGGCATCGCCCCATTTCAAAGGGTTGAAGGGCTTCATGAACTCGCCATTCTTCAGGCGACCTCGCATCAGCTTGGTCTCGGCATCAAACAGGTTCTTATAGTTCATGGCGCGCTTGGCAAACACGTCGATCTCTTTTTTCTTTTTTCCTAAGGCTTTACCTAACAGGTAGATACACCAGTCGTCGTAGGCATACTCCAGGGTGCGGGCGGCATTCTCATTGATTTTTACATCGTAAGGCACATAACCCAACTTGTTGTAGTACTCGTAGCCCAAACGGCCTGTGCTGCTCACTTCGGGGTGTACAGCCTGGGTGCCGTGAACCACAGCCTCCCACAGCTTGTTGATATCGTAGCCACGCAGACCCTTCAGGTAGGCATCGGCTACAATCGAGGCAGAGTTGTTGCCTACCATACAACCACGGTGACCTGGACTGGCCCATTCGGGTAGGAAACCGCTCTCCAGATAGGCATTCACCAGTCCTTCCTGCATCTTGGTGTTCATCGAGGGATAAACCAGATTAAGCAGTGGGAACAGGCAGCGGAAGGTATCCCAGAAACCGGTATCGGTAAACATATAACCCTTACGGACCTCGCCGTTGTAAGGACTGTAGTGGATGGGCTCGCCCTGGGCGTTGAGCTCGTAGAAACTACGTGGGAAGAGCACTGAGCGGTACAAGCAGCTATAGAACGTGCGCAGGTGGTCGATATCATTATCCTCGATCTCGATACGTCCCAATACCTCGTTCCAGCGTTTGCAGCCGGCAGCTTTTACTTGCTGCAGCGAACGCTTGCCAATCTCGTTGAGGTTCTGCTCGGCTTGCTCCAGACTGATGAATGATGATGCCACACGGGCACATACCTTCTCGCCTCTACGGGTTTTGAACGATACGATGGCACCGGCATGATGGGCTGTCATCTCCAACTGATTGGTAAAAATGCTATCCTGCACCGTTACGCTGCTGGCGAATGGCTTATCGAACACCATCACAAACCAGTTCTTGAAGTTCTCGGGTACACCGCCGCTGTTCTTGGTGGTATAGCCTATCACCTTATTCTCGGTGGGGATGATTTTTACGTACGAACCTTTATCAAAGGCATCAATCACCACGTTGGCCTCATCAGTCTCGGGGAAGGTAAACTGCATCACAGCAGCTCGCTCGGTAGGAGCCACCTCGGCAGTTACATCGTAATCAGCCAGATACACGCTGTAATAATAGGGTGTGGCTACCTCGGCCTTATGCGAGAACCAGCTGGCACGCTTGTTTTCGTTGAACACCTTCGGACCTACCGTGGGCATCAGCGAGAACTGTCCGTAATCGTTAATCCAAGGACTGGGCTGGTGGGTTTGCTTCAAGCCGCGAATCTTGTTGGCGGTATAGGTGTATTGCCAGCCATCGCCATTCTTACCGGTCTGCGCTACCCAGAAGTTCATACCCCAGGGCATGGCTACAGCAGGGTAGGTGTTACCTGTTGAGAGGTTGTAGTTCGACTCGGTACCTACCAAGGTACTCACATAATCCACCGGCTGCATCTTAGCAAAAGCAACCGACTGACATGTTAGAAGTGACAAGGCAATGAAAGCCTTCTTCATGCTTAATGTCTTCATAAGTTCAAAGTTTAGTTTTACAAGTGTTATTCTATTTCAAGTGCAATCGACTGCTGTGGCAGCTGCTTGGGCAGATAAACGGTTACCTGATTGCCCTGCAGCTTGTATTTTACACGTTTGCCGTTGCTAACCAAACGGATGGCTTTCTTTGGCAGATTCTGGCTCCAGGTGATGCTGGTAGGCAGTTTCTCGCCATCGTTCAAACGGTAGATGGCATAGTAGCGACTACCATCCTTGGCTTTGGTGAACCATACATTACCCTCGTTGTAATAAGGGGTGATGGTGGTGTTATAGATGGCTTTACCGTTCAGCTTAAGCCAGGCACCAATGGCATTCAGGCGCTTCACGCTCTCAGGCTCGATCAGTCCTTCGGGAGTAGGACCAACGCCTAACACCAGGTTTCCACCCTTGGCAACAATCTCGATGAGGGTGCCAATCACCTTCTCAGGACTCTTGAAACGTGGACGTGGTACCCAGCCCCAGTCGTCGCTCAGAGGGATACAGCTCTCCCAGGGGAAATCCAACTGTGTCTCAGGGATGGTGCGCTCGGGTGTCTGGTAGTTCTCGTAAGGACCATGGATGGTACGATCTACGATAATGATGCCAGGCTGATTCTTACGGGCGATACGGGCCACCTCGGGCATATCCAGATCCTGACCGCGGTTTTCTTTAGCTACCCAGCCGCCATCGAGCCACAGGATATCTACCTTACCGTAACGCGACAGAATTTCGTTCATCTGATTGTGGGTGAACTTCTTGAACTGCTGCCAGCGCCAGGGGTGCTGATCAACGGGATAGTTCACGTTGCGACCTTTCTTGGCATACACATCCCACCAGTAGTACTGCGAGTGCCAGTCGGGCTTAGAGAAGTAGGTACCGATGGTGAACTGCTTCTGGCGGAAGGCATCCAGCACATGCTTCAGCACATCGCGACGTGGATCGTCCTTAAAGGCGTGCTTGGCAATGGTAAAATCGGTCTCCTGTGAATCCCACATACAGAAACCATCGTGGTGCTTGGTGGTGAAAATCATATATTTCATACCCGCATTGCTGCAGGCCTCAGCCCACTGGGTAGGATCAAACTTGGTGGGTTTCAGCTCATCGGCCAGTCCGAAATACCAGTCCATATACTGCTGATAGGTGCGTGTAGAGTCGCGGGTTATCCAGTTCTCGTCGCAGATAGCCCATGATTCTACCATGCCTGGTACGGCATACAATCCCCAATGAAACAGCACGCCGAACTTCAGGTCCTGCCATGCTTTAAGATTCTTAACTACCAGCTGGTCGGTTGGCCACTCGTAGGTTTCGGAACGCTGATGAATCTCGTTATCCTGTGCGCCTACCGTCAGGCACACTGCCAGCCCTAAGGCCAGACATAATCTTCTTGTTTTTAGCATAAATAGAAATTGTATATTAGTTATGGTTGCAAAGATAGCAAAAAAATGACGAAAGTTTAGTATGGTATCCATTTTTTTTGTACTTTTGTGCACAAAAATCAGAAACTACGACAATATGAAGTATCTTACAGCAATTTTTTCGTGTATCGGTATGTGCGCTGTGGCTGCACCTCAACCAACTGATTACACGCGTGGCATCGGACAGTATCCGGGTGCCAAGAGTGAGTATTACGCACCCACACTGAGCTGGGTGGAGAATGGCCAGACATTAACAAATGTAGCACGCCACCGTGCGGTCTGGGCTTCGTCGGCTATCGACTACAACCTGACGGCACATCTGGTAACAGATGGTATCTGCGATACTGCCGATCCCATCCTGCTGAAGGTTTCTACCCAGGATGGTGTGCTGCCCCGTAAGGAGGCAGAGTGGGCTATCGATGGCGGTGCCTATTCAAAGAATATCCTGATGGGCGAGAAGACCTGGCTGCAGTACGACTATAGCGGTGCCATGACAGTAAAAACTGCCGGGGTACGTGTGGTAGGTATGATGGCCTATAACGACCAGCTGGCTACCGAGGGCTACAGCATTCGTTGCGAGGCTTCGGAAAATGGAAAAGACTGGCAGGTGGTTGGCGAACTGAAGGGCGACAAACTGCCTGGTAAACCACTGTATTATAAGTTGCATTCCGACCCCAACAAACAGACCGAGGAGAGCCTGTTGCCAGCACGCCAGTTGGATGAGCTGATTAAGTTTAAAACACCTGTAAACACCCAGCATCTGCGTGTGGTCATGGATATGACTGGCGCTGCCCACTGGGACGTGTACGAGTTGCAGTTCCAGAATGCCATCGGCGAGTATGTAGAGCTGTTGCCATCGCAGCAGTTCAGCAGCGTATGGATGAGCGATGGTGGCGGCGAGCAGTGGATATACACCGACCTTGGAAAGAGTCTGCCTATCGAGCAGATTAATCTCGACTGGCTTTATGCCCCCAAGAAAGGCATCATTCAAATATCCGACGACGCCCAAACCTGGAAAAAGGTGGCATCTCTCAATGGTCAATCTTCAATGGTCAATGTTCAATGTACTGCCCGCTACGTGCGCTTGCTCCTCCAGGAGCCCGGCGAGGCTGGCTGCTATGCTCTGCGTGAGTTGGAGGTGCTGTCGAAGCAGAAACAGGTTTACACCCCACATGCTTTGGCTGGTATGAAGAACGGACGCTACGAGTTGAGTGGCGGCATGTGGCAGTTGCAGCGTGCATCGGAGGTGGATGCCCGTGGCGAGCAGATTGCATCGGCTGATTATGATAGTAGAAGTTGGGTGCCTGCTACAGTTCCTGGCACCGTGCTGGCATCGTTTATGAATATCGGTGCTGTTCCCGATCCAAACTATGCCGACGATATCAATCAGATTTCAGAATCATATTTCCGCTCAAACTTCTGGTACCGTCAGGAGTTCAACGTAGAGCGTATTGATGGCGAGCAGCAGTGGCTCAACTTCGATGGTATCAACTGGAAAGCTAACGTTTATCTGAACGGACAGCGTCTGGGCCGTATCGAGGGTGCCTTTATGCGTGGCAAATTCAATGTAACCGGTCTGCTGCATAAGGGTAAGAACTACCTGGCAGTAGAGGTGGAGTGCAACAAGTACTTTGGTGCCGTAAAGGAGAAGGACCGCAACACCACACAGTTGAATGGTGGACTGCTTGGTGCCGATAATCCTACCTTCCATGCTACCATCGGATGGGACTGGATTACCACTGTACGTGGACGCGAGGTTGGTATCTGGAACGAGGTTTATCTCACCTCAACAGGTAATGTGACTGTGAGCGATCCATATGTAAAAACCAAGTTGGCTGCTGATGGCAAAACCGCCAGTGTAAAGCCTGCTGTGTTTGTACGCAACAACGATAACAAGCCAGTTACTGGTACCCTGAAGGGCTGGATTGGTGACGTGAAGTTTGAGAAGAAGATGACGCTGCCTGCCAACACCGAGCAGGAGGTAAGCTTCTGTCCTCATTGCAACAAGCAGTTGACCAGCAGCGACTTTAAGTTGTGGTGGCCTAATGGTTACGGCGAGCCTAATCTGTACGAGGCTGGCTTTACCTTCACCCCTGATAACGGCGTGGCATCTACCATCAACTATCAGGCTGGTATCCGCGAGATGAAATACGAGGGTCTGAAGGATTCGCTCATCATGTATATCAATGGACGCCGCTTTATTCCACTGGGTGGTAACTGGGGCTTCGATGAGCACAATCTGCTGTACCGCTCACGTGAGTACGATATTGCTGTAGGGTATCACAAGGAGATGAACTGCACCATGATTCGTAACTGGGTAGGACAGATTGGTGACGAGGCTTTCTACGAGGCTTGCGATAAGCATGGTATCATGGTATGGCAGGACTTCTGGTTGGCTAACCCAGCCGACGGACCTGATCCTCACGACGATATGCTGTTCCTGAGCAATGCACAGGATTATCTGCGCCGTATCCGCAGTCATGCCAGCATTGGTATCTGGGTAGGACGTAACGAGGGATTCCCACCTGAGGCTATCGATCGCAAGTTGCGTGAGTATGTACATACCCTGTCGCCTGGATTGGAGTTTATCTCAAGCTCGGCTGATGATGGTGTGAGTGGTCACGGTCCATACTGGGCACTGCCTATGAAGGAGTACTTCTCTCGTCAGAGTGGTAAGATTCACACCGAGCGTGGTATGCCTAACGTGATGAATATCGAGAGTTTGAAGCGTACATTGAGTCCTGATTCACTCTGGCCACAGAGCGTACAGTGGGGTATGCACGATTACACCCTGTTAGGTGCCCAGCGTGCCCGCGAGTTTAACGGACTGGTAGAAGAGGGACTTGGCAAGGCTAGCAGCGCCGAGGAGTTTACCCGTTGGGCTCAGCTCATTAACTATAACGGTTATCGTGGCATGTACGAGAGCACCAGCAAAAGTCGTGCAGGACTGTTGATCTGGATGAGTCATGCTTGCTGGCCATCGATGGTTTGGCAGACTTACGATTACTATTTCGACCCCACAGCGGCTTACTTTGGTGTAAAGAAGGCCTGCGAGCCCTTACATATTCAGTATAACGCTCTGACGGATAGCGTTGAGGTAGTGAACCACTCTGCAGGAAATGTGGCTGGTATCACCGCTACAGTAACGGTATTCGATCTGAATGGTAAGAAAGTGCGCCAGCAGAAGGTTCGTTTGAATAGCAACGAGGATACCACCAAGGCCATCCTGAAGTTGGCTAAGTTGCAGGCTCAGGCGCCATCAGATGTATGGTTCCTGCGTTTGACACTTGCAGGTAAGCGTGGTGTGATTTCTGAGAACGAGTATATCATGGGCAAAGAGGAGAATAATTTCCGTGCCCTGAACACCCTGCCAAAACCAGCCTTGCAGCAGAGCGTAAAGGTTACTGGTACCAAGGCTGTTGTGACATTGAAGAACACTGGTAAGTCGGTAGCTCCATTCCTGCGTATCAATCTGAAGGGTGCCGATGGCGAGCAGATTCTGCCTGTGATTTACAGCGATAACTACTTCACCTTGATGCCTGGCGAACAGAAGGTGGTTACCATCGAATGGAAAGCTGAGGATGGTAGAGGTCAGAGTCCTGTGATTGAGGTAACTCCGATTAACTAATCAGATATTCCAAAAAGAAAGCCGCTCTTCAAAATGCTGAAGGGCGGCTTTTTTGTTAGAGTTTCTTTTGTAAGTGGTAAGTGCCACTTGGATATGTCTTCGGGGTTGTCTCGCCGGGTAGGGTAACGATGGCGGTGGCTCCTTCGGGAACGGTGAAGTTCCACAACCACAGGTCGCCTTCGTATTTCCATTCGCTCTTAATCAAACCGGCTGCCGACTGGTATTCGGCCTTCACAAAACCTAAGCGCTTGTCGGGTACGGGTTTCATGATAATCTGCTTAAAGCCTGGCACCTGGGTGTCGGTGGCAATACCGGCTGCAGTCTCCCAAATCCACTCGCATACGGCACCGTAGGCATAGTGGTTAAAACTGTTCATGCCGTTAGGTCCTAAGCCATTATCGCGACGGTAGCTGTTCCAACGCTCCCAGATGGTGGTGGCACCGTTGTCAATCGAGTAAATCCAACTGGGGTTCTTACGCTGGAAAAGCAGCTCGTAAGCAATATCTACCAAGCCGTTTTCGGTGAGTGTAGCCATCAGGATACTGGTGCCTAGGAAACCGGTCTGCAAGCAGTTGCCATGTTCCTCAAAATTCTGGCGCAGGCGCTGAATCATACGCTCCTTGGCAGCACCATCTACCAGACGGTTCTTCAAGGCAAACAGGGCAGGGGTTTGCATGGTGTTCAGTACGGCAGTCTTAAAGGTACCATTCTGATTCAGGAACTGCTGCTTCAGATAGGTCTGGGCAGCCTCTGCCATCTGCTGGTATTTCGAGGCATCGCGACCTGTTGCCAGTGCCATGTCACGCATCATCTCGGCATCAATCTGCCAGTAGCAGGCACTCAGGTAATTCCAGTAGGCAATGGCATCGGGACGTGGCTTCCAGTTCTCGTCGAAAGCGAGGTTAATACAAGTCTCCAAAGCCTCGCAGCTCAGCCAGTCGGCCCATTGGTAGTTGCCATTCTCTTTTACGAGTGCCTCGTGGTTGTATTTCACCTCGTTGATGTGATTCATGAAGCGTTCCATCGCTTCCCAGTTCTCATCTACGATGGCTTTATCGCCAAACTGCTTCCATACTGTCCATGGCACAATCACACCGGCATCGGCCCAACCCAAACGCATCATCTCATTACCATACTGGGCAATAGGCGATACGCCTGGGAATCCACCTGTAGCACTCTGTGAGTCGCGTACATCGCGGGTCCATTTATGGAAGAATCCGTCGGTATTAGCAAAGAACGAACCGGCTTCGGTAAACACTTGAGTATCAGCCATCCAACCTAATCGCTCATCGCGCTGCGGACAGTCGGTAGGAACCGAGAGATAGTTAGAGCGCTGGCCCCAAACGGTGTTCGAAATCAGCTTGTTAATCAGGTCGTTACCTGTGGTGATTTTACCTATTTCCAGACCTTTGGCTATGCTGGTTACAGGCAGTGATTCAACGCGTTGAATCTCTACCTTATCGGTAGCGGTTACCGAGATGTAACGGTAGCCAAAGAAGGTGCAGTGGGGATAGTAGCTTACAAAGCTGGGGTTGTTGGCAAAGGTGTAATCGATGCGGATACCGGTGTTCTGGATACGCAGGTTGCGACGATGCACGCTACCTTCTGGTCCGTCCATGCCACGGCGCTCGGCACCGTTGCCATCGTTCAGGATTTCTGCTGGCAGACAAGTCAGGGTAGTACCTTCGTTGGCTTTAAAGCTGAAGCATGGTACACCTGATGTATTCTGTCCGAAATCTACAACCAGCGTTTCGCCAGGATTCAGAGTGATGGTTTCGCCCAGGGCATAGTTGCGTTTGATGGTAACCTTACCATATTCGATATCCTTCTTGTCGGCGGCTTGCTTCTCGCCGGTTACACCTTGCCAGATATAGGCCATGGCGGGGCGTAATGCCAAGTCGCGACGCAGATAAACCTCAGCACCATCGGATGGTACAATCTCGCCAGTAAACTCGCTATTTACCTCGGGAGTTGAGAGTTTTTCAGGGGTAGCAAATCCAGGCAGTTCGCGGGCATCAAAAGCCTCGCCATCAAATATACCGGCGTGCTTTACCTGACCTGCAATACCTGCTTTCCAATCCTTGCAGTTGGTGCCGTAGTACTGTTTGGTGCCATCGGCAAATGTCAGTTCCAATACACCACGGAAGGCACACTTCTTACCAATCATACCTTCGTGATCGCCTGGAGTGATAATCTTATCAGCCCACCAGCCCGGTGTGACCTGAGCCGAGAGTACATTCTCGTTACCAGTCTGCTTCTGGAAAGCCTCGGTGATATCGTAAGTAAACGAACGCTTGGTTTTGGCGTAGTGTGTAAATCCGGGCTTCAGGATTTCGTCGCCTACAGGTTGTCCGTTCAGGTAAAGTTCAAACACACCTAATCCCGTTGTCATCCATTTAGCTTGGGTTACGGGCTTTTCGTTTTTGATGGTAGATACAAACCAGTTAGCGCCATCTGCAGCACGAATCACCTGGTCGGCACGGCCTGTTACTATAGGGGCATTCACAACCGAAATCCATTCGGTATTCTGCCAGGCTGATGTGTTAAGGGCTGCGGTTTTATGGCCTACAGTGGTGGACTGCTCTAATAGCATTTTACTCAGCAGCGAACTGAACTCACCCGTTCTGTCGTTCGAGTATTCCCAGTACATACCGCCACACAGGTTGTTATCCAGGATATACTGACAGATGGCACCTAACGAACGTGTGGTTTCGTAAGCCCATACAAACTCGCCCTTTTCGTTGGCAATATAATCGGCTTGTGCCACATCGCTCCACTGACGTGTGTAGCCAACGGGCAGGATACCCGTACGCAGATATTCGTCAACACCAGCGTCCTGTCTTCTGCCTTTTTGGTAGAAAGGCATTCCCATCACCAGCTTCTCCTTGGGAACACCAGCCTTCAGGTGTGCCTCGACAGCTTCAGAGCCGGTGCAGTAACCTGAGATAGGCGAGGGGTAGAGGGCAGCATGGTGTGCCTTATTGGGATCGCTCATATCATACGACATCACATTCACCAAGTCGAGATAAGGCAGACATTTCTTAAAGTCGATATACTTTGCGGTGCAGATGGTGGCGATGGTAAGCAGTTTCTGTTTTCCTAACACACGGCGCAGTTCCTTCATCAGCAGTGTAAAGTTATCGATATCGTGGGGTGATGACGAGATACCAGCCTCGCTTGATGACGGGTATTCCCAGTCGATATCGATACCATCCAGTCCGAACTCATCTACAATGCGTTTGCAGTCCTTGGCAAAGGCAGCGCGGTTCTGTTTGGTGGCAGCCATTTCGCTGAATCGTCCTGCTGTCCATCCACCAATCGACAGCAGCACTTTTAAGTCGGGGTTCTGCTGTTTCAAACCAGCAATCACCCGTAGGCGTTCTGGCTTCTGGATATCTACACCATTAAATGTTTTGTTGACTGTTCCGAATGCATAGTTGATGTGGGTCATCAACGTAGGGTCTGGAACGTCGTTAGTACCTGCGGTGACGTAAGCCACCACCACACGATTCATTACTTGCTTTCCGGCATCAGCATGCCAGAAGGCCATCAGTCCGATAAATAGTAAAAGTAGTCTTTTCATTTTTGTTTTTGGGTTTATCGCTGCAAAGATAAACAAAAATCCCGAAACCCGCAAAGGGTCTCGGGATCATTATTGTGTTTCAGCCTATTTTTTAATAGAGTGAGTAGTAGGTCTGCTTAGCCCAGAACAGGTTAGTGTAGTAACCAGTGCTCTCTGAGTAGTTGATAGCCTTAGCAGCCTCGCAGTTGTCCTTGTTGAAGTTCAACTCGTCGCTTGGGTAAGGCAGACGGTTTGGAGGAGTAGGATAGTCAGCCATCTGGGTGTCCTTAGCAAACTTCACGTTGGGGAATCCAGTACGACGGTTCACGTTCCAAGCCTCGAGCTCGTTCAGGAAGCTGAAGTTCAGCCAGAGCTGAGTAGCTACACACTCCTGAGTGGCCTTCCAGATCTTGTTGGCATAAGCCTCGAAGTCGGCAGTTGTAGGAACAGTGAGTGCACGGAAACCACGATAAGAGTCGTTACCCTCCACGTAGAGTGAAGAAGTGGTCTTCATGTTCCAGTAGTATTCGTTAGAGAGTACTACACCCTTGATGAAGTTCTCCTTAGCAGCAGCCTCGTTGGCAGCTACACCGTAACCCATCAGGTAAGCCTCGGCCTTGCTCAGTGCAACCTCGGCAGCATTGATCCAAGTGCCGTTCAAGTTGGCGTTACCCTGATAAGCAGCCCAACCAGTGAAGGCGATGGTGTCAATGCGGCAGTAGTAGTTAGAGGTGGTGATACCACGCTCAACATACTCCTTATTCTTCTCTTCGGCGATGTTGTCGATTTCGTTGCTTGTGAGTGAGTTATCGTAAGCAATATAAGCGTCGTCTGGGTTGCAGTCATAAACAGCAGCCAGACGTGGGTCAGTGTTCTCATCGGGCACACCGTTAGCAGGAACGTTCATGGCGTCGAGCATAGCCTGTGAACCAGCAGCCATTGAGCTACCTGCCAGAGCCTGAGAAACACCCTTACCATAGTTGAAGTGATCAGTTGCAGTATCACCGTTCACACCGATGTTCTGACTATTGTTCTCAATCAGAGGATACTGAGTAGGATTACTCAGCAACTCCTGGATAGCGCTCTTTGCCTCAGCAACCAGGTCACCATTGGTAGCCAGGTGCAGGGCGATGCGCAGACGGAGTGAGTTTACATAACGCTGCCAGATGTCAACAGAACCAGCTGCAGAGCTGAAGTCCTGACGCTTCAGAGCAGCAACACCTGCGGCATTCAGGTTGCCAGCGGCAAAGAAGTCGCCAGCCTCCTTCAGGTCAGACAGAATCTGCTTGTAGATCTGTACGTCGTCGTCGTACTTGGCAGATTTCTTAGCGCCATCATAGTCACCAGTCTTCCACAGTGTGCCAGCACCAGAGTAGGGGGCATCTCCCCAGATAGAGAGTACCTCGTGGAGCTGAGCCTGCATGATGGTACGACCCAGGAGTAAGAAAATCTTGTTAGCCTCTTTCTCGTCGTCGGAGAGGTTGTTGTATGTATCCTCCAGCACACGATACTGAGTTAGCATGTTATAGAAATCCTGCCAACGGATATTGAAGTATCCCTCGCTGGCACCACGGAAACGACCGCGGCCATTAGCATTACCAATTACACCTGAGAAGCAGCCAGAAGTGCTTGACTGTGTGTAATAGCGCCAATAATCAAGGTTCATCCAGCGGTTACCGGCATCAAGCACGCCGGTGAACACCTGTGGAACGCTTACTGTTGTTGTCTTTGATGGATCTGCATACTTCTCGTTGAAGTCCGAATCAGAGCAAGATACGAGAGACATCATTCCCACTGCGGCAAAGACTGTAAAAAATATCTTTTTCATAAATCTTATAATCTTTTAGTTAGTTTCAAATGTTCTATTGCACCATCTATTAGAAGCTTGCACGGAGTGAAACACCGAATGTGCGTGCGCTGGCAGTTGAACCACCAACCTGTGCCTGATAGATCCAGTTAGTACCATCAGTAGTCTCAGAATCGAACAACTTCAGTGTGCGATAGAGATAGAATGGGTTACGTGCAAATGCAGATACTGTGAGGTTGCTGCATCCGAAACGCTTGGTCCACTGGGTAGGCAGCTGATATGACAGGCTGATCTCACGACACTTCACGTAGCTGTTCTTCTGGATAGCCTCCTGATAGCTCTGAGTAGCGCTGGTACCCCAACCGTACTGCATATCGTTGATAGCAAACTGAGTGGTGATGATGTCGTTAGGAGTTCCGTCCTCCTTAACACCTGGCTGGATAACACCGTTATCCCATACATAGTGACCATCGATCATGGTTACACCACGCTGGTAGTTAGGAACCTGTGAAGGATCAACACGTACGATGCTGGCCTTATCGTCAACACTCTCGGTAGTGCTGTAGTAGAAGATACCACCGCTCTGGTAGTCACGAGCACCAACAGCGTCCTTGATGATACCGGTATCCATGTAGTACTGCCAAGGCTGGTTGATAACGTCGCCACCGATACGGTAGTCGAAGCTCATATCCAGTGTGAAGTTCTTATAGCTTACCGAAGCAGCGAATCCACCAACGGCATCAGGCATAGCGTTACCTACCTTATGACGCTCAGAAGTATCGGTGATGTACAAACCATCCTCGCCTACGATACGGTTACCGTTCTCGTCGGTCTTCCAAGTGTATGTGTAGAAGTCGCCCATAGGTTCGCCAACATGCGATTCGAGGGTTGCAGCACCATTATCCCAGTTAGCATGAGAAAGAACATCCAGACCGTCGGCCAGTTTCTTTACCTTATTTTTATTAACAGCGATGTTAGCACGCAGGTCAACACGCCAGTCCTTATTCATGAATGGAGTTCCATAAATACTGAACTCAGCACCTGAGTTAGTCAGCTCACCTACGTTCATTAGCATGCTCTGAGCACCCATAGAGTAGGCAGAAGTAGTCTGCAGAATCTGGTCCTTGATATCATTATGGTAGTAAGAGAACTCGAAACCTAAGCGGTTGTTGAAGAACTTGCTCTCGAGACCAATCTCGAACTCGTACTTCTTCTCAGGCTTGATGCTCTCGTTACCTACTGATGTTCCCATGTAGTTATATACATAGTTGTCGCCGTGCTGCAGGTTACCCTGGCTGTATGCCAAGTTAGCGCGGTAAATCTCAGGAGCGTTACCTACGATACCGTAAGAAGCGCGAATCTTACCATAGTCGTACCAAGAAGGCTTGTTGTCCTTCATCAGCTCTGTGAAGAGGATGCTGGCACTGGCTGATGGATACCAGAAAGAGTTGTTGCCCTTCTTCAGGGTAGAAGTCTTCTCATTGCGGATAGTACCCTCGATGTATGCCCAGTTGTCGAAGCCGTAGCTGGCGGTCAGGAACATACCTGTGCGTAGCAGGTCCTGCTTGTTCATGTTGGCATTCTTAGTACCTACAGATGCAGCGAGGTTAAACCAGTTCTCCTGGCTCAGACCCTGACTGGTGCTAACGCTTGACATGTAGTATGTCTCCTGACGTGCGTTGTAACCGAAGTTAGCCTGTACGTTGTGGATGTCAGCAAATGTCTTGTCGAAGCTCAGCATCACGTCACCGTAAACAATCTCGTACTTGCTGTTCTCCAGTGCGTAAGCATCGCTATACTGTCCGTTGGTAGAGAAGATGTGAGCATTCTCTGCGCGGTTCATGTTCTCAATCTTATCCGATGTCAGGTCGGTAGCGATACGTGCACCCAGAGTCAGTCCAGGGATAATCTCCCATGTTGGGTTGATGCTACCGATGAAACGCTGGTGATCCTCGATCTGCTCCTTACCCAAGATATTCCAGAAGTACTCGCTAATCAGCGATGTAGAACCCATTGGGGTGTAGAGGAACTGTTCGTCGGGAGTCAGTGTGTTGGTGGTACCGCCGTTAGCTGCATAAACGCTATTCATATAGCCCAGGCTGGTCATGGTGTGCTCACGGATGTACTTTACATCAGTGAAACTACCAAACATACCACTGTAGTTCTGTACGATACGGCTGATACGATAAGGACGGTTCTTGATGTACTGCTTCTGATAAGTAGCGGTGTAGTTCAACTTGATGGTATTGGTGATATCGAATGTACCATTCAGGTTGAAGTTGTGCTTTGCAGAGTTATACTGCATGGGCTTCGAATCGTTGAAGTTGTACGAGAAGCGGATGTTGCTACGCTCAGAGCTGTTGGTGATGGCTACGTTGTAGTTCTGGTTGAAACCAGTGCGGAATACCTCGTTCCACTGGTTGCCACCGATAGGTGCGTATGGACGCTTGGTACCATCGAAATAGGTTACCTCTCTGCCATCGTAGCGTGGACCATACGAATAATAACGAGCCTGTGCAGGTGTAACAATCGAATTTCCATTTCGATCGAATCTCGATGTGTTGAAACCTGTTAAGGCTTCTGGATCCTTGTTGCTACCATATGCCCAGTTGTCAAAACCAGGACCGAACTCTGTCTGCATGTCAGGCATGTAGGCAATCTTATCCCAGCTAACGTTAGCGCTGAAGTCAACACGTGTACCTGTACCCTTGGCAGCCTTCTTGGTGGTGATCATCACAACACCGTTGGCAGCCTCTGAACCATACAGTGCAGAAGCGGCAGCACCCTTCAGGATTGAGATGTTCTCGATATCCTCGGGGTTGATGTCGATCAGACCGTTAGAGCGGATACGCTGGTTGTCCCAGTAGCCCTCGTTATTGGTGTTACCATTGTGGATGGGCACACCGTCCATAACGATGAGAGGCTGGGTGTTACCGGTGATTGACGACATACCACGTACCGAAATAGATACAGCAGATGTGTTACCACCAGGAGCCGACTGGATGCGAACACCAGGAGCCTTACCATACAGGGCTGATGCGAAGTTAGAAGCACCAGTCTTGATCAGCTCATCACTGTTGATCGAGCTGATGGCGTAACCCAGTTTCTTCTGGTCTTTCTTGATACCAAGAGCTGTTACAACCACCTCGTTCAGGGTAGTAGCTTCTTCCTCAAGAACAATTTTGAGAACTTTGCCTGTCTCGGCTTTTACCTGTTTTGGGGCAAAGCCAATGTAGCTAACGTTAAGTGTAGCACCATTGCGACAAGAGATGGTGAAGTCGCCATCATAGTTAGTAACCGTTCCGGTTTGGGTGCCTTCGGCCTTAATGGTGGCTCCGATAATCGGGTCACCCTTAGTGTCGAGAACACTTCCCTTAACCGTAACATTCTGTGCATTGACAACTGCTGCAAAAAGCAGACAAATGGCCATCATACACGCTCTCATGTGAGAGCTAAGAAAGTAATTTCCCATTTTCATGTTGTTGGTTTTAATTAATTGAATAGTAATTATAGTTATAAAAACGGTGCAAATCTAAACATAATTATACAAACTAGCAAGACTTTTAGGTTAATTTAGGTTAAATTCATATAATAATCTTGCATTTTGTTCTGTTATCGTACACTATTTTATAATTTTGTAAGCGAATTGCTAATATACCTATTTAAATTATGAAATGCTTAAATAAATTTATTCTGGCGTTGACCATGACTGCAGTGTCTGGTCAGGTTATGGCGGCAGATGCTTGCCAACACAAAAACGAGTTTACTAATTATGTTAATCCCTGGATTGGTACCGGAGGTCACGGTCACGTATTCTTGGGTGCAAACGTACCCTTTGGCGTGATACAGCTCGGCCCCACAGAGCACACCCATGGATGGGACTGGTGTTCGGGCTATCACATCAGCGATTCGGTACTGGTAGGTTTTGGTCATACCCACCTGAGTGGTACGGGTATCGGCGATCTGGGTGATATCGGTTTCCTGCCAGTGGCTCATTGCAGCGCTACCGAGACTAAGTTCTCACATGCCAACGAGTCGGTTCGTCCTGGTTACTATGCCATTCGTTTGCAGCAGCCTAATGTATTTGTTGAGCTCACTGCAACTAAACGCGTTGGTTTCCACCGTTATACATTCGGTGCCGACAATCATAAAGGTATGCTGCGTATCGATTTGCGACAGGGTACCGGTTGGGACAACTGGCGTAAGAGCGGTTTTTCTGTTGAGAGTCCTACCATGGTTACCGGCTTCCGTCAGTCGTCGGGTTGGGCCCGCAATCAGCATGTGTTCTTTGCAGCCGAGTTCTCAACCCCTGTAAAAGTGAAGAAGCAGGTAGGCGACTCTATCATGGTGCTTACCTTCGAGGATATCTCAAAGCCAGTGATGGTAAAATGTGCCATCTCGGCAGTAAGTGTCGAGGATGCCAAGGCTAACCTCAAGGCCGAGCTGCCAGGTTGGGATTTCAAGGCTACCGTAGCTGCTGCTAATCAGGCATGGAACGACGAGCTGGGTAAGATTGATGTAGATACCGACGATGAGACCGTTCGTACCATCTTCTATACAGCCCTTTATCACACCATGACTGCACCATCGGTGTTCAGCGATGTTACAGGCAACTACCGTGGTGCCGATGGTAAGGTGCATCATGGCGACTTTACCAACTATACCACCTTCTCGCTCTGGGATACCTATCGTGCAGCTCATCCTTTGATGACACTGATTCATCCTGAGAAACAGAAGGATATGGCTGCCACCTTCCAGCACATCTTCGAGCAGCAGGGCAAGCTGCCTGTATGGCACCTGATGGGTAACGAGACCGACTGTATGGTGGGTAACCCCGGTGCAGCTGTGCTGGCCGATATGGTTCTGAAAGGTTTTGTAACCGATAAGGAGGCTGCCTTTAATGCGATGAAGACATCGGCTATGCTTGATGAGCGCAGTATGGATCTGCTCAAAAAGTATGGCTATCTGCCTTACGATAAGGACTCTACTTTCCAGACTGTGGCTAAGGGCTTGGAGTATGCCCTGGCTGACGACTGTATCGCCAAGGTAGCTAAGCTGTTGGGTAAGAAGGCCGATTACAAGTACTTCTACAACCGCAGTCGTGGCTATAAGCATTATTTCGATCGCAAGACTCTGTTTATGCGTGGACGCGGTAGCGATGGTAGTTTCCACGAGCCATTCAATCCATTCAAGAGTGTACACACCGCCGACGACTATACCGAGGGTAATGCTTGGCAGTACACCTGGCTGGTACCTCATGATGTACACGGACTGGTTAGTTTGTTCCCCAGCGAGAAGCGTTTTGTTGAGAAGTTCGATTCACTCTTCATCGTCAGTGGCGATATGGGTGCCGAGGCTTCGCCCGATATCTCTGGTCTGATTGGACAGTATGCACATGGCAACGAGCCTAGTCACCACATATTATATATGTATAACTACGTAGGTCAGCCCTGGAAGGCTGCCAAGTTGCTGCGCCAGACCATGAGTGAGCTCTACTTCAACGATTTCGACGGTCTGTCGGGTAACGAGGATGTAGGTCAGATGTCGGCTTGGTATGTCATGTCGTCGTTAGGTCTGTATCAGGTAGAGCCTGCAGGTGGTAAGTACATCATCGGCAGTCCACTCTTCAACGAGGCAAAGGTTAACGTAGGTGGCGGTAAGACATTTACTGTTAAGGCTCATAACAACAGCAAGGAGAATATCTACGTACAGAGTGCTAAGCTCAACGGCAAGCCTTATGCTAAGTCGTACCTGATGTTCCAGGATATCGTAAAGGGTGGTGTACTCGAACTCGAGATGGGCAACCAGCCTTCAGCATGGGGTACTCAGATTAAGAATCGTCCTTAATTTTAGTGAAGAGTGAAAAGTTTTGTGATGATTAGATATACGCTAAGTGTGAGCTGTGTGAGATGGTGTTTAGTGATACTTTTCACTATTCACTGTTCACTATTCACAGCCTCAGCACAGCAAGTCAATGCCCGATACACCTCTGTGGTTTCCGACAATACTAAGGTGTATCCTTCCAAACGCCCACCGGTTGCCGAGCGCCTTTTTACGTCGGATGCCGTAGAGGCCAAAATCCGTGAGGTGCAGAAACTGCTGAGTGGCAATCCCCGTCTGGCTTGGATGTTTGCCAACTGCTTTCCAAACACCTTGGAATCTACCGTGCATTACCGTGTGGTAGATGGCGAGGATGATACCTTTGTATATACCGGCGATATCCCTGCTATGTGGCTGCGCGATTCGGGTGCTCAGGTATGGCCTTACGTGCAGTTGTGTGCCAAGGATAAGAAGCTCAGAAAAATGCTGCGTGGTGTGATTCTGCGCCAGCTGAAGTGTATTAATATAGATAGGTACGCGAATGCCTTTAACGATGGTCCTACCGGTGCCGGTTGGCAGAAGGATGTGACCAGGATGACGAAGGATGTTTTTGAGCGTAAGTACGAGATCGACTCGCTGTGCTATCCCGTGCGCCTGGCTTATTGGTATTGGCTGGTAACGGGTGATGCTACAATCTTTGGCGACATCTGGTTGCAGGCAGTTGATAACATCGTAAAAACCTTCCGCGAGCAGCAGCGTAAGGATGGACATGGTCCGTACCGATTCTTCCGTATGACCGATCGTACCTACGATACCGTGGGATGGAATGGCTACGGCGCTCCAGTAAAACCTGTTGGCTTGATAGCCTCGGTATTCCGTCCTAGCGACGATCGTACCTCGTTACCTTTCCTGGTGCCTTCTAACTTCATGGCAGTATCATCGCTTAAAAAGATGGCCGAGATTCTCACTAAGGTTAACGCCAAGACCGAAAAGGCTGCCGAGTGCCAGGCTTTGGCCAGTGAGGTAGTAACCGCCCTGAAGCAGTATGCCGTGGTTGATCATCCTAAGTACGGAAAGATTTATGCCTACGAGGTGGATGGTTTCGGTAATCATCTGTTGATGGACGATGCCAACGTGCCCAGCTTGTTGGGTATGGGTTACTTAGGCGATGTGCCTATGGACGATCCTGTCTATCAGAATACCCGTCGTTTTGTGTGGAGCGAGGATAACCCCTGGTTCTTCCGTGGCAAGGCAGGCGAGGGTATAGGCGGTCCGCATATCGGTTATGATATGGTATGGCCCATGTCGATTATGATGAAGTGCTTTACCGCCACCGATGATGATGAGATTCGCTGGTGCATGCGAACCCTGTTAGCTACCGATGCCGGTACAGGTTTTATACACGAGAGTTTTAATAAGGATGATGCCAACGATTACACCCGTCCGTGGTTTGCTTGGCAGAACACACTCTTTGGCGAGTTGGTATTAAAACTCATAGCTGATGGCAAAACCGAGTTATTGATTAATCTATAAAAAGAATCCCGCTTCAAACAAACTGAAGCGGGATTTCTTTTTTATTTAAAGTAGATGTCGGCGGGTTGCATCTTTTGGCCTTTGGTATCAAATACCCAGAGGCGAAGCATACCGCCGTTGCTATCAAAGTAGCGAACCTCTATCTTGTGCAGTCCGGCTTTCAGTGCCTGCTGACTTACTTCCTCGTGAGGGCTCTGTGGACGGTCGTTATCTACCACCATGTTGCCATCAATCTTCAGCCAGCTACCATCGTCGCTCATCAGCGAGAAGGTATATACACCATCCTCGGGCACACGCAGGTAACCGGTAATAATCAGTCCGATGTTACCTTTTACACCCTCGGGAATCACCACATCGTTAGCAGCATAGTTGCCATTGAATGGGGCCTTGTGGATTTCGCGACATTTCTCACCACGATAGTTGTACCAGGCTGCGTTCAAACCCTGAGTCAGCTTACTGGCATCTGCCTTTACTGGCTCCAGCAGTCCCTGCTTCAGGAAGTCGGCCTTCATCATCTCACCAGCCTGTCCGTTAGGTGCAAACGTACGCAGAATAAAGTGCGTGGTCTCATCAACCTTCACTGGTCCGTTATATAGCTGCGAGTTCTTGTTGGGGAAGCTGCCATCGGTGGTGTAACGTACTGTTGCCAATGGGTCGGCACAGCTCACTGCCATGGTACCCTCAGTGGTAAAGGCGTTTACGTGATATACACCATCCAGACTTGGGGTGCGGAAAGGCACGTTCAGCTTGTGCAGCATGGCAAACTGCTTAGGCAGGCGACTGTAGAACTCATCGTAATCCTTCAGTTCGGGTTTTGTCCATGCCAGCTCCGACAGCGCTAAGATACGTGGGAAGTACTGGAACAGCACACGCTCAAGGGTAGGGATATACTCGCACCACATGTTACCCTGCACGCCAATCACGTGCTGCTTCTGCTTGGCGTTCATGCCTTTCAGCATCTCCTTGTCGTATTCGTAGATGCTGCGCATGCTGGTTTTCTCTTCAGCCTGCGAGAGATACATGGGCGAACCGGGACAGAAGATGACATCGTTGCACTGTGCTGTTACCTGACTTGGTGCATCGGGCACCCAGGTGCGCCACCAGGTTACGGTAGCGGTCTTCGAGAGTCCACCCTCCAGGATTTCGTCCCAGCCCATCATCTTCTTACCGTTCTTATTGATGAATGCCTCCATCTGATGGATAAACCACGACTGCAGTTCCTCCTCGTTCTTCAGATGGTTATCCTTGATACGCTTCTGACAGTCGGGACATTCCTTCCAGGTATCCTTACGCACCTCGTCGCCACCTACGTGTACATACTCATAGGGGAACAGCTTGAAAATCTCGCTCCAGATATCCTTGCAGAAATCCAGTACCTTCTGTTTTCCTGGACAGAGTGGGGTGGTAAAATACTGGCCCCAGCCGATGGTGGGGAAGCACGACAGCCCCTCGTAGTTCTCGATGGCACTCAGGAAATGACCTGGCATGTCAATCTCGGGTACAATCTCGATACCGCGCTGCTTGGCATAAGCCACCACGTCACGAATCTGATCCTGTGTGTAGTAACCGCCATACAGGGTATCGCCATTCTCTACACGGGTATTCTTCTTCGGAATCAACAGGTTGGGATTATCATCACGGGCAGCCAGCTGCATGCAGGCAGTGTCCTGGTTGTTGTAGATACGCCAGGCACCCTTCTCGGTCAGCAGTGGGTACTTCTTAATCTCGATACGCCAGCCCTGATCGTCGGTCAGGTGCCAGTGGAATCGGTTCAGCTTGTACAGCGCCATCAGGTCGATAATCTCCTTCACCTCGTCAACTGTAAAGAAGTGGCGTGATACATCCAGATGGAATCCGCGCCAGTTAAAGCGTGGTGCATCGGTAACCGCAACAGTAGGGATGGCAGCTTTGCCATCGTTCTGCAGCAGCAACTGGTTCAAGGTGGCAATAGCCGACAGGGTTCCGCTGTAGTTGGCAGCGTTGATGTCGATACCGTTGGCCTTTACATTCAACTGGTAGCCGTCCTTGGCTATACCTTTCTTGGTAGTCAGTCGGATGTCGCCCTGCTTGCCGGCAACCAGCGTGGCGTTTACCTTTGCATAGCGCTGCAAGCATACCTGCAGGTACTCAGCAGCAGGCTTCAGTGCAGCCGATGAGTAGGCAATGGTAGTGCCTTGTGCCAGATTAAACTCGCCTGTGCCAACAGTTACTTTCTGTGGCGCAGGTACTAAGTTAACCTGAGCCTGGATGCCCAGACTCAGGATACTAAATAGCAGTAAAATGATTTTCTTCATAAAAAGTGTTGGTAGATGTTTTGAATTTGTTAGAACTGCCAGCGACTGGGCAACTGACGCTCAGGCCACAGATGCTTGGCATATTTGTAGTTGTAGAACTCGAACAGCTTTGTGAATCGTGTCAAGCGCTCCTTAAAGGCGTCGTAGTTCTTCAGCTCAGGCTGTGTCCACTGTACCTCCGACAGAGCCGACATACGTGGCAGGGCCTGATATTCCACCAGTCCTTCGGTCAGCAGATACTCAGCCCACAGGTTGGCCTGTGTACCCAAGATGTGCTTCTTAGCTTCGACTGACAGGGTGTCGGGAGCAGGCTCCAGCGAATATACCTTCTCTACAGGAATGAAACCACCGCAACGGCTTGGCTCGAACTGAGCCTCCTTCGACTGCAGATAGTCGAAGTAAACATGCGATGTAGGCGTCATCACCACGTCGTGACCTAACTCGGCAGCCTTTGCACCTGGCTCGCTACCACGCCACGACATAATCATGGCATCCTGTGGACAGCCATCCAGAATCTCGTCCCATCCCAGGGCACGGCGCTGATGGGCTGTCAGGTAGCCGAATACCTTCTGTGTAAAGTGAGCCTGCAGCTTATCCTTGCTCTGTCCGAGGGCCTGACACTTAGGACACGCCTCCCATTTTACTGTTGGAGTTTCGTCGCCACCGATATGGATTACTTCCGAAGGGAAGATGTCCATAATCTCGGCCAGCACACCCTCTACAAACTCGTAAACCTTAGGATTGCCTACGCACAGCACATCGGTGTAAACACCCCAGTAGTGACCTACCTCGTAAGGACCGCCTGTGCAACCCAGTTCGGGATAGCAAGCCAGTGCAGCCAGCATGTGTCCGGGCATGTCAATCTCAGGGATGATAGTGATATGGCGCTCCTGGGCATATTTCACAATGTCGCGAGCCTCCTGCTGGGTGTAGAAACCACCGTGGGGGATACCATCGTCCAAATCAGAGTTGGTGCCGAGAATAGTACCCGAACGCTGCGAACCGATAGTGGTAAGCTTAGGATACTTCTTGATCTCGATACGCCAACCCTGGTCGTCGCTCAGATGCCAGTGGAAGGTGTTCATGTTGTGCATAGCCAGCAGGTCGATGAACTTCTTTACGAAATCCACGCTCCAGAAGTGGCGTGAGCAATCCAGCATCATACCGCGATAACCAAAGCGTGGGGCATCGGTAATCGTTGCGGCAGGCAGACAGCCACCCTTGTGCTTACCGCACTTGCAGGCGATAGGCAGCGATTTGCGCAGGGTCTGGATACCATAGAACACACCAGCTGCTGTGCCACCCTGGATGGTAACACCCTTCTGGTTGATGTTCAATACATAACCTTCCTTAGCGGTTACCTTTGGCGATACGGCCAGCTCGATGTAGCGCACCTTCTTAGCACGCTTGTTCACGATGGTCAGGTCGCACTTGGTCAGCTCTTTGATGTACTGCTTCAGGAATTCTGCTTCGCTCTGCAGTTCGGCAGGAGCCAGAATCTGTACGTCGGCGTCAACCTCAAAGGCTGCACCTTTTGTTATCACAATCGACTGTGGCAGTGGTACCACGTTGTAGTTGGCAGGCTCGCCAGCCGCAGCTGTCATTGAGCCTAACGAGATGAGTGCTGTTAACACCATTCCTTTAAACTTCATGTTTACGGTCTTCATTAATGTTTAATCTTTAATGTTTAATCTATTACGTTTAGAATTTGTACTCTACAAACGCCTCCATGGCCTCGTAGCATGCCAGTCCGAGATTGTCGTAGCGCTTGGCTGTTTCGCGGTTGCGATCCTCGGCACGCTGCCAGAACAGGCGCTCGTCGTTACCCAGGAATGGGGCACTCTCCATCTGACTCTGGTGGCGCAGGATGGCATTTCGCTTCTCGCGCAGTTCCTCAGGACTCATAGGTACGCACATCTCGATATCGGCTACATCCCATTCAGCCCAGGCACCACGGTACATCCATACACGACAGTCCTTCAACCACTCGGCACCAGCCTTCTTGGTCTCGTCGATGGCAGCCAGCACAGCATCGGTACACTTACGGTGTGTGCCGTGTGGGTCGGCCAGGTCGGCAGCCACGTAAATCTGGTGTGGCTTAATCTCGTTAATCAGCTCGATAATGGGGGTTACGTCGGCCTCGGTCATAGGCAGCTTCTCAATCTTACCGCTCTCGTAGAAAGGCAGGTCGAGGAAGTGGATATGCTTACTGTCGATACCACTGTACTCACAAGCCAGTCGGGCCTCGCCACGGCGAATCAGTCCCTTCAGACGCAGAATCTGCTCGTTATCCAGATCGCCTGGTTTCTTACCCTTGATAAAGGCCTTTACTGCCTGGTATGAGTGCTTAATAACCTCGTCGCTACCGTTGGCAAAAATGGTGTTAAAGCCATTGATGAAGTGCATAAAGCGGCGTACCTCTTCATCGCCTACAGCAATGTTACCCGATGTCTCGTAAGCTACATGCACATCGTGGTTCTGCTGCATCAGTCGGCGAATGGTTCCACCCATCGAAATTACATCGTCGTCGGGGTGGGGCGAGAATACAATCACACGCTTGGGGTAGGGTTTTGCGCGCTCGGGACGGGTGCTATCATCTACATTGGGTTTGCCGCCGGGCCAACCAGTAATGGTGTGCTGCAGTTCGTTAAACACCTCGATGTTTACCAGACCGGCCTGACCGTCGAATTGCTCAACCAGGTGTCCCAGTCCATTCTCAACATAATCCTTGGTAGAAAGCTTCAGCAGTGGCTTCTCTACCTTCTCACACAGTTCGATTACCTGACGTCTAAGCTCGTGGTTAGGCATCTTAATACTGTTAGTTAGATTTAAATTCATCATCGTTATATTAATTGTAGTAAAGTATAAATTTTCTGCGAAAGTACACATTTTAGGCGAAATAAATGCAAAATTTGGGAAGATTAACAATAATATTGTGTAATTTTGCACCCGATGAAACAACCAGCTATACAGAAACCCGAAGATATCAGCGAGGTATTGTTGCATGCTTGCTGCGCACCTTGCTCGTCGGCTATCGTCGAATGGATGATGGCTAACGGTATTCGACCTGTGATTTATTATTTTAATCCAAATATCTGGCCCCGAGAGGAATACGAGATTCGTAAACAGGAGAGTAAGCGTCATGCTGAGAGCTTAAGACTACGATGGATTGATGGCGATTATAACCACGAGGAGTGGTTGGGTGGTGTGTGCGGATTGGAATCGGAGCCCGAACGTGGTCGCCGTTGCGAACGCTGTTTTACATTACGCCTGATAGCCGCTGCCAAGCAGGCCCAGGCATTAGGTATTAAGTATTTCACCACCACGCTGGCATCGAGCAGATGGAAGAATCTGGACCAGATAAACCAAGCCGGCCTGGCAGCAGAGCAAATGGTCAATGCTCAATGTTCAATGTTCAATGAAGTAAAATTTTGGGCCCAGAACTGGCGCAAGGGTGGCCTGTACGAACGCCGCAACCAACTGCTTAAGGAGTATCAGTTCTATAATCAGCAGTATTGCGGCTGTGAGTTCAGTATGCGGCCTAAGTCAACAGAAATAAAAGAAAATGTAAAAAACGACGAGTAAAATTTGGGCGTGTCGTTTTTTTATTGTAACTTTGCGCCCTAAAAATAGATTAGTAATATGTTTGAGAATTTAAGTGATAGACTAGAACGCTCGTTTAAGATACTGAAGGGTGAGGGTAAAATCACCGAGATTAACGTAGCCGAAACGCTGAAAGATGTACGTCGTGCCCTGTTGGATGCCGACGTAAACTATAAGGTAGCCAAGAGCTTTACCGATACCGTTAAGCAGAAAGCTTTGGGTATGAACGTGCTTACAGCCGTTAAGCCAAGTCAGCTGATGGTGAAGATTGTTCACGATGAGCTGGCCGAGCTGATGGGTGGTAAGGCTGCCGAACTGAAGATCGAGGGTCGTGCCGGTGCGCCTGCCATCATTCTGATGTCGGGTCTGCAGGGTTCGGGTAAGACCACCTTCAGTGGTAAGCTGGCCAAGATGCTGAAGGAGCGCAACCACAAGAAGCCTTTGCTGGTAGCCTGCGACGTGTATCGTCCTGCTGCTATCGAGCAGCTCAAGGTAGTGGGCGAGACTGTAGGTGTTCCCGTATATTCCGAGCCTGATAATAAAAATGTGGTAGAGATTGCCAACCACGCTATCCAGGAGGCCAAGTCGAAGGCCAACGATGTGGTGATTATCGATACCGCTGGTCGTCTGGCTGTAGATGAGGAGATGATGCAGGAAATCGAGACCCTGAAGAAGGCCGTTAATCCTAACGAGACTCTGTTCGTAGTTGACTCAATGACCGGTCAGGATGCCGTTAACACCGCTAAGGAGTTCAACGATCGTCTGGATTTCGATGGTGTTATCCTTACCAAGCTCGATGGTGACACCCGTGGTGGTGCAGCCCTTTCAATCCGCACCGTAGTTACCAAGCCTATTAAGTTTGTAGGTACGGGCGAAAAGATGGAGGCTATCGATGTGTTCTATCCCGAGCGTATGGCCGACCGTATCCTCGGTATGGGTGATATCGTTTCTCTGGTTGAGCGTGCCCAGCAGCAGTTCGACGAGGAGGAAGCTAAGAAACTTGAAAAGAAAATCCGCAAGAATAAGTTCGACTTCGACGACTTCATGGGTCAGATACAGCAGATCAAGAAGATGGGTAACATCAAGGATCTGGCTGCCATGATTCCTGGTGTTGGCAAGCAGATTAAGGATCTGGATATCGACGACAATGCCTTTAAGGGTATCGAGGCTATCATTAACTCGATGACACCAAAGGAGCGCGCTAATCCCGATATCATCAATCCAAGCCGTCGCCGTCGTATCGCAGCCGGTTCTGGTACCAAGTTGGACGATGTGAACCGACTGATGAAGCAGTTCGAGCAGACTCGCAAGATGATGAAGATGGTTACCGGCCTCAATTCGTCGAAAATGGCTCAGATGGCTGCAGCCATGAAGATGCGAGGTGGTATGCCCAAGTTCTAAATACAACACATATGCAACTGATTGATGGAAAAGCAACAGCGGCGGCTATCAAGGCCGAAATCGCTGAGGAGGTAAAAGAGATTGTTGCCCAAGGAGGCAAACAACCCCATCTGGCCGCCGTCTTGGTGGGTCACGATGGGGGATCGGAAACTTATGTAAAAAATAAGGTGCTGGCCTGCGAGGCTTGTGGCTTTAAGAGTACGCTCATCCGTTTCGAGGATAATATCTCGGAGGATGAGCTTTTATGTTGCGTTGATAAGCTCAACAAGGACGACGATGTAGATGGTTTCATCGTGCAGTTGCCCTTGCCAAAGCATATCGATGAGCAGAAGATTATCGAGGCAATCGACTACCGTAAGGATGTCGACGGTTTCCACCCCATTAACGTGGGTCGTATGGCTATCGGACTGCCTTGCTTCATCTCAGCCACACCTCTTGGAATTATCACCCTGCTTAAGCACTATGGTATCGAAACCAGCGGTAAGAAGTGTGTCATTCTGGGTCGTTCAAACATCGTAGGTAAGCCCATGGCTCAGCTGATGATGCAGAAGCAGTATGGCGACGCTACCGTTACCGTATGCCACTCGCGTTCTAAAACTCTGAAGGAGGAGTGCCGTGCCGCCGATATTATTATCGCTGCCATCGGTCAGCCCGACTTTGTTACCGCCGATATGGTGAAGGAGGGTGCTGTGATTGTGGATGTAGGTACCACTCGCGTCCCCGATGCTACCCGTAAGAGCGGATTCCGTTTGAATGGCGACGTGAAGTTCGACGAGGTTGCACCTAAGTGCTCGTATATTACACCTGTTCCTGGTGGCGTAGGTCCCATGACCATCTGTTCGCTCATGAAGAATACCTTAGCCGCAGGTAAAAAAGAGTACTATAAATAATTGACAGTTGATAGTTGATAATTGACAATTATGACGGCACAAGAGTATTACGAACAAGGCAATGAGGCCCGCAAGCGCGGTCAGTGGCACGAGGCTATCAACAGCTATATCCAGGCTATTGAGCTCGATCCCGAGAGTCCCGCTGTGGAAGCCAAGCGTATGCTCGACGACATCATGGCTTTCTATTGTAAAGATATGTATAATCCATAAACAAATACTGAATATGGCAAAAATGAAAGGCGCTATTGAGGTGAATACCGAGAGGTGTAAGGGATGCAGCCTCTGCATCGTTGCTTGCCCTCAGAAGGTTATCGCCCTTGCCAACAAAGTTAATCTGCACGGCTACCCCTACGTGGAGGCTGTCAACGAAGAGGCCTGCGTGGGCTGTGCTTCGTGTGGCATCGTCTGCCCCGATGGTTGTATCACCGTGTATCGTAAAAAAGTGGAGGAGTAATTATGGCACAGGAAAAGGAAGTTGTATTGATGAAAGGCAACGAGGCTATTGCCCACGCTGCTATTCGATGCGGATGCGACGGCTATTTCGGCTATCCTATTACTCCGCAGAGTGAAGTGATCGAGACATTGGCAGAGCTGAAGCCTTGGGAGACTACCGGTATGCAGGTAGTTCAGGCCGAGAGCGAGCTGGCCAGTATCTACATGGTTTATGGTGCTGCCGGTGCCGGTAAGCGTGCCATGACCTCATCTTCGTCTCCTGGTATCGCACTGATGCAGGAGGGAATCACTTACATGGCTGGTGCCGAGGTGCCGGGTGTGTTTGTCAATGTTCAGCGTGGAGGTCCCGGTCTGGGTACCATCCAGCCATCGCAGGGCGACTATTTCCAGGCTACCCGTGGTGGTGGTAACGGCGACTACAAGGTTATCGTTCTGGCTCCATCGTCAGTTCAGGAGATGGCCGATTTCGTAGATCTCGCTTTCGAGTTGGCATTTAAGTATCGTAACCCAGCCATGATTCTGAGCGATGGCGTTATCGGTCAGATGATGGAGAAGGTGGTTCTGCCCCCATTCAAGCCCCGTCGTACCGACGAGGAGGTTATTAAGGAGTGTCCTTGGGCTTCAACTGGTAAGCCAAAGAACCGCGAGCGTGTGGTCATCACATCACTCGAGCTTAAGCCTGAGATCATGGAGCAGCGCAACCTGGCTCTGCAGGAGAAGTATCGCAAGATTCAGGAGAACGAGATACGCTTTGAGCAGCAGCAGATGGACGATGCCGAGTATGCTATCGTAGCATTCGGTAGTGCTGCCCGTATTGCTGAGAAGAGCGTAGAGATTGCCCGCGAGCAGGGTATCAAGGTAGGTCTGTTCCGTCCTATCACACTGTTCCCATTCCCCGAGAAGCAGATTGCCGAGCTTTCAAAGAAGGTAAAGGGTATCCTGGTAGCCGAGATCAATGCTGGTCAGATGGTACAGGATGTTCGTCTGGCTGCCAACGGCGCAGTTCCCGTAGAGCAGTTCGGTCGCCTGGGAGGTATCGTCCCCGATCCCGAGGAAATTGTAGATGCGTTAAAAGAGAAAATTATGTAGCAACGGAAAACAGGACTTAAGGATTAAGAAAAGTCGTGTTAGTCGTGTAGTCCGTTGCCAAAATTAATAGAAAATGGATAGAAATCAAATAGTTCAACCAGAGAACATCGTCTGCAAGAAGCCGACGCTGATGAACGACAACAATATGCACTACTGCCCAGGCTGTAGCCACGGCGTGGTACATAAGCTCATTGCCGAAGTCATCGAAGAGATGGGTATGGAAGACAAGACCGTAGGTGTTTCGCCTGTAGGTTGTGCTGTCTTCGCCTACAATTATATTGATATCGACTGGCAGGAGGCTGCCCATGGTCGTGCACCCGCACTGGCCACTGGTATCAAGCGCACCTGGCCCGATCGCCTGGTATTCACCTATCAGGGCGATGGCGACCTGGCTTGTATCGGTACCTGCGAAACCATCCACGCACTGAACCGTGGCGAGAACATCGTGATTATCTTCGTTAACAATGCCATTTATGGTATGACGGGTGGTCAGATGGCTCCAACCACACTGATTGGTCAGAAAACCTCTACCTGTCCTTATGGTCGTGATCCTGAGATTCACGGTTATCCTTTGAAGATGGCCGATATCGCTGCTCAGCTCGAGGGTACCTGCTATGTTACCCGTCAGAGTGTAGAGAGCGTGGCCTCTATCAACAAGGCTAAGAAGGCTCTGCGTAAGGCTTTCGAGGCTTCGATGGCTGGTAAGGGTTCATCGCTGGTAGAGTTTGTTTCAACCTGTAACAGCGGTTGGAAGCTTTCGCCCGCTAAGGCTAACGAATGGATGAAGGAGAATATGTTCCCCTTCTATCCCAAAGGTGACTTAAAAGATACTACAAATAAATAATGAATTATCGTGCAAACCGAATGCAGAGAGTTTACTCTTTGCTGAGGTGCAGCCGATGATGCATAAAACGAAGTTTTATGAAGAAAGAAATAATTATTTCTGGTTTCGGAGGTCAGGGCGTGCTCTCAATGGGTAAGATCTTGGCCTATAGTGGACTGATGGAGGATAAGGAGGTAACATGGATGCCTGCTTACGGTCCTGAGCAGCGTGGTGGTACAGCCAACGTTACAGTGATCGTTAGCGACGAGCGCATCTCTTCGCCTATCCTTAGCAAGTACGACATCGCTGTGGTACTCAATCAGCCCTCACTCGAGAAGTTTGAGCCCAAAATCAAGCCCGGTGGCATTCTGATTTACGATGGCTTTGGTATCATCAACAAGCCAACCCGTAAGGATATCACCGTTTACGAGATTAATGCGATGGACAAGGCTGCCGAGATGAAAAACGGTAAAGTGTTCAACATGATCGTTTTGGGTGGACTCTTAAAGGTAGCCCCTGTGGTAAGCGACAAGGGTGTAGAGAAGGCTCTCTACAAAACTCTGCCTGAGCGCCACCACGGACTGATTCCTCTGAATATGGAAGCCCTGAAAGAGGGTGCTAAGATTATCCAGGAAATCAAATAAATGGAGTTAAGACAATTAACAAGCGCCGTCTGCCAGATTGCTAGGCAGGCGGGCGCTTACATTAGGAACGAACGAAGCAAGTTCTCGTTAGAGAGCGTGGAGCGCAAGCATGCACACGACTACGTGTCGTATGTCGACAAGGGCTCCGAGCAACTGATTGTAACCGCATTGCGCCAGTTACTGCCCGAGGCAGGTTTTATTACCGAGGAAGGATTGGCTGGTCACGATCAGGAGCAGCTTTTATGGGTGGTAGATCCGCTTGATGGTACAACCAATTTTATTCATCAGTATGCACCTTACGCCGTTAGCATTGCGCTGTTGCAAGGCCACGAGGTATTGTTAGGTGTGGTTTACGAGGTTTGTCACGATGAGTGTTTTTACGCCTGGCAGGGTGGGGGCGCCTATATGGACGGTCAACTGCTGCACGTAAGTACACAGAAAATCAATGATGCTTTGCTCTGCTTGCAACTGCCTTATAACAGCGATGCTTATAAGCCCGTTATCAAGCGCTTAATCGATGAGCTTTACGGCCATGTAGGTAGCATCCGCATGTGCGGTTCGGCTGCCATGGCTTTGTGCTATGTGGCTGCAGGCCGATACGACGGTTATGCCGAGCAGTACATCGGTCAGTGGGATTTCATGGCTGGTGCGTTGATAGTAAAAGAGGCTGGCGGCACCGTAACCAATTACGATGGCGAGGCCGACTTTACCCAAGGCAACAGTGTGGTAGCTACCAATGGCATCATCCAGAGTGATTTGCTGAAGCATCTTACCAACGAGAAGCCTCACGATAAGAAAAAGCAAACTATCGATTCAAGCATGGTTGATCGTGCTATCTGTTTTGCTACCAAAGCCCATTCGGGTGTGGTTCGTAAGGGTACCAAAATTCCTTACATTGCTCATCCTCTCGAGGCGATGGCTATCGTAGGTAGTATTACCGACGATCAGGAACTGTTGGCAGCAGCCGTACTGCACGATGTGGTTGAGGATGCCGGTGTAAATGTGGCCGATATCCGCACCGAGTTTGGCGACCGTGTAGCAGCTCTGGTTGATTCCGAGACCGACAGCGAGGTGCCTGGCATGAGTCATATCGACAGCTGGCAGATACGCAAACAGGCTGCTATCGATCATCTCGCAGCAGCCAGTCGCGATGTTAAGATTGTGGCGCTTGGCGATAAACTGTCGAACATGCGCGCCATGCTCCTTCATTATCATGAGCAGGGCGAGCAGGTATGGCAGCGCTTTAATCAGAAAGATCCAGCGTGCCACGCCTGGTACTACCGCCAGCTGGCCCAGAGCCTCTCATCGCTCAGCGACACCGATGCTTTCCAAGAATTCGCTGCCCTGGTAGATCAGGTATTTTCAAGATACGAAAAATAATTATAAAAGCGGGCTTGTTTGATAACAGGCTCGCTTTTATATTTGTTTATTCTTTCTTTCCTGGTCGCTTACCGTGTGGCGGCTGCATCTTCTGGTAATTCTTGTACTGCTCGTCGGTAAGAATTTGCTTCAGCTTCTTCTCGTACTCCTGTCGCTTAGCCTTGTGCTTGCTGTCGGGTTTCTTTGGCATAGCCTTGTCGCCATTCTTTGGTGGCTCAGGTCTGCTGCCATCGGCATTCTTAGGTGGTTCGGGTGGCATCAGTATATCCTGATACTCCTTGTTCAGCGCAGCCACTTTGGCTTTCTGTGCATCGTTCAGTTTCAGCTTACTGGTCATCTGGGTTGTCATCTCCTGATGCGTCATCTTCTTGGGAGCCTTACGGTCCGATGGCTGAGCCATTGCTGTAGTCATAGTCAGCAGGGCCATCATTACTAATAAAATCTTTTTCATTGTTTCTAAGTTATTAAAATTGTTATTACTATCAATATCGCCGATGTTGTATTTCGACGCTGCAAAGATAGTGATATGCTCAATACCAGCAAAATAATTTCAGCCAACCTGCTTTTTTCTTCAGCAAGCACTTGTATGTTTCAAAATAAAGTACTATCTTTGCCGCCAAATATTAACATTAACCATATTACAACGTATGAGAAAATTGCTGATAATGGCCCTCTGTCTGGTTTTTGGACTGGAAACTTGGGCACAGGATGAGAGAAATGCCCGTGTAGTGGTAGGTATGAACAATCTTACCTACACGGTGAAAAAGACAAAGACACTTGAAAAGGTACTGGATGTACTGTTGACAGGTGAGGTTTCGAAGGATCAGTCGAAGTATCAGGATGCCGTTAGGGGCTGCTATCCTGAAGGGTATATCGCAGTCGCACCGCATGTCGGCTATCGACGGACAGCTGTCGGCTCAAGAGGCTGCACTCCCTGGCGCACGCTATGTAGATGCTACTGTATCTACCTTATCGACCACATCTAAAACCGAAACAGAGTATATCGACAAGGATAAGAAAAAGACCCGCACCAAGACCTATTACAAGGCGCTGATTGGTATTACCATGCAGTTTAAGAGCGCCAAGACCGACGAGATTCTGGCCAGTCCTACGTTCAACGTAACCGAAACCGACTTGTCGTGGATTGAGACCGAAGACGGCGCTATGTTGAAGGCCCTTGACCGTCTTTCATATTATGTAAACATATACTGCAACCGCTGGCTGCCTTTGCGCGCTAACGTACTGGAGGGTGCCCGCGATAAGAAGGATAAGCAGAAGGAAGTGTATATCGACCTGGGCAGTGCCGAGGGTGCTTACAAGGGTCTGCACATGGGTGTATATACCGTAAAGACCGTTGCCGGTAAGGAGGCAAAGAAGCAGATTGGCAAGCTGAAGATCGAGGAAGTTCAGGGCGACGACATCAGTCTGTGTAAGGTGCAGAGTGGTGGCCGCGACATCAAATCAGCTCTCGACAACGGCGATACACTCGTTATCGAGACTACTGATTAGTTTTCAGCTATTCAGCTGGGCTTCTATAAACTTTAATTCGGCTTCGAGCATGGCTAGTTTCGGCATCTCGAAGCCGACTTTCTTTGCCTCTGCGATTGGGCGCGAATAGAGATATTCAATCTCCATGGGGCGATGATAGTCGAAATCTAGTTTCATCGACGGACTATAGGGAACCATCTCGTCGGTCATCTGCATCATCTTATCAGCAAATTCAGATGTCAGGGTGTTTACACCCAGGGCATTGGCGGCGCCAATCACCTCCATCATCTGGTCGTATATCAGCTGGCGTGTGGCTGGGTTCTTCAGCAGCTTGTCGGTACTGGTGTTCAGGGCTACCGTCATACCGTTAAATGGCATGTTCCATACAGCCTTCTTCCATCGTGCTTCCAGATATGGTACCTCGGCAGCTTGGATGCCGGCATCTGTCATATCCTGCAACAGCACCTCGAACTTTTCCTGCTGGCACGAGTAGTTACCCAGATTAATGCTACCATAGCACTGGTGCGAAACATGACCTGGACCAACCTTGGCCGAACATATAAATGCCAAGCCAGCCACAATCTGCAGGCCGGGAAACACATTCTGCAAATCATCCTCCAGTCCTATACCATTTTGTATAAGTATTACAATCGAATTCTGGTGTACGATAGGGCGTAGCAGCTCTGGTAATACATCGTGGTTTTTAACCGATTTCAATCCTACGATGATCACATCCGTCTTTGGCATATCCTTCTGAGTAGCGTAGGCATTAATATGTGGAAGACAGAAATCGCCGTCGCACGATTCTACTCGCAATCCATTCTGTAACACATATTGATAGTCACTATGCGCGAGGAAATGCACCTCACGTCCTGCCTTTGCCAAACGTCCGCCGTAATAGCCTCCGATGGCTCCCATACCTATTATCGAATAACTTAACATGCTGATATATTTAATTAAATCCGTGCAAAGGTAAACAAAAATCTGTAAATCCTTGTAAATTCCAAAACATATTTGTACTTTTGCCCTCAAAATATAAGTGTATGATATCATCAAAAGGATTCTTTACATCTTTAATAGCGCTATTGTTGGTGACTCCTGTTGCAGGCTTGGCACAGAGCTTAACAGCCGAGATGCATCATGTCGACTCTGTTATGGTGGAGTTGCAGGCGAAGTACGATCCGTATCATTTGCTGCGTATCGAATCCGAGCATCAACAGTCGTTGCTTGTTAATCGCTATGGCCATCTTAAAGCCAATCCCAATGCCTTCAAAATTCCAGGAGTGGTATGGGTGCCTGAGCAGAAAGGATTATTTGAAGATCAGGAAGAGCGCCAGAAACTGTATGGAGATTACTCCTTTGGCGATGCCCTTCTCGACACCACACTTGACATTATCTCCGACATCTTCAGCCCCAAAAAGAAAACCAAGAAGAAATAATCTTGTGTATAGTACTTTGACTAATAATATTTTGTATGAAAAGAGTATTTCTCAGTATTGTCGCTTTGATGTGCATGACTATGGCACAGGCACAACCGCGAGCCTTTAAGGTTCGTAGTAATATTCCTACCGACTCAATCCGATTAAGCGATCCAGCCATCCTGGCCGACCAGAAAACCAAGATGTACTACATGACGGGTACTGGCGGTATGATGTGGCGTAGTGCAGATTTAAAACTGTGGGAGGGACCATTTCGCGTTACCGAGTTCGATGCCAACTCATGGATGGGTGCTCATCCGATGATCTGGGCTGCTGAGCTGCACCAGACGGGCGATGGCTATTATTACTATTTTGCTACGTTCACCAATCAGGCTGTAAAGATTGATACCGTTCGTGGTAATGTCATCGAGCGCCGTGCCAGTCAGGTGTTACGTGCCGATAACCCTATGGGACCATATCGTGCTTTTGGCGATGCCACCTATCTACCTGCCAATCGGCCTACACTTGATGGTACGTTTTGGCGTGATACCGATGGCAAACCCTATATGGTTTTCTGTGGCGAGTGGCTGCAGAATTGGAACGGCACTATCGAGAAGATTGAGTTGAAGCCCGACCTGAGTGGAACGGTTGGCGAGTCCAAGCTGCTGTTCCGTGCCAGCGATTCGCCCTGGAGCCGCGAAAAGGACGAACAGGGCAACATCACCTGGAATAAGGTGACTGATGGTCCATGGGTTTTCCGCACCGGTACAGGCCGACTGGGTATGTTATGGACGTCGTGGGTATATGATGTTTACACCCAGGGCGTGGCTTATTCTGCCAGCGGCACCCTCGATGGCCCATGGATTCAGGAACCCGAGCCCATCACGCCTCCCACTTACGGTCACAGTATGCTGTTCCAGCGTTTCGATGGTCAGTGGATGATGTCGGTGCATAGCCATACAAAAGATGCCCAAGGCCGCACCGTCCGCATTCCCCATTTCTTCGAAGTAGATCTCTCCGGCGATAAGCTCATGATCGATATCTTAAGTCCAAAAAAGAAAACCAAAAAGAAATAACTCCACCTTTTAATGTTAAAAGTTGGCTTCAAATTCGTATATTTACACCTTCTATAAATTTTAATTCGGCTTCGAGCATGCCTAATTTCGGCATCTCAAAGCCGACTTTTTTTGCCTCAGATTTCATTTATACCCCAGAGATGCAGGGTGTTTACCATTGGTCTGGTAACATTGTTCGCGGGATAACCGATAAAGGTTTTCTTCTTATCCAATATGCCCTCAAAATCGGGTACATACTGGGCAGGAATAACCTCATAACCCATAATCTCGCTCATTAAACCCTCGTTGTAAGGTAGCTGACCAGGATCCATCAGTTTTCCTTCGTCGAAACTCGACAGGTGGTCGAGACGCATAACTACCTTGGGGCGGGTTTTATCCTCCTTGCTGATAGTCATGATGGCGTCATCTTCATCGGCAATAGTGGCAAATACGAGTTTCGACTCTGCATAACGACTATAATCGCGTTGCTGATAATCTAACAATTCCTCTACTGGTACTTTCACGATATGGCCATTGGCGTATCCCAAAACCAGATAGCTTTTCGATTCGTTATCCAAAACAGCAAGCGTTAACAGCGACTGGTCGTCGTAGTCGTACTCTTCCAATTTGCGGAATTTGCCGCCGCTCAGGAACTTAAAGAAGCCGATGGGTTCGGTATAGTTTAATGGATCGAGATATTCGGCAGGCACATTCTTTCGAATACGACTGGTACGAACTTCATCATCCTTTGAAATCACCAGCGGACCGTTAACAGCGGGTTTCTCGGGCTCGCTGAACTGCACATGGTGGTTAGCAGAAACTTCGGTCTCAATCTCTTCGGGTAGTTTTCGGTTAAGTCGCTGATACTCATCAAACTCCTCTCTCGAAAGTTTACGTTTGGTACTGCCCACACGCACATACCAATAGCCATCAAAAGGCACACCTGCTTGGTGGGGACGGATTTTTACCACCAGTATATCCTTATCGGTATTAGCAGCGTCAAAACTGATATCCTCGATATAAGTGGCTGCCAGGCTGTTACCCCATTTGGCACACATGGCATCGGGGATGGCGCGCTGGTATTTATCGCGGTCGCCATGATAAACGGTCGAATTCAAGTCGTCTTCTACACCAGTGCCCAGGCCATAGTCGTTAACACCCACATAGAGCGTACCTCCGGCGGTATTCATAAACGAGTTGATAACCTTCAGAATCTCCTCCATCTGTTTCTCGGGATTTTCCTTCACCTTTTTGCTGCCGGCGGGGAAAACCAGACTGGTTTTGTATTCGGTATCGGTGGTTTCCTGTCCTGAACCATACAGCTTAAGGCCTGTTTCAAAGCCATTAAGATTTAATTGCTGCTTAATGCGGTTATGAATATCGGTAGCCGTGCTTTCCATCTGGCTGCCCTTGGTGATATTATAGGCCAATACCAACGATGCCAATTCGCTGATTGACGGGCTGCCTTTGGTGAGTTCGAAAAGATCGGCATTATGCTCTGGTTTATTCATGAAACTTACAGCTTGCAGCTGCACAAAACGGTCGCGCAAAATCTCGTTGTTGGCAAACAGCTCAGAGTTTACATTCTCCAGCTGTTCTAGCTTATCCTCATCTACCTTAGAATTACGGGCAAAATAGTGAAGCATGGTGATGATGTCCATTCTGCCTTTGTAATATGCAGCCTGCGACTCCCATCCAATCATCATAGATAGTGTTCGGGCAAAGGCCAGATAATTATACATCTTTATATAGTCCTTATCTATCTGCGCCATACGATCTATCAGAAAGATAAGTTCGCGTACATAGCTCTCGTCGAGCACCCGGTCACTCTCCAGGATTGCTTCTTCTTCCTGCTTACCGATATTCTCATCATACACACATCCCACGGCATAATCTTCCATCAGATTCTTAAAGGCACTTACAATGTCGAAATCGTATGTGGTAATCTGGTTCATTTCGCATTGTATGTGGAACGTACCAGTGCTACGGCCTATCAGTCTGCAACTAACAATCGAGTTTTTTTCCAACCCCTCAAAGCCAATGGCGTTGCGCAGGCTTACGCTGATACCATCCCTTGAAACAGCAGGCGCAATACCTGAAGCGTTAGGACTACCACCCAGCGAGCAGATAATATCTTCGTCGTAGGTGTAATAGTCGAGCACATTATCCTTTATCTCCTGTAACATCGAGAAGTGGAAATAGCCATTGTACTCATCGATGATTGAAGCCATAAACACATATCTGCCACCATCGGGAGCAAGGAAAAGTCGCAAAGAACTTGAAATCGTATAAGCCACAATGTCGCTCATATAGATAAAACCTTCGCCACCTATCTCGTCTTCGATATGACAATAGTATTTATTGTTGCTGTAGTTATCCTGACTGATAAAACTGATGCGTACCAGTTCGCCTATCTTATGCTGCTTGCGTCGCTTAACTCCTGTAGTGGTTATTACTTGTCCCACATTAAACATCTCGTTCTCAATCTCTTGCCATACTTGCTGGTATGGGGTAAGATCGTTAGGTTTGGCTGTGGCCAAATTTACACTTGGCTTGGCGCCAAGAATAACCTGCATGCCCTGCCACAACTCGAGTGTTTGGGGAAAAACCGCACAGGGATTCTGTATCGAATTAGGCGAGAACAGCATGATGCCATCGGTTGAAATCTGCAGTTTTATCTTGTTCTGCGTAAACGAGTTGGTGGTATCTATCGGCTCGCAAGGGTAAAGACTGGCGATGTAGTGTGGCAATAGGGGAGCCTTATCCATGGTATAGTTTACCAACTTAGCATCTGAGTGGAACAGATAGTAGTAAGCCATATCTATAAGCCAGTCGGGATGCAGCGGGTAGAGATACGACGACACTGCACAGAGTCGTGCTGTATTCAGACGGAAATCAGCAATCGACGTATCTGGACTATCCTGCAGCAACAACAGCTGCAAAGCCAACGCCTGAATGTTGTTCTTTATAAGTTCGAGGTTATCCTTGGTTTTATCAATCCTTCCATCGCACTCGCGAACATATAGTTCCAGCAGTTTAATGATAGCGCTACAGAACGGCTCTTTTCGCCAGTTCTCGATATGTCGCTGACAGATGATATCCAGCAGTTCCTTAATACGGCCATTCATCAGGTCGGGTCGACGCAGGAAAATACTCGACAGGATATTAAAATGCTTGATGGGATGATATACAAAACCAGAAACCTTAAGCTTATTAAACAAACTGTTGATAAAGTTAGTAGGTGTTTCGGTTGAATCGGTATCATTCTCGTTGGCAATTAATTCATCCGACTGGATGTAGTAGGTTAACTGCTCTATTATGAGCGTGAGTCGGTCTTGGTAAAATTCTCGTTCGCTATCGGCACAAAGATCGAGTAGTTCTGATAACTCTAGCAAGTCGGAGCAATCCATCTTAACCGTTTGCAGGTCGATTTTCTTATTTATCAGTCCCTGAATCCATTTATGACATTGGCTCTCGAACGATTTTTCCCTCTCTTCAGTTAATAACAGCCTGATAAAATCTTTCTTATTCCACGACAATTCCCTGACATCAAGCAGCTCGGTTAACTTCTCATCTGTTAAACTTCTTTCTGTACGTTGGAATCCTCGGTAATCAGCCAGTTCGATATGCGGATGTTTCTCTTTAACCGACAAAATGCGACACTTTACTATCTGCCCTTTAAACAGTTTCAGATTAGCCGTGCCGCGCAAATACGCCGTGATATCGGTAGATTCGTCGATAACTTCACAACAGGTGGTGAATAGTTTACGCACCTTAAAATCGTAAACACCGTCAAGTCGATATGCATCTCTTGGCAGTATTCGGTTTCCGAACCATTTTTGGTTTAGTTTTACGTTCAAGTTTCTATTCATAAAATTGTTTACTTTGGGAATATCCCGAAATTAATCTTTTTTTTTTAAGTTTGCAAATGTAGTCATTTTCACTATAATAACCAAACAAAACGGCTAATATTTTTCCTTTCTTTTGGTATTTCAGGATAAAGTCGTATCTTTGTGGTCATTTTGCTTAAGAGAGTATATGGAATCAGATAAACCCACGGTAGAAGAACAGATTATAAAAAGGTAAAATAAAAACGACCACCACTCAAACAAGTGATGGTCGCTATGCTTATGAAACCAAGCGGCAAGGTCGAATTGCTCATCATCTCTGCATTGCTGCAGCCATGCCACCGTTCCGCACATCGTGGCTCTACTTGGTTCCACCTTTCACGCTGCAAAGATAGGAACTCTTTCTGAAAGTTCCAAATATTTTTAAAGAAAAATGCTTTTATTCATTATTCCCTAAGAACAAGATGCGCTTAAGGGGGAGTTTCTATCAGGAGGGTTAACTCTCGATTATTGTCATTTTTTTGAATAATTACTTTGTTTATATAAAATAAATCCTTATATTAGCACCCAAATTCAAATAATACATACAATTATGTGCACCATAACATTAGAATACAATCCAAACAACGCTCTAGCAAGGCGTAAGTTAGCCGCTTTACTTGCCACAGGGCTATTCGCTAAAAAGGAACATATTCCTTACGAGCCTAAGCCTGATGAAGTGGAAGCGCATAGAGAACTTAGAAACGCATTTCTAAGTCATTCTCGTAAAAGTATGTCTAAAACAATAGAGCGTTATTTATGAAATACCATCAGAGAGATATTGTAGATGTTTCTTTTCTATTTCCTGATGGAACATTTAAACCTCATCCGATAGCATAAAACAAGAAAGCAGGGTATTTTACTGTCCTGCTTCTTTTTTATTCATTATTCCCTAAGAACTAGATGTGTTTAAGGGGGAAGCTCTTAATGAAGAGATGTAGGTGACTAAAAAACATGTCCTATTTTAGGATATATTTTTTCTTATTTAATGCTGAGTTTAAAAAACTTTTAGTACCTTTGCAAGCGCAATTACAAATACATAAGTTACTAAATAAAAATAAACCAAATTATGGATCAAATTCACAATCATTACTCAGGACCAATTACGGTTCAGGGAGCAAATTATCAGAGTCATTACGTACCCGCAGAAAAGCCCTATGCGGTCTATGCTTTCGTTTATGAAGGCCCGTTTACAACTATTGCGCAGTTGATAGGTACTATGCTAACAGGAAAAGTGAACGAGGAGGGTAAAATGTGTTTCGAAAGCAAAGCTGTTTACCGTATGCCGAATGAATATATGCTTGACTTTGAGCATTGCTATATACCTGATGATATGGGGCCTATGATAAGTGACCCGATCTTCTTAGGCTTTGTTGGTGACACCATCGGGAAGGACAAATTAGTCAAGATTGGATGGATGGATTTGTTCTGCTCTGATGGATATCTGCCAATGAAGAGCATTATTAAAAGAATAATGATGACAGGATTAAAAATTAATCTAGCCGATAACTGCAAGATGAAGGAAGTTGAAGGCGATATCAAATGTTATTATGGCGATAATGATAGCAAAAGTTATTATTTGGAGGTTAGAAAAGATATTGCTTTGAAAGTAAATATATGGAATAGTGACGAATTAATAATATCTCCACGAGAAGTTTTAAGTGGATTATGGCGTCAGATTAATAATTGGGATGAAGTTGGTGTTACCTTTGAGAATATCAAGCTGAAAGACGGGTATGCCGACTATCAGCTGCAGGTTAACGAACTAATTGAGTTGGCGAAGCTTTATGGCAACTATGTTGAGAGCGGGGAAAATGGCAAACTTGTTTATCACCTGTTATGTTGTTTGGAAAAGATAGGAAAAGGTCGCTGTTTTTACGACGACTTTGTGATGGCTATGAAGAAAGCTAGATGGGAAAGCTATAATGATTACGATAAAGATTTGCAATTGGCTATTGATTTAGGCTATGTTTCTCGCGATGGCAATATCATCCAGTTCTCACCTGATTTGGAACGTATGGCAACATGGAAGTGGCAGTGGTTGCATGGTGAAGATAAATAATAACAAGAAAGCAGGGCAGTTAAATGCCCTGCTTCTTTATTATTCATTATTCCCTAAGAAAGAGATGCGCTTTAGGGGGAATGTGATCCTCATGAAGAAGACCAACTTATTGCGACCTTCGATGATATTTCGGAAGTCTGGGACGAGCACCGCACATCGTGGATTTTTTTCTTGTTTTTTGCCTATATGCTTGTTGGGTTTAAAATAAAGTCTTATCTTTGTAGGCGATTTGCTTAAGAAAGTATATGGAATCAGATAAACCAACGATAGAAGAACAGATCACAGCTGTTTTGATTGATATAGAGCAGAAAGGTTTTTCTGCTATACAGCCGTTTAGTATCGGTGATGTGGAACAGAGAATGGTGCAGTTTGCTCAGAACAATGGCATAAAGTTGGCTTGCGAGCAATTATATATGAGCGCTAAACAGTTACAGCATTGCATGCGTGCCTCAAAAGGTGCCAAGGGACTGGTTGTTTCAGCTGAGGAACTTGTGCGTTTTCCCAAAAGCCGATTTAAGATGGATCTATACTACGATGGCGAATGCTTCATCTATACCGACGAAGTTTCCAAATTCATCATTCATCCGAACTATAAAATGAAAGTAAATCGCGAACAGGTAAAGCTTGTAAACTTCATTACGGCAACACGTCGTATAGATAAGAAGGAATTTAATGGAAAGCGATATGTGAAAATAGAAAACGCCCATCCCTCGATTGAGTGATGGGCGCTATGTTTATGAAACCAAGCGGCAAGGTCGAATTGCTCATCATCACACAGATGCCACCGTTCCGCACATCGTGGCTCTACTTGGTTCCACCTTTCACGCTGCAAAGATAGGAAGATATTTTGAAACTTCCAAATAATTTCCTGTTTTTTTATTATTGATGGCTTTATATCATATCGTTATTGGTTTTTTGTTTGTAAGTTCTTGATATAGTTTGAACAGCTCGGCTACACACTGGCTTTCGGTCGTGGTCTTGATGGGGAAACCATAAGCTGCCATGACGGCGCGGTCGTTCTCTTGGTGGGCTTTGCGGAGTTCAACGGGCATGGTTAGCTCGTCGTAGAGGTCGGCCAAAGAAGAGTCGGGGTAGAGGGCACGGGCATCTAAGATAGCCTGGGCCGTTTGCTCTATCTTTTCTTTTTGTTCTTCTGTTGGAGTAGGCCAGGGGAAGTTGTTGTAAACAACATCCTTGGAATATCGATATCGCATTTCTAATCGTCCACATACAGCTCTCATCCAAGCCATATGAACATTACTTTCAAGAATACCGAAATGATATAAAGTTGCATCAGGTATAATTAAAACGAGGTTGGTAGGAATGGTGTCTTTGGTAAGAAATCCCATTGGAACATAACGACGACGCTCAGAAGAGACGCTGGGAACTACGATGTACGTTTCAGGGTTGTTCGTCTCACGGAATAAGTGAGGATAATTGGCAAGACGGCGAGTAGCTTCGTCACTACTTGATTCTCGCATTTTCCGCACGCCTTCTATGCGGTTAAGAACTGTTGGCATCTGCCTTAATTCTGCAGGTGTTGCTTCTTTAAGCCAAAGACAGTATCTTGCTTTATTGTTTATGTATTCTTTTGATCCAATTAGGCGTTTTATAAATTTTCTTGATTTTGGTTCACAAGCAAGAAAGTTTTCAAGATCAGCTGCTTCTATTATAAGATTACCACCATCAGTAGGTTGATTGCCTTTACGAATAGAAGGTACCCTACATAAGGGTTTGCTCTTACTCTCGACAAATACATTTGGGGCATCCATCAAATATGCATTAATGTTTGATGCTTTATGTTCCTTTGCATTGTCGTAAATGGTCATTGTATGTTTATCGTTCGTGCAGCTAAATCCTATAATTACGCAGTGAACATGTGCTTTAAGTGATGCTTCACTATCCCAGCGAAATGTGCGATGGGCAAAGTCTATGTGAACACCTTCTTCAAAGAGTGGTTTCCATAGATTGGCAACTTGTTCTCCTTGTGATATGCTATTTGTCGAAACTAAAGCCGTACGTATATCTGTTCCATGCATCATTTGAGTTGCCTTCAAGTACCATCCTGTTACATAGTCCATTTCACCGATGTTCTTCCATTTACTACCAAAAATGGACCTTATATCAGCTCTTTGATTATCATTCATTATATTAGCTCCCACAAACGGTGGGTTACCTATTATATAAGTAAGGTGGGATTTGGGTACTACGGTTTCCCAATCGGTGCGGAGGGCATTGCCTTCGTGGATATTTGAGTAGCTTTTTAAAGGCAGAAAGTTATCTTCAAAGGTTACTATTTTCTCTGTTTCAGCCATCATCTGAGCCTCGCTGATCCATAAAGCTGTTGTGGCTACGGTTACAGCAAAGTCGTTAATCTCGATACCATAAAATTGGTGGATGCTCACTTTGATGGGGTTCATAAATGCACCTATCATGGTTTGGTCGTGGTATTTAGAACGGATAGCCTCGTTCTCTAATCGGCGCAAACTCAGGTAGGTTTCGGTCAGGAAGTTACCTGAGCCGCAGGCAGGATCCAGGAAGGTGAGCGATGCTAACTTGTCTTGATAGGCATCGAGTTTTCGAACGCGTTGCTTCTCAACTTTCTCATCCAATATTTCATCGAGTTCAGCACGTAGGTCGTTCAAGAACAATGGATCGATAACCTTATGGATATTCTCTATCGAGGTGTAGTGCATACCACCACTGCGACGCGTCTCAGGATTGAGCGTACTCTCAAATACGGCACCAAATATAGTGGGGGAGATTTCGCTCCAGTCAAAATCCAGACTGGCATTCTGCAGCAGTGTCTGCTTCAGCTCATCGGTAAACTGCGGTATCTCGATGGTTTCAGCAAACAGTCCGCCATTAGTGTATGGGAATGCAGCCAGTTCTGCCTGCAGGTATTTGCTGCGTTGCTCTTTAGGGGTATTTAGAACCTCGAACAAATCGCGCAGTGCACGGCGAAGGTCCTTGGCCTCGTAAGTTACCAGAAAATCATGGAATTGGTCGTGACTGAAAATTCCTGCATCTTCGGCATACAAGCAGAATACGATGCGCACACACAGGATGTTTAGCCATCGCAGGGCCTCGGTAGAGTTATCATCATATTGTTTGAGCAGTGCCTCGTAGATGCGACCCACTATTTCGCCTGCCTGCATCGATACCTCCATCTCCTTACGCAGGTGGTCGTTCTTTGCATCTACCAAAAACTGCAGGCGATAGTATTCTTTTCCTAGATTCTCAAGTAGTATCTGTTCGGGTTCGCCATTGGGCTGCTCCATATCGTAAACCAGAAACTCTGAGAAGTTGCAGGTGACAATCCATCGTGGATGTTCGGATACAGGCAGACTCACCACATAGCGGCGTGCCTGCTGGAATGGATTAAGCAGCGAACCATCGCTTTGGTGGATGCCTTTACGCAAATCCTTACCCAGTGATTTCTGTTCGATAAGCACCTTGGTGGATGGTATGCGACCATCGATAAAGTTTGAGCTATCCACCATCTGATGGTCTTCGAAAGTGATAAAACCATTGGTAGGTGTATCGATTCCATACACGTTGCTCAGGAGGTCAATCCAGAATGACTGTGATTCACCCCGTTCATACCCTCTGCCTCTCCACCGCTCAGCAAAGGCTGCAGCGGCGGCTGACTGTTGTTTGTCGGTCATAGTTGCTATTATTCGGTTTATAGCACTGCCGACTTATCGGGATTTACACGGGCTAAACTAATGGGACCGCAAGACATAGAAAAAGCGTGAACCGCCTTATCTACATCTTGAGGCCCTAGGAAAGCCCGAACAACCAGATAAGTCATGTCCACGCCATACGACGCAGACATCAGTGACTAATCATCGGTTGTTCAATCTGTGAAATTTCCTAGGTTTCAAGATGTACCGAATAATCAGCTAATGCTGTTATTTATTTACCCACAAAAGTCACACCGGCACCATTCCCGAACAGAGTTCGCCTACCCGTAGCCTTTCACTATGGTATGTGCCGGCGATCGTTTGCAAAGGTAGTTAAAAGCGGACAATAATCAAAGAAAAATGGCGTTTTTCTTGCTTTTTAGCATCAAAATTGGGCCGTGGGTACAACAATTTGCAGGTTTTAGGGATGTTTTTAATAAAAACGTCCCTAATAATTTGCAAGATTCATTTCTTGTTGTTAACTTTGCGTGTAACAATAACATTAAAAACAGATATATAGATGATAATAACTAAGAACATTCACCCCGGCTCAGCTTCATGGAAGGCTTTCCTTGAGATGGGCGCCAGATTCGAACATTCACCCGACTGATAGATTCTACTTATCGGTTAATGGTGTGTGCTGACTGACGACCTCAGGCACACGGATTGTAGAATAAAAAAATAAAAACAAGTATGAACAAAATTGAAAAGAGGGAATACTCTCTTTATGGGATTGTGTATCCCAGTGATATGCATAAATTGCGTGCTTCGCTCGATCAATTGGCTATAGCTATCAATGAGGTTTATAGTCAGAGTAACCCCGACCAATTAGTTAGGGTTGAGTTTGATTTTAAGCTCATAAGTAAAGGCGATGTGTATAAGTTTTTGGTAAAGGCAACCACTCAGCCTAATGGTTTATAATGCTCACAGCGTAAACTGGCTGTTATTCTGGCCACGTTTACCAATCTGGCTGATAATCCTGTTTGCAGCAAACGGGTTAACACCATACTGCGCAGTTATAAACGCTATAAAAAGTTATTGAAATGATGGATATTAACAAACTAAAGGTATCACTATTTGCTAACCATACAAGCTACTCTAACGTACTTAAAACTCTAAATGAGATTGTACACTTTATACGTTACGATAAAATTGTTGCCGCCAATACCGTTAGCTATCGTAAAACAATGGCAGCGATGGGCAAAAAGCAGGCTGATAGTTATATCAAATCGCAACTGCAGCCTGCCTTTGGTGTGGCAGTAAATTTTAGTGGGTTAGGACATAGTGCGGCGCAGGCCTGTGGATGGACGAGGCTTGCCCTGTGTGATATCGATCATTTTGAGAGTGTGGAAGAATTGGAGGCCGCCATCGAGCGGCTCTCCAAGGATCCGCATGTACTGTTGATGTATCGCTCGATAGGCGGATTAGGTTTGCACATCATCTATTGTTACGAGCGCGAGGGTGGAAAACGTATCGATGATACCTCGTGGCAGGGCGCTTTTATCAAGGGTAATGAGTATCTGGCTGCCGTGGCACAGCACCCTTACGATAAGGCCAACAGCGATTTTACACGCTTGTCGTGTTTGGCTGGCGATCCCGATGTGTATTTTAACGAGCAGGCCGTACCTTTCGTTATTTCCGACGATATGATAGTGGAACAGAACTGCGAGCATCAGGAACACGGCCGTCCCCGTAAGGTTTACGATGCTAAATCGTTCGAGGTAAAAGCTGAAGAGGCGTGGCAACATATCGAGCAGCAGTTGTCGCAGAAACAGATACGCTATGAGCCTGGTCACCATCACGATTACATACTGCATGCCGCTTACCTGTTTAACCGTTACGGTGTGCCGAAAGACGAGCTTGTGAAGTTTGCCGATGTAGAGTGGCGCGACCACACAAAGAAAGAGCGCGACAGGGCCATCAGTCATTGCTATAAAAAGGAAGCACTGCATGGCACCTGGCGCCTGCCCGGGATGGAGAAACCACGCGGTAACGTACTGATGACACTGCCCGAAATAAGAAAATGGCTATCCGAACGTATCGTGTGCTGCTTTAATATATTAACCAACGCCTTGCTATGGTGCTCGAGGGATGATATCGCCGAAACTGATGGGGATGATGATGATGACCTGATTTCTTCGTTGCCGCCATTAACATCCGACAAATGGCAACCTGTTGATGATGTAGAGATAAACACCCGCATGTATCAGATAGAACTTGATACAGGAAAGCGTGTAGAGGAGAAACATCTGAGGGCTGTTTATAAAAGCGACTTTGCGCTGAAAGTGCATCCCATCCGACAATATATGAAGCTGCTACCTGAGTGGGATGGTATCGACCGTGTGAAAGAGCTATCCGACCATATCCATGCTGTTTCGGCCACACCGGATATGACCGACAAGGAGGCACAGGAGGCCATGCACTGGGCTTTTCATAAATGGATGGTGGCTGCGGTGGGCACATGGCTCGACGACCGTGTAATGAATCACTGTATTTTTACGCTCGTTGGTCCGCAGGGAAAGTATAAAACCGAGTTCTTCCGTCATCTGCTGCCACCACAGCTCCAATCCTATTTTATGGAGAACCGCACCAACTCTGTATCGCAGAAAGACGATCGTATAGCTATGCAGGAGCACTGTGTGATAGAGCTCGAGGAGGTGTCGGCTTTTGAGGGAACGGAGCTGGCTAAATTGAAAGCATTGGTTACTGCCGATAAGATAAAAGAGCGCCCTGTATATGGTCGCGCACGTGAGGAGAAACCACGTTTAGCCTCGCTATGCGCATCAACCAACGAGCAACAGATATTGACAGATGCAACCGGTAACCGGCGATGGCTTTGCTTTAAGTTAAGCGAGATTGACAGTCCGTTTGAGTGGACCATCGATTACGCACAGTTGTATGCTCAGCTACAAAAGGAGTACTATGAGGGGTTTAAGTATTACTTTTCGAAAGCCGACGAGAAGCGTGTAAAGCAACTTAACGAGCCTTTCAGGGTTATCAGCCCCGAAGAGCAGATGATTGTGATACGTTTGCGCAAGCCAAAGAAGAATGAACCTTATCAATTGATGAGTTCGCAGATGATAAACCTGTTTTTAAACTATGGCAGGCATAATAACTTTTTCTCAAATCGTAAGATAGGGGATATTATGCTCGAACTGGGATATGAAAGCATGCATAAGCGTAATGGCAACTTCTTTAAGGTTGTTGAAATCCCGCTCGACCATCAGCAAGTATATATTGCCTCCGAAGATTTTAACTTTGAATTTAAAGAGGCGGATGACGACGAAGCGGCTGAATATCAGCAACTTGGACTGCCTCTGTGATCGAAAGTGTGAATCAGTGAATTAGTAATATGCAACTTTTATCATACAAAAAATAAAATGTTGCACATTTTCCCTTTTTGTATACAAAACTTTGTATTTCTCTAATTCACAAAATCACACTATTATATATAAATAACTGAATACCAATAAGTTAAATAGTAAAATTTTTAAATAATATAAGTAATTATGTTAGAAGTAAAAGACTATTCTAAGCAAGAACTGGCGGATGCTTTGTATGCCGGTAACATTAAACCTGAGAGCCGAATGAAAAAGTTGTGGCGCGATATTAACAGGTGCCCCGACTTGTTGCGCGATCTGTACCGCCTGCACTACCATAGCGGTGATACGGGGTTTACTGCCCAGATGGTGGAGCGCATCAAGTACTGGCTGTGTATTGACTAACGGGGTGGGGGCGATATAAGTTTAATATAGGAATGTTATAATAAGATAGCCTACGCCAATGCTCACAAAAGTGGTGATAAAGCCCGAAAGCTGGAACGAGTGGTTAAGCACGTACTTGCCGATACGGGTAGTACCCGTGGTATCAAAGTTGATGGCTGCCACCTCGGTAGGATAGTTGGGGAAGAAGAAGTAACCGTTGACAGCGGGGAACATAGCCACGAGTGCCAATGGCGGAATGCCCAAGCCAATACCCAGCGGGAAGAGCGTGCGTACCGTGGCTGCCTGCGAGAACAGCATGATACTCATGATAAACAGGGCCACGCTGAACAGGAACGGATACTGTGTTACCACGTCGGCTATGTGACTCTTAAAGAACTCCAGGTTGCCATTAAAGAAGGTGTCGCCCATCCAGGCAATACCAAAGATGGCTATCATGGCATTCATACCTGCACTGAATATATTGCCGCTCACAGCCTGCTTCACACTGGCCTTACCAACCAGCAGAATCACTGCTGCCATCGACATCATCAGTATCTCGATGGTCTCAGGCATCGATAGCTGGGTAACCACGCCGTCAACCTCGAACGATGGACGCAGCGAAGGAGCGCTACCAAAAACAATCACTAGCACAACGCCCAACAGGAATGCCAGCACACTCCACTTGGCACGTGGATTGGGACTCTGCTCCATCTGTGCCATCGCCATGGCTTCGGCTTCCGGGTCAATCAGTCCTTCACGTACACGGCGCTGGTATTCGGGATCATCTTCAAGTTCCTTGCCCACACGGTTCTGCACAAACGAAGCCACCAGGATGGCTATCAGCGAGGCTGGGATACACACCAGCAGGATATCCTTCAGTTCTATGCCCTGTCCGCCAAGCAGGTCGGTGGATATAACAGCTGCCGTAGCCGCCGACATGGGCGAACCTGTGATACCTAACGAGGCCGCGATGGTGGCCACCGTCATGGGGCGCTCCGGACGTATCTTAGAATTCTTGGCAATCTCCGAGATAATAGGCAGCAGCGAGTAAGAGGTATGGGCTGTGCCTGCTACCAAGCAGAACAACCAGGTGGTGAGCGGACCATAATAAGTAATGTGTGTAGGGTGCTTACGCAGGAACCTGGCTGCCAATCCTACCATGTAATCCAAGCCACCAGCAGCCTGCAGCGCCGCCGTAGCCGTAATTACCGATGCTATGATCAGCATCACATCAATGGGTACCTTGCCGGGATGCATGCCGAAGATAAACACGAGTATGAACACACCCACCATACCGTAGATGCCCAGTCCGATTCCACCAACCCTGGCGCCGATAAATATAAGGGCCAATACGATAAACAGTTGTAAAATAACCAAGAATGTCACCATAGATTGTAAAATAATTAATAGAGTAAGATGGTTATATTGCGCAAATATACGATTAATTATGATAGCAACAAAGAAAAAAATCGATTTTATTTGAATGAATGTTAAATTAATGCAGAATCTGCCGATTGTACGGATAGTGCTGAATATGCAGACAAAACGCTCTCCGAAATGTGGTATCTTTGTAAGCGGTAAGCAAGATGAGCCGTGGGGATGGCACTTATGCCTCGCTCAGACGTCACGAACCACTCGTTCAGATTATCTCCATACCCCTATAGGGATTATCCGAACACCTGGTAAAGACTATCCGGATAGCACACACAGACTATCTGAGCAACCCACAACCTACCTCGGCTGCCGAGAACATTAAACATTAAAGATTAAACATTAAAAATGAGTCAGAAGTTTATTAAACTTAAGAACAACAACCGCGCCAATGCGAAGGCTTACGGTAAGTATTTTGCCACTGCAGTTTACGACAACCATTTTGTGGGTACCGACGAGATTGCTGATTTTATCCAGCGTCAGGCCTCGGTTAAGAAGAGCGATATCAAGGCTGTGCTGCAGGAGCTGGGCGAGGCCATGAAGCATTTCTTTGAGATGGGACAGAAGATTAAGCTGGAGGGCATCGGTATCCTGAAGGTTGGTTTCTCGAGCATCGGTGTGGCAAAGGCTGATGAGTGTTCGGCTTCAACCATCACTACACGTCGCATCCTGTTCCAGCCTGAGACAGAGCGTGTTGTGGTTGGTCAGCAGAAGCGCACGGATGGCACCGTTAAGCAGAAGTATGTTACGGCCATCTCCCTGCTGAAGGATGTGGTGTTCGAGGAGACACATGATAACTCCATGAACACCGAGAGCGAATCACCATCTACTGGTAATGGCGGTGGCAATACCGGTGGCAGCGGTAATACCTCAGGTGGTAATACCGGTGGAGGCGGTAACTCAAGTCACGAGCCTATTGGTGATTAAGTTAGCAGGGTACCCCCTGCAGGGGTCACAACCACCCAACCCTCCTTCATCCTAAGGAGGGCTTCAAACCACTCCCCAAACCCCTCGCCAATCTTTGGCAAGGGACTTAAATCCTGAATTTGGGGAAACCCAAATCCATGCTATGTTTTGGCAGGCCGGGACTTCGGCCTATATTGTCTAATAGGGGCTGCTCGCCCCTAATACCCTCGGTGCTTGAACATGGTATAGATTATAAGGGGTTTGGGGGCTGGCCCCCATTAAGCAAAATATGGCGAACCCCGAAGGGGCAAAGGCTGGAGAGCCATACCAAAACTTTGATGGAGAGGGTTTTCCCTCGGAATCAACTAAAGCCCCTTTTCCTGGGATAGGGAAAGGGGTGGGGAAAAGAGTCGAGACCCCATCTTATGAAGAGGGGGCTAGGGGGTGATGGAAAACTCCTTAAGATAAGGAGGACTAAGGAGGTTGGGAAAAATAATTAATTAATAATTTGTAGTAATTTTATGATAAAAGTAAATTGGAATAGAGTAGCTAAGTGGTTGCGATTTGCAGCAACAGTGATTACAACAGTTCTGGGAACTATTGCTGTACAGTCATGCGGTCGATAACAATGATTGTTCTTCATTGTTCGGCAGTGAAACCCTTGCAGACTTCATCGGCAGCCCAGATAGATACATGGCATCGCCAGCGAGGTTTTAAACTCGGCATTGGCTACCATTACGTGGTCCGTCGTAACGGAGAGATAGAGCAGGGTAGACCGGAATGGCTGGCTGGGGCTCACTGCATGAACCATAACAAGTACTCCATCGGTGTGTGCTACGAAGGAGGACTGAATGCCCGCGGACAACCCGCTGATACGCGTACACCGGAACAGAAGGCGGCTCTGCGCACACTACTGGCAGATTTGCATCGCCGCTATCCCCGTGCGGTTATCGTGGGGCACCACGATCTTAATCCGCAAAAGGCCTGCCCGTGCATCGAGAACGTAACCCAGGAGTACGCCGACCTTCAGCCCAAGTAAATAAAAATCATTAAATCCCAAGGCATAGCGTTTTTGCCTTGGGATTTTCTTCTCGTATATGTCAGGGACCTGGTACCTGGCATATCCTAAATAATGTTAATTAATACCATTTTGTTATCACTTATTCGTATATTTGCCAAATAATAAAAACAATAAGGTATGTTTGATATCATAGATGCTACGGGTTCTGGCTACAAGAACGACCCTCGTATGCGCAACGTGGAGGGTGAGATGATAAGAAGTCATGAGCTGTGCCTGAAAATCTCTGCCAAAAAGCCCACTGATCCTGATTATAAGGGACTGTTGGAAGAACTGTTCCAGTGCAAGATTGATGATAGTGTCGCTATCGTCTCCCCATTCTATTGCGACTGCGGATGTCGGATGACAATCGGCAAGAATGTCACTATCAACAAAGGTGCCACCATTCTCTCGCCTGGGAAGGTGGTGATAGAGGACAACGTACTGATTGGCCCCGAAGTTAAGATTGCAACGGTGGATCACGATCTCTATGATCGTCACAACCTGTTTCATTTCGGACAGGTGACCATCAAAGAGAATGCATGGATCTGTATCGGAGCCATCATCTGTCCAGGCGTAACCATCGGTAGGAATGCCGTCATTGCCGCTGGTGCTGTCGTCACAAAGGATGTACCTGACAATGTGGTCGTCGGCGGTAATCCTGCCCGAATCATCAAAAAGATTAATCCCACACATACTGGACTTTAATACAAGATACAATGGATCGTAGTCAAGAAATCATCCGTACCAGTTGGATTGGTATTGTAGCCAACGTGCTGTTGGCTGGCTTTAAGGCCGCTGTAGGAATACTGGCCAGTAGTGTAGCTATTGTGATGGATGCCGTGAACAATCTGAGCGATGCACTGTCGAGTGTCATCACCATCGTAGGCACCAAGCTCTCGCAGCGTCCTGCCGACAGAAAGCATCCCTTTGGTTTTGGCCGCATCGAGTATTTCAGCGCCATCATCATTGCCGTTATTGTTCTGTCGGCAGGTATCACCTCGCTCATCGAGTCGGTGAAGAAAATCTTCGACCCTACGGAGCCAGAATACACTACGACGACACTGGTGGTTATTGTGGTGGCCATTGTGGTAAAACTCATCCTCGGCCAGTATGTGAAGAAGAAGGGCGAACAACTGAAGAGCGATGCGCTGATTGCCTCCGGCTCTGATGCGCTGTTCGATGCCGTTATCACGCTGGCAACGCTTATCTCGGCTGGTGTTATGCTGCTGTGGGGTGTATCGCTGGATGGTATTCTGGGTGCACTGATTTCGGTTGTGATTATCAAGGCTGGTATCGAGATGCTGGCTTCGCCTGTCAACGAACTGCTGGGAACGAGCATTTCGGCAGATTTCGCCAAACAGATTCAGAAGGAGGTCGCAGACTTTGAGGGAGTTCATGGTGTCTTCGACCTGATACTGCATAACTACGGTCCAGACGTAAAGATTGGTTCGCTGCACATCAACGTTTATGATACGATGACAGCCCATGAGATTCACGGACTGACACGACGGATTTCTACGCAGATGTATGTGAAGCATGGTATTATCATGACTGTTGGCGTATATGCCATCGCTACGGGCGATAACAAGCGGGCCGAGTTGCAGGCAACGGTGACACAGACCCTTGCAGCCCACAAGGACATCGTACAGGTGCATGGCTTCTACTATTCAGAGAAAAGGAAGTATCTGTCTGTAGATGTTGTGCCTGATATCTCCGTCCACGACGAGGCAGCCTTTATCAGTCAGCTTACCGCAGAACTTCAGCCGTTAGTGCCCGACCAGCAAGTGGTTGTCGTAGTGGATCATAACTATAGTGAATAGCACTTTCCGTAATATTGATAGATGGATTTACAGAGTTTCTTTATATCGCTTTTGAATGTAGTTTGCGAGATGGCTCCCTACCTGCTGTTGGGATTCTTCATCGCAGGCGTGCTGCACGTGTTCGTGCCGCAGAGGTTTTATGCAAATTATCTTTCGCGTAACAATAAGTTTTCGGTGCTTTGGGCGGCGCTGTTAGGTGTGCCACTGCCGTTGTGTTCGTGCGGAGTAATCCCAACTGCTATTGGTTTGAGGAACGAGAAGGCTTCGAAGGGAGCCATTGCCTCGTTCTTGATTGCCACACCACAGACGGGTATCGACTCCATTTTGGCCACATTCTCGCTGATGGGACTTGGCTTTGCCATTATCCGTCCTGTGGCTGCACTTATCACCGGTGTTTGTGGTGGACTGCTGGTGAACCGACTGGTTCGCGAAGATGATATCTCCAGCATCGACAACTGTTCGTGTGAGGTGGAAAGTGGAAACAGAATTTGGCGTGTTCTGCGATATGCCTATTACGATATGCTTCGCGACATCGGTCTGCGACTGCTTATCGGACTGATAGTAGCAGCGCTGATTCAGGTGGCTGTGCCTGATGAGTTTTTCCTCAGTTTCGGCAGTCAGCCATTGTTGCAGATGCTGGTGATTCTGATCATTGCAGTGCCGATGTATATCTGTTCTACGGGTAGCATCCCCGTGGCAGCCGCGCTGATGATGAAGGGGCTCTCGCCTGGTGCAGCATTAGTGATGCTGATGGCAGGGCCTGCCGTTAATCTCGCATCAATCCTGGTGGTTCATAAGTCGATGGGGCGCCGTTTTACATCGATTTATCTGATGACCATCGTAGGCTTTGCCGTTCTCTTCGGCCTGCTGCTCAATGCTACGGGGCTCGACTTTGCCGTTGCCGTTCAGGATGCTTGTTGCATGAATGAATCGGCTATGCCAAGTGTGTTCAAGATTGTTTGTGCCACAGTATTAACATTATTAATTATATTTGCGCTTATGATGAAGTTTTTTAGCAAGTTTACCACCAAAAAAACGTTAGCCCCCGATGTAACCATCTATCGCGTTGAGGACATGCATTGCAGTCATTGCGAGGCTGCCGTGGTTCGTGCCGTTGAGGATTTGCCTGGCGTTGAGAAAGCTAAGGCCAGTGCATCTGCCAACACCCTTACTATCAAAGGTACTGCCACCGAAGAGGCCATCCGCACAGCGGTTGAAGGTATTGGTTATACGTTCAAGGGACGAAAGTAGCACCTACCTTATTGGAACAAGATAGGACTGGAGATGCAAAAAGAGTTAGCTAAATAATTAATTAATTTAAACGATGATTAGAAGAGCAGAATTAAAAGATATACCAGGTATTATTGAACTGTTGCATCAGGTAAACATGGTGCACCATGTGTTGCGCCCCGACTTGTTTAAGCCTTATACCACCAAGTATAACGAGCAGGAGCTGGAGGCCTTGATGGGTGATGATAGCAAACCTATCTTTGTTTTCGAAGATGGGGGAGTGTTAGGTCATGCTTTTTGCATGGTAAACGAAGTAAAGGGCGACAAGTTGCTGCAGGACATCAAAACACTGTATATAGATGACATCTGTGTAGATGAAAATGCACGCGGCCAGCATGTGGGCAAGGCCTTGTACGAATACGTGCGCGATTACGCCGCATCGATTGGTTGTAACAACATCACCCTGAATGTATGGGATGGCAACGATGCCGCATTATCCTTCTACAAAAACATGGGCATGAAAGTACAGAAAATAACCATGGAAGTTGTGCTGTAACTTTGCGACAATATTATAATAACTAAACAATTACGATTATGAAGGTTTTGATTTTACAAGGCTCTCCAAGAGCTAATGGAAACACCGCTTGGATGGCGGAAGAGTACAAGAAGGCTGCCGAGGCAGCAGGTCATGAGGTGACACTGGTGAACGTAGCTAAAAAGAAGATTGCAGGCTGCTTGGCATGCGAGTACTGTCATACGAAGGGCAACGGCACCTGCATCCAGAAGGACGACATGCAGGAACTCTGTCCCATGATGAACGAGGCCGAGGTAATTGTACTGGCTGCACCCATCTACTACTTTACAATCTGTGCACAGATTCAGGCTGCTATCCAGCGCATGTACTGCGTAAACAAGCCAGCCAACGTGAGGAAGATGGCGCTGCTGATATCGTCGTACTCGCCTGGTGTATATGATGGTGCTAAAGCCGAGTTCCGCGATATCTGCAACTACTGGAAGGTAGAGAACATGGGCTTTGTTACTGCCAAGATTGACGAGCAGAAGACCGAGGAAACCAAACGGAAGGTAGTGGCACTTGCTTCGATAATATAAACGATAAATAAATCATAAATCCCAAGGCAGAATTAACATGCTTTGGGATTTTTTCGTATCTTTGCAACCAAATTATTAAAAATCTATGATAAGTAAAGATATACGCGAACAGATAATAGCTTTGGTGCATAAAGAGGTGGTGCCTGCTATCGGGTGTACCGAACCGATGGCGGTGGCACTGTGTACGGCAAAAGCTAAAGAGCAGTTAGGCTGTAAACCAGAAAAGATTGTGGCACTGCTGAGTGCCAATATCCTAAAGAATGCTATGGGTGTTGGTATTCCAGGCACAGGTATGATAGGACTTCCCATTGCCATCGCCCTGGGTGCGCTCATAGGCAAGAGCGAATACCAGTTGGAGGTGCTGAAGGACCTTACTCCTGAGGCACTTGAAGAGGGCAAACAATATATCACGGAGGATAGAATTGACATCCGGTTAAAGGATGGAAAGTGCGACAAACTGTACATTGAGATTATTGCATCGGCAGGCGACCGACAGGAAACGGCTATCATCGCAGGCAGTCATACCCATTTTGTTTCGGGTGATGCCAGTTACGCCAGGACTGCGGCGAGCGATGAAGATGACGAGATAGCACTGAACATGCGACTGGTGTACGACTTTGCAACTACCGCTCCTTTGGACGAGATACGTTTTATTGAGGAGGCACGCACCTACAATATGAATGCTGCCCGCGAAGCGCTGAAGGGCAACCACGGTCATAATCTGGGTAAGACCATCGATCGTCCGCTGGCCAAAGGCATCTTCGGTAACAGCATCTATTCGCACATTATTTCGCGAACAGCTTCGGCTTGTGATGCCCGTATGGGTGGCGCCATGATCCCCGTGATGAGTAACTCAGGTTCGGGTAATCAGGGCATCTGTGCCACAAACCCCGTATGTGTGTATGCCAAAGAAAACGAGAATACGGAGGAGGAACTGCTGCGTGCCCTGATGCTGAGTCATTTGACGGCCATCTATATCAAACAGAGTCTTGGAAAGCTGTCGGCACTCTGCGGTTGTGTGGTAGCCTCGATAGGTTCAAGTTGTGGCATTACCTACCTGATGGGAGGCGACTACGAGCGTATCTGCTATGCTGTAAAGAATATGATTGCCAATCTGACGGGTATGATCTGTGATGGTGCCAAACCATCGTGCTCGTTGAAGATTACCAGTGGCGTCAGCACGGCTTTGCTGTCAGCACTGCTGGCTATGGAGGGCAAATGCGTATCGCAGGACGAAGGTATCGTGGACGACTGTGTTGACAAGAGCATCCACAATCTTACCAGCATTGGTGCCGAGGCCATGTGTAAAACCGATGACATGGTTTTGAACATCATGACCTCGAAAAAGCAGGTAAAGGATTGATTTATGGCACTAATTACGCGATTTTTCATAAAATAAATGGGATTAGTGTGGTTAGTGCCAAAATTATTTATTAATTTTGGATAGAAAAAGCAATCTTTCTTTGTATAAAGGCAGTTCGGGGGATTGGGAAATGTCGCGGGTTACGATTTGGAGACCGTTCTCAATTCCACGTTCTGCATTGAATTGCTTTCAAAGAACCCGTGACTCCGAGCCACCAGCCGTTTTAATGACCCTTCATCGCTGCAAAGGTAAGAAGAATTGTTGAAATAACCAAATTCTGTGGACACTTTATTATGTCAGAACCGTTAAATAAAAGTGAAAAAACAAATTTTTCCGATTCTTTTTTGTACCTTTGCACTCAATAATATCAGAAGATAGCAAATGGATATTACTTAATGGTTTGACAAAAGATGAAGAAACTGACATTTATATATTTAGGTATAGTGATTGCTGCATTGTGTAGTTGCAATGGCAGAAAGATGATGGCGCAATTAGATGAGATCAGTAAAATTGCCGATGATAACCCAGACTCCGCACTTACGTTGCTAAGTAAGTTCGATACTGACAAGAATGAATGGGGAAAAGGTGACAGGATGCATTATGAACTCATAAGACTAAAGGCTGAAAATAAATCGGGTATAAAATTCACATCAGATTCGATTATCAAAGATGTTGTTGCTTATTATAAAGACAACGGAAATGCCAATGAAATAATGCTTGCATATTATCTGTTAGGACGGGCTTATAGCGATATGGAAGAGGCACCAGAGGCATTACAAGCTTATTATGATGCCATTTCTATGGCTGACACGACCAATACATCTTGTGATTTTAGAACTTTAACAGTCGTGTATGGACAAATGTCCCGAATATTCCATAAGCAGAATCTTCCTCATGATGAGATATGGGCGTTGAGGCATTATGTTGAGTATATTCGTAGGAATGGGAATCTTAAAGATTATATTATGGAAACAGAGCAGCTTATAAGGCCTTATTATCTTCTTAACAAAAAGGATAGTGTGCTAAATCTAATAAATAATACATACTCGTCATTGAAACAGTTGGGGGAACACCAAGAAGCTGCGGATGCATTAGTCGTTTCAATATCTATTTATTTAGAACGTGGTGATTTGACCAAGGCAAAACATGCGATGGATATATTCGAAAAAGAGTCTGGATTGTTTGACGAGTATGGGAATATAGCCAAAGGCCGTGAACATTACTATTATACAAAAGGCCTATATGAACTTGCTATCAACCAACTTGGTTCTGCAGAATATTATTTCCGTAAAGCCATCAAATATGGATATCTTTCAGAAGGATACAAAGGATTACTATCCATATATAGAGAAAAACATAATATTGATTCTGTGAATTGTTTTTCCCGCTTATATGAGGCAGCACAAGACTCTTTGCATAATAAGATGCAGACAGACGCAATTCACCAGATGTCTTCTCTTTATAACTACAGCCGAAGTCAAAAAGAGGCTGAACAAGAAAGAGAAAAGGCTCAAGATAGACTATATCTGCTTAGTCTTATCTCGTTTGCAACAATAGTTTTATTAATAGTTATTATTGTCGTTGTTTGGCTGTATAGAAAGAATCAGGAAGAAAAAAAGGCAAGAATAGCCGAATTAGAAGAAACACTTAATAGTGCAAAATCCCAAAGAAATGCTATTCAGGAGGAATTAAGGATATTAAAGGAAAAAGACTATGAGAGTATAATAGCGATTAAAGAAAAACAAGAGATTGAGTTGTCAAAAAGAATAGAATTCCTGGAGGCTAAGAACAACAATAAAAAGGATGCAAATGACATCACACGTATTGATAATCTTGAAAATTTTCTCGGTAGTGCCATCGCACAACAGTTTATTAAGAAAGCAACCAGCAAATCTGAAAGAATTAAGCCAACAGGGACTGAATGGAACTTATTGATATCTCAATTTAGCAAAGACATCCCAGTTACATATAAGTCTTTTGGACAAGGTAGATCTTTATCACAATTAGAACAGCGCATATGCATTCTTCTTATTCTTGATATCCAAGAAAAGAACATATCACTTATGACAGATTCTTTTGCCTCAACGGTATCGAATGCAAAATCACGTGCTAATGAAAAACTTTATGGAAAGAAAGATGCTCATTCGCTTAAAAATAACCTCATAAATAGGCTTCATCGCTCTTGACGAATTTTGACGAATATTTTTTGTAACTCATTGTGTTATAATAGGTTTTAGGGGGGGGGCAATTTCTTTCTCAACGAATTTTGACGAAACGAAAAAGCCTCAGATTTTTGGTTGAATAATTATGTTGAGATACCTTTGCAGAAAAATACAAATATGCAAAGGAAATGAAAAGAAGTATTTTAGCTTTAGTATTGATTTTATCGGCATCTTTATCTGATGCCAAAGTGCAACACGTATGTGATGAAGTGTTTCTTCAGGTATCACTTACAGACCCGACAGAAGATCAAAAGCCAATTAAGAGAAGTCCTGTTGTAATTCCTTCTGTCAGTCTTGAAGGGCACAATTTGATTTTTGCTACATCTTGTGATGGCTGCATTCTCCGGTTACTAAACGAAGACGGCGATGTGGAATACATGGTGGTTATAACTGACGAGACCACAAGTTTAACGTTGCCGTCATATCTCTCTGGGGAGTATGAACTCCAGATTGTTCGTGGCTGTTATTGTTTCTACGGTTACATTAACCTTTAACGCATTACGGATGAATCAAGTACAATGGGCATTACACCAATTTCTACAGAGTTTAGGCATTAAGGTGCCTTACTCTGTAGTCCGAAAATTGCTTGACACTCCAGTTGGTACAACACTTAGAGGAATAAGCGATTCACTTGATTCATTGCACATTGACAATAGTGTCTATCAACTTCCTAAAGAATATCTAAAGGAGTTGGACTATCCATACTTGATGGTGCTTTCAAATAGTAAGGAGGGGTTTGCAATCATTACAAATGACAATGAAAAAGAAAAGGCTTTGCCCAAATGGGACGGTGTAGTATTAGCCGCTAAAAAAACTAATGCCACACCTATATATAACTATGTATGGCTACGTGATGCCATTGATAACATATGCAATAGTCACCTAGAGCTAATTTTCTCTGCCATAGTCGTCGCATTTGCGATGTTATTACAACCAAACCTTTTCACTATGAGTCATGTGTTTTTGTCTCTCATTGGCATCTGGGTTTCGATTTCTTTACTCAGAAAGGATTATTCTGAAAGTAATTCCACAGGAAGATACTGTAAAATCGGACGTTTCATAGATTGTCAAAGTGTACTTGATTCCAAGGGTAGCAGATTTTGGAGATTTCTTCGATTGAGCGACTTGGGCTTTTTCTTCTTTTCTACTCAACTGTTCCTTGTATTGATTTCTAACAACGGATGGCAGACATTTTCACTGATACTCCTAATAATTGGCTGTTGTTTTACAGTCTATTCGGTAGTGTATCAAATAACTGTCATCCACAAGGTTTGCTTGTACTGTATGTCAGTCAACCTAATTACATGGTTAGACACCATTCTTATAACCACTAATGCACCATTACCAAAGGTTGGCACCCCCTATATTTTTATATTCTCTGTTTTAATATCTTATTTGATATGGTCTTTTACAGTCCGCAACGTGAGTCTTTCTCGGCAGACATATTCATTGAGGAATCGTTTGTCGGTGCTGTATAGAAGGGGACTCTTTGAATGGCTATTGTCGCAGGAAAGAGAACTTGAAGAAATTAGTGACAATTATGCAGAATGCAGTGGGATAAATGGAACAGATACAATAACCGTTTTTGTTCACCCCCAATGCAAAAAATGCAAAACTGTTGAGGCAGCCATTTCCCAATTAAGCCAAATAGCCAGAGTCAAAATTGTATCATTAGCAGCAAAAGCCCCAGAGGTTAGACTTTATTGTGAGAGGAATCAAATAGTAAGAACTCCGACAATTGTTGTAGATGGTCATGAATTGCCGGAGGTCTATGATATAGGGGATCTGAAATACATTTTAAAATCATGAAGTCTTTCCCTATCTATACCCAGCATGATGCCATGGATTGCGGCCCGACCTGTTTAAGGATGGTAGCCGCATTCTATGGCAGGCGGTATTCCCTGCAATATCTGCGGGAGAACTGTTTTATCTCCCGACTGGGGGTGTCGATGCTGGGTATCAGTGAAGCCGCAGAGAAACTAGGAATGCATACCATAGGGCTACGTATTCCTATTTCACGGCTGATAGAGGATGTGCCCCTGCCTTGCATCATCCACTGGAACCAGAACCACTTCGTGGTACTCTATCGGATAGAAAAAAATAAGAATGGACACTTGTTTCATGTTGCAGATCCTGCAGGCAGTAAAGTAACATATACAGAAGAGGAATTTAAAAGATGTTGGCTATCTGGCAGAAATGATGGCGAAGATGAAGGTGTTGTGCTCTGTCTGGAGCCAACACCAGATTTCTATAGTCATTCAGATGAAGACGATGACAAAAAGAATAAGCGAAGCATGCTGTTCCTGTTTGAGTATCTTCGACCATATAAGAAACTGATTCTACAACTCTTTATCGGATTAGCTACAGGCTCGTTGATACAGCTTATCCTGCCATTTCTCACACAGTCTATCGTTGACTTCGGTATTACCAATCAGAATTTAGGCTATATTTATTTAGTGCTGATAGCCCAAATGGTGCTCGTTATCAGTAGCACATCTGTGGAGTTTATCCGAGGCTGGATATTGCTTCATATCGGCATGAGGGTGAATATCTCGCTGATATCTGACTATCTGGCCAAACTAATGCGCCTATCCATCGCCTATTTTGACACGAAGATGACGGGCGACATTCTTCAGCGCATCAATGATCATACTAGAATACAAGAGTTTTTGACCAGTACCAGTCTGTCAACACTCTTCTCCATTGTCAACATCATCATTTTTGGACTGGTCATCCTATTCTATAACTGGATGATATTCTTTATATTCTTTATCGGTAGTGGCTTATATATTGCCTGGGTATGGGGTTTCATGAAACGGAGGGCTGTTCTCGACCATAAGATGTTTGCACAAAATTCGGCCAATCAAAGTAATATGGTGCAACTGGTGAGTGGCATGCAGGAAATCAAACTAAATGCCTGCGAACAGCAGAAACGCTGGGAATGGGAGCATATACAGGCTCGAAAATACAGGATTACCGTCAAAGGGCTAGCCCTGTCACAATACCAGCAGTCGGGTGGCGTGTTGATAAATCAGATGAAAAATGCTATTATTACAGCCCTTGTTGCGGCATTGGTTATAAAAGGAAACATCACTCTTGGCATGATGCTTTCCATCCAATATATCATTGGACAATTGAATAGTCCTGTTGACCAACTGATAGGTTTTGTCCGTCAATATCAGGATGCCAAATTGAGTTTAGACCGACTACAGGAAATCTATAACAGAGACGACGAACGCCCTGCAGGCAAGACCAAGATTACAGATATCAAGAATGCAGACATTAGGATAGAACATCTGACATTCAGATACGACAAACTCAACGAGGTGCCTACACTTGATGACATAAACCTGGCAATTCCTAAAGGTAAGACAACTGCCATAGTAGGTCTTAGTGGCAGCGGAAAAACCACACTGCTTAAGATGATATTAGGTTTCTATGAACCAGACAAGGGGAAAGTAGTGTTGGGCTGTTCGGATATTGCCAACTATGACAAACGGGAGTGGCGTAAGCACTGCGGTACAGTGATGCAGGACGGATTCATCTTCTCAGACACTATAGCCCGAAATATCGCCCCAGGAGAAGAGCGGATTGATGAAGACAGAATGCGTGAAGCAGCAGAAACAGCCAACATCAGAGATTTCATCGAGGATTTGCCATTAGGCTATAATACAAAGATAGGAGCTGAGGGCCATGGACTAAGCATGGGCCAAAAACAGCGTATCCTTATAGCTCGCGCCGTCTATAAGAATCCTGAGTTCATCTTTATGGATGAGGCCACAAACTCGCTTGATGCCAATAACGAGTACCTGATAATGGAAAAGCTCAACCGTTTTATGCAAGGCAGGACAGCTATAGTCATCGCCCATCGTCTGAGCACAGTGAGAGATGCCGATAAAATCGTGGTGCTACAAGGAGGAAAGATTTGCGAGCAGGGCACCCACGAAGAACTGATTTGCCGTCATGGGGTATATTACACTTTAGTCAAGAACCAATTAAATGTATAATGCACGATGCCCAAGAGAAATAAGGATAGTATTATAAGAAGTGAGGACGTACAGGAGATCCTGTCAACACCTCCCCATACACTGCTGAGCGTTGGCTCGTCAGTGATTGGCGGTATATTGCTGGTTCTGTTCATCGGATGCTTTATATTTAAATACCCAGATACGATTACCTGCACTGTTACAATCACAAAAACAGAGCCGCCTGTATGGATTGTGGCTAAAACATCTGGCAGATTGCAAGAGTTGTACGCCCAAGACGGACAACATGTCAATGCTGGTGATGTGATAGCGGTGATAGAAAATCCTGCCAATACTCAGGATGTGCTGAAACTTGACTCCATATTGTCCGTACTGTTCGAAAATGGAGAAGGAATAAACCTCCATCTTGATGATGCACATCTCGGCAGTATCCAGAGTACTTATACGACATTAGCCAAGGCAATCACTGATTATAATAATTTTGTGAATAAGAATCTCTATGACCAGCGCATTGCCGCAGAGGAAGCACAGCTAAGGCCTTACTCGGAATATGTAGAATCCATTGAGAAACTGGTTTGCTATAGCCAACGTATAAAATTCCTAAGTAACGAAAACTATCAACGGGAAAAGACTCTCCACGACAAAGGACTAACTTCCACTTCTGACTTGGAATCTACCGAACAATCCTTACTTAGCAGTAATATGTCTGCCGAACAGATACGCTCATCGTTGGCTAATGCCAAAATCCAAATGGCACAAATATATAACACCATCTCAGAACTGAAGCTGCAAAAAGAACAGGAACGACAACAGCAGGAGACTATACTTTGGTCAGCATGGGAGGGCACAAGGACGGCTATTAGAGAGTGGAAACAGACATATCTGCTTCAGAGTCCTATAGAAGGATTCGTGTCATATAACAACCTGTGGAAGATAAACCAGAACATCACTTCCAGCGACAAGGCGTTTTCCGTTATCAGCAGCAGCAAGGAACAATCAATAGGCAAGGCAAAGATTCCTGTTGCAGGTTCTGGCAAGGTAAAGATAGGTCAGCGGGTCAATATTCAACTAGATGGTTATCCCTATTTGGAGTATGGTTTTCTGACTGGGTGTATAACTTCTGTTGCACTGATGCCCGATGAGGACATCTATACAGCGACCTTTGAACTACAGAATAGCCAAACGACATCATACGGCAAGGCAATTCGTCAGACTGGCGACCTTTCTGGAGTTGGGGAGATTATCACCGATGACCTTAGTGTAGCAGAAAGGATAATAGGACCTCTCAAGTATCTGTTCCATAGGAATCTTCGTAATTAACATATTAGTGCACAAAATATGGGTCAATTTGGTGATATGACCTTAATTTTCACCTATGAGAGTTAACAAATTAAGTTTAATTAATTTTTTTTCAAGATGAACAAAACAAATTTAGAAATGTTCAAAATGAGCAAGGCTCAGATGAACAATGTGAATGGTGGAAGAAAAATCAAATGCGTTGTCCTTGACGTTGAAAGCGGCTGGTCCAAAGAGATTGTAATGGAATCAGCTGTATCTGTTGATGATGCTGTTGAGGTTTTAAATGATGCTTATGGCGATTGGGCATTTATTACCTGTTAAACAAATGAGAGTATGCCTATTTAGTTGGCATACTCTCATTAAAGAGGCGATTGTATGCGTATGAATCCTTTTTTTAACATTATATTAAAAATGACTATTCCTTCATATCTGATAATGATGAATAGTCATGCAAGTAATTCTACTATTCTATCAGTGACTTATGATGTTTATTATCAAAAGTTTGAGGAAGAACCCAAACAGGAGAAAGACTTGATGCGTTTGGATATTGGGGAAAATTCATCGCAATTTGTCAGTGTTATTGGCGAGTTCCTGGCAAAAAACAAAAGTGACGTTGTTAGCAAAAGGGTTAAGAATCCTTATGTTGGTTATGCTTCTATGCGGGATGAAGTGTTTAAAAACACCCCCAAAAGTGGCTATATGCAATTTGTTCACATGCCTGGCTGGATTTCTTGTCGCGATAAGATTGATGGGCTGTTTGATTGGCAACTCCAAGAGGGTGATACCATTGTATGCGAATATACTTGCCACAAAGCTATTACCACATTCAGAGGTAGAACATGGACGGTATGGTACACACTTGGCTTGCCATATAGTGATGGTCCGTGGAAATTTTGCGGCTTGCCGGGTTTGATACTATACGCATCTGATTCAGAAGGCTGTTTCCGTTTCAATTGTATCGGTATAGAGAAAGGTGATGGGCATGATATTAAAATGAAGACACCGAAATCAGGTGTCATTGACACATATATGCCAGAACGTGTTGCTGAAATTATGATGTTGGAGTATTGGGATCCTTCTGCTCATTTTTCTCAAATGACAGGAATGTCGGGGCAGGTAACAAGGATGTGGGATCCTCAGGGAAATGAAGTTAAGATAGTTCCCAAGACACGTATCCTCTACGAGAAGTTCCCAGGTGTTAATGTCAAGAAGAAATATCCGCAGAAGAAAAGTTCTACTAAAAAGAAAAAATGAAGCGTTTGCTGCTATACCTTATTATATTAGTCTCTCTCACTGGTAAAGCGCAGACCTTCACAGGGCGGGTGACGGACAAGAGTGGGAAACCGCTTGTGTCTGCCTCCGTCGTGGCAAAAGGGGATGGCGGCTCTGTCGTTGCATTTGCAAGGGCTAGGCAGGATGGACATTTCTCGTTGACCATTCCGCAAGGGAAAGAGGCGAAGAGTGTTGAGTTTCTGATGATGGGCTTTGGCAAGGTGGTGATTCCGCTGAAAGATTATAAGAATGGCCAGACCATCAAGATGCAAGAACAGGCCATTGCCTTAAAGGAAGTGAAAGTAACGCCACAGCGCATCCGCGAGCAAGGCGACACGCTGACCTATTCCGTAGAATCCTTTAAACTGAAACAGGACCGTTCGATAGCCGATGTAATAGCTAAAATGCCGGGATTGGAAGTTCTCCCATCAGGTACTATCAGGTATCAGGGCAAGGCTATCAACAAGTTCTATATAGAAGGAATGGACTTGCTGGGTGGTAAGTATGCGATGGCGAGTGAAAACCTTTCAGCTGACAAAGTGAAGAGCGTACAGGTATATGAGAATCATCAACCCGTGAAAGTTCTCAAAGATATAAAGTTCTCTGAACAGGCTGCACTCAATCTGGTACTGAAAGACGAAGCTAAGAATGTATGGCAGGGTGTGATAGATGTGGCTACAGGTTATGGCGACGACTGGTTGCGCGATGCTCAATGGCTGGAGATGGTATTTGGACGCAAAAAGCAGAGCATTTCGATGGTAAAGGCCAACAATACTGGCAAGGATATTGAGCACGAAGTTGCCGATTTGACGCAGTTCGACAAGACTGCTCCTACAGAGGATGGTATATTGAACAATATTAATCTGGGGGCACCAAGTCTCGATGCGAGAAGGAGCAAGTTCAATGATACCTATATTGCCGCCACCAACTGGCTGTTCAAGACGAAAAAGGACGATGATCTGAAACTGCAAGTGACAGGGCTTTATGACCGGAGCCGACAGCAACAGGACAGGCAGACCGTCTATCTGGATGCCGACTCTGCCATTATCACTGAGGAACAGACAGCAACAAGTACCCGTAGCGAATGGCAGGCAGAACTGCTCTATAAGGCAAACCACGATAAACAATATCTGTCGAACACACTAAAAGGCTATATTGACTTTAACAAGAATGAGGGACTTTCAATATTAAACGAACGCCCGACGCCTCAATGGGTTGAGCCTCGCAAACGATACATCGTGGATAACCTCGAACTCATCAATAAACTGAAGAATGGGCAAAGTTATTCCGTCACCTCATTGTTTAGTTACAGTTATCTGCCAGGCACGTTACTTCTAACCAATGACAGCACTCAGCAAATCACTCAACAAATGCTATATTGGAATGCATACGCCTATTATCAACACAGCATCAAGCAGTTAAAAGTGACATGGCAGGCAGGTTTTGAAACAAAAACGCAGTGGCTGACACTGAACAACAAAGACCGCTACAGTGAATACCTGCCATACGTGGAGCCGTCAATCAGTTATCGTGAAGGAGCATGGACCATCAGCCTGAACGGGCGGCTTAGTTGGCTCATGCGTCAGTATCAGAAGAAGAACAGCCAGAATTTCCTTGCCGAGCCGCGCCTTTTCATCCGCTACAGTCTGACTTCCAAACTTGAGATCAGCGGCAGTTACAGTTACCGATGGACTCCCAGCGACATCACCACTATCACCTGTCAGCCTTATTACACCGATTACATCTCTTGTCAGCAAGGCTCAGGACAGTTTGAAAACACCACGGGACAAACGGCAAATATAGGATTAGGCTATCGTAATGTGATGACAGGTATGTTCAGTAGATTCACATCTGGTTACAGCAATCTGCGTGATGCCGTTATCTATCAGAGTCATCTTGTGAATAATGTCTATATTCGTCAGGCTACCGATTTCCGTCAGAACCGTGAGACCTATAGCCTTTCTGGCAGTTTGGGAAAATCCATCTTTTGGGCAAAGCTCAGTATAACACTGAACGGAAGTTACTCATGGACCAATTACGACCTGCTGATCAATCACTCTCTTGCTCGTCAGCATACCCGCAACGGTAGAGCCTCGCTGCGGTTCTCATTGAAGCCTACTCGCTGGCTCTCCATAGAGGAAGAGTCTGCTTACCACTACAGCCACCAGTCGATGACAAATGCACTTCAATCGTGGAACCATGAGTTAAAAGTGTTCATATTGCCAGGCAAATGGCAGATAGAATGGACGAATGAACTCTATCATAGTAACGATAAATCCGTTTCTACCAATTATTTCAGCGATCTCTCCATATCCTATCGCGCCAAGACCTTCGAGGCAGGACTTTTATGCTCTAACCTCTTCGGCACACGCAACTACCGCCGTCACTACACCACCGACTATACCGACATCATCGTCCTAAACCAGATGAGGCCAAGGGATTTCTTATGCAGAATACTGTTTAACATATAAAGCATATTAGTGCACAAAATATGGGTCATCGTGGTGTTATGACTTAAAATGCTTCACCATAATGTAATTTATTAATTCAACTTCAATAAGATGAAAAAGATTGATTTCGTTGAGAAAAGTAACGCACATGTTACATTTGAAAATCGTCTAACGAATGCTGCTTTAGGTGGCATTGTTGGAGGAGACAGAGTAGAAGAACTTCGGCAATACTGCGATCCTTGGAGTGATTGCGATGCTTGGAATTGTAATCCTGACTGTACTTGCAAAGGCAATATGGCTTAAACATTAGGAGGTCGCGTTGGGCGACGCATTTGCCTAACGCT